>NZ_CP152052.1:417500-1151250 GCF_038637725.1 Psychrobacillus sp. FSL H8-0483
CCGATAGTGAACCAGTACCGTGAGGGAAAGGTGAAAAGCACCCCGGAAGGGGAGTGAAATAGATCCTGAAACCGTGTGCCTACAAGTAGTTAGAGCCCGTTAATGGGTGATAGCGTGCCTTTTGTAGAATGAACCGGCGAGTTACGATTACATGCAAGGTTAAGTTGAGAAGACGGAGCCGCAGCGAAAGCGAGTCTGAATAGGGCGAATGAGTATGTGGTCGTAGACCCGAAACCAGGTGATCTACCCATGTCCAGGATGAAGGTAAGGTAACACTTACTGGAGGTCCGAACCCACGCACGTTGAAAAGTGCGGGGATGAGGTGTGGGTAGCGGAGAAATTCCAATCGAACCTGGAGATAGCTGGTTCTCTCCGAAATAGCTTTAGGGCTAGCCTCAAACGTTAAGAATCTTGGAGGTAGAGCACTGTTTGGACTAGGGGCCCATCCCGGGTTACCGAATTCAGACAAACTCCGAATGCCAATGATTTATGTTTGGGAGTCAGACTGCGAGTGATAAGATCCGTAGTCAAGAGGGAAACAGCCCAGACCACCAGCTAAGGTCCCAAAGTATTTGTTAAGTGGAAAAGGATGTGGCGTTGCTTAGACAACCAGGATGTTGGCTTAGAAGCAGCCATCATTTAAAGAGTGCGTAATAGCTCACTGGTCGAGTGACGCTGCGCCGAAAATGTATCGGGGCTAAACAAATCACCGAAGCTGTGGATTGATACCTTTGGTATCAGTGGTAGGAGAGCGTTCTAAGGGCGTTGAAGTCAGACCGGAAGGACTGGTGGAGCGCTTAGAAGTGAGAATGCCGGTATGAGTAGCGAAAGACGGGTGAGAATCCCGTCCACCGTATGACTAAGGTTTCCTGAGGAAGGCTCGTCCGCTCAGGGTTAGTCGGGACCTAAGTCGAGGCCGATAGGCGTAGACGATGGACAACAGGTTGATATTCCTGTACCACCAAACCACCGTTTGAGTAATGGGGGGACGCAGAAGGATAGGGTAAGCGTGCTGTTGGTTATGCACGTCCAAGCAGTAAGGTGTGAATGTAGGAAAATCCGCATTCTATAACATTGAGCTGTGATGGCGAGGACTTAGTCCGAAGTTCCTGATTTCACACTGCCAAGAAAAGCCTCTAGCGAGGTGATAGGTGCCCGTACCGCAAACCGACACAGGTAGTCGAGGAGAGAATCCTAAGGTGAGCGAGAGAACTCTCGTTAAGGAACTCGGCAAAATGACCCCGTAACTTCGGGAGAAGGGGTGCTCTTTTGGGTGAATAGCCTAGAAGAGCCGCAGTGAATAGGCCCAGGCGACTGTTTAGCAAAAACACAGGTCTCTGCAAAACCGTAAGGTGAAGTATAGGGGCTGACGCCTGCCCGGTGCTGGAAGGTTAAGAGGAGTGCTTAGCGCAAGCGAAGGTGCGAATTGAAGCCCCAGTAAACGGCGGCCGTAACTATAACGGTCCTAAGGTAGCGAAATTCCTTGTCGGGTAAGTTCCGACCCGCACGAAAGGCGTAACGATCTGGGCACTGTCTCAACGAGAGACTCGGTGAAATTATAGTACCTGTGAAGATGCAGGTTACCCGCGACAGGACGGAAAGACCCCGTGGAGCTTTACTATAGCTTGATATTGAATTTTGGTGCAACTTGTACAGGATAGGCAGGAGCCTTAGAGCCCGGAGCGCCAGCTTCGGAGGAGGCGTCGGTGGGATACTGCCCTGGTTGTATTGAAATTCTAACCCATACCCGTAACCCGGGTAGGAGACAGTGTCAGGCGGGTAGTTTGACTGGGGCGGTCGCCTCCTAAAGTGTAACGGAGGCGCCCAAAGGTTCCCTCAGAATGGTTGGAAATCATTCGAAGAGTGTAAAGGCAGAAGGGAGCTTGACTGCGAGACCTACAAGTCGAGCAGGGTCGAAAGACGGGCTTAGTGATCCGGTGGTTCCGCATGGAAGGGCCATCGCTCAACGGATAAAAGCTACCCCGGGGATAACAGGCTTATCTCCCCCAAGAGTCCACATCGACGGGGAGGTTTGGCACCTCGATGTCGGCTCATCGCATCCTGGGGCTGTAGTCGGTCCCAAGGGTTGGGCTGTTCGCCCATTAAAGCGGTACGCGAGCTGGGTTCAGAACGTCGTGAGACAGTTCGGTCCCTATCCGTCGTGGGCGTAGGAAATTTGAGAGGAGCTGTCCTTAGTACGAGAGGACCGGGATGGACACACCGCTGGTGTACCAGTTGTTCTGCCAAGAGCATCGCTGGGTAGCTATGTGTGGACGGGATAAGTGCTGAAAGCATCTAAGCACGAAGCCCCCCTCAAGATGAGATTTCCCATTACGCAAGTAAGTAAGATCCCTCAAAGACGATGAGGTAGATAGGTTCGGGGTGGAAGCGTGGCGACACGTGCAGCTGACGAATACTAATCGATCGAGGACTTAACCAAAATAGAATTTGAAGAATTCAATGTCTTTTATCCAGTTTTGAGTGAACAACTCAAGGTCTAGTGATGATGGCGAAGAGGTCACACCCGTTCCCATACCGAACACGGAAGTTAAGCTCTTCAGCGCCGATGGTAGTTGGGGGTTTCCCCCTGCAAGAGTAGGACGTCGCTGGGCACTAAGAAGTCGTTACCGAGTAATCGGTAGCGGCTTTTTTTGTTTAGTTGCAGGTGAAGTGATCTCGGTTAAACATGATTTGGTCTCGTCTTCCTTCCAATTAGTAGCTGTTACGAAAGTTTGAAGATGTTGTAAATGAGCTACTACACAGAAAGTATATTACTTATAAGGTTGTCTACTACGAATTAAGCCGGAAGGTGAAAAGTTATTCTTTGCTAATTACATGCGTAACGGGAAGTGCAGTCTAATGTTGACAACATAGGTGAACTTGAAAGCAGAGGACGAAGTCTTCGAGGATATAACGTTAGCAAATGTTATAGTAGATTATGTATTGAATTATCCTACAGCTGAAAGAAAAGATGTCTAGAGTGACCTTTTCATACTTGATATAAGAAATTATAAGGTTCTACTAGTAGTATCTCGCTTAATAAATTCCCCTATATACTGTGTCAGTTAGGGTCTTGAAAGTATTTTAAAGTTATTGTAAAAAAAGCTTGCTAATGCATTCAAAGGGTGGTATATTAATAAAGTTCTCTTTTTAATTAATGACTTTCCTAGAAAAAACAAATTAAAAAAGTTATTGACATTAATAACGGAATTTGTTATGATATAAAAGTCGTCAAAACGAGACAACAACATGAACATTGAAAACTGAACATGCAAAACGTTAAGACATATAGCTTGAAAGACTAACTTCGGTTAGTTTGATAGCAACAATTTTTGACATCATTTAATGATGATGCCAGCAAAACAAATGAGCTTTTTAAGTTCTCTATTATGGAGAGTTTGATCCTGGCTCAGGACGAACGCTGGCGGCATGCCTAATACATGCAAGTCGAGCGAATGACGAAGAAGCTTGCTTCTTCTGATTTAGCGGCGGACGGGTGAGTAACACGTGGGCAACCTGCCCTGTAGATTGGGATAACTCCGGGAAACCGGGGCTAATACCAAATAATCCATTTCCTCACATGTGGAAATGTTAAAAGACGGTTTCGGCTGTCACTACAGGATGGGCCCGCGGCGCATTAGCTAGTTGGTAGGGTAACGGCCTACCAAGGCGACGATGCGTAGCCGACCTGAGAGGGTGATCGGCCACACTGGGACTGAGACACGGCCCAGACTCCTACGGGAGGCAGCAGTAGGGAATCTTCCACAATGGACGAAAGTCTGATGGAGCAATGCCGCGTGAGTGAAGAAGGTTTTCGGATCGTAAAACTCTGTTGTAAGGGAAGAACAAGTACGAGAGTAACTGCTCGTACCTTGACGGTACCTTATTAGAAAGCCACGGCTAACTACGTGCCAGCAGCCGCGGTAATACGTAGGTGGCAAGCGTTGTCCGGAATTATTGGGCGTAAAGCGCGCGCAGGCGGTCCTTTAAGTCTGATGTGAAATCCCACGGCTCAACCGTGGAAGGTCATTGGAAACTGGGGGACTTGAGTACAGAAGAGGAAAGCGGAATTCCAAGTGTAGCGGTGAAATGCGTAGAGATTTGGAGGAACACCAGTGGCGAAGGCGGCTTTCTGGTCTGTAACTGACGCTGAGGCGCGAAAGCGTGGGGAGCAAACAGGATTAGATACCCTGGTAGTCCACGCCGTAAACGATGAGTGCTAAGTGTTAGGGGGTTTCCGCCCCTTAGTGCTGCAGCTAACGCATTAAGCACTCCGCCTGGGGAGTACGGTCGCAAGACTGAAACTCAAAGGAATTGACGGGGGCCCGCACAAGCGGTGGAGCATGTGGTTTAATTCGAAGCAACGCGAAGAACCTTACCAGGTCTTGACATCCCGCTGACCGTTCTAGAGATAGATCTTTCCCTTCGGGGACAGCGGTGACAGGTGGTGCATGGTTGTCGTCAGCTCGTGTCGTGAGATGTTGGGTTAAGTCCCGCAACGAGCGCAACCCTTGATCTTAGTTGCCAGCATTCAGTTGGGCACTCTAAGGTGACTGCCGGTGATAAACCGGAGGAAGGTGGGGATGACGTCAAATCATCATGCCCCTTATGACCTGGGCTACACACGTGCTACAATGGACGGTACAGAGGGTCGCAACCCCGCGAGGGTGAGCTAATCCCATAAAACCGTTCTCAGTTCGGATTGTAGGCTGCAACTCGCCTACATGAAGCCGGAATCGCTAGTAATCGTGGATCAGCATGCCACGGTGAATACGTTCCCGGGCCTTGTACACACCGCCCGTCACACCACGAGAGTTTGTAACACCCGAAGTCGGTGGGGTAACCCTTACGGGAGCCAGCCGCCGAAGGTGGGACAGATGATTGGGGTGAAGTCGTAACAAGGTAGCCGTATCGGAAGGTGCGGCTGGATCACCTCCTTTCTAAGGATATATTACGGAATACAGATTTTTATCTGTATCTTAACGTTTTGCAGTTCAGTTTTGAATGTTCATTTTTATGAGCATTTGAAAACTTGTTCTTTGAAAACTGGATAAAACGACATTGAAAGAAACAAATTCAAGAAATTCAATTTGTAATCACTTCGGTGATTATAGATTGTGTAGTACTTTTAACTACTAATTTTGAATGGACTCCAAGTAATTGGAAGCCATATTAGGTTAAGTTAATAAGGGCGCACGGTGAATGCCTTGGCACTAGGAGCCGAAGAAGGACGGCACTAACACCGATATGCTTCGGGGAGCTGTAAGTGAGCTTTGATCCGGAGATTTCCGAATGGGGAAACCCACTGTTCGTAATGGAGCAGTACATTTACGTGAATACATAGCGTATCTGTGGCACACCCAGGGAACTGAAACATCTAAGTACCTGGAGGAAGAGAAAGAAAAATCGATTCCCTGAGTAGCGGCGAGCGAAACGGGAATAGCCCAAACCAAGAGGCTTGCCTCTTGGGGTTGTAGGACACTCTACATAGAGTTACAAAGGAATGAGCTAGACGAAGCGATCTGGAAAGGTCCGCAGGATAGGGTAAAAGCCCCGTAGTCAAAAGTTCATTCTCTCTTGAGTGTATCCTGAGTACGGCGGAACACGTGAAATTCCGTCGGAATCTGGGAGGACCATCTCCCAAGGCTAAATACTACCTAGTGACCGATAGTGAACCAGTACCGTGAGGGAAAGGTGAAAAGCACCCCGGAAGGGGAGTGAAATAGATCCTGAAACCGTGTGCCTACAAGTAGTTAGAGCCCGTTAATGGGTGATAGCGTGCCTTTTGTAGAATGAACCGGCGAGTTACGATTACATGCAAGGTTAAGTTGAGAAGACGGAGCCGCAGCGAAAGCGAGTCTGAATAGGGCGAATGAGTATGTGGTCGTAGACCCGAAACCAGGTGATCTACCCATGTCCAGGATGAAGGTAAGGTAACACTTACTGGAGGTCCGAACCCACGCACGTTGAAAAGTGCGGGGATGAGGTGTGGGTAGCGGAGAAATTCCAATCGAACCTGGAGATAGCTGGTTCTCTCCGAAATAGCTTTAGGGCTAGCCTCAAACGTTAAGAATCTTGGAGGTAGAGCACTGTTTGGACTAGGGGCCCATCCCGGGTTACCGAATTCAGACAAACTCCGAATGCCAATGATTTATGTTTGGGAGTCAGACTGCGAGTGATAAGATCCGTAGTCAAGAGGGAAACAGCCCAGACCACCAGCTAAGGTCCCAAAGTATTTGTTAAGTGGAAAAGGATGTGGCGTTGCTTAGACAACCAGGATGTTGGCTTAGAAGCAGCCATCATTTAAAGAGTGCGTAATAGCTCACTGGTCGAGTGACGCTGCGCCGAAAATGTATCGGGGCTAAACAAATCACCGAAGCTGTGGATTGATACCTTTGGTATCAGTGGTAGGAGAGCGTTCTAAGGGCGTTGAAGTCAGACCGGAAGGACTGGTGGAGCGCTTAGAAGTGAGAATGCCGGTATGAGTAGCGAAAGACGGGTGAGAATCCCGTCCACCGTATGACTAAGGTTTCCTGAGGAAGGCTCGTCCGCTCAGGGTTAGTCGGGACCTAAGTCGAGGCCGATAGGCGTAGACGATGGACAACAGGTTGATATTCCTGTACCACCAAACCACCGTTTGAGTAATGGGGGGACGCAGAAGGATAGGGTAAGCGTGCTGTTGGTTATGCACGTCCAAGCAGTAAGGTGTGAATGTAGGAAAATCCGCATTCTATAACATTGAGCTGTGATGGCGAGGACTTAGTCCGAAGTTCCTGATTTCACACTGCCAAGAAAAGCCTCTAGCGAGGTGATAGGTGCCCGTACCGCAAACCGACACAGGTAGTCGAGGAGAGAATCCTAAGGTGAGCGAGAGAACTCTCGTTAAGGAACTCGGCAAAATGACCCCGTAACTTCGGGAGAAGGGGTGCTCTTTTGGGTGAATAGCCTAGAAGAGCCGCAGTGAATAGGCCCAGGCGACTGTTTAGCAAAAACACAGGTCTCTGCAAAACCGTAAGGTGAAGTATAGGGGCTGACGCCTGCCCGGTGCTGGAAGGTTAAGAGGAGTGCTTAGCGCAAGCGAAGGTGCGAATTGAAGCCCCAGTAAACGGCGGCCGTAACTATAACGGTCCTAAGGTAGCGAAATTCCTTGTCGGGTAAGTTCCGACCCGCACGAAAGGCGTAACGATCTGGGCACTGTCTCAACGAGAGACTCGGTGAAATTATAGTACCTGTGAAGATGCAGGTTACCCGCGACAGGACGGAAAGACCCCGTGGAGCTTTACTATAGCTTGATATTGAATTTTGGTGCAACTTGTACAGGATAGGCAGGAGCCTTAGAGCCCGGAGCGCCAGCTTCGGAGGAGGCGTCGGTGGGATACTGCCCTGGTTGTATTGAAATTCTAACCCATACCCGTAACCCGGGTAGGAGACAGTGTCAGGCGGGTAGTTTGACTGGGGCGGTCGCCTCCTAAAGTGTAACGGAGGCGCCCAAAGGTTCCCTCAGAATGGTTGGAAATCATTCGAAGAGTGTAAAGGCAGAAGGGAGCTTGACTGCGAGACCTACAAGTCGAGCAGGGTCGAAAGACGGGCTTAGTGATCCGGTGGTTCCGCATGGAAGGGCCATCGCTCAACGGATAAAAGCTACCCCGGGGATAACAGGCTTATCTCCCCCAAGAGTCCACATCGACGGGGAGGTTTGGCACCTCGATGTCGGCTCATCGCATCCTGGGGCTGTAGTCGGTCCCAAGGGTTGGGCTGTTCGCCCATTAAAGCGGTACGCGAGCTGGGTTCAGAACGTCGTGAGACAGTTCGGTCCCTATCCGTCGTGGGCGTAGGAAATTTGAGAGGAGCTGTCCTTAGTACGAGAGGACCGGGATGGACACACCGCTGGTGTACCAGTTGTTCTGCCAAGAGCATCGCTGGGTAGCTATGTGTGGACGGGATAAGTGCTGAAAGCATCTAAGCACGAAGCCCCCCTCAAGATGAGATTTCCCATTACGCAAGTAAGTAAGATCCCTCAAAGACGATGAGGTAGATAGGTTCGGGGTGGAAGCGTGGCGACACGTGCAGCTGACGAATACTAATCGATCGAGGACTTAACCAAAATAGAATTTGAAGAATTCAATGTCTTTTATCCAGTTTTGAGTGAACAACTCAAAGTCTAGTGATGATGGCGAAGAGGTCACACCCGTTCCCATACCGAACACGGAAGTTAAGCTCTTCAGCGCCGATGGTAGTTGGGGGTTTCCCCCTGCAAGAGTAGGACGTCGCTGGGCACCAAGAAGTCGTTACCGAGTAATCGGTAGCGGCTTTTTTTGTGTTCGAAAAGAAAATCGAAGGCAACATTTATTTTATTTATAGAAAAGTGTGCGAGAAAGTGGAGGGGCAAAGAGTTCGAGGAAGCAAAGAAGAGAGGCTCGGAACGTATAACATACGTGAGAACCGAAAGACTGCGGCTGACGAAGAAATCTGCTTTCCTAGTCCGAATACAGGAATATAAGTGTTGAAGAAAGGAAATTTCGTCTGGATCAATCTCGAATCTAACTAATTTAATAAATAAAATTACTACTAAGCTTGAGTATATTAATCTTCGTTGTACATTAAATAATCATTGCTTTGAGATGGACCATATTTTTATAAAATATTAATTGGATAAAAAGACATGTAGATAAATATAGTGATTAAATAACCATAATAGTGAAAAGTAAAATACAAAATTTTCTAGCATGATCGTTTATTTAAAGGATTTTATAAATGAAAAGCAAACAGGAACTAAATCTGTTTATATGGGAATAAAGCACTAATTTCGTTGAAGTTAAAAAATAGTGAAATATCCTACTTAAAAAAAGTAGGTTTAAATGATTATTTTTTTAAAAAGCAAGAAAATTAAATTATATTAATAAGAAAATGATTATATTTGATTTACTAATCGTACCAACGATTCTAATATCTTCTTTATATTTCCAAAAGTATTGTATGCATCACTTATTACCTATAAAATAAATAGCATAAAATAGTAAGAAACTATTATTTCTGAAAAATACAAAAAATAACGACCTAATTCGACAAAATTTCTATTTCTATTCATATATAGTTTTGTTTACAACCAGAGATTCTTGATCCACACCATTGATTCTGTTTACCTAAATGACTGTTTAGGAAAGGGGGAGAAGGTGTTTTTTTGCGGTCTTTTTAGATTAATATAAAAGACCATTAGTTTCTCGTACAGTAATAAAATCTTAGTAAAATTCAAGGGAGGAATGGAATTTGAGAAGGAGAAACAGTTCAACTAAGGCACTTAGTATGACAGCATCTTTACTTTTAACATTTTCATTAATTGCTCCAAATGTAGTGAGTGCGGAAACCACTAGTAAGCTTCACCAATCTTTTAGAGATTCAAGTCCTAGCACGATTCTCGTAAAAGATAAGTTAAGTAGCCGTTTACTGGCAAACTTTAAAGAAGATGATAAAGTTACTTTCTTAATCAAATTTAAAGAAAAAGCAGATGTAAAAGAAGTGGCTACGGAAGCTCGAAAAGGTGCGGATGCTGCAAACTTATCTGCGCACAATGCGAAACTTCTTCAGCGCTCCTCAGTAGTAAGCGAATTGAAGATAACTTCTCTTGAGTCACAAGAAACAGTTAAACAATTCTTAGAACAAGAAGTAGCTAAGGGAAATGCAAAAGATATAGAGTCATATTATATTGTGAATGGGATGGCAGTAACAGCAACAAAAGAAGTTGCTGAGAAACTAGCAACATTCCCTGAAGTTGAAAAGATTTTACCGAATGAAACTCGTCAGTTATTTACAACAAAAACTGAGAATGCCGTTGCTCCTAAAGCAGAAATCGCAAACATAGAGTGGAGCATTGAACGTGTCAAAGCTCCTGACGTTTGGGCAATGGGTATTGACGGAGCAGGAACTGTTGTAGCTAGCATTGATACTGGGGTTCAATGGGATCACCCGGCTTTAAAAGAAAAGTACCGAGGCTACAATGCAGCAAATGGTCAAGTCTCTCATAACTTTAACTGGTTTGATGCAACAGCTGGACGAGCTACGCCGTATGACGATAATGACCACGGTACGCATGTAACGGGAACTATGGTTGGTAGTGAACCAAATGGAACGAATCAAATTGGTGTTGCTCCTGGAGCTAAATTTATCGCAGTAAAGGCATTTACAGCAAACGGGGGAACAGACGCAGATCTACTGGAAGCTGCACAATGGATTTTAGCACCGACTGATGCCAATGGAAATGCACGAGTTGACATGGCTCCAGACGTTGTCAATAACTCCTGGGGAGGCGGACCTGGTCTTGATGAATGGTACCGTGACGTTGTCATCAACTGGCGCGCAGCAGAAATTTTCCCTGAATTCTCTGCAGGAAACACAACGCTTTCAAATCCAGGTGGTGCTGGATCTGTAGCGGCACCAGCAAATTATCCTGAGTCATTTGCAACAGGTGCAACTGACATTAATAACAAAGTGGGAAGCTTCTCCCTTCGTGGACCTTCACCATACGCTGAAATTAAACCAGACATCTCAGCACCAGGCGTGAACATTCGTTCATCTATACCAGGTGGTGGTTATGAAGGTGGTTGGAACGGGACATCTATGGCAGGACCAGCTGTTTCGGGCGTTGCGGCACTCCTTCGACAAGTTGACGCAAACCTAACAGTGGATGAAATGGAAGAAATCCTACTCAACACAGCAAATCCATTAACAGATGCTCAATATACAACAGTTCCTAACCATGGATATGGCTATGGACTAGTAGATGCTTATGAGGCTGTATCTTCTATCATCACTGGACTTGGAACATTGAAAGGTCAAGTAACAAAACAAGGTGATGATAGTGAAGCCCCGGTATTCGAGCATACAGCACCTCGTGAAACATATGCAGGTATGGATTTAGATTTGTCAATTACAGTTAGTGATAACATCAGCGTTGCATCTGTTGTACTAAACTACAAGGATGCAAATGGTGCTTGGCAAGCAATCGAAGCTGGACGTAAATCTGGCGATTACAAATCTGGTGTGTTCGGAGTTGTGATTCCAGGTGATTTAATCTCAGGTAACGCATTCAAGTACAAATGGACAATCAATGACTTTGGTAACAATGAAGTAAGTAGTGAAGAATATGTCATTCAAGTAAAACCAGGTATTACGGTTGGATACTTTGAAAACTTCGAAGCACAGCCAATTGGTTGGTATTCCTTTGGAGATCAAAACAGTTGGGATTGGGGCGTACCAACATCTGGCCCAGGAAATGCTGCTTCTGGAGAAAAGGTATACGCTACAAACTTATCTGGGCTGTACGCAAACCGTATGAACGCAACACTTGTTGCACCTCCAATCGACCTGCCAGAAGGAAATTCTTTCTTGCAGTTCAAACAGTGGCATAACTTCGAGCAGTCTTCTTCAGGAAGAGCTTGGGATTACGGTCACGTATTCGTTTCTACAGATCAGCAAAACTGGACCCAATTACTAATGGTTCAAGGTCTATCCAATGGTTGGATTAGTGCAGAAGTTGATTTGTCTGCATATGCAGGTCAACGTATCTATATTGGATTCAATGCATTCTCTGATGGTAGCGTACAAAGAGACGGCTGGTATATTGATGATGTTGCTCTAACTGACATTTCGCAAACTGGCAAAGTTTCAAAAGGAAAAGGCAACAACAATGGTAACAACGGTAACAATAAAAACAGTGTAAACAATGGAAATAAAGGTAATAACGGAAATGGTAAAGATAAAGATGCATTAAAAGAAACAATCGATCCAAAATCAATTAAACCTGTTTTACCTGTAAAAGAAGCGCCACCAGTAGTAGAAACAATTAATAATCCAACACTTCTACCTTTAGGTGCTCAAGTTAGTGTACTAGAATCTGGACGTTCAGTTTATTCAAACCCAGCTGACGGTTCCTATTCATTAACACTCGGGGCAGGAACATTCACAGTGAAAGCAGAAGCTTACGGATTTACTTCGGAAGAACAAGCTGTCACAATCGAAGCAGATGGCACAACAACTGCCAATTTCACTTTGGACGAAGTAGCTCAAAATACTGTGAGTGGTACAATTACTGACCAATCAACGGGTGAAGGCATTGAAGGAGCAACGCTTCTACTTGTCGAAGATGCAAATATCTCACCTGTGACAACAGATGCAGCTGGTAACTACTCCATCACTGCATACGAAGGCGACTACACATTGAAAGTTATCGCTCGCGGCTACCATGGCCAAGAAGTAGCAGTGATAATCGGTGATGAAGCAACAACACAAAACATCACGCTCGAGCCATTCTACACAGTTCCTGGTGGAGAAATCGGTTATGACGATGGTACACCTGAAAACGCACGTGCTTTCAACGCTGCAGGAAATGCATGGGCAGTGAAAATGTCACTTCCAGAAGGAAAAGAAAGTGGTATTGTAACAGATGGCGTATTCCGCTTCTGGACAACTGAATGGCCAGTCCCTGGTGGAACTGCATTCGCAGTCGAAGTATGGGATGCAACGGGTGCGGACGGAACTCCTGGTAAAATGCTTGCGGGTCCTGTCAATGCAACAGCATTACGAAACGGTCAGTGGACAGTTGTGGACTTAACTGATCACAACATCGTAGTAAATGGCGATTTCTTCATGGTATACCGTCAAACATTTGCAAATCCAAATACCCCTGGTCTTGCAACGGATGAAGACGGTACGAACGCGGGAAGAAGCTACCAAGGCGTATCTGGTGCTTGGTCTCCATCACCAACTGCTGAAGGAAACTACATGATCCGTGCTCGCGTAAGCTATGAAGTAAATGCGCCGGTCATCACTTCACCAGCAGTTAATGTAACAACAAGTGATACGGCTATTACAATTGAAGGTACTGCATCACCAACAACGACACTCCAGTTGAAACAAAACGGTGCAGAAGTAGCATCTATCGTCGTAGGTAACGACGGTAAATTCACAATCCCTGCTACCTTAGTAGAAGGTTCCAATGAATTCACAGCAGTTTCTAAATTAAATGGCAAAGTAACAGGTGAATCAGCTCCTGTCACAGTCATCTTAGACACGGTGAAGCCTAATCTGACAATTACAAGTCCGAAAAACGGTGACAAAACAAACCGTGAAACAGTTACAGTCGAAGGAACGGTTACAGATGCAAACCTTGACTGGGTACGAGTTAACGGTCAAGACGCTCCAGTCGTCAACGGGAAATATTCAAAGCGTATTATCCTTGATAACGGCGCAAATGAAATAACAGTTGTTGCACGCGACAAAGCAAACAACCGTATCTCGACAAAAATCACAGTTCAAGCAGACTTCGATGCACCAGTCATTGGGAACTTGAAACCTGAAGGAGACCTTTACCTTACAACAGGTAGAAGCGTCAAAATCGAATTTGATAGTGAGCCTGGATTGAAAGCGACATTCGTTATCCACATGCCACTAACAAATGTAGGTGGACAAGTTCAAAATGCAACTGAATTACCAATGATGGAGCAAAGCACAGGTCATTACGTTGGTTACTGGACAGTACCATACGGAACAGTAGCAGACGGTGCACAAATCGAAGTAAAAGCTCTTGACAGTTTCAACAATGAAACACGCCAATTAGCTGCCGGTAAACTGTATATCAACGTAGCGGCACCATCAGCACAACCATCTGTTGAACAGCCAGCAGAAGAACCAGCTAAGGAATCAGAAGAGGCACCAGTAGTTACTCCTATTGAAAATCCAGCAGAATAATATGGAGATTGAATGAAACGAAGAAGCCAAAGAGTATGAAAGTCCTCTTTGGCTTCTGTTTGTTTTTTTACATATATAGTAAGTGTTATGTCGTTACAAAAAATGTTCAATCCTTTCATTTCTAAGCATATGATAATTTGAGAGGGGTGTACCATGAACAATTATGTAGATGTGCTAAAGAACTTTTTACCGCCGAATGCCACGATTTTAAAATTACCAAAGCCCCAAGAGAGACTTGCTGTATTACTGGCAGATATCGACGGCGATCATTTCAACGAATTAATTGGAGCTTACAAGTATGAAGAACAGAATTATATTTTGATATTAAAAATGATCAATGATCAATGGCTTCCGTTAATCCATATAAAAGGAAATGGATACGGTATATTAGATTTAATAGTAGCACCAATCACGGATAGTTGGGTGAGTACCTTAGTTGTGGGTTGGCAAATAGGTACCGTGTGGGCAGAATTGGATTTATTGCAATGGACAAATAGTGGGTTTGTACGATTGCCTACTAATAATATTGTTTACAGTAAATTAGAAGTAGAAGATATGCCCGGGGAATATGGAGAGGATGGGCAATACGAGCTTGCTGTTTGGATACATGATACTGGTGAGGCTTACAAAGTAGATGTATATCGCTTTAGTGAAGGTAGACTAGATATAGCAAGAGATGTTTATCCTTATTACTTTAGAAAAGTAAAAGCCTATTACGAGAGATTAATGCAAACGAATGACTTCGCTTATTATCTGTATTATTTATTGGATGCTCAGAAGAAGGTCGGAGATTTGGAACAAAATTTAGCTTCCAATGATAAAGTACTTTCATTTCGTTCGCAGTATCCATCAAGTGAAGAATTATTAGACAAAAGACAACAGGTTTTAAGTCGCTTAAGTTCTACTGGTCAAGAGGTAATAGATTTGAAAAGAGGGGACGTGACCGGTGATGGCTTCATGGACACCGTTTACCTTACAGGCGATAAGACTCAGGGAAGTCCGTTCTGGCAAAACATATCGCTAAATATACTTAATGGAAAAACCAATATGTACGAAAGTATTTCTCTCAAAGAAAATGTGGGCTACAACCCAACAATATTTCTTGGTGATTTTACAGGAGACCTAGTGGATGACATTTTAATCGTCATAGATACGGGAGGAAGCGGCGGCATCATTTACGCATATGTTTTTTCATCTTTGGAAGGACAAATGCGTCAAGTGTTCGATGTAGAGGAATATAATGAACAATCTAAGTATGAAGTGAATTATCAAAATCAATATAAAGTAGCGGTGATAAGCTCTAATCCAAAGAAGAAGTACACAGTGGATTTAATGTATAAAGGGAAGGAATATTTATCGGAGATTTATAACGAAGATGGAACGCTGAAAGAGCCAATTGAGGGTTGGGTAGACCCAGTCAGTGGCCTGTATCCTATCGACTTTGCAAGGGATGGTACTTATGAGCTAACTGCCATACAAAAAATCGCAGGGAGATACCATGCCGATGGGATAGGATATGTGCAAAATGTATTGAAATGGAACGGACATGATTTCGTACCAGACCGACAAACTGTATCTATCTTTGGGGAAGATTTAACGCCTAACTGAATTATGAGGATTAGAATTGCTACAGAGTCATTAGACGGTGAAGCAGTTCTTTTTTATTGTACAAAGTCTTACAAAAAAGAAAAATTGACAATTTTGTGAACGAAGTGAATAATATAAAGAGAGAGAGGATGGATGAAATGGAATCATATATGAAGATGTTAAATGCAACAAGGTACGTAGCTGGTACAGTGCTTACTATTGGAATTGCTATTTTCTTGTACGGAGCTTTCCTAAGCGACTACAGTAATGTTATAGGGGTAGGTATTGGAACGGTAATGGGAGCAGTTTTTATTTTTTTAATTGGACTTATTCTAGTTGCTTCAGAAGAAATGATTATAAACTCTAGAAAATGTAAAAAAGAGAGCGCCTGAAGAGACGCCCTCTTTGAAACGATTATTTACATATCCCAGATCAATGCTAACAGTGTACCAAAAATGGTTATCAAGGCGATGATTAATCCATAATAGATGTTTGCGTAGATAGATTTTTTATCATTTGTTTCTCCGGCATGCATGAATACAACTAATTGAAGTCCAGCTTGTATAAATGCTGTTAGGAGAAGAACCGTCATACCAATTGAAAACGACATATCCATGAAGTATACCAAAAGTGCCACTGCGGTAAGGATCAATGAAAATACAAAGCCCATTACTTGCTTAAGAGGGAATAATTCTTTCATGTTACATCATTCCTTTCAAGTAGATGAAGCTAAAGATGAAGATCCAAACAACATCTAAGAAATGCCAATAAAGCGAAAAGATGAAAGATTTATTGGCTGTCTCAGGAGTCAAGCCTCGTTTTTTGATTTGTAACAGGATGAATAATCCCCAAAAGAAACCAACCGTAACATGCAATCCATGTGTTCCTAGTGTGGTTAGTAAAATGGCAGAGAAAGCACTCGTTTGTAGAGTCAAGCCTTCATGGATATAATGAACAAACTCAAAAACTTCGAACCCTATGAATCCTGCACCTAGAAGCAAAGTGATGGAGAAGAATGTCATCATTGCTTTTTTGTTACCTAGACGCATCGCGTGGATTCCTAGACCAATTGTAAAACTACTTGTTAAAAGCAAGATGGTTTCGACTAATACTGGTGTAATTTCAAATACTTCTGCTCCAGTAAGTCCATCACCAGTTCGATTCACTAAAGTGAAATACGATGTGAAAAGTGTGGCGAAAAGCATAATTTCCGCACCAAGGAAGATCCAAAACCCTAAGATTTTCAAACTATTTTCTTCCGTACTATATTCAAGTGGAATAGAGTTATTTACCTTCATTTTTTAGCACCTCGCAATTTTGCTTCTGTTTCTTCAATTTCTTTAACAGAAATGTAGCGTCCGTGATCTTTCTCGAATGAACGGTAAGTCAAACAACCTAAAATACCAATTAACGAGATAATCGCAAGCGGCCATATGCTGAATACCATCGCAAATCCAAACGCGAAGAAGATACAACTCATGATAAATGGCCAGCCGCTGTTATTTGGCATATGAATTTTTTCCAATTTTCCTGGGAATAATTCATGTCCATTTTTCTTCGCATCCCAAAACGCTTGAGTTGATACAGCTTTTGGTGTAATAGCAAAATTGTACTCTGGTACTGGCGTGTGTGTAGCCCATTCAAGCGAACGTGCATCCCACGGGTCACTACCGATATCTCTAGAAGCATACCGAATACTATAGTAGATATTGTAGACAAGTAAGACAAAGGCAATTGCCATAATAGCCGCACCGACAAATGAAACCATATTCCACATGCTGAATCCAGTGGATTCAGAGTACGTGTACATACGACGTGCTTGGCCGTCTAATCCAGTAATGTACATTGGAATGAAGGCTAAGACAAAGCCGACAGAAAGTAACCATGCGGTCCATTTTCCAAGTTTCTCATTTAACATAAAGCCGAACATTTTTGGCCAATAGTACGTGAGACCTGCTAGCATGGCGAAAACTACCCCAGGAATAATAACGTTATGGAAGTGAGCTACTAAGAACATCGTATTATGATATTGGTAGTCTGCTGCGGACATCGCAAGCATTACCCCTGTAACTCCACCTAATGTAAACAGTGGAATGAAAAGCATCGAATATAACATAGGTGTAGTAAATTCAATTTTCCCTTTCCAAAGCGTGAACAACCAGTTAAAGATTTTAACTCCGGTTGGAACAGCAATGATCATCGTTGTAATGGAGAAAAAACTATTCGTAAGTGCTCCTTGACCCATCGTAAAGAAATGATGTGCCCATACAAGGAAGGAAAGTAAAGAAATAGCGACCATCGAAGCGACCATCGATTTATACCCATATAAATTTCGACGTGCAAAAGTGGAAATGATCTCACTATAAAGACCAAACGCCGGTAAGATTAAGATATATACTTCCGGATGTCCCCAAACCCAGAACAAGTTCGCCCAAAGCATATCCATCCCGCCATTAACGGTTGTAAAGAAATTTGTTCCAAACAGTCGATCCATGGTTCCCATGGCAAGTGTTACGGTTAAAACAGGGAAAGCAAATACAACGATGACGTTGGCGATAAAAGCAGACCATGTGAACATAGGCATTTTCATCAATGTCATCCCAGGTGCTCTCATTTTAAGAATAGTCGTGATAAAGTTAATACCAGTTATTAACGTACCAATACCAGCGATTTGGATCGCAATCATATAATAATTCGTACCTACAGACGTACTAAATTCATTACCTGCAAGTGGGAAATAAGAAGTCCAACCTGCATCAGGTGATCCACCGATGATGAAGGAGATGTTGAATAACCCCATCCCCATAAAGAATAACCAAAAACTTAGTGCGTTTAAGCGTGGAAATGCTACATCACGTGCACCAATTTGTAACGGTATAAGGTAGTTAAAGAAGAACGTGATGAATGGCATAGCCATAAACAGGATCATCACAACCCCATGTGTACTGAAGATTTCATTATAATGCTGGGATTCTAGAAATTTGTTATCAGGCATAGATAGCTGATAACGTAACATGATAGCATCTACACCCCCACGAAATAGCATGAGTAAAGCAGTGAGCAAATACATAATACCGATTCGTTTATGGTCAACAGTGGTTATCCATTCGCGCCAAAGGTAACCCCATTTTTTAAAATAGGTAATACCTACGACGATAGCAATCATGGTTAGACCAATACTAACCATTGCTCCGTATATTAAAAAGCTTGGATGTGGTACGGCAAAGCGTTCAAAGAAATCCATACTTTTGTAACTCCTTTCGAGAATCTATTGTTTGTTACGATACTTTAGCTTGTAAATTTTGTATCAATGATGAGCGTGAGTGGATTGCTCATCCGAACTAGTTGATCCATGATTTTCGTGCTCAGATTCTTCTGCGTCCGAATTAGTTGACCCATGGTCATGATCAGGTGCAGGGGAGAATTCTAAATGTGTTCCAGTGTATGTGGAGCGGCCAAGATGTCCAGGCTCTAATAACTCCTCGAACGTTTCTTCTGTCAGAGGTGCGGCAGTTTCATGCACTTCCTCAACCCATTCATCATAGTCGGCTTGAGACATTGCAGTCACTTCAAATGTATTTTCCGCGAATCCTTCACCACTGAAGTTTGCGTTTCTTCCCATGAATTCCCCAGGAAGGTCAGCGGCTAAGTGTAAAGTATTGACCATATCAGACATCGCGTATTTTTGGCCACCTAGTTGTGGAATCCAAAAACTAGTGATAGGTCCGTAAGAATATAATTTAAATTCAATCGGACGGTTTGCAGGGATATATAAGTAGTTAACTGTCTCGATATCCTCTTCTGGATAACTAAAATGCCACTTCCAGTTGGAAGAAGAAGCATAAATAACTAATGGTTCTTGATCCTCATATGCAGCGGGAATTGCCTCTACTTCGTAGTTACTTTTAACAGAAACTATGGAAAGAAAAACAACAATAATAATAGGAATTCCAACACAGATTGCTTCTACAATGGGGCTTCCTTCAATATGAGGAGGCTCGTAATCTTCACTCTGTTTAGAAGCACGGTATTTAATTAACACAAATATTAAGATGGCGAAAACGACGAGGACAATAGCTGACATAAGCCAAATGGAAAGCATGATATCATCAGCCTGCGTTTTTGCCTGAGGTCCTTTTGGATCTAAAACTAATAGTGGCTCACAACCAGTTAGCACAGTGGCAATAGTGAAAATCATTGTGAATAATGCCCATTTCATTTTTAATTTCATAGTTGTACCCCTTTCAAATTTATTGAAGTTGTATAAATGTAAGTCAAATGTGTTTAAAGCATTTTTTATTCTTAGTCTCTATCTTAGTACCGTATTTTTAAAAAACAATGGAAAGAAATAGCCGTCACAAAAAGTTCATGAAGATATGTACAAAATAAAAAGTTGATAACAAAATTGTTGGGAATGTTGAGAAATCGCCTCTAATGTGGATAGAAATGGTAGTAGTTACAATGCGTTTTCTGTGAATTTGAATGTAATTTTCTTCTTGCCGTAAACCCAGAGTTCAAGGTGTTTTGACTTAAAGAAATGCCATTAGGGAAGGATTTTTCCTGTTTTTGAACAGAGCGGAATGACAGAAAAATAGTTAGCATACATCTAATTAAGCGGTACTAAGGCTCCTGAAATTGCATCCTGGAGAGCTGCATTTGCGAATAGGAAAGAATTAAGTTATCTAATGTTTCTGGTGGGAGACGGACAGACGACAGTCACAAAGTTACCGAAAAATAGAAGGTAGGAAATGATGTAGTAAAATTAGTGCAAAGCGCATCGGAAAACGAGAGAAAACAGGTTGTCTATTTAAGAGCACCTACATTACTTTGAAAATTAGTAATAATTAGATTATTTGGAATAGAAAGGGTATTATTTATATAGGGGGAGAAATACAAATTAAAAGGGGGAAATGAGATGGATAGGAGATATGATGCGAGGCATATTTTCTTAGCGATTGGAGCTTGTATTGCGTTAATTTCACCAGTTTTTATATTGCTTATGCCTTTAGTTTTAGTCAATGCACTATATTATCAGAGAGACATTTGGATATTGTATGCTCCGAGTGAAAATTATTTGGCGTATGGATTCAGTATATTTTTGGTTGTTCTTGCATGTGCTTTACTTTGGTTGCTAGATATACGTAAGGCCTCGATTGGATTAGCAATTACTTGTTTGATAGCTAGTGGTGTTGTTTTTTATTATGTGACATTATCTTATGTGACATTATCAGATGAGGAAATTTCTTATCGAAAACTATTTTCACAGGAGAAGAAAAACTATGATTGGGAGGAGCTCGGTCAGGTTCTGTACTATGAGAAGTTGCCTGAAGACAAGGACTTGTCCTATTATGAATTTTATTTTAAAGATGGCGAGATGCTTACCATTAAGCGAGATAATTATGTCACAGATATACAACGAGGATTGAATTCAAAAGTAAGATTTTTGAACATTCCTCTTGTATATGTAGAGGACAAATAATAGATCGACCATTGTACTAACTTACAAACGATAAAGTCAAAGAAGAGTCTGCGTAAAATTGCAGACTCTTCTTTCCGCTAGATCATCTTTAAGAGTGCTTCTCTACCGATCATTCCACGAGTAATCCCAAGTTCCTCTGCTTCATATGTGACTGATTCTAATGGTGCATCTAAAAGCTGTTCAATTGTCTTCACACCAACAGCCCGGCCTGCAATTATTTTCCGGTCCTTTAATTTTTCATTCAATAGCCCAACGTCTAGTGCACCGCACATAATATATCCTTTATCGTTGGATACAGTAAGTAGATTTGTTTTTGGTAACAAAACAGAAACTGCAATGAATGTATTTCCTTCAATATCAATTGGATGAAGGTTAATCATTTTACAACATCACTCCTTTTCTTATCCCTACACTTTATGTAAGTTGAAGGAAAAGGGTGTTTATCTCACTTTAAAGAAATGGATAAATGGTTCATTGGGCAGCTTTTCAAAATATAAAACAGATTCGAACTGTTTCCATTCTGAAACGGTCATTTCATATACAAGGAATGTTTTTAATTTTTCGTATATGGGAAAGATAAAGAGGAGTCGTGACATATCTTAATAAAGAGGTGGGTTTTGTGAATAAGTTGTTTGCTATTCTTACTTTTGTTGGTGTTCCACTTGTTATTGTGGGGGCATTTCTTGAGTGGGCACAGATGGTCATGTTTTTTTTATGTTGTCTTAGTATTATTGCACTTTCGGCATTCATCGGACGAGCAACGGAAAGTCTTGCGATTGTGAGCGGTCCACGAATTGGAGGCTTACTAAACGCTACATTTGGTAATGCTGTGGAACTTATTATTTCTATTTTTACTTTAAAGGCCGGTATGGTGGGAATAGTATTGGCTTCTCTAACTGGGTCAGTCCTTGGTAACTTGCTACTCGTCCTAGGGCTTTCATTTTTTGTAGGTGGTATCAAATTTAAACGACAAAAATTTAGTGTTCATGATGCTAGGTACAATTCGGGCTTACTCATTTTTGCTATTATTGTTGCGTTTGTCATCCCAGAAGTATTTTCTATGTCCATGAATGCTGAAAAAACATTGAACTTGAGTATTGGCATTTCGGTTGTTTTAATCGTTCTTTATCTGGCGGGGTTATTTTTCAAGCTTGTCACCCACCGAGGTATTTTTACATCATCGGATGAACCAGAGGTCGAAACAGAAGAGCCAGAGTGGACAAAAAGTAAATCGATATTAATCCTGATACTAGCGACTGGAGCAGTTGCTTTTGTGTCTGAACAACTTGTCCACACATTTGAGACATTAGGTGAACAATTTGGTTGGACCGAGCTGTTCATAGGTGTCATAATTGTTGCAATTGTGGGGAATGCTGCGGAGCACTTTTCAGCCATCACGATGGCGTATAAAAATAAAATGGAGTTGTCGGTGGAGATTGCAGTTGGATCGACGTTGCAGATAGCTATGTTCGTGGCTCCAATCCTCGTCATTATTTCTCTATTCACACCACAATCCATGGCGCTTGTATTCACATTACCTGAACTTGTAGCAATGATTACGGCAACGCTTCTTGTTATTAATCTTTCCAATGATGGTGAATCTAATTGGTTTGAAGGTCTTACGCTCTTTGCTGCATATTTAGTCATTGGTATTGGGTTTTATTTTCTTTAATAAAGTTAGAAGTCAGTATTTGCTATCTCCTTTCATATAGGTAAGTTTAATATTTTTCACATAAATATACGTAGAGACAATTAGCAAGCCTATATTTGTTTAAAAAAAATGCAATTAAACGTATAGGGTATAGGAAAAAGGAGAAGTTCTTGAAGCGTATTGGATAGAAGAAAGCAGCGTACAGTACCATTAATAGAAAAATACAAATTCGTGACGGTACCTCAGTTATTAACAATAATGGTTCTTGATAAGAAGAGTAAAGTTGTTATTCCAATTTTTCTTGGAAAGTGCTTTACTTTTTTTATTTTCACCCAAAACATAACACTTTAACCTCTGATTAATCAATCCACTTGAGGGAAATGCTAAGCATGTATTAAAAAAGGAGGCGGAAAGATACATGACGATAAGTAAAGAACTTGAAGAATTAAAAGCGTATAGCTCTAGTGATCGGTGTGTGTTAAGCGTTTATTTAAATACGAATCCCGGGGATCCAGAGCAATTAAATGGTGCTTGGAAAATTCATTTAAAAAGTGGATTAAAGCGAATTGGAGAGTATTTAAAAGCTTCTGGAGATGAAAAAGAAATAAAAGATCTCGATGAAATAAAGAATAAAATTATTAAGGAAATGGAAGAACATAAACTAGAACTTCATAAAGGCGTAGTAATATTTGCTACTGCTGACGGTGATTTATGGTATGTGAACTATGTTCAAGTCCCGGTTAAAACAAATTTTTACTGGGAAAATCATCCAGTAGTTGAGCAACTGGAGTATATGTATAAAGCATATCCAGAAGCGGGAATTATCATGCCAAGCTTCGGAGAAGTTCGAGTATTGGATACTGCATTGGGATTCGTTCGAGATGATATAACGTATAGATTTGATTTAGTGTCTGAGCAATGGAAAGAAAGTGAAAAGGTTGATATAAGTAACAGGCGTGAAGCTTTGAAAGATAAAACCGCTAAATTAGACACGCGATATAAAGTAAATAAAAGTAGTTTTTATAGAGGAATGCGGGAGACCATTGAACAATTAAAGAAAAAACGAGGTTGGCGAGAGTTTCATGTAGCAGGAGAAGCTGAAATGGCAAATGCATTTGCAGAAAATTTAAGGGATTTACCTGCAAGCTGCATCTACAAAAACTTAAATAACAGTAACGCAGATGAGGTAGTCCATCAGGTATTAGAAAAATAAATGGATGCTCAAAGAGCACTAAACAAGCGCTTTAAGTTTTCCTTTTCCTAATTTACATTATTCACCTTATTGTATTTGTGCATATCTGTTGTAAATCTGCACATTCTAATTTCACAAGGAGGTGAGAGACATGCCAAATAACAATAAACTAGTTGTACCAGGAGTTAAACAAGCAATTGATCAAATGAAATATGAAATTGCTCAAGAATTCAGTGTTCAACTTGGACCAGATGCTACAGCGCGTGCTAACGGATCCGTTGGCGGAGAAATTACAAAGCGTTTAGTGGCTCAAGCCCAATCACAAATGAGTGGAATACAAAAATAATAACTAAATATTTGGCCGGTGGCATTTTTGCCACCGGTTTTATTATGCCCAATCATAATAAAAAGCCGAGGAACATTCCTCGACTTTTTGTTGTTATCGGACAGCGGCAATAATGCCTTCTTCATCATCTAAAATTAATTCTATTCCTGTGGCATTTGGATCCAGGTTTAAAAATTCCTTAATAGTTTGACGAAGTGCTTCAATTAAATTTAATGTCGTAAGTATTTGTGTTTGTCCATTAACATTAGCTTCAGCGGAAAAACCAGAATCGTCATCGTACATAAGCTCTACTTCCACTTCTTCTGGAGCAGCATTGTTTTGGCGACCGATATATACGCAAACTGCATTAATAATGTTCTGTTCGGGAATTATTAGTTTCTCCATGAATTAGCATCCTCTTTTTTCTTCTTTTCTTTAAATATGCCAAAGATTTTGCGTATCATAACAACGATTAAAATTATCGCTGCAGCGTTAATTGCAAACCCAAGAAGAGAACCGAGCATACCCATGTTGGCAAACATGCTACCGAATAATAGTCCAGCAAGCCCACCTACAAAGAGACCTTTCATCAAACCACCTGATTTAAATCCACCTTTAGTTTTAGTGTTAGTTGTGGATTTGTTTGTAGCTGTCGTAGAATCCTCGTTGTTTTTTTTGATATTTGAATTAGTGGTGTTTGTATTCGTATTCGAGTTATAACTTTTCTTTCCAGATTTATACTTTTTCGCTTCGGCAGTAATCGTATCGTCGTTAAATACAAAGCTTCCGACAGATGAAAATACAAGTGTTACAGTAAGTAAAGCTGCTACCAATTTTTTCAATTTATAAAACCTCCGTATATTTAGTATGAGATAATCCAAGTAAGGACATACCATCTTACCTTATACTATATACGTTTTAATGGAAAGAAAGTTTCACTTTTAATTAAGTATATTTATTCACGGCTGTTGATTATCCAATTTACACCATTAAAATTTTACAAGAAATGCGCAAGGATTCCATTTTGCCCTTGTATTACAAGTAGTATGGAGAGTGACAGACGAGCGACTACCACACGATTATCGAAAAAATGCAGAGGGATGCGACAAAGTCGCATCCCTCTGCATCAAGAAATATCGATAATGGTATAGAACTAGTTCAGTTCCAAGCACTCCAAAAGCACCTTTGCATAGAGTGCCTAGTGTGTTATTACCATTTAAATAAGCAATTTACTGGGTACCTTTGGTTAATCAACACGTATGTTTATAAATTAAACTTTAAAGATCGGCGAAGAATTTCCTTTTCTAAAAGAGCTAAAAAATCAGGACACAATTTTAATTCTTTTGCTGTAAGATAAGATTCAATTAATAATTCATCCGACATTTTACTCATTTCTTTTCACCTCCGTTTAATACGTGGAATTTATATTTTATATATTAAGAATCAATTAGCTGTATATTTAATTTACCAAATAGTCTACTTTAGAACAACCGTTCCTTTATCCACAGTAGATTAGGGATAAGTTGTTAATAACTTGTTGATAATAGTATTGGTTTCTATTACCTGTAGTGTGAGTATTGTGCACAACTTTATCCACACCGAAAATTTTTGCGAATTTTGTCGAAACATTTTATAAAAATGTACTGTTTCAATGCTTCTAAAATGGTTTGAGTAGGCATATATTAGGTATTTTATGCTATGTAAATGGGAAGTAAATATATTGTAGTTTAAATATTTTATTTATTTTAAAATCACTTGTGAATAACTTAAGTTTATCCACAAAAAACGGTGGATAATATGTGGATTAATATTGAAAATACATTTTAATTCCAAATATATAAGTGATTTATCTGTGTATAACTTTATCCACAGTGCTTTATTTAGATAATTACTATATTTATTAGAAGGTAAAGAAAAAACCACCAAGTAGGTGGCTAATCTTTCTTATTCTCCGTCTTTATCTTCTTCATCAAGTTCTTGTTCTACATCTTGCTCGATGTTATCGTCTACATCCGATTCATTTTCACCGTCTCCACATGCTGCTAACAAACCTACTGAAAGAAATGCTGCTGCTCCGATTTTCCACCATTTTTGTCCTGCAATTGAATTCGTCGTCATTTTTAATTCCTCCCAATAATTAGTTTTTATTAGCTTGCTATTAAGTAATTACCCCTACTTTACGTATATATAAACCTATTTAATAGATTTTTTAATAAATTGTTATAGATTGAGTTAATTTCAATAGTACTTTGTCATTAAAATGCGAACATTCATCACTTCTATGATTGAAGCGGCAGGCGGCGACTCCAGCGGGATGAGTGAGACAGATAAGTCATCACAAACGACGCGGAGCGGAGGTGATGGCTTATCGCTCACCCCGCGGAAAGCGTCCGCCTATAGCCGAACTCAACTATACTTTATTCCATGTAATTGAAACTTTCTTTGCAATCAGTCGTATTCAAGCTAGGAGGGGATAGCTATGTGGGAAAAATTACAGGAGCGCCAAGAGATTTTGAGAACGGAGATATATAAAAGAGATAAAGTACTAAGAAAGCAACAAGCAATAGAAGAACAGTTAAAAAATGCTGTGCAAAGAAAACAAAGTTACTTACTAGAATTGAAAGGTGAACAAAAAGATGTTGATGATTTAGATCGTTTTTCTATTTTAAATCTAGTTAGAACTTGGACAGGCAAGCAGGATGAGAAAAGAGAAAAAGAATTATTGGAGCTTGCTGCTGTAGAAGCAAAATTTCGGGAAGTAGAAAAAATGATAACCGATTTAGAAAGCGATATTCAAAGTAATGACATACAATTGCAAAAGATAGAATGGCAATCACTTGATGCTGAGTGGGACCATTTAAGAATAGAAAAAGAGCAATGGATATTTCAATATAATGAAGAAGAGTCAAGACAACTAGAAATTCTATATGAATGGAAGACAGCTGAAGAGACATATATTCGTGAACTAAAAGAAGCGGTTTATGCATGTAATGAAGCAAAAAAAGCATTAAAGAGAGCATTAAGATCACTTGAAAGTGCAGAAGGATTTTCGACGTGGGATACTTATTTAGGTGGTGGTTTACTAGCTACGGCACTAAAGCATAGCGAGTTAGACGAATCGGAGAATGCCATACATGATGCTCAATTAGCTCTACAAAGATTTCAAACAGAACTATTAGATATCCAAGAAATCGATACTAGATCTTTAAAGATAGACAGAGATAGTTTTGTCACGTTTGCAGATTACTTTTTTGATGATATATTCTCAGCATGGTCCATTCATTCGAAAATTCATTCGTCCATCGATCGAATCGAAAATACACTTAGTGGCTTAAATAGAATTTATGAACACTTAATAGAGACACAAAAAGCTAGGATAGAAAAGCTTGAAGAGATTAAAAGTAGTATAGAACAAATATTAGAGTAGTAAGATTGGCGGTTTCCTAATAAGTTATTTTTGTGGATTATTCCATTTCCTGAAAACTAGCCATTGAGGAATAAACAAAAGGAATGCTACGAATTCAAGTGAAACGATATACCAAGGATATGGACCTAAGAAATCTAAAAGACTACCATTTACAGGCTTCTCTCTTAAAAACATATAGTTGCCTTGCACAAGAATATTTACTGCAAAAATGAAAGGAAATAGTACATTTAATGTAATCATTGTTTGAATGATTCCTTTAAAAGTTGGGCGATATCCTTTTGCCAAAAGAATATAAAAGCCTGTTACGATAATTCCTATGTGAATATAAAAGAATTGAATGAATAGAAAGTCTGGAAAATTTACTTCTAATGATGGGGTAAGTACAGCTTGAAGTGCACCACCAATACCTGCAAAAAAGACAAAATGATGAAATCGTTTTGTACCAGTCCATAAAACGATGAACGAAAAATATAAACTAATGCTGCAAAGGTGAATCGGTATAGACTCGCTTAAAGTCCAGTCTCTAGCTTGCACTAGCACAAGATGATAGGAAATTTCCATTGCTAATAAAGAAAGGGCAAAAAGACGATCAAAAAGCAGGGAATGTTTATTTTGTAAATAGCCATTCTTATTCAAGAAATATAAGAGAAATAAACACAAGAAAAGCACACCAATTGCTGATAAATGTTCCGTTGAAAACATGGTAAAAGTGTTTACACTATTTGCTTTCATTTCTTTTCTCCAATTCATCTTTTCTTTTATTAATATGTTGAATACGGAAAAAATGGCTTTGTCCACATGTGTATCAAAAAACTAAGTAATGAAGCAGAGAATTAATAAATGAATAAAAGACACGCTCTAACTTCGGCGTGTCTTCCTTATAGATGTTCACTTGTGAATATATACATTGGTACCTATTGGTACAATAGAAGAAAGCTCGAGCACGTCATCGTTATGCATCCGAATGCATCCGTGTGAAACCTTTTTTCCAATAGATGCTGGATTGTTGGTTCCATGAATGCCGTAATGTGGCTTAGATAATCCCATCCATAAGACACCAAAAGGTCCTCCGGGATTAAGTTCTTTGTTTATAATGATATAATTCCCGTTTGGGGTAGGAGTCAGTATTTTTCCTACAGAGATTGAATACGTCTTAAGTAACAGACTTGCATTGTACAGTTTAAGTTGTAATTTACTTACCGATACATCAATCCAAAGAGTCACAGTACCAGCTCCCCAAATAAGTCTTATCTTATATATATGGAAAGAAATTGGTACGTGACAATCGTATAATGATGGAGAAAAAATTGTATAAATTCTTAGAGAAATTGCTTATATTTTCTGTGCATAGGACAATCACACACCCTCATATCCTATATCAATCGAATGAAGGAGTGATGTGATTGGCTAAGAAATGTAAACAATGTAAAAAAACTGGTGCTGGAGTTTGCAAATGTGGTAAATAAAAAAACCGCCGAAATCGGCGGTTTTTTAAATGACTATTCTCGGTCTTTGTCCATTTTAGTGTTCTATTTTGTGTTTACCCCTAAATTACTTGTACATAAACGTAAACATAAACCCATAAGATTCTTGTTACAGAAGTGTTACTGGTGCCAGGCACCAGTAACACTTCTGTAACAAGAAAAGACAATTTGAAAGACCAAAAAAAGTTGCCCTCTCGCTAAAAAAATTACGAGAGGGCAACTTTTTTTATACTTGTAAAACTTTTCTACCTGCAGTCTCTTTTATTAAATAATTATTCATTTTCTCTATATCCTCACTAAAGATGCGGTCTTCTTTTATAGACGGGATAAATAATCTTATCTCATGCCACTTTTCCAATAGAGCTGGTGACATGAGGTGTGTTCCGCGATATTCCACTCCTTGCAAAGCGCAAATGGCTTCGATTGCAACAACGCGACGAGCGTTTTGGATAATTTGAAAGGCATGTCTTGCACCAATTG
The DNA here is from genome assembly GCF_038637725.1 of Psychrobacillus sp. FSL H8-0483. Lineage (NCBI taxonomy): Bacteria > Bacillati > Bacillota > Bacilli > Caryophanales > Bacillaceae > Psychrobacillus > Psychrobacillus sp. FSL H8-0483. Next base: position 446,869 of record NZ_CP152052.1, read on the forward strand.
TCCCCATGCTGACATGATCTTCTTGATTTGCAGAGGAAGGTATTGAGTCTACGGATGCTGGATGTGCAAGAGTTTTATTTTCAGATACAAGGCTTGCAGCTGCATATTGCAAAATCATTGCCCCGGATTGTAAACCAGGTTGTGGACTTAAAAAGGGTGGTAATCCTTCGTTTAATTGTGGATTGACTAATCGCTCAATTCGTCGTTCCGAAACGTTAGCAAGCTCTGCGATACCAATCTTTAAAAAGTCCATTGCAAAGGCAATTGGCTGGCCATGAAAGTTACCCCCTGATATGACAACTTTCCCATTCTCGAAAATGAGTGGATTATCTGTTGCAGCGTTCATCTCAATTTCTAGTTTCTCTTTGACGTATGCGAGTACTTGCCAACTAGCTCCGTGAATCTGGGGAATGCATCGCAATGAATAAGCATCTTGCACCCTTTTGTCACCTTGTTTTGTAACGAGCTTACTGTCTTCTAGCCATTCGAGCATTCGTTGAGCAACTCCTACTTGCTCAGGGTATCCTCGTGCTTCGTGGATTGCAGGATGAAATGCGTCTGTAATTCCATGTAGAGCTTCCATTGTCATAGCGGCAATCCACTCGCATTGATAGGCAAGAGTTTCTGATTCTAACCAGTTTACAACCCCCTGTGCAGTCATGGCTTGCGTTCCATTAATAAGTGCTAGACCTTCCTTTGCTTCTAATACGATGGGTTTTAAACCATGCTTCTTCCAAATTTCAATGGAAGGTACATGTTTCCCATCCATCCAAACAAAACCTTCGCCAATGAGTACTAGTGCTAGATGAGAGAGAGGAGCTAAATCTCCAGAAGCCCCTAGTGATCCTTGCTGCGGAATTACTGGGTGAATACGATTGTTTACCATGAATGAAAGTCTCTCTAAAACTTCCAGACGAATGCCTGAAAATCCTTTTAACAATGCATTTAATCGAAGAACTACCATTGCACGGGAAACGATTTCATCAAACGGCACACCGATGCCGCAAGCGTGTGACCGTATAAGATGGAGTTGAAGCGCGTGAACATCTGCTTCTTCTATGCTCACATCGCTAAACTTTCCAAACCCTGTGTTAATGCCGTAAACTATTTTCCCTTCTTTCACAATAGCTTCAACGGCTTTTCTACTTTTTTGGACTTCTTCTATCGCTTGGTTATCGAGTGTCACTAGTTTATTTTGATATAAGATAGCTCGCATATCTTCCAAAGTGAGCCCATTTCCTCTTAAGCTAATCATTATTAATCACGTTCCTTGTCTTAGTAATTGAATTCCAGTAAGCCATTGTAAAAATGCGTATACGCCTGTTTTGACGGTTGCTTGTGCGAGTGTATCTTTCGTGGGATCTAGGCAGACAAAGTCAATGTGCTTGGCTTTGTCTGCTTTTCCGACCTCACAAAGTGCGTCAAAAAGTTCGTATGCAGTCATTCCGCCTGGTGTAGATGCAGGGACTCCTTGTGCAACGGATATATCGAGCACATCCATGTCCACAGTCACGTAAATGCGGTCAACAGATTCATTAAGTGCATTAAGTACCTCACGAATAGTTGGAATGATACCTTGCTCACGTGCAGTGCGTAAGGTAATCATATGGATACCTTGAGAGACTGCATATTGAACAAGCTCTGGTGCATTAAAAAAGCCGTGCAGTCCAATGTTATAAATATTGCTGCCATTTACAACACCACCTTCAATAAGCTGCCGAATAGGTGTCCCGTTTGCTGGTCCGAGTTCATCGGGATTTCGAACATCCAAATGTGTATCAAACTGAATAATGCCGATTCGCTCATTTGGATTAGCCTTTTGAATTCCTCGAATGGAGCAGGCGGTAATCGAATGATCTCCTCCTATTAAACATGTGTAACTGTTTGAAAAGGTAGAAGCCACTTGTGCAGCTGCAGCTTCGATTCGACGATGCGACTCTTTAATATCGGTCGTATGCATCGGAACGTCTCCTAAATCAGCCACATGTAGACTAGATAAATCAATATGTTCATCAAGATTGTAAACGCTAAATCCTTTCCAGCCTCGTCTAAATGCATCTGGATAAAGAGATGCTCCAGAAACGCTAATCGAGGAACGGGAAAGGGGAGCGGCAAAAAGGACAACATCCGGATTTACTGGGAATGGATTTTGTTCGATCCATTGGTGTACACCAGAACCTTTTTCTTTTTTCCATTGCCAATCAGGTTGTAGAAGCCCCATGCTAACCAACCACCTTTACCCCTTTTTTCCAAACGGTTTTCACATGATTTACCCCAAATAAGTATTGTAGTTCTTGATAGTTTTTCACATTCCAAAGCACGACATCGGCTTGCTTGCCAATTTCTAAAGAACCAACTTTATCCTCCATTTTTATTGCGCAAGCAGCATTGTAAGTTGCAGCGCATAAGCTTTCGGCCGGAGTTAAGCGCATAGAAATACAAGCAAGGTTCATCACAAGTGGCATAGATGTCGTTGGGGATGAACCCGGATTGCAATCGGTAGATATAGCGACAGGCACACCTGAATCGATCATAGCTCTTCCTCTCGCAGCTGTTTCTCTTAAGTACAATGCTGTTGCAGGCAATAAACATGCGATAACTCCTTGTTCGGCCATTGCTTGGATACCTTTATCCGATGCTTTTAATAAATGCTCAGCAGAAATGGCCCCTACTTTTGCAGCAAGCTCTGCTCCTTCATATGGCTCAATTTCATCCGCATGTATTTTCGGAATAAGACCGTGCAGTTTTCCTGCTTCTAAAATGCGCTCGGATTGTTCTGGAGTAAAGACACCTACTTCACAAAATACATCATTAAATTTAGCGAGCTTTTCTTTTCCAACTATTGGAATAATTTCATTTACAATCAAATCGACGTACTCTTCTTCCCGGTCTTTATATTCTGTTGGAACAGCGTGAGCTCCCATAAACGTCGGGACAATATCCACAGGATGTTCCATTTGTAATCGTTTCATCACCCGAAGCTGTTTTAACTCTGTCTCGAGATCTAAACCATATCCACTTTTTCCTTCCACAGTAGTAACACCGTGTGATAAAAAAGAATCTAACCTTTTAGAAGTTTGAAAAACAAGTTCATCTTCTGTTGCCGCACGGGTCATACTTGTCGTTGCGTGAATTCCGCCTCCAGCATTCATGATTTCCATATATGTAGCACCTTCAAGACGCATTTCAAACTCTCGTTCACGGCTTCCACCAAATGCAACATGTGTATGAGGGTCCACAAGACCAGGTGTCACGAGATGTCCTGTCGCATCAATGATGTCTGCCTCGAAAGCGCGCTCCGCATACTTTGCTTGAAGCTCATTCGTTTTGCCTACCGCTTTGATAATTCCATTCTCCAGCCATACACTGCCGTCTTCAATGATCGCTAACTCGCTCATTAATTTCTTTACGCGAGGTCCTGCTTTTTCATTCGCCAAGGTCACCAATTGCGATGCATGCTTAATCCAAACGGGTTTACCCATTGCTAATCAGTCCTCCTGTTTCATCATTGGAATGTGAACGCCTTTTTCACGTGCAGTTTTCTCTGCAAGCTCATAGCCAGCATCGACATGGCGCACAACACCCATTCCAGGGTCTGAAGTTAGCACACGTTCAAGTCTCGCTTCAGCTTCCTTCGTTCCGTCTGCAACAATTACCATCCCTGCATGAAGGGAATACCCCATTCCAACTCCGCCGCCATGGTGAACAGAAACCCAAGTTGCACCGCCGACAGCGTTAATCATCGCATTCAATATTGGCCAATCAGCTACTGCATCTGAACCGTCTTTCATAGCTTCCGTTTCTCGGTTAGGGGAGGCAACGGACCCTGAGTCCAGATGATCACGTCCGATTACGATCGGAGCTTTTAATTCACCAGAAGCTACCATATCATTGATAATTTTTCCGAAGCGTGCACGTTCTCCATATCCTAGCCAGCAAATACGGGAAGGGAGCCCTTGAAATTGAATTTTCTCTCTAGCCATTTTGATCCAATTACATAAATGAGTATTGTAGCTAAACTCGCGAAGAATCACTTCGTCCGTTTTATAAATGTCCTCCGGATCACCAGATAATGCGACCCAACGGAAAGGTCCTTTACCTTCACAAAACTGAGGGCGAATATAAGCAGGTACGAATCCAGGGAAGTCGAATGCACGTTCAAATCCCTCATCTTTAGCCACTTGGCGAATATTATTACCGTAGTCGAATGTCACTGAGCCTTTGTCCATCATGTCTACCATTGCACGAACATGCTGTGCCATAGAAGCTTTTGAACGCTTCACATACTCTACAGGATCGCTATTTCGTAAAGAAGCCGCTTCTTCCAAAGACATACGAGAAGGAATATAGCCATTTAAAGGATCATGAGCAGATGTTTGATCGGTAAGTACATCTGGAATAAAACCACGTGTAATCATTTCTGGTAAAATATCGGATGCATTTCCAACAAGTCCGATCGATAGAGCCTTACCTTCTTGTTTAGCCTCTTCCGCTAATCGAATCGCTTCATCTAATGAATGCGTTTTCACGTCTGTGTAGCGTGTTTCAATTCGACGGTCAACACGTGTTTCATCTATATCAATACCGATACATACTCCACCATTCATCGTAACTGCAAGAGGTTGAGCACCGCCCATTCCACCAAGGCCCGCTGTAAGTGTAATAGTATGCTTCAAAGTACCGTTAAAATGTTGCTTTGCTAGCTCCGCAAATGTTTCATATGTGCCTTGCACGATACCTTGTGAGCCGATATAAATCCAACTACCTGCAGTCATTTGGCCATACATCATAAGACCTTTTTTATCGAGTTCGTGAAAATGATCCCATGTAGCAAACGCTGGTACTAAGTTAGAGTTTGCTATAAGAACGCGAGGGGCATTTGCATGCGATTTAAAAACAGCAACTGGTTTTCCGGATTGTACTAGTAATGTCTCATCGTTTTCCAATTCCTTCAGTGAGCGGACAATAGCATCAAAGGCCTCCCAGTTACGAGCAGCTTTTCCGATACCTCCATATACAACTAAATTATCCGGATGTTCGGCCACTTCTGCGTCTAGATTGTTCATTAGCATTCTTAGTGCTGCTTCTTGAAGCCAGCCTTTCGTATTCAATTCTGATCCTCTATATCGAATTACTTTTTCACTTGCTTTTCCCATGTAAAACCCTCCTTTAATATCTATATTTTATCGGAATATTTTTAAAAATTAAGTGTTTTTCAGAAAAAAGTAAAAATTTCTCATCTGCTAATTAGGTGTTTTATTAGCATGATAGAGTATTAATTGTACGAATTTTCAGTAAAAGTGCAACCTTCTTAATTTTTCAGACGTCTGTATATGCAAAGACAGGGGGACAACTGGGAATGAAAAAAATAATATACTGCTTGCTAGTTTCAAGTGTATTTTTGTTGCTTACCGCATGTAGTGCGAGTGATGAGGAGAGCAAAATGGAGGTTGCAAATGACTCTGCAAACTACTCGGTTGAGGAAGAAAAGAGTACGGTAGATGTAGAAGGGGAGACCAGTGCAGAAGCTCCTTCTGAGGTGAATACTGAGCGTATGATCATTCACAAAGCTATCATAAGGACAAATGTGAAAGAACTTGCAAAGGCGCAGAGTAACATCGAACAGAAGGTTAAAAAGTATGGTGGCTATATTGTGGAGTCCAATGTGTATCAAGAAGATGACCAGAGAAGTAGCGGAAACATAATTGTTCGAATTCCAGAGAAGCATTTTGAAACATTTTTGTCAGACGCAGAAGAGGAAGCATCCAAAGTGTTAGAACGCAATGTCACAGGACAGGATGTGACAGAGCAATATGTAGATCTAGCCTCTCGAATTAAATCCAAGCGAGTAGTTGAAGAACGTTTACTTGCATTTATGAGCACAGCGGAAAAAACGGAAGACCTGTTAAAAATTTCATCCGATTTAGCAAAGGTACAAGAAGAAATTGAAGTAACTGTAGGGAAGATGAAATATCTAGAAAACCAAACATCTTTTGCAACAATCGAACTAACTATGTATGAAAATCGTGTAATTGTTCCTGGTCTAGATAGTGAAGATTTAAATACTTGGGAAAAAACGAAGAAACAATTTGTGACAAGTATGAACGGTCTCTTGGCTGCAGGATCTGCTATTATTGTGTTTGTTATTGGGAATATGCCTGTGCTTATAATTTTAGGTGTTATTTCATCTACTGTGTATTGGATTATCAAACGAAGAAAAAGAAATAAATAGAAAATATTGAAGATACTATTAAGGGGGTCTTGTCTTTTTAGCAGGATCCCTTTAATAGTCTTATTATTTAATAGGAATATAAAAAAATGATTTAGTTGATTCAATTTCATCATTCCAATTTACATGAAAAAACGCGATCAATACGAAAGGAAACTAAAGAAATATTTATATTTAATGGAATAAAGTATGTTTGATTTCCGCTATAGGCGGACGCTTTCCGCGGGGTGAGCGATAAGCCATCACCGCCGCTCACGCGTCGTTTGTGATGGCTTATCTGTCTCACTCACCCCGCTGGAGTCGCCGCCTGCCGCTTCAATCAACAAAGTACGCTATATAATTTGCCATATTATTTTTTATTTGCATACTTTATAAATACAAATGTGTTTGAATGGATGGATGCCTAGATGAAAACGATTGTTTTTATTGAATGCAATAAGTTCGGGACTAGTAAAGAAGCACTGATCACAGCAAAGAAAATGGGGTATTACGTTGTTTTATTAACGGAAAAGACCAGCTACACAAAAATTAATCATGAATTGTCAGAAGTGAGTCAGATTGTTGTCATGAAAAACTTATTGAATGAAAGTTGTGTTATAGAAGAAATTTCAAAATTGAAGGAAAAGGGTAAACAAATAGATGCATGCGTTAGTTTTATTGATCCATACATTTCTTATGCTGCGAGAATATCTATGCATCTTGGTTTGGCACAAATTTCAGTAGAATCACTATTACTAATGGAAAATAAAGTAGCAGTCAGAGAAAGACTAAATAACCTTCCGATTACCCCGTTTTACACAGTTTTTCATCCCGGTGACTCCTTAAAAGAGGTTGAAAAGAAGTGTAAATCATTTTACCCCATCATAATAAAACCACCTATTTCAAATGGTTCCAAAGATGTGTTATTTGTGGAAAATGTAGAGAAGTTTGAAAAAGCTTTAAACCACTTACATCAAAAATATCCAAACAGCCCATTATTAATAGAAGAGTTTTTGCTAGGTCCTCAATATTTATTGGAGATTTTAGTTTACAACAATGACATAAAGGTCGTTGGAGTAATTGAGCAGGAAGTATTATATAATGGCAGATTTATTGTTATTGGATATAAATTTCCAGCGATGATAAGCATGGATGAATATAAAGACCTCTATGAATGTGTTTCAAGCATAGTAGAACAAACTGGACTTTCAACCGGTTCCTGTCATTTAGAAATGAAATTTGTTCATGGTGAATGGAAAATGATTGAAATCAATCCGAGAATGTCAGGTGGAGTGATGAATCAAATAATTGAGGAAGGAACAGGAATTAATCTGGTCAAAGAAATATTAAAGGTAAATTTAGGGGAGGAGCCCACATTAATTGAAACGGAAAAAAAGCATGTGTACGCCAGATATTTAACTATAGGATCGAGTGGCAGACTTCTCAAAGTAACCGGTAAAGAATTGGCTTTAACGCATGAAGGAGTCAAGTACGTTTATATAAAACCTCTCCTAGGAAGAATTTTAACCAATCCATATTCTATGGGGAATCGGTATGCATGCGTCGTTGCTTCCTCAGATTCGGAGGAACGAGCGAAAGAAATAGCGTTAGCAGCTGCCAGAGAAATTAAATTTTATTTAGAACCCTATTGATGCCAATTTTAGTTAATAGGAAAAATTTTTGACCCGTACACACTTTTTAAAACTTAATATAATATTAGAAAAAGTGTAAGGAGGGAGTTGAAATTAACAATAGTATATGTGAAGCCCTGGTCGAATTGAAATTACTCCAGGATGTATTAGCAAATACCCCCACTAAATATTTTGGTCATTTACTTTCCAAATTAGTAGGAACTGATACCATCCCCTTCTTTTTAATAACAAAAAAAGGAACACCTTTAGTTTTCATTAATTTGGATGAGTGCTTTGAAACAAGCTTTCTTCGTATCGAGTCCACATCCCTAGAAAAGTGCTGTACTACAATTTCTTTACTGCGACCACTAGATATTGAGGGCAAACTTACTAATTCTTTTTGCGATGTGGTTAGATTAGAAAAAACGTCTAATTGTAAAGTCGTTGATTTATCTTGTATCTGTGCGGTCCAACTGTTAGATACCGAATTGTTAACTAGAAAAATTATTATTGAACCGAAATGGTAATTGACACATCTTCACCTTAAGATCCGCTTAAGGTGTTTTTTATTGAAGTTTTATAAAACTGAACATTTGTCCATATGCAAAGCAGAGTGGATGAATTTAATAAAAGTATGATTGTAAGAATATTAAAGGAGAATATTATATGACAATAATAGGTATGTTACATCATCGTAAAGATCCCAAAACTGTTATAAAGTCTTATGCCTATGCAGCCGTAGCTAAGGCTGAGGGAATTAATTTTTTTTATTTTTCACCTGCCACAGTGAATTTTGTGAACCGTTCCATTAAAGGAAAAGTTTATGAGAATGGAATATGGCAGGAGAGAATTATGCCGTTTCCAGATGTAATTTATAACGCGGGAAGTCCAGAAAAATTAGCAAAATCAAAAAAAATTATTGATAGGTTGAAAAGTGAAATTCCATTTACTACGAACTCTATTGGTAATAAGTGGAGTATAAATGAACGATTAATGGAAGCAAAGGATTTTTCAACCTACCTGATTCCTTCAGAAATTGTGAGAAACGGTGAGACCTTTTTCAAGTTTATCAATTCATTTCAAAAAGTTGTTTTCAAACCGACTGATGGAAGAAAGGGAAAAGGAATCTACTTTATTTCAAAAATAAAAGATGGTTATGAGGTAAGAAAGGATTCTAACAATAGCTTCTATTCAAAGCAACAACTGAACGAGTTTCTGACGGATAAGCTATCTTCAGGAAATTTTATTGTTCAGCCTTATATACAATCCATCACTAAATCCGGTCAAGTATATGATTTTAGGTTGCATGTTCAAAAAAATGGAGAAGGAAAATGGGTGATTACTACTATATATCCACGAATTGCCCCAAAAGGGTCCATCATTCCAAATATAAATAATGGAGGATTCACTAATTACTTAGATCCATTTTTACAACAGGAATTTAAAGAGGAAGCGTTTAATATTAGACGTACACTGGAGCACTTTTCTTTGTCATTAGCGAGTCACTTAGATGAAATACAAATGGTCCAATTCGGAGAAGTAATTGATGAAATTGGTGTAGACGTTGGGATGGATGAAGATTTTAAAATTTGGATTTATGAAGTAAACTGGCGCCCAGGGTGTCCTCCAGCCTTTTATTTGGAATTGGATGTAGTGATTCATTCTATTCAATATGCGAAGTACGTAGCAGAAAACCAAGCAAAAATAAAAAGAGAAATAAGAATAATAAAGAATAAAAAAATTGAAGAAAAAGTTGAAATACCTATCGTTGCAATAACTGGAAGTGCTGGCAAAACAACGTCTAAGGCATTCCTTGCATCAATACTATCGAAAAAATGGAACATTTTTGAGTCTAAAGATTATTGGAATACTACTGAGCATACAAAAAAACATGCTGAAGAAATTAATAATAATCATCATGAAGCAGTAGTATTAGAGTATGGAATGGCTTATCCTGGGGTCATTACGGAGCATTGTAGTATTATTCAGCCTACTATTAGTATAGTAACAAACATCGGACTTGCGCATGTTGGAAACTTTGACGGTGATATCAAAAAAGTTGCGCATGCAAAATCAGAATTAATCCATGGGATGGATCAAAAAGGAATTCTCATTATAAATAAAGACGATGAAAACTCTAAGTATTTGGAGACTCAGAAATTCAAAGGAAAAATAATGACTGTTGGTATTAAATCGCCAGCAGACTATAGAGCATATGACATTAAATATGAAGACAACGGAATGAGTTTCAAGATGAAGTTACAAGGACAAGAAATTCTGCTGTTTATTCCTATTTTAGGGGAGCATCATGTATATAATGCCTTAAATGCAATTGCTGTTGCTGATCACCTAGGATTCACACCGATGGAAATTAAAGCAGGGCTAATTTTTAGAAAGCCACCAAGAAGATTAACGATCTATAACTGCCGAGATAACATTACTGTTATCGACGACACCGTTCACTCTCACCCTCAAGGAGTGCGGGCAGCACTTGATGTTCTCTCTAATATAGGAAAGCATCGAAAAATAGCTATTATCGGACAAATGAGAGAGCTAGGGGAGCTAAGGGAGCAAGAATATTGCAAAGTTGGCGAATACGTGTATGAAAAAGGAATTGATATCTTAATCACCTACGGATATCGGACGGAGGAAATTGGTAATAGAGCAGCAGTAAAAGGATTTTCGTCTACAAACATTTATCATTTCATCAAGAAGGAAGAGTTACATGAGTTATTGAAAAAGATAGTCAAAAGAGATGATACCATTTTAGTCAAAGGAGCTAGTAAAACGAATATGTTTGATACTGTCCAGTTTTTAGATCAAACTTTTAAAGAATAATACAAACCCTGGATAACAAGCTCTTCTTATAGGGCTATTATTCGGGTTTTATTTTATTCAAATAAAGGGCAAAAAAAAAGAGCACCTACAAGGTGTTCTAATTTTTTATTCTTCTTTTAGATGGAATGTAATCTCCTTTGCTGCATTATTTGCACAATCTTTAGCTTCTTCTAAACTACTTCCTTCTGCAATTACATAAGCATATCGATGACCCATGGATAATGGCGGGATTAAAAGCGTTCCTTTTTTAGGCTTCACGTAAACTTCAAGGACTCCTGGCGACTTGTTAGCTCTCCCTTTTCCAGTCACTTTTTCTAAAATACCATTATTTTTAACAATAACGTATTTGGTGAAGACATACTTCTTATGTTTCGGTAAAATGGCAGGGCGTTCTCCTAAAAATAATTTAAGCGTTTCTTCCACTAAACTAAACCCAAATGCAGCTTGAATCATTTTATTCATTGCCCCTCCAGAAATCCTTGGATTGATCTCAATGAGTTTCCAACCTTTTTTAGTTAAACGGATTTCCAAATGCAGCGCTCCATTTACAATTTCAAATGCTGCAATGATTGAATTCAGAACCTCTTCAATTCCAGATTTGATCGTTTCGGGAACAGAAGCAAGCACTCCATAACCAGTAATAATAAACCTCTTGCCCTTTGTAATTTCCTGTTCAATAATTCCTATAATATGCGCATTGTTATTATAAACGAGCGCCTCAACCAGATACTGATCGCCGTCTATATATTCTTCAATCATAATTGATTCATCTGGGTTCCTATTCCGAAGATTTTCAAAATGTTTTTCCAGCTGTTTTTTTCCTTTTGCTAAGAGTACGTCTTTGGAGCCTGTTGATTTTGGTGATTTCACAATAATCGGAAAATCTAACTGAGCACATATCTTTTTAGTAGACATCGATTCGTTAGGCTGAATCGAGATAAATTTAGGGGTATAAGGTTGATCTTTTAGAAACAGTCGTGTCTGCTCCTTGTCTTCCATTATTTCAATAGCTTTTGAGGAAGTATAATTGTGACAGAATTCATCACAAAGAATGGATGCGATATGAACAAACGGATCAATAAAACTGACGATTGTTTTTATATTCATCCCTTTTGACTGTAGTTTTTTAATTTCTTTTCTCATATCCTCAAGATTATCTGTGTTTACAAAAATCATTTCGTGAACATCTGTATACTCCTCCCTTTGTTGTAGTTGCTTTTCGTTTTTTGTAAATACAATGGTAAAGTAACCCAACCACTCCGCTGCTTTAATAGCCTCTCTGCTGGATCCGGATTTATTTGTACTGATAAAAACAATTGCTCTCAATCCTTTCACGTCCTTATACTATCTTTTTTTAATGTACTTTATATATGTATGACGCGAAAAAAAATTGGTATGGTTAGATATCATACAATTTACATATCTTCGTACAATCAACTTTAGTAAAAAAACATATTATGTAAGTGAAGGGAGTGTGAATAAAAAATGAAGCCACATACAGTTGGTACGATAAGAAATGTCATTTCCGGTGAATTGGTACAAGGGACGGATGAATTGAGTGTCCATTATGGTGCATACCGTTTAAAACAAATTAAAAATCAGAATACGATCCTTTTTACAAGTAGGAGAATAGTAGATTGGGAAGGATTAAGGGAATATTTCCCTTTAGTTCTTGCTACAGACAGGGATTATAATTTACAAGAAATCCCTGAGCATATAACTATTATCCAAGTTCTGAATGTAGAAGAAGCTTATTGGAAATTTGTACGTTACTACCGAAGCTTGTTTGAAATTCCTGTGATTGCTATTACGGGGACTTCTGGAAAAACAACGACCAAAGAAATGATTAGGCATATCCTATCTATTGATCGTAAAGTAGCGGCTACGAATCTTAGCAGTAACTCCCGAACGGCCTATTTGCAATATCTCCTAAACATAGAGGAGGATACGGAAGCGGCTATCTTCGAGACTGCTGTCGGTGCCCCTGGAGATATACTAAAAGCAGGAGAGTATTTCAAACCTACGATTGGAATTATTACAAATATAGGATCTCATCACTTAAATTATTGCAAAACTTTGGAAGGTTATATTAAAGCAAAAGGAGAAATGCTTCAAATTGTTGAATCGTCAGGTGTATTGATTATAAATCCAGAGGATAACAATACGAGAAAAATCGATGTGAAAAACTTTCCTGGGAAAATCATCAAAATTGGACGTCATTGGTCGTGCCACTTTAGAGCGAGTAACATTCAATATAGTTTAGACGGTATGCAATTTAGTCTTCAACACAAGAATCGAAATTATCAAATGTTTGTTCCTGGGTTAGGAGAGCATCAGGTTTATAATGCTCTTTGTGCAATTGCTGCTGTTCATGAAATAGGAGTAAGTATTCCAGAGGCGGCAAAGCATTTAAAATCTTTTCAGAAGTATAAAAAGCAGCTTCAATTGGTAGATGGAATCAATGGCTCTGAAATTCTGGATGATACATGGAGTATTACAACGACTTCATTAGAAGCCGCTTTAAAAGTGCTGAATGAAGTGGGAAAAACGAAAAAAAAGATTGCAATTATAGGTACTATTACGGACTTAGGATCTTGGGGATATGTTATACATGAACAAGCTGGAGAATTAGTCTATCAAATCGGTGTAGATGTGCTAATTACGATTGGTCAGCATGCACGCATAATTGCGGACTATGCAGTGAAATTAGGCTTTAACTCACCTGTCTATACATTTAACAATAATACGCTTGTATATGATTTGTTAGATAAGATAGTTGATTCTGATACCATTATTCTCATAAAGGGTGATATGTATAGCAAGACCATCATCGAATTAGCTTCTAAACTACGGAGAAAGCTGTAATAACCCATAATAATTGATTAAGTACGCAAATTATATTGATAATATGGACAAACAACTGTGCCACATTACTACTCTTTATAATATCTTACAATATTCTACTAGAAAGGAGGGATGACAAATGGGAAGAATATGTCCATGTGGTGTGCACGTTGATGCTTTTTCTGAAGATAATAATGTTAAATTTGAAGGGCAGAATGGTACGATCGAAGGAAACTTAACGTATATGGCGGACGTGTGTATTACTACACTTGCTACTTCAACTCTATCATTAGAATTTGAAGACACGGAAACTCCTGGCCTAAACGACTTCACATTTACAGCTAACGAGATAACAACTGTTGAATGTAATCAGGAGGGACAGAACTGTGTAATTACAGTGACAGGTACTGGAACTATTAACGGTGATAAATTGGAGTTTGAAGCTGTGTTTAGAGATCAAGTAGCGTCAGCGGCAAATGATAATGTACAAAGTTTCGTGATAACTGGTTTCTTTGACCAAAATGGTGCTGCACCAGTTGAACAAGGTTCAATCATGGCTTTAGGTTGTCAGGAATTGTAATGATAAAGAAACTCTCGGTATTCAATGCCGAGAGTTTTTTTATTGAATCTCTAACAATATATCCAGAGAAAAGTTGTTTGGCTGAATAGAATATAAAAGGAGCATTTAAGGGAGGTGTGCAAATTGAAGACCAGCAGGGGAAGACTTAGTCAATATAAAATATTACAGGATGAAAAAAAATTACGTAATTATCTAGTTGAAACGGTGTTATTCACGAAAGAATCACTATTTGCTCTTTTAGAAAAGCATAAAGCGGTTGTTCTAAAGCCTTCTTTTGGTCCTGGTGATCTCATGATCTCTCTAGAAAATAATAAATACAAAATTAAATCGCAAAGGAAAATAGTTACAGTTAATAACATGGAGGAAATGTATGAATATATAAATCTGTATGAAATAAAACAAAAATACTATATTATTCAGGTCCAAAAACTTACTTCCAGTATTTTCCAAAACCCTTATCACTCCTTCGTTACTGTTCATCGAAAGTCATCTTCAGCCAATTGGCGAATAGTTTCCATAACGGATAACGACTATTACTCTCATCTTAGACAGTTTTTTCAAAAGTATTTATTAAAAAAAATCAGGAGCATACCTATTCTTGCAGCTGAAAAACTTGGAAGATCATTTCCTAGTTGTAACACAATTGTAATCGAAATCATGTCTGACTTTACAAAAGGCATATGGATTTATGACACAAGCCTTCATTTTTCTATTAGTAAGTGGGATCAATACCAAACATTTCGTACGAGTAAGACAATTTTATCTTATGTACCAAAGACGGATTTACTCACACATGCATCCTTTAGCGATTTATTAAAGAGATTTAACGAAATTATCATTAAGCCTTGTACCGGTCAGCATGGAATAGGAGTAGTACAAATAAAAAGAAAAGATTCCTTTACTTATGAAATTCACTATGGAATAAGGAAAATAACAAAACCGAATCTTGAAGAAGCTTTTTCTTATATTAAAGAAACCTTCCTTTCTAAGAAGGATTATATCGTTCAGCAAAGAGTACAGCTGGCAACGATATATGACTGTCCAATAGACGTAAGGGTAATTACTCAAAAAGTTGATTCCACATGGAGTGTAACTGGCAAAATGGTTAAAGTAGCAGGAGATAATTTTATCATTACGAATGCGGCTCAGAAACTACTAACTCTAGAGAATGGCATTCAAGAATCCACTATATCACATAAAAAGTATGAAATTTTCGAAGCCAAAATAGAAGGGATTTGTATATCCGCTGCAAAAAAACTGGATGAAAAAAATATGGAACTATCAATTATCGGCTTTGACGTTGGTATTACAGATCAAGGAGATATATGGATTATTGAAGGGAATTATGTACCTGACCTTACTATGTTCAAGGAACTCGAAGATCAACAGGTTTATATGAATATGTTGAATATCAAAAAATTTAATTTTAAATCTATTCGTTCCTTGAATCAATAAAAAAAAACGAATGAGGTGGATTTCTTGAAAAATAAACTAGGAAAATGGCGCGACTGATAAAGTCCAATAGATTTGTAACACTGTAAATAGTAGTTTCTGGAATACTTTTAGCTGTTACGGGATTTTGACTCAACAACAAATGTTGTTAAGGGAAATCCTTCCACAGTGTGCGAGAGGTGAGTGTAAGCACAGCAACTAAAGGATCCCTAAGGGAAGTTTACAATTTGATTACAAACGTTTCAAATGTATTAAAGTGTGGAGTTTACTATTTATAGAAAATATGTAAAAAATGTCTACTAAAGCACCTTAATTCATATTAATTTTTTTTACATGTTCTAATTTTCTTCTAAATTGTTATTCGTTTTCACCAGTTCCAATCCGCCAAACCTATTGAAAGAATCGTTCTGATCTTTTGTTTTTTTTCATGTTCGACTTTCTTAAGATGTACTAACCATTCAAGAGTAAATTTGAAAAAAATAATAAATGTTTGTACATGATTCACAAAAGTAATTGGTATCATAAATTCACTCTTTTCATACTATGTATAAAAGAAAGCCCCTAGATGGAGGGAAAAGATGGATATTTTAAACAAGGTCAAAAGCTACCGTGAAGAAGAGAATAAACTTAAGTGGGAAGGCTCGTTCGAGGAGTATTTAGCTATTGTGAAGGATAGACCAGAAGTTGCGCAAACGGCACACTCACGTGTATATAATATGATTAAAAGCTCGGGGTTAACGGAAAGAGATGGGCTTAAGATGTACCGTTTCTTCGGAAAAGAAATATTTGGACTGGAAACGGCGATTGAACGACTAGTGGAAGAATATTTTCATCCCGCTGCCAAAAGATTAGATGTTCGTAAACGAATTCTTTTGTTAATGGGGCCGGTTAGTGGAGGGAAATCATCCATTGTGACACTGTTAAAACGTGGTCTTGAACAGTATTCAAGGACAGATGAAGGAGCAGTTTACGCAATAAAAGGTTGTCCAATGCATGAGGATCCTCTGCACTTGATTCCACATCATTTGCGTGAGGATTTTACAGAAGAGTATGGAATTCGTATAGAAGGTAGTTTGTCACCACTAAACACGATGCGGCTTGAAAAAGAGTATGATGATCGCATAGAACATGTAGTAATAGAGAGGATTTTTTTCTCAGAAGACAAACGAGTAGGAATCGGTACATTTACACCTTCTGACCCTAAATCGCAAGATATCGCTGATCTAACGGGTAGTATTGATTTTTCAACAATTGCAGAATTTGGTTCAGAGTCAGACCCTCGTGCTTACCGTTTCGATGGTGAATTAAATAAAGCAAATCGTGGGATGATGGAATTTCAAGAGATGCTCAAATTAGATGAGAAGTTTCTTTGGCATTTATTATCCTTGACGCAAGAAGGAAATTTTAAAGCAGGTAGATTTGCTTTAATCAGTGCCGATGAACTGATCGTAGCGCATACGAACGAAACGGAGTACCGTTCGTTTATTTCCAATAAAAAGAATGAAGCACTACACTCGAGAATTATCGTAATGCCAATTCCTTATAACTTAAAAGTAAGTCAGGAAGAACGTATATATGAAAAAATGATTAAGGAAAGTGATATGACACATGTTCATATTGCACCGCATGCATTAAGAGCTGCTGCAATCTTTTCCATTTTAACAAGACTAGAAGTTCCTAAAAAACAAGGAATTGATATTGTGAAGAAAATGCGCCTATATGACGGAGAAAGCGTAGAAGGATTTAATGAAATTGACGTGGAAGAATTGAAAAAAGAATCCCTTAACGAAGGGATGAAAGGAATAGATCCTCGGTATGTGATTAATAGAATTTCTTCCGCTATCATTCGCAAAGAAGTGCCATCAATCAATGCACTGGATGTTTTACGTGCTTTAAAAGATGGGCTTGACCAGCACGCATCCATATCCCAAGAAGACCGAGATAAATACATGAATTATATTGCTATTGCTCGAAAAGAATACGATGAAATTGCGAAGAAAGAAGTTCAAAAAGCTTTTGTGTATTCTTATGAAGAGTCTGCTATATCGTTAATGAATAACTACTTAGATAATGTGGAGGCATATTGTAATAAAAACAAAATGAGAGATCCACTTACCGGTGAAGAAATGAATCCAGATGAAAAACTGATGCGTTCGATTGAAGAACAAATTGGTATATCTGAAAATGCGAAGAAAGCGTTTAGAGAAGAAATTCTAATTCGTCTCTCAGCCTATGCTAGAAAAGGAATTCGATTTGAATATAACTCCCATGAACGTTTACGTGAAGCGATTCAAAAGAAACTCTTCGCAGATTTAAAAGATGTTGTCAAAATTACTACTTCTTCCAAAACACCGGATGAAGCGCATCTTAAAAAGGTTAATGAAGTAGTGGCTAGATTAATAGATGAACATGGATATAACTCCACTTCAGCAAACGAATTATTACGTTACGTAGGTAGCCTGCTCAATCGATAAGGAAAAAAACAAGACTGATTATTTTTCATTAGTCTTGTTTTTTTATATACATTGGCAATAACTTTGTATACCTGGCATAAGATAAAAAATAGGTAGGTGTTGATGAGAGTGAGCGAAAAAGAAGAAAAACAATTTGTCATCTCACAGGAAAATTGGTCCTTGCATCGAAAAGGGTATCAAGATCAGGAACGTCATGTGGATAAAGTAAAAGAAGCTATTAGGGATAACTTACCAGAATTAATAAGTGAAGAAAGTATTATTATGTCGAATGGACGAGATGTGATTAAAATACCCATTCGCTCTCTAGATGAATATAAAATTCGTTACAATTATGATAAAACAAAACATGTAGGTCAAGGGGATGGCGATAGTCAAGTAGGGGATGTCATTGCTCGTGGTTCAGAAGACGGAGAAAGTGGATCAGGTCAAGGGAAGCAAGCTGGAGATAAAGCTGGGCAAGATTATTATGAAGCAGAAGTCACTATTGCTGAACTAGAAAATGTTTTATTCAAAGAGATGGAATTACCAAATTTACAGCAAAAAGAACAAGCAGACATTACAATCGATAAAGTGGAATTTAATGATATACGTAAAAAAGGGCTTATGGGGAATATCGATAAAAAGCGGACAATTATTACAGCTATCAAACGAAATGCAATGAAAGGAAAAGCGGAAATTTCCCCTCTGAATAATGATGATTTGCGTTTCAAAACATGGGATGAAGTGACAAAACCCGAATCTAAGGCAGTTGTGCTGGCAATGATGGATACAAGTGGATCCATGGGGGCATTTGAAAAGTATTGCGCAAGAAGTTTCTTTTTCTGGATGACAAGATTTTTACGCTCCAAATATGAAACGGTCGAAATTGAATTTATTGCTCATCACACAGAGGCAAAAGTCGTGACAGAAGAAGCATTCTTTTCGAAAGGAGAAAGTGGTGGAACTATTTGTTCCTCTGCATATCAAAAAGCATTAGAGCTTATAGCTCAAAAGTACAATCCAACCCGCTTCAATATTTATCCTGTTCACTTTTCAGACGGAGAAAATATGACAAGTGATAATGAGAAATGTTTAAAGCTTGTTAATGAACTAATGGAAGTTTCTAGTATGTTTGGATACGGAGAAGTGAATGCACATAGTCGATATTCTACTCTAATGAACACATATAAAAAATTGGATAATCCGAAATTTCGTCATTATGTATTGAAGGGAAATCGTGACGTATATGAAGCATTGAAAAGCCTTTTTAAAGCTACAGTTTGAGTTGGAAGGGGGTAAGGTGATGGATAAGAAGCTTCATCATGCAATAGCAGAGATTACGGAGATTGCATCAGGTTTTGGACTTGATTATTTCCCTATGCGTTATGAAATTTGCCCTGCTGATATTATTTATACATTTGGCGCGTATGGAATGCCAACACGCTTTACTCATTGGAGTTTTGGAAAGCAATTTCACAAGATGAAGATGCAATATGACTTTGGACTAAGTCAAATATACGAGCTTGTCATTAACTCAAATCCTTGTTATGCGTTTTTACTGGATACCAATAGTCTTATTCAAAATAAACTCATTATTGCTCATGTACTTGCTCACTGTGATTTTTTTAAAAATAATGTTCGTTTTTCCAATACGAGAAGAGACATGGTTGAAAGTATGACGGCAACAGCTGAACGAATTGCGGTTTATGAAATGCTTCATGGTAAAGAAGAGATAGAAAGCTTTTTAGACGCTGTCTTAGCTATTCAAGAGCATATAGATCCCTCCATTATTAGGCCAAAACTGCCAGACTATAATTTGGAGGAGGAAGAAGTAGAGGCAGTACGTAAAACAGCCTATGATGATCTATGGAACATTGATCAACCAACAAATGATAAGAAGTCAACTGTTCTAAAAAGAAAAAAATTTCCTCCAAATCCCGAAAAAGATTTATTGTTGTTTATCCAAGAGTATAGTCGTGAATTAGAAGAATGGCAACGTGATATCTTAACAATGTTGCGAGAGGAGATGCTTTACTTTTGGCCACAACTAGAAACGAAAATAATGAATGAGGGTTGGGCCTCCTATTGGCATCAACGAATCTTAAGGGAAATGGATTTAACATCTGATGAAACGATAGAATTTGCGAAATTAAATGCAAATGTTGTTCAGCCATCTCGAACGACTATAAATCCATATTATTTAGGGTTGAAAATTTTTGAAGACATCGAAAAGAGGTATGACCATCCTAATGAAGAAATGAAAAGAATAGGGATAAAGCCTAACTCTGGCCGAGAAAAAATGTTCGAAGTAAGAGAAATTGAATCGGATATTTCCTTTATTCGAAACTATTTAACAAAAGACTTGATGAAGAAAGAAGACCTGTATTTGTTTGAAAAAAAGAACGGAAACTATCAAATAACAGATAAAGATTACGAGCATGTAAGAGACCAACTCGTTTCCATGCGAGTCAATGGAAGTTTTCCATATATTGTAGTGGAAGATGGAGATTACTCGCGTAACGGAGAACTATATTTAAAACATGGGTATGAGGGAACGGAACTGGATTCTCGCTATTTAGAAAATGTGCTCCCTTATATTTATCAACTTTGGGGGCGTACTGTGCATTTGGAAACATATGTAGAGAATAAACTAACCCTCTATTCCTATGATGGAAAAAAAGCCTCACGCAGTTTCATTTGAGTAAAATGGAACGTATAGTTGGATGAAAATGAAGGAATGATATATTTGCAGTCCGAACGCTTCAAACACACCTTCGAAAAGACGACCAGAAAAAGAAGCTCTTTCCATAAGCGAAAAGCTTCTTTTTCAAGTTGACTTGCTTTACCCGTATTTAAGAACCGACAAAGTCCCCACCATCGACATGGATGGTTTGTCCGGTCATGTAGCTTGAATCGGAGGAAGCTAAAAACACATAAGCGGCTGCATTTTCAGCGGGTTGCCCACGTCTACCTATTGGGGTGTCATCACCGTGTTTCTTCACTTTATCTTTATCGAAAGTTGCAGGAATTAGCGGAGTCCATATCGGCCCCGGTGCAACAGCATTTACACGAATTCCCTTCTCAACTAAATTTAGTGCAAGGGACCTTGTGAAGGAGGTAATTGCTCCTTTTGTAGCTGAATAATCAATGAGCTCCGGAGCTCCTTTATATGCAGTAACAGAAGAGGTATTTACTATCGTATCACCTTTTGACATATGAGGAAGAGCTGCCTGTGTTAAATAAAACATAGAATAAATATTCGTTGAAAAAGTTTCTTGTAATTGATCAGGAGTGATCTGCAAAAAGTCTTTCTGAGGAAATTGTTTTCCGGCATTGTTGACTACTATATTTATATGGCCAAAATTTTGAATTACTTGATCCACAGCACTTCGACAGTTTTCATCATCGCTCAAATCAGTTTCAATTTTGATTGCCTTCACTCCGAATTCTTCTATGAGTACCACTGTTTTCTCAGCGTCTTCCTGTTCGTTTGGATCCAAATAAACAATAGCGACATTCGCACCCTCTTTTGCAAAAGCAATAGAAACAGCTCGACCAATTCCACTGTCACCACCTGTAACAATCGCCACTTTTTCCTTTAGCTTACCAGAACCTTTATAGTCTTTGTCATCAAAAATAGGAGTAGGTGACATTTCTTCTTCGATACCCGGTTGTTGGTTTTGGGTTTGTCCTGAAACCTCATTATGGATTTTCTTATATTTATCTGGCATCATGGAAATCCTCCTTTAATAGTCACTCATCCTATTCTTCCCTTCCTGGACGAAAACAAACTATGAAAAGGGATTTTAGATCTTATTACCTTTCCAAGATATAATGATTTACCATTAAACTTATTGTAAGTATTCGAAAAATGGTAGGAGATAGATGAAATGAGTGAAACTAATTTTTTACTAGAAGCATTTAAACAAACCAACGATCAACTAGCAGGCCATGGAAAGAGAAACGTCCAAATTCTAAAAGAAGCTTTGCAAGAAGTTGATGGACAACAAGAAAGCGACGTATATGGCAGTGGACAGATTATCGAAGAATTTCAAGCGAAAATGGCTACGTATTTAGGAAAAGAAACAGCTGTATTTTTCCCAAGTGGTACAATGGCACAGCAAATCGCGCTACGTATATGGTGTGATGAAAAAGGCTTGAAAAAAGTTGCTTATCATCCATTATGCCATTTAGAGATCCATGAGGAAGATGGCTTAAAGGAATTACATCACATCGAGTCTATTTTGCTAGCAGATAAAAGCAGATTAATAGAATTGGATGATGTGTTGAGTATGAAAGAGGAAGTTGCATCCATACTACTTGAATTACCTCAACGCGAGATAGGTGGACAGTTAGCAGATTTTGAAACGCTGGAATCCATTTCTAACTATTGCCGTCAAAGAGGCATTAAGTTGCATTTAGATGGAGCACGACTTCTGGAGGTTCTTCCATATTATCAAAAAACAGCTGCGGAAATTTGTAGACTTTTTGATAGCGTATATATTTCCTTTTACAAAGGAATCGGTGGAATTGCTGGAGCAATTCTTGCAGGTGATAAAGAGTTTACAGAGAAGTCGAAAGTATGGAAAAGACGGTACGGTGGAGATTTAATTAGCCTATATCCATATATTGTTAGCGCAAATTATTATTTTGATGAAAGATCTTCAAAAATGGAGAAGTACTACGAAGATGCGAAAGAGCTGGCTAAATTCTTCAACTCTTGTCATGCGGTTTCAACAATACCGATTGAACCCGTTTCAAATATGTTTCATGTTCATTTTCATGCACCGAAAGAGCGAATGGAATCTTTGCTAGTAGAGATATATAAGGAAACAAGTATTGGTTTAACAGGATACTTACGGGAAGTAACGAAGGATACGTGTTCTTACGAAGTAAGTATTGGAGATCAGTATGCCAAACTACTCGAAGAAAAAGTGAAACATGTCTTCCAGTTGCTTGATGAGAAAATGAAGAGTTCTGGTTACTAATTCTTTTCAAAAAACATGTCAACTATGAATAAAACCTAACCATTTGCACAAATTACTTTTCATGGAGGTGAATGTTCATGCCAAAAGATAAAAATGTGAGGAAGTCATTAGACCGAGAAGAATATGGTTTCGGACACGATCTTAGTCCAGATGATTTGGATGTAATAGGTCAAAATCAAAATGCGAAGAAAAATAACGATAATGAAAATAAAGGTAAACCCTCAAAGAAAGACAGCCCCTCAAGATTAAATATCTAATAGTATTTTGAATGTAAAAGTGCCCGTATGCGACCAATGACTAATTGTTCGCATACGGGCACTTTAATTTTTATTATGTTAAACGATATGGACGAAAATCCGCTCGTTTTTTGATGAAAAATAACATCAAGGTGATTCCGTTGCAGGCGGACGCTTTCCGCGGGCGGTCCGTGAGCCTCCTCGTCGCAAGCTCCTGCGGGGTCTCACCTGGACGCGCTTTTCCCGCTGGAGTCGCCGCCTTCCACTCCCATCACCATAAAATGAATAGGCTTTAAACTAAAAAAGAAGCGTGTTTCCTTTATAATAGAAGGAACTAATTTAGGTGATGTGCCTAGTGATTTCGAATCAAGTATTCCTTCACTTAAGCCCTTACATGGCACTGTACGATTTAATCGTGCCAAAAGATAATGCAGATGACCGGTGGGGCATAAGATAGAGGATTCTTCTTTCTTAGGCTTTAATACACATATTTCGATGATCGTTGAACGTATTATTACAGCAGCAGTGGTGACAACAGGCGAAAAAAGGACAGGCAATATCTACAAGAAGTAATTTAAAAAAGTAAGGAAACGGGCATGGAAGTGGAAACGGATATTGCCGATACAGCCTATTCATGAAAAGACAATTTTATTTATACAATCGAGTTAATTTCATATATAATACTTTGTCATTAAAATACGAACATTTATCACTTTGTTGATTGAAGCGACAGGCGGCGACTCCAGCGGGATGAGTGAGACAGATAAGACATCATAAACGCCGCTGAGCGGCGGTGATGGCTTATCGCTCACCCCGCGGAAAGCGTCCGCCTATAGCGGAAATCAACTATACTTTATTCCGTGTAAAAATATATATATTTCTTTATGTTTTATTCATGTAAATTGGAAATATGAAATTGATTCAAACAAAGAAAGCGCTATAAAATCGAAGCGGAAAATAGTGAATGGAAGAATTCTCACGGATACAATACAGCATCCTCTGCGGGTTTATTTGGCATTGAAATACGAGGTGCCACAACGATGTTCGCCGTTAATCTGAAACGGATTTTGAAATTGCTGAACGAAAAAGAGGAGAAATAGACAAAGAAATCCGGCACTTCCTGTTCGAAATTGGAACAAGAAGTGTCGGATTTTTGTTTAATAAGAATTTACTGTTTTAAAAACGTAAGTTTTTCAGTGGCCTAAATTAACAGAGCCTAATTTTAAAGGAATTTATCAAAAACTTTAACTAGTTCTTGTACTCCAAGGTAACCAAACATAATGAGACAACTTACTAACACAGCATTAGGAACCAATTTGTTTCTCGCTTCTACTTCTACCTTTTTAGAGTTTAATAGCAAAAGTAAAGACGCAGCTAAAAATGGCATAAATAATGCCCCTAAAGCACCATACAGGATAATAAGTTCAACTGGTTTACCAAAGTAAAACAAAATCATTGGTGGGAATGTAAGCCAGCATAAGTAAAAGCGATACGCAGGATCTTTTACAGATACTTCTTGTTTTCCTGGTAGTTTCTTTTTACGTACTGTTTTAACGAAGTCAGCAAACAGATAAGGAACTCCATTCCAAACGCCTAGAAGTGAAGAAAAAGCAGCAGACCAAAAAGCCACTAGGAACATCCATTTCATTGGAGTACCGAACTCTTCTCCAAGCATGTGCGCTAACTTAACTAAACCTTCATCATCTCGAATACTGACACCAGTACCCATTAAGAACTGTGCACCAATAATTAGTCCAGCTAAAGTAAAGAGTCCAGTCAGAAGGTAAGCAATTTTTGCATCCGTACGCATTGCAGCAATCCATTGTTTTCCTTTCCAACCTTTTTCAGTTAACCAATAACCATAAGATGCCATTGTAATAGTTCCCCCTACGCCCCCAACAAGTCCGAGCATTAGAATAAAGGACCCTTGAGGAATTCGTGGAACTAATCCATAGCTGAATTCACCGATACTCGGTAGGAATAAAGCTGCAGTACCAATAATTGTAACGAACATAATTGCGATCAGGACAGCCATTACTTTTTCAAAAAAGAGATAGCGTCCTACCCAGATTAATATAAATCCAACAAGTGAATGGACAACTGCCCATGCCCAAATTGGCATGATAGGGAACATAGCATGCATGGCCATCCCTGATGTGGAGGCTGCGGCAGCCCCATATACGAATCCCCAAATAATCGAATATACGCCGAAATAGCCCGTAGCCCATTTACCTAGTTGATGCCAGCCCTCTAATATAGTTTGTCCAGTAGCTAAGTACCATCTTCCAACTCCTTCATTTAAAAAATATTTTAAAACAGATCCTACAATGATTGCCCAAACAAATGTCATCCCGAATTGTGTACCTATTACGAGTGACGTTATTAAATCCGCTGTCCCTGCCCCAGTGGCTGCAACAACAATTCCCGGACCAATATTTCTAAGTTTTTCACCAAATGTTTTTGGTGGAAGTAGTTGTTGATTAATCTCCATTGTCATAAATTATCCCCCTATATTGCATCTTAAATAAAAGATGAAACCCCTTACATTTAATTTTGTACGATATTCGTACGTGTGTACGAATAATGAATTTAACTTATTATAACTAGACAGATTTATTATTGCAATCAAAATTTTTAAATATATAGATTAATATGAATTTAAATGTCGAATTTTGTTCTAATTACCAACCCTTTTTCCTACATTAATATAACGACATGAAAAAGGGAGAAGGTCATGTATGTTAATAGATGGGGTGTTTTCAGGTGGTGGAATGAAAGGGATTGGATTAGTAGGTGCTTATCAAGTGCTAGAAGAAAAGGGCTATCGTTTTAAACGTGTGGCAGGAACAAGTGCGGGGGCGATTCTTGCGTGTTTTATAGCAGCTGGATTTACAAGCAAGGAAATAGAAGAATTGATGGTCAATCAAAACTTTCAAGCCCTCTTAGATCCTCGTAAGACAGTCATTCCGGTTCCTTTTATGAAGTGGTTAAATCTGTATTGGGGTCTAGGTTTATATCAAGGGAAGGCATTAGAAAACTGGTTTCTGGAAAAGCTTGCAAAAAAAGGGGTTTATACATTTTCGGATATAGCACCGGGAACTTTGAAGCTTGTGGCTTCGGATTTAACGAACGGAAAAATGTTGGTTCTTCCGGATGATTTAGTCAAGTATGGATTATCTCCAGATAAGTTTCTTGTTAGTCGAGCGTTACGCATGAGCTGTGGCATTCCCTTCTTCTTTGAACCAGTGAGATTAAAGGTAAGTTCAGGGGATACGATCGTTGTAGATGGTGGTGTGTTAAGTAATTTTCCAATGTGGATTTTTGATAACGGACAAAAAGAGCGCCCTGTAGTTGGCCTTAAGTTGAGCGGTAGTTCAGAAGAAATAGAACCGCGTAAAATAAAAAATGGCCTAAATTTATTTGAAGCGCTCTTTTCTACAATGAAAAATGCACATGATGATAGATATATTTCACGCAAAATTGAAAAGAATGTAATCTTTATTCCTGTCGATGAATACAGTGCTACTCAGTTTGATCTGAGTGATGAGATGAAAGCCGATCTGTTATTAAAAGGCCGAAAGAGTGCTACTCAATTTTTAAAAACGTGGTAATTAAGTGAATCGCATATGTTTAATTCCTCTTAGCAAAGGAATACTAGAAGGGAGAGCGTTAATAAAGGAGACGATTATTCATGACGAAAACTGCGAAAGAGCAAGCACTAAAAATTTTAAACAATAATATGGTTGGCACGATGGCAACGATTCAGCAAAATAAACCGCACTCCCGTTATATGACTTTTTTTAATGATGACTTCACTCTATATACAGCTACTAGTAATAACACACATAAAGTCGAAGAAGTTAAAAAAAATCCAAATACCCATATTTTATTAGGTTACGACGGAAAAGGATTTGGAGACGCTTTTTTAGAAATTGAAGGAACTGTAACAGTTTCAGATGATGAGACGATGAAGGAAAAAGTATGGAATAAAGCTTTAAAAGGGTGGTTCGATGGACCAGAAGATCCTACTCTCATCATATTAAAAATAACGCCTACACATATTCGTGTCATGAATACAAAGGGTCTTGAACCACAGATCGTTGAATTGTAGGCTAATGATTTTGTCATCGAATCTCTCTACTTTGATGGAAACAAAAGATGTTTGTGTGACCTTGCCAATTAATTTGGTAAGGTCTTTTCTATATTAGAAGCGTTAGGAATAAAGAATAGTTCCTAACATGTCATTGTATTTCATATACTTGATTGGAGGTTAAATGGTGGACACATATCAAAAACTTGCAAGAACAGTAATCATTAATAAAAAAAATCGCCTCATTAGCTACGATGAATCTTTAAATCTTATTGGGGCGGGAAGAAGTGCTTTTGTTTTTAAATTAAAGAAAACTAATAAAGCTATGAAAGTATTTTTCTCTAATTTTGAGCACCTTGCAAAAACAGAAGGTGAAATTTATGATGCACTTCAAACGATTCATTATTATCCTTCCGTTTATGAGCTTGGCTCGAATTATATTGTGATGGACTACATTGATGGTCAAACACTTTTTGAGTGTTTGACTAATGGAAAGCTAATAACATCCGTTCACATCGATGAAATTGATTCTGCATTATCATTGGCTTCAGAACGGGGATTAAATCCTTCTGATATTCATTTGAAAAATATTATTATTACATCTAATGAAGAGATAAGAATAATTGATGTTGCACGATTTAGACAAACCAATGACTGTATGCAATGGACTCATTTAAAAAAATCTTACCATCAGCTTTACCAAAAACGTTTCTTTCCACAGAAAATTCCTGTCTTCTCTTTAAATATTTTGGCCTTCTTATACAAAAAAAGCCTTATCCCCACTTATAGAGGATAAGGAATTAATTGGAAAACTTTAAATGATAGGGTCAGCGCTGTTGCCGAGTCTTTCAACAATCCTTCTCTTTCGATAAAGCATCATCCCTGCTTCTGCAATATCATTTACAGCGGAACGATTAACAATGGCACCAAAGACCAGTCCGGCAATTGGTATCATTTGAAAAAGCTTTTTCCAACCAAACTGATCGCGGTAGGAGAAAACAACTTCGCGCCATCCTTGGATTTCAGATACCACCTCTCGTTTAGCAGCTTCGTCCTGAATATCAAACATAGATAATTGGGTAAGAATCGTTCGCTTTCCAACAATGTCAGCAGAAATGAATTGTAGGCATTTGACGATAAATAGACGCTCTTTTTTATCATGAGGATCATAGCCGTAGCAAATAGCGATGTCCTGTAAGGTTTTTAACTGTAATCCTAAGAGAAGTGGAATATCAATTGAAAATGTAAAAATACCACCAATTCCAGTACTAGCACCTTGAAATGTAGCAATTTTTTTTCTGTTTTTTGTAAGACCTTCTACAGCATTGTCCATTTTGGAAATAGGGAGTTGTTTCACATCTTCTAATGTTTGAACCTCTAATTTAGGATAATAAGAAGGGATTTTGGAAGAGGAACTTAAATAGCTACCTCCTGATTGAATGTATTGTCCAAGCTCATCCAATAGTGTTCCGATTTTATTTTGGATAAATGTAGGTGTCCATTTATCAATGAATTTAAATGGTAAACGCCCAAGCTTTTCCCAAAACCATAAATCACTTTGGTCTTTTTCCCAAACCTCGACTTTTTTTAACTCTTCTGTTAACCATTGCTTCGAATCTGTCACTTGCATAATCGCCTCTTTCTTTGCTTATTAATTCAACGAAATTCGATGAATAAAGTTCAATTGTTATGATGAAGTTTAGAAGTGCTTCTTTGCGGCTATGATACCAGTTGCACCTTTGCGATGGTTCATTTGAATACTATTTTTTTAAATGGACAAACTAAATGAATAAAAAGGGAAGGCATGTGGTACTTGTGAAAAACCTAAAATTCGTTCGTTCCACAATTGGTGTGAAGTACCAAAAAAAAGCACAATCGGAAGTAGGGAATAGTACAAAAGCAGAGCAATTTATTAAAGACTTAAAAAACCATACAAGTAAAATGAATGATGTTATTTTCAAAAAAATACCTACAAGTGAAAGTGTTGTAACAGTCATTTATTCCAGTTCACTTGTAGATAAAATAACTATGCAATTAATGATATTTATTCCCTTAGCAAATCATTTGAATCAAATTCACCAAGTAGCTGAAGTTATAAAAACGACAGATGTCAATGGAATTACATCAAAGCTCATTTCCGGTCAAACACTTCTGTACTTCCACCAGTCGAATTTATTATTAAGCATTGATACATACAGTGCACCTACTCGTTCCATAACGAATACTGAAACAGAGTCGACAGTTATTGGTCCACAAGATGCTTTTACGGAATCGCTAGAAACAAATATATCTTTAGTAAAAAGACGTATCCAAAATCCAATGTTGAAAAATGAAGAACGTACTATAGGAAAAGAAACGAACACGAAGATTTCGATATTATATATAGATAATATTGTCAATCAAGAAAATTTAGAAAGACTAAGGAATCGAATTGATCATATTGATTATCCGGCATACTTCGATATTTCCGTATTAAAGCAGTTAATCGAAGATAACCCTTTATCTCCTTTTCCACAATACTATATGACGGTAAGACCGGACACTGTAGCGTATTATCTCCTCGATGGAAGAATGGTTGTTTTTATGGATAATAGTCAAGATGCCCTTGTTTGTCCGACCTCTTTTTTGGAAATGTTCATTTCCATAGAGGATTATTATAATAGATGGACTACCGCATCTTTACTTCGAATGCTCCGTTTTTTTGGATTTTTCTTGACAATCATGATAACACCTATGTACATATCAGCTTTAACATTTCATCCGGAAATTCTTCCTTATGAACTTCTATTGAATTTGCAGGAGTCAAGAAGTAAAGTACCTTTTCCACCGCTTTTTGAAGTGTTGTTTATTGAACTAATTATAGAAGTCTTAAGGGAAGCTGGGTCTCGAATGCCTACAAAAGTAGGGCAAACCATTGGTATCGTAGGAGGTATTGTAATTGGTACGGCAGCAGTTGAGGCGGGTCTCATTAGTAATATTTTAATTGTCTTAGTTGCAACCTCCTCGTTACTTTCTTTTTTGCCTCCTATATTTTTAATGAGTAATACGAGTAGATTTGTTCGATATATTTTTATTCTATCTGCAGGGTTATTTGGGTTGTTTGGACAAATGCTAGCTTTTGCTTGGCTAATTACTCACTTATTAAGATTAAATTCTTTAGGAACTCCTTTTATGACACCGGTTATTCCACGAAAAGCGTCAGATTTAATGGATAGTATTGTTAGGTTTCCAATGGCTTATCTAAAAGAGAAAATGGGAATCTCAAGGTCACAGAAAAAGTAGAATGTTTTGGGGGAGGTGTTGGAGTGAGTACAAACAAGCGGAAACTTTTGAATAGATATCATGTTGTTTTTTTGGTACAAAGTACGATGTTTGGTACTGGAGTCCTCTCACTCCCTCAGAGACTGAGTTCTCTAGGGTATAGTCAAGCACTTTTCCCATTATTGTTTGGTGTCATTGCAAGTCTGTCGATTTGGCCAATGATTTGGATTAACTCAAAGTATAAAAATGAAAATTTGTTTAGAATAAATGAAATATTGTTAGGGAAGTGGATAGGTAAAAGTATCAATTTATTTATAGTTCTTCAATTTACTCTTTTTTTAGCAGCAATTATTAGTAGTTATATGAATCTTATACAAACTACAGCGCTTCCTGAACAGACTATGACGATCCCCGTACTATTTTTTTTGCTGTTACTTACCTACATTGTAAATGGTGGAATAAAATCCGTTGCAAGGTTTTGTATCATGGCATTTTTCATCACTATACCAATGTTGTACTTTTTACGTTGGGCAATTGAGAAAGGTGAAATGAGTCATTTATTTCCTTTATTTAATTACAATGGACATGAATTTTTTGAAGCTTTGAGAAAAGGATATTTATCTATACTGGGATATGAGGTTATCATGTTTTATTTCCCGTATATTGTGAATCAAAAGAAAGCATATAAACATGCTCTTGTTGGAATTTGGATAAGTATTATTCTTTGCTTTATAACAACTATAGTGAGTGTTCTATACTACTCAGAATGGCAGTTGGAAAATATCGAATTTTCTGTTTTGCATTTGTTTAAGGCAGGCGAATTTTCCTTTATTGAGAGAATTGATATTATTGGTATCACATTGTGGATATTTTTAATTTTATCTACGGCAGCTGGATATTTATGGAGTGCTAAGAAAGGTCTAGATTCCCTTCGATCGAAAAAAAAGAAATACCATGTATATTTAATAACTATCGTGATTTTTGCTGTTGTGGTAATGCCTATTTCTCATGAATCTCAGAAGAAATTATTTGAGGGAAGTCATTATGTTGGTTATTTACTTTTAGTCTGGCCGATATTTTTAAGTGTTGTCCATATACTTAGAAAAAAGCAGGTGCAACAATGAATGTAAAATTTATAATACTTGCTATTATTCTTGCTATGGCATTTTTAACAGGTTGTTCAGCAAAAGTAAAGAAAATTCCTTTGGAAGATGTAGGGATGGTTGGGGTTATGGCAATTGACTATATTGATGAAAACTCGTTGAAGTTAACAGTGGCGATTCCTCAATATTCGCCTGTAGCGAAAGAACATACCCAAATTTTCTCCGTGACCACAGAATTAGTTTCACAAGGAATTGTCGATATAGAAGCACTTTCTGATAAAAAGGTAGTATTGAACCAATTACGGGTTGTCCTTCTCAATGAAGAGTTTGCAAGGCATGGAAAAGCTAGAGAAATAATAAAGCATTTATTTAGAAATGCAGAAGTTGGTAATAAGGTGCTAATTGCAGTAGTTAAAGAGAGTGGTGAAGAAATATTAAAAGAGGAATATCCTGATAAGCCTAATATTAACTTTTATTTAAATGATTTATTACAACCAAGTATTAATACTGCATTTAATCCGAACACCAATATCCATGATTTTGTATATACACAAACAAATCCAGTATTTGACTCGATTGTCCCTTTACTAGAAAAAAAAGAAGGTAAAATAGAGATAAATGGAATTGCTTTATTTAAAGGAGAAAAAATGCTACGAAGTTTATCGAAAGATGATGCTCTCATCATTCAAGCATTACAAGGGCGTAAAAAACTTGCTCCATTATATATAAAATTGAATGATAATAATAAAGAAGAAAAAATGATGCTCGATTTAATTAACAGTAAGGTGAGGATGAAAGGTAATAAAAGTGTGGATTCACCAAAATTAACTGTTTCTTTGAAAATTGAAGGTACACTTGTGGAGTATAAAGGGGAAAGAGAAGGTCGTCTGAGCACACCTGAGGAAATATTAAAACTTGAAGAAGATGTAAACAAAGAAATTGAAAAAGACATCAGTAAATTTTTGGAGAGTTTAAAAGAACTAAAGGTTGATCCAATAGGTTTAACCGAAAAATTTCGCATGCACTACCATGGAGATTGGGATAAAACTATGACGAGAGAAACAATAAGTAAATTACAATGGGACATTCACGTTGAAACGTCAATTGTTAGTACAGGTACGTTAAGGTGAGTTTAGAAAACACAAGGTAGCTGGAGCCTTTACAGCTACTTTATTAAAAGGTTCTGCTTACTTACCTTTTTGGCTCTGTTAAACGATGGTGTTGTTATCGGCTAAAATCCGCTCGCTTTTCTCGCAAGCTCGCTCTGGTGTCTTGGCAGCCTGTTTTTCCGCAGGAGTCTCGCGAATTTTCAACACAAAATATATGCTTCTAAAAAACAACAGCTTAATTTAACGAGGGCACTGAAAAACTAGAAAATAGTATTTTTGTTGGAACTATTTGCTGTATTTAATTTAAGAGAATTTAGCGGGACGCATGAGACTCCTGCGGGAAAGCGAATGCCAAAGCGCTAAATTCTCTTAGGGGCTATTTGATAGATAATTTATTAGAATGACACTTTTTCAGTGCCTCAATTTAACAGAGGCATCTATTTAAAATACTTCAGTGTAGACTGCAAAATAACCTGAAAATTAAAACCCCACTAGAAATAATCAAAGTGGGGGAGGATTTGTATAATTATTGTTCCGTTAAATTTATTTCTTTTTATTATTTCGTTTTTTAAACGATTCGTTATGTTCCAGTTCACCAAATTCTCGAGCAAATTCTTCTTGAATTTCATTTGGTTTAATTTTTTGATTTTTAGGCGTTTGAGGGAGCGTATCTTTGTTCTGACTTTTCCCTTGTTTATTATCTCTACCCATGCAAATCCTCCTTTCGTATATTACGTACCTAACTAATATGGCATGGAAGGTTTGTTTCTACTCATAAAATAAAAAAAAACACTGAGGGTTTTTTTCCCAGTGCTTTAGGTAGTATGGAATTTTATCTCAAAACCAATTCCCTTGTTGTATTCTTCGTTTCTGTTTGTGCAACGGAAATAGAAGGTGAACTAAACATAATTTCAAATGTCGTACCTACACCTAGTTCACTTTCTACATGTATAGTTCCATTCATTGCACGGATAAAGCTGAAAACAACAATCATACCAAGGCCTGTTCCTTTATCGCCTTTTGTTGAATAATAAGGTTCTCCTAACCGAACCACTTGTTCAGATGTCATACCAGACCCTGTATCCCCAATTGTTATACTCACATTTGTTTGTGTGGAGTGTGTCTCAACCTTTAATATTCCACCATTCGGCATTGCTTCAATGGCATTTTTCATTATATTCACTAAGCATTGATGGAATTTCTGCCGGTCACCCTCAATAGTTGCCTCATGTGAAAAGTTAGTTATTACTTGAACGGAATTCCGATTTGCAGAAGGTTGCAGTAATTGGATAACTTGTTGTATTTCCTCTTGGACGATAAGGGATTCGACTAACTTTATTTCAGGTTTAGATAAATTCAAATAATCTTGAATGACTCTTTCCGCTGATTTAAGCTCTCTTCTTAAAATGGAAAGGTATTGCAATCGATTTTCATCAGAAATATTCTCACTTTGCAAAAGCTGGACAAAGCCGATTGCTGCTGTCAGTGGATTCCTTATTTCATGAGAAATAGCAGCACCCATTTTCTCGATTACTTCCTGCCTGTTTACTTTTAAGAGTTTTTCGCTCAAAATGGTGGATTTTCTTGTTTCCTCGATATAGTATGCAATCATTCCAACTCCTAATGGTTGGATGAATAAAAAAGCAAAATATACATCGTACAAAGGGTAAGGCAGATGTACAAATTCCAAAACTGTTTGTATTAAACTAAGCAAAAATGTAAATCCAACTGAAAATAGGATTCGTTGATTAGATGATTGTTTTAAAAAAAATGGAGAAAGCCTCCATAACGAGAAAGAAATAGCACTATAGAATATTGCGGTAAGCCAAAATTCGAAGTCAACACCATTCATTCCACTAATCCCAATGGTAACTAACCCCAATAAAGGGCCTAGTCCCATATAGAGACCGCCAATAATAATAGGAATATTTCTTAAATCAAAATAGAAGCCTTCGTGTATAGGATAGCTAAATGCGAGACAGATGAAGAAACTAATAACAAGATAAAAGAAGGCTACTCTTTTAATAGACCTTGTAATATTCAGCCTTTCAACCCATAACAAACCTAAAAAAAGTAATACTATTAACAAAGATAGGTTAAAAAAAAAGTGTTTAGTCAATTCCAACGTATTACCTCTCTTCAACAACAGAATGGGCAGATACTGTCTAAAAATGTGTTAGTTTACTCAACGCTTCAAATGAGGTTTTATCGGTTTAAAAGAAAATTTCAAAAATTCCCCTTTTCCGTTCTCCCTTTTTACTTCATCAATCGTCCCTTTCATCGCACGCACGATACTGAAAGAAAGTGTCATAGAGAAGTCTTTTTGTTTTAATTCTTCGCTACAAATGCTTGTTTCATTATCTTGTATAGTAATGACTATATGAGTTGTCGTTTCTACTGCTTCTATTAGTAATGTACCACCGTTTGGTCTAGATTCAATAGAATTTTTAATAATATTTATAAAGCATTGTTGAAACTTAGAACGGTCTCCTTCCATTAATCTAGTCGAAGAGAAGTTAGTGGATAATTTAACAGAATGATAGTTAGCTAACGGCTGTAATAACTTAATAACGTGCATTAGTTCTTCCTGTACATTTAATGGTTCTACTGATTCAAGTATTGGTTTGGAATAGGATAGATAATCTTGGATAATTCTTTCGGCTGAATCCAATTCATCTTTTAGGATAGCAAGGTATTGTGTTCTTTTTTCCATGTCATGATTGTCTTTATGTAGCAGTTCGACAAAACCAAGTGCTGTTGTTAATGGATTGCGAATTTCATGTGAGATAGCAGCACCCATTTGTTCAATTGCTTCTAATTTTTCAGCAATAATTAACTGATGACGTAAAAGATTGTTTTTTTCAATCATTTCTATAATATATGCAATTATCACTACCCCAAGAGGAGGAACAACTAAATAAGCAAAAAACAAATCAGGTATATCATTAGATGGTGCAATTTTTAACACAAGGATTAGGATACCAACACTCAGAAAAAAAGCATGTCCCATAGAAAAAAGAATTCGATGGTTTGAAGTGAGCCTCATAAACCACGGGGAAATAACCCATAAGTAAATGCTGAAAGTCGTGTAAATGACGCATCCTACCATAAAACCAAAATCAATTCCGTGAAATCCACGCATGAAAATGACCAATAAACCCAAAGCAGGACTTTGCCTTAGATAAAGTCCCCCAATTAAAAATGGTATTATTCTTAAATCTAATACAAATTCATCACCGAATGGATAGGTAAATATGTTGCAAAGAACCAATGACACAGTAAAATATAATAGCGCAGTTCGTTTGTGTATAAGAATACTACCGGATCTCCTGAATACAGAAAAACAAAGGAAAAACAAGATTATTAATAAGGAAAGATTGAATAGAAAGTTCATCGTTATAGTTCCCACGGGTATACCTCTTCCCAATTGTTTATAGGTTAATAGTAACTAGAGGAAAAGTAATATTCAATAGTTTATATTAATTATTTTGAAAATTTATTTAAATTGAACAAAAAAACCAGGTATATACATGATCGGTATATGCCTGGGTGCATTTGCATTTTATTTACTTTTCTTTGTTAAAAAAAGAAACTAACTGCTTTTGAGTTGGGGCTTGAATTTTATACGTTAACTCTCTATCTCCACTATTTTCTATACGTGGAATAATGGATTCAATAACGTTGAATTTCCAAAATGAGGGCTTGCTTTTTGTGCTTTTTTCCGTTTCTGGGGTCATCATTTTTCTTTGGAAAGAATGAAGTTTTGCCATTAGGAACTTTTCTTTTATTCGAATAAGTAAATAACCTTCATCGGTCTCAGGATTAAATTTCTTCATCAGTGATTCACCTAATTCAAACGTGTTGGATTTATTTTGAACAGATGGTGAAATAACAAAGATATTTCCCTTACGAAATAGGGCAGTGTTAGATACTTGACTAAGACCTAAATCATTTATTAGAAAATCCAGGTTTACTTGGGATGCTTCACTAGCGACAGACATATAGTACCTCCTCTACTTGTACACGGACTAATACTATAAGTATACCCCATTTTGCAAGTAATATCTTTAATTTTGGGAATACTTTCTTAATAAAGGAGAAAATTATTGCTTTTTACGTAATAAAGAAGTTTAATACAAGGCTTTGTTAAAACAATCATGTTGTTATCTGCCGAAAATCCGCTCGCTTTCCGGGGTATTGGTAGCCCGTTTTTCGTATAGTAATAAATTTTGTATGTGTGTCTATAGAAAGATTAATTAATTTTAACTACCTATATTATAAAAAGACGAGGATCGTGAACAATTTAAAATTGTTCACGATCCTCGTCATTTATTTAACGATAACTTATTAGATTTGCTGAAGTTTTTTATACTTCCTACTGTAGACTCAGATATAGTTGGAGATAGGTAAAATTAACAATTGTATGTGATCGAATACTCATACACCTAGAAAAAATAGGTGCATTTAATTTCTAAAACTTTTTTCGTAATTGCGTGTCTAATAGATAAGGGTAAATAAATGAGGTGAAATCTTGAGCGAAAAGAAATTGGTGGAGAAAGCGATTAAAGGTAATGAAGATGCGTTTTTAGAACTAATCCATTCCTATCAAGAAGCATTGTATCGAACAGCAATATCTTATTTAAAAAACGAAGGAGATGCATTAGAAGCAGTCCAGGAAGTAACGTATAGGGCTTATCGCAGTTTGAAAACAGTGAAGGAGCCTGCTTACTTTAAGACATGGCTCATCCGAATAATGATGAACTATTGTCAGGATGTCATAAAGAAAAGTAAGAGGGAAGTGCTGGAGGAAAGGATACTTGGAATGCAGGGAGTAAGTGAAGATTTCACTTTTTTGGAAGTGGAAGAAGCTCTATTAAATTTATCTGATTACAATAGAGAGTTATTGCACTTGAAATACTTTGAAGATGTCAAAATAAAGGACATCGCCGTTATGTGGAATACTCCAGAAGGAACGATTAAAACACGACTACATAAGGCGTTGCGAGCATTTAGGCACAATTTTGAAGAGAAAGGGGAGATGAAACGTGTTTGAGGAGGAAAAAAAGAAATTGGAGCAGAGGAAAAGTTTAATTGATAAAGTTGATGTACCAAAGGACAAACTGTATGTTGCCGTACAAAGTGGGTTCGAGAAAGCGAAAAATGAACGAGCGTTAAAAAGAAGTATGATTAGAAAACGAAGTACATGGTCGATAGCGATAGCTGCCATCCTTCTCATCTCATTTGTTACATCTATCTCTGTATCTCCTGTATTCGCAAGTAAAGTTGCTTCGATTCCTGGTCTGGATAAGATTGTTTCTCTTATACAGCAAGATAGAGGTTTAACCGCAGCGGTAGAAAATGACTTCTATCAACCTATAAATCTGTCTCAAGAAAAGAACGGTATTACAGTAACTCTTGATGGAGTAATTGCAGATAATAAAGGAATGGTTGTATTCTATTCTGTCCAGTCAAAAGAAATAGATTTAAGCTCCCTTGAACTAAAATATATTCAATTATGGTCGGGATTACACACCAAATATTTTAGTTTTGACTTAGGTAATAATTCTCTTCCTTTGACTACTAAGGAAAATTCCGATGTTTTTAGTACATCAGAACATATTTGGAACGTAAAACAAGGGAAAGATCTCTCGTGGGTAGTAGGTTTGAAAAATGGTAATAAAATAGAACACTTTAGAATTCCATTTTCTTATAAAAAAATGACTGTGAAAAGTAAAGAAATTGAAGTCAACAAAGAAGTAACCATTGAAGGTCAAAAATTCATAGTAAAGAATCTCATCGTTGATCCAATACAAACTACAGTTAGAATAAAGGAAAATCCTAATAACTCTAAGAAACTTCTTTCTAGAGCATTTGATGAATTAAAGCTAGTGGACGAGACGGGCAGGACTTGGTCTGCTATGTCTGGAAATTCATTTAAGGTACTTTCGAAAGGGGACTTGTGGGAGGTTCCACTTAAGGAGAGCTTTTATTTCCATGATCCGAAAGAATTGACATTAACCTTTGGGAAAATTGCAGCGATGGATAAAGATGAAGCGCATATTTTAATCGATACCGAATCTAAGGAGTTTTTGGAAGAGCCTTCAAAATCGATATTCTCTAACCTGCAAGTGAAGGATAATAAAGTCAGTTTTATAGTGCAAGTCGATAAGGATTACGATAAGAATATGGTTAACTTTCATAAATTTATAGATGCTAAAGGAAATGAATTTTCTATAATTACTGGAGGGCGTACACCAAGTGTTTCTAATTATGTGAAAGGTTCAATGATAAACGTTCCTGGAGTGGGAAAGAAAATAGAATTTGAACTACCAGATAAATCTATTACAAATTTTACAAATCCAATTCGGTTGAATCTTAATTTTTACCCATCGTGGATAGAAGAGGATGTAGAAGTGGAAATAAAATAAAAAAAAAGACGAGGTTCTTAAACAATATTTCATTGTTCAAGAACCTCGTTTTTATTTATCGATATTTTGTTATGTTTATTTAATACATATTAACAATGCCCACTCGGTCTATTTTATATTCCATCGATCCAGTCGGTTGAACAGTGAAATACATTTTGTTTTCACCATTCTTTAGTAGACCTCTATAATTATTTTCTAGCTCGGCGTTAAAATACGCAATAAATTCTACTTGTGAATTGCTTCTTCCGATTTCCTTTAATTTAGTCAATTCTACTTTTTTTATTCCTTTTTTAAATTCTGTCACTTGAAAAGAAGAGTAGGGAAGGAACTGATTTTGTGCTACTTTTGAGTCAACGAGTAAATAATTGAATAGCGTTGAAATTGGATTTATATTGCCAGGAATATCTAAATTCCCATAAGGCTCTTTACTAACTCTCCAACCTGCTTTGTCAACATATTGATATTCCACAATGTACATTTGTTTTTCGTTCGTGTTTCCAATCGGAACAGTTACTCTATAGAATGTTGAATTATTATCTGTCTTCATAAATTCAGCGGTAGCTTTTGACCATTGCGCCATTGAACCACCGTCTGCTTCAATCTGTGCAAGTTTCCCATTGTATTCTATGATACCGCGGTCTTTAATAAACTGCTCGGCAGCAGCCTGTGTCATCGATTGTGTTAAATAGTTCAACAACTTAGTCTTTGTATCGATTTTGCTTGCTAGATAGCGGTACGTGTATCCATTATAGAAAAATGTTTTGTATTCACCATATCCATATTCTCCGCCGGCTTCAACGTAGCTTGTGGCTGCTTTATACTTAGCTACAAGTTCTACTGCTATTTTGTCTGTGATTGCTGTACTTTGCTCTAGTTTAGGCTCTTTGCTAACTCTCCATCCAGCTCGATCAATATATTGATATTCTACTATATATGTTTGAATTTCCTTTGTGTTTCCAATTGGAACAGTTACTCGATAAAACGTTGTATTCATATCCGTCTTCATAAATTCAGCGGTAGCTTTTGACCATTGTGCTAAAGATCCACCGTCTGCTTCAACTTGTGCGAGTTTTCCATTGTATTCGATAATTCCGCGGTCTTTGATAAACTGCTCGGCAGCAGCTTGTGTCATCGATTGTGTTAAATAGTTCAACAACTTAGTTTTTGTATCGATTTTGCTAGATAGGTAGCGATATGTGTATCCATTATAGAAAAATGTTTTGTATTCACCGCGTCCATACTCTCCACCAGCTTGAACATAGCGTGAAGCTTCTTCAAATTTTGCAGCCAGTTCGACAGCTAGTTTATTTGAAATAGCCGTGATTTTCTCTTGTTCAGGTTCTTTACTAATTTTCCATCCATCTTTTTTGAAATATTGATACTCGACTATGAAGTCTTGATTTTCACTTGTACTCCAAACAGG
Organism: Psychrobacillus sp. FSL H8-0483; assembly: GCF_038637725.1. Classification (NCBI taxonomy): domain Bacteria; kingdom Bacillati; phylum Bacillota; class Bacilli; order Caryophanales; family Bacillaceae; genus Psychrobacillus; species Psychrobacillus sp. FSL H8-0483. The sequence goes on from NZ_CP152052.1 coordinate 487,513, forward strand.
AACAGTTAATTGATAGTAGAAAGTATTCTTTTCTGTTTTCACATACTGTGCAGAAGCTCTTTCCCATTGCAATAAAGAACCGCCATCCACTTCTTCGACTTGTGCTAGTTTGCCCCTATACTCAATAATTCCTCGACTTTTCACAAATTGCTCTGCTTCTGAAGGAACTAAAACCTTTTCCAAGTATTTTTTTAACTCTTTTTTTGTATCTATAGAGCTAGATAAATAGCGATATGTTTTATTATTATGTGAAAATGTTTTATACTCATCTTTCTTATAGTCACCACCACGCTGTACATAATTGGATATTTTATTCAATTCAATAGCCAGATTAATTGCTTGTTTTGTAGTTAATTCATTCTTATATTTTCCCTTATGTTCCCCTTTCGAGTGTTCTTTTGCTAACACATGAGCATTTTGTGAAAATGGAATGCATAATAAGATAACGGTTAATCCAGTAATCAAAACCTTCTTAAAAATTCCAATCATTAAATAAAACCTCCATAAATTGTTTTTATTGTTAACATTTAGTTAGACGTAAAGAATACAGTTCCGTTACAACTAAAAAAAAATTTTCACCAGAGTCAATTTCATATTTCTAAATTACATGAAAAAGCATGAACAATAAATACTAAAGGAATATAACGGAATAAATATAGTTGATTTCCGCTATAGGCGGACGCTTCAATCAACGAAGTGATAAATGTTCTTATTTAAATGACAAAGTACTATTGATGAAATTAACTCACCCTATTATTAATAGTATGTATTGATAGGAATTATTCGTAAAAAAAACTGCAGCTACTCGAATTACTCGAGTATTGCTGCAGTTTTCCTATTATTATATGTCCAAAATGGTTTCTTATTTCAGTTATTTGGATTAATCTAAATGTTATTCCACAGAAACAGGTACTGGATACTTCAGAGCATTTTTTAACATTTTTTGCTGTGCCGCTTCTTTTAAATCAATGTCTAACACATTTGCCAATTGTAAAAGGTAAATGAAAACATCTGCTGCTTCATCTACGATTGCTTGCTTGTCTTTTTGAATGGCTTCCTCTGCAGAAACCCATTGAAAGTGTTCTAAAAGTTCACTTGCTTCTAAAGAAACGGAAATAGCGAGGCTTCGCGCGTCATGATTTCCACCCCAGCCTCGATCATCTCGAAACTTTAATATTTCTGCTGTCAATTCTTTCATGCTGATTTCCTCACTTTGCTAAAAAAGTATAAGTAGACATCGATTTAACATTACCGTGATTCCTTGCAGATTCCAATAAAAATATCTCTGAATGGAGCAAAGTAGTAAATTTAGAGGGTAAATGATTAACTAAATTCAGCTCTTCTTTATATTCAGCTAGTGTATACTCTATTTCCCATTTTCCATCTTGAAGCTGAGAAGAGTCAAGGGTAGTTTCAGCAGTAATTTTCCATCCTGCTCTTTCTGCAATATTTTGCAGGTCTTTAGGTGTGAAGAGTGTTCGAACATTGGATAGGCTACTTTCTTTAAAACATTCATATTGTGCTTGGATTAGTACCGATAAGAAGTGGGGAAGTTGATCATTTGTCTGAATTCTCGTGTCCCATTCAGCAAAGCATAATATGTTCCCCCATTTTTTTATTTTCTTCAGTATGTCATGTAGTTCTTCGGGGGTTTTCAAGTACCAAGAACAATGAGATAAAACAATGTAGTCAAAGGACTTTTCTGGAAATTCTACTTCGTTTGAGAGTACATTTGTTTCAAAATCAACCCGTATTCGATTACCTACCTGTGAATTTTTCAAAAAGTTAATAGAATCCCCTAAAGTAACAGGGCTTCCATAATCAGGTGAAGCTATATCAATTCCATGAATATAACCTTCATCTCCAACGATATATGCTAAAACAGCAGTAGTATCGCCCTGCCCACAGCCAATCTCTAATACTTTGCTGCCAGCTTTAATATTCCAAAAATCCACTAGTTTCATTCGATGTTCTGTTTGCACTTTTTGAATAGTTGGATCGAATTCGTTTGGTGGCATACACTTAACAATTTCTTCTATATTTCGATTATTCATACCTTCACCCCTTATACATGTATTTTACACGGAGAAGAGGAACTAGTTATATGAATTATTAGAAAAAAATAATAATTCATTTTATTTTATAGGGTGCTGTAAATGAAAAAAGCTCCTACAATGTTTCTAAAAGTAGGGGCATTTTAAATGAGTTAGCAAATATGAAGGAGCACCTCTAATGTAAAAAGAGCTTGTTTAAGGTTTACTGTGTGATCTTGTTCGAAGTGATATGGTTACACCTATTACAATAACAAAAGCACCTAATAATTGAAGGAGGTCAATACCAATTCCTAATAGGAGTAGTCCAAATATCATTGCAACAAAAGGTTCCAGGTTTAATAAAAGTGCTGCTTTTGAAGCTCCAACTTTATAGATGGAATTATTCCACAAGTATGTACATAACCCATGCATAATAATTGCTGTAATGATAAGTAACAACCAATAAGAAAATGGTACAGATAAAACAAGGTGGGTTTTATTCCAAGGGACGAAAGGAAGTAGCCCTAAAAGACCGAATATATTGCTGTACAAAGTAATGGTAGAAGGGTGTATAGATTTAGATAAATGTTGAACAAAAATCAAGAATATAGAAAAGGATATCATTGTTAAACTAATTAAGATTTCCCCTTTACCAAAGTTCGGTACAAGTAATGAACCCTTTGTTATTACTAGCCAAACACCAAGCAAAGCTAAAAAAGAACCAAGCCAAAACGGGAGAGTTTTTCTCTCTTTGAAATAATAGGAGGAGAGTAGTGCAGTAACTATCGGTGATAAAGCTAGAATTAATGCAGCAGTGACAGGCTCTGTATATTGAAGGCTAGCGTAAAAGCTCCATTGGTTCAAAGAAACTCCTATAAATCCAGCTACCGCTAGCCATATGTAGTCTTGTACGGTTAGTTTCTGAGTTTTAACATCTTTGTATGTCATGAAGAAAAGGAAAATAAGTATAAATATGAGTCGGAAAAATGCGATAATGCTAGGATCAAATACAGCAACTAAAATAGATCCAAAAACAAAGTTACTTCCCCAAGCAATGACGCATCCTAAAAGTATTAAGTAAGTAATCCATTGTTTATTCATGTTTAGTTTTGTTCCTTTCTTTCGCTCGGATGAAAGTTGAATAGAGAATGTGGGGGAGGCTCTTCCTCTATTTGTTAAGCACTGATAAACAGTTATTTAAAGTATTTCTCAAACGTGTAAAAGAGCAAATGACAGCAAAAATAGTAAGCATCCATCATATCATATAAAGCGGTGCTCCCGAAATTGCATCTTCGGGAGCTAAATTTACGAATAGGAAAGTATTAATTTTCTCATTAACCAGAGTAACACTAACATGTTGCCTAAAGTTGTAGAAGAGCGAAGGAAAGACGAACTTCACAAAATTACCGAAAAAAGATGGGAGGAAAATGACACCAGTCACTTTCCTCCCATCTAGCTACCCTACGGTAATGATGTAGTGAAAGTCAGTCCAAAGCACTTCTGAAACAAGTGCAACAGATTTGGCTTTTAAGTGCGCGATTTGCGCTTTTCTTATACTAATTCACCTTTGACCATTATTAGACGGTTTTTTGGTTTTCGAGCAACAACTTCTGCAGAAGAAGCAGCGTCAAAAAACACAAAGCTTGCATCATCTTGGATTTCTGGCCAAACTTTTTGACCCTCTTCGTTTAGGGCTAATACTCCACCAGTTACCCATTTAAGTGCGTTTCTTAGTGATTTTTCATCAATCTTACGAGTGAGTTCACTAAAACGAGTCGCTTTTTCTAATACATCACCAGTTCCATATGGACTCCATGAATCATAAAAACCATCGCAGCCGAAGTGTACTTTTACTCCGTGAGCATCTAACAGGTCGATCGGAGGGATTACTCGATTAATCGTAATCGGGACAGTAGACATAATGGCTACATCTGCTTCTGCAAGACGGTTGGCAACAACTATTTGTTGTGGAACAGGGATATCCCCAAGACAGAAGGAGTGGCTCAAAGCTGTTCTACCTTGATAGTTTGCTTGTTCTACTATATCAATCCATTTGTCCGCTGTATAATAACCGACGAAGCCTCCATCGTGTAAGTGGATGTCCACATCCGCGTTAAATTCCGTTGCGATATCCATCACTTCATATAGTGATTTCTCGATGGCATTATCGATTCCTGCAGGATCTAACCCACCAACCATTGTTGCGCCACTTCTCATAGCTTCACGCATTAATTGGGGAACGGATTCACGTAACAGTCCGTGTTGTGGGAATGCAATGATATCAGCAGTTACTTTGCCTTTAAATGAATCTAGTGCAGCAATAACGCCTTCTAAATTTTTTAACCCAATATACGGATCGATATTCACATGCGTGCGAATATGCGTAGATCCATATTGAAGAAGAGTCTCAATCATTTTCGTTGCTCGTTGCTCCGCACTATCCGCTAAAATAGATAATTCTTTTGCTTCGAAATCTAAACGCTCTTTAAGGTTTGCAACTGGAGTACAAGCTTTCCAGTCTAACGTCATATACGTTTTATCTAAATGATTATGCATTTCCTTAAAAGTAGGTAAGGCAAGCTTCCCGTGCATGTCCATCACTTCATGTCCAGCTGGGATTACTTCATTTGCTGTTAATTGATCTACAATTTTTCCATCTTCTATTTTTAGATGAAATAAAGCAGTTTCTGTTTCAACTGTTCCATTAGCTAGTAATTTTTCTCCAGTTTCTAATTTCACATTAGAAAGCCATTTAACTTTACTCATTTTGTAATCTCCTTCGCTAAAGCTCCCTCATTTGTATAAGCAATATTTCCTTTTGAAATAACATGTGTAATAGGACGTCTTCTAGCTACTGCTTGTGCAGAACATACCGCATCGAGAAGAAGCACGTTTGCTGCATCTCCTTTTTGGGGCCATACTCGACTTCCAGCATCATTAAGAGGAGTAATTCCACCTGATGCGTATTTCCAACAACGGTTTAAGGAGTATTCATCGATGAACTTGAATCTTTCTGCTAAAGTACTTAGTTTTGCAACCGTATCACCTGTTCCAAAAGGGGACCAATGATCTGTTAAACTATCATGACCAACGGAAACAGTTACACCATTTTCATATAAGTAAGGTATAGGAATAGTAGGGCGGTTAGTTGGGACAGTTGACGTAACGTCAATTGTTGTTTCTGCTAAGACAGACACTAACTCTTCTAATTCTTTTCCATGGAGATCACCCAAGGCGATTGCATGGCTAATTGTCACTTGACCTTGTTTTCTAGCTTGTTTTGTTAACTCGGCAAGCTTGTAAAATTGGAAAGCACCAAGGGAGTTTGGATCATGAATATGAATGTCTATTCCATGACCAGATTCTACGGCAATATCCATTGTAAGGTTAAGGGAGCGGTCGATATCACGGTCAATAGTAGCTGGATCGACACCACCAACTAATGTTCCTCCCATTTTCATCGCTTCGCGCATCAAAGGTTCTACCTTTGAACGTAATAGCCCGTGTTGCGGGAAAGCAACAATGTCATAAGTTACTTGGTCTTCAAACTTTTTGAAAGCTTCTTTTGTAATTTCAATATGCTTCGTTCCAATTTGAGGATCTACATTGCAATGAGAGCGGATATGTGTATGACCTTGAGAGATTAGCCACTCGATCATGTTTTCCGCTCGGTTTAAAGCAGAAGAAAGTTGAGCTGGTAGCAATTCTTGCTCTTCTTCAATTCTCGTTAAAATACCGTTTGTAATTGGTTTACAAGCTTTCCATGGTCCGCTGAAATAGGTTTTATCTACATGAATATGCATTTCTCGGAAGGAAGGCATTAATAATTTTCCGTTAGCATCGATAGTTTCGTAACCAGCGTATTGTATATTTTGTTCTATTTCTGCAATTTTTCCATCCTGAATTAGCACATCGAAAAGCTCTGTATTTGTTTGAACGATACGTCCATTTTCATATGCAAAGCCAGTTTCAAGGCGCGCATTTTTAATAAGTAGCGATTTCATTTGTTATCCTCCCAATAGTTCAAAGAGACTGGAATAGCTAACTACCAGTCTCTTTGAAGTGTTTTATTTTACAGTTACGTCTTTTAGCATTAGGTAATTCGAAGCGTCTAACCAAAAGTTATCTACATTATTACTATAAACAGCTAAAAGCTCATAGTTTCTAATTGGAACATACACAGCATCGTCCATTTCAATTTGCATTGCTTCTTTATAGATTTCTTCTCGTTTACTCGGTTCAGTTTCTACACGAGCTTGTTCGATAAGATTATCTACTACAGGGTTTTGGTAATAAAAATGATTTCCTGGTGCACCAACAGATGCTGAGTGGAACAGGTTGTATTGATTGTAGTCCCCGTCACCAGTAGCGTTACCCCATCCACCAATAAGCATTTGGTGTTCTGAATTTTCGATTTGTTGGATATATGAACCGTATTCCATTACTTGAATTTCTACATCTACACCAATGCCTTTAAGTTGAGATTGAACAACTTCAGCCATATTAATTCGTTCTTTACGGTCACTTGTTAATAGCTTAACTTTAATACCTTTATCGAAACCAGCTTCTTGTAATAATTCTTTTGCTTTGTTTACATCATATGGATAAGCTTTAACTTCTGCGCTATATCCAAATACTTGTGGACTCATCGCAACATTTGCAAGTGTTCCAACGTTATTGTAAACCCCTGAAATAATAGCTTCTCTTTCAATAGCATAACTAATTGCTTGACGGACTTTCACGTTGTCAAAAGGAGCTACTGTCGTGTTAAATCCTAAGTATTCAACAGCTAAACCATCTGTTCTGAAAAGGCTCATCTTATCAGAATTTTCAATTCGCTCAATTTCAGTAACAGGAACCTGATCAGAAATATGTGCTTCTCCACTTTCAATCATTGCAAGACGAGTAGCATCTTCCGGCACTACTTTAAATACTACACTATCAACTTTCGCTTTTTCTCCCCAATAATCCTTGTTTTTATTTAGGGTGATTGCTTGACCTGATTTCCATGAATCAAATACAAAAGGTCCAGTACCTACTGGATGTGTTGCTAATTCGTCAGGTGTTTCTTGAATCATTTTAGGACTTAGTATGCTGCCTTCATTACTTGCTAAAATAGAAAGCAATGGAGCATATGGTGTAGATAATTTAATTGTTACATGAGTGTCATCAACTACTACTACTTCAGAAATCATTCCTAATTTATCTTTTTGAGGTGATCCTGTTGCAGGGTCTAGTAATCGGTCAAATGTAGCTTTTACCGCTTCACCATTAAAAGGAGTGCCATCATGGAATTTAACACCTTCTCTTAATGTGAAATCCCACGTTAAATCATCTACTTGCTTCCATTCAGTTGCAAGTAAAGGAACAAAATTTCTATCTTTATCGAATGCAAGTAACGTTTCATATACTTTTCCGTGAACCACATTTGCAGAAGGTATATCTGTAATAAAATGTGGGTCAAGACCAGTAGCATCTGATAAGCGGACAACAACTAGTTCTCCACCTGTTTTATCGCCACTTGCTGTTTCTTTCCCGCTTTTATTTTCTTTTTCCGCTGAATTTCCTGTTGAGCACCCTTGTAAAAGAAGTACTAAAACAGAAACAAAAGCGATCATTTGAATCCATTTAAATTTCTTCATTCTGTTCCCCCTCTAACTGTTTCTTATTTTTGTTGCTAGTTCCCAATTATAAATAAAAGAATTAATAATATTTTTAAAATATTTACTATTTTTTAAAGAATTTCGACTATTCTTTTTATGTCTATTTACAATATCTCTTTTCTTATATATCGTGATGTTACCTTATTACGAAAAGGAAGAAGAACGAGGGGGTTTGTAAAATGACGATTAATAGTGCGGAAGTAGAGTCAGTAAATTTGATTTTAGCGAGAAAGAAACTTCGAAGAGAAAAATGGAAAACGTTTTTTTCATCAATAGGAAAGAATAAAGCAGCGGTGGTTGGTGGGGTGATAATTCTCCTATATATATCACTTACATTTTTAGCACCTATATTAGCTCCGTATGATCCATATGAGATTAATCTACAAGATAAGTTACAATCTCCATCTTTGGCGCATTGGATGGGGACTGATGATAAAGGGCGAGATATATTAAGTAGAATTTTATACGGCTCTAGATTATCTCTGGGGGTAGGTTTTTCTTCAGTGACTTTCGGAGCATTCTTTGGAATAGTATTAGGATTGATTGCTGGTTATTACGGAAAATGGGTGGATACAATCATTAGCCGTTGCTTAGACGTAATGCTTGCTTTCCCAGGAATTCTATTAGCACTAGCAATCATTAGTGCACTGGGACCAAGTCTTATAAATGTAACAATCGCTGTAGGAGTTTTCTCCATACCGCTATTTGCTAGAATCGTTCGAGGTTCAACGATGGAAGTGAAAAAACTAGAATATATAGATGCTATTAGAACGTTAGGAGCAAATGATTTTATCATTATTTTCCGACATATTTTACCTAATATATTGTCACCAATCATTGTACAAGGTTCGTTGCGACTTGCGACAGCTATCTTGTCAGCAGCAGGATTATCTTTCTTAGGATTAGGTGCACAACCACCATCTCCGGAATGGGGAGCAATGTTGTCTAGTGGAAGAGATTTCATTTTCAGTGCACCTTATATGGCCATTTTTCCAGGTCTTATGATAGCAATTTTAGTACTAGGGTTTAATTTATTTGGCGACGGTTTACGTGATGCTTTAGATCCTAGATCGAAAAAATAAAGGGGGGGTTCTTATGTTTTTATTTATTTTAAAACGTTTAGCGCAAATAGTACCTGTTATTTTAGGTGTCACATTAGTTGTATTTTTAATTATGCAAATGGTACCAGGTGATCCTGCGGTTATTATGGCCGGTGAAGGAGCATCAAAGGAAACAATTAATGAACTAAGAGAAGATTTAGGTTTGAACAGACCACTTCATGAACAGTATCTTTCATATATCGGCAATGTTTTTCAAGGAGATTTAGGAAACTCATTGAAAAATAACCAACCTGTAATGGATGAAATCATGGTTCGTTTACCTATTACTATGGAGCTAGCTTTCTTTAGTATTATGATCACCATTGTCCTTGGGTTAATAGCGGGAATCATATCAGCTGTACGACCATATTCCTTCTCAGACATTAGTGTAATGGTAGTAGCGTTAATCGGTATATCATTACCAAGCTTTTGGTTAGGTCTTCTTTTAATGTATGTCTTCTCTGTAAAATTACAATGGTTACCTGTAGCTGGTTGGGACAGTACGGCACATATTATTTTGCCAGCTATTACTCTAGGGGCGGGGGGAGCAGCAATTGTTGCTCGTATGACTCGTTCAAGCATGCTTGAAGTTGTGGGACAAGATTATATCCGTACGGCAAAAGCCAAAGGACTAAAAGGGCATGTCATTATTTATAAACATGCTTTAAGAAATGCGTTAATTCCTGTTATTACAGTTGTAGGATTACAATTTGGTAGCTTACTAGGCGGAACTGTTCTAGTAGAATCTGTATTTGCCATAAATGGTATAGGTAGAATGATAGTAGATTCCATACGCACACGAGATATTCCAATGGTTCAAGGTGGCGTATTAGTAGCTTCTTTAGTTTTCGTATTCGTGAATTTACTAGTAGACGTTATGTATAGAGTTTTCAATAAACGAATTGATTTGAACTAAGGGGGATAAAAAATGGAAAAGGAAGTTGTTTTAGAAGTAAAAAACTTAAAGACACATTTTATTTCCAACAAAGGTACAGCAAAAGCTGTCGATGGCATAGATTTTGTTTTAAGAAAAGGAGAAACGCTAGGGATCGTTGGAGAATCCGGATGTGGTAAATCAATGACTTCGTTATCCATTCTTCGATTAATACCTTCTCCACCTGGGAAAATCGTAGACGGGCAAGTTCTATTGAAAGGTCAGGATTTAGTAAAAATGACTGACGAGGAGTTAAGAAAAATTAGAGGAAATCGAATTTCGATGATTTTCCAAGAACCCATGACTAGTTTAAACCCAGTTATTCCTGTAGGGGAGCAAATTGCGGAGGCATTACGATTACACCAAGGCCTGTCTAAAAAACAAGCATGGGATCGATCTGTTGAAATGATTGGTTTGGTTGGTATTCCATCCCCTGAAAAGAGAGCAAAGCAGGAACCATTTCAGCTTAGTGGCGGTATGAGACAACGAATCATGATTGCCATGGCGTTAGCTTGTACTCCAGAGGTTCTAATTGCGGATGAACCAACTACAGCGTTAGATGTTACCATTCAAGCACAAATTTTAGAAATCATGAAAGATTTACAGAAGAAAATTGGCATGGGGATTATTTTTATTACGCATGATTTAGGTGTTGTTGCCGAGATGTGTGATCAAGTTGGTGTCATGTATGCAGGACAAATTGTAGAGCACCAAGAAGCAAAAAATCTATTTAAAAATCCTTTGCATCCATACACACAAGGGCTAATCGGATCCTTGCCGAAGCTATATGAAGATCAAGAAGAACTCCAAATCATTGAAGGAACTGTGCCGAGTCCATATGACTATCCAGAGGGTTGTCGATTTGCGGAAAGATGTCCATTTGCACAAGATATTTGTATTCAAAAGCAGCCAAATTTAATCCAATTTGATGAGAATAGCAAAGTAAGATGTTGGAAGTATTCAGATGAATGGCAAGATAGTTTAGCAAAAGAGGTGGTAGCACCATGAGTAATGTCCTCCAAGAGAAAAGTCCATTATTACAAGTCTCAGAACTAAAGCAGCACTTTGAATTGAAAAAAGAAGTGATGTTCCAACCGAAACAGGTTGTAAAAGCGGTCGATGGAATTGATTTTGACCTGTATCCTGGGGAAACATTAAGTATCGTAGGCGAATCAGGCTGTGGTAAATCGACAACAGGAAGATCTATCTTACGATTAGATGAACCAACCAGTGGGGACGTATTATTTAAAGGTCAATCTCTCCTGCAAATGAACAAAAAAGAGCTACGGAGCATAAGAGGAAATATTCAAGTGATTTTCCAAGATCCATATGCTTCTTTAAATCCAAGACGAACGATACGCCAAATGTTAGAAGAAGCAATGGCCATTCAAAAAGTTCTCCCTCCAAATAAGCGAGAGGCTCGAATGTTAGAGCTTATGAACCATGTTGGTTTGCGACCAGAATACTTAGAAAGATATCCACATGAGTTTTCAGGTGGGCAAAGACAACGAATTGGGATAGCACGAGCGCTAGCGGTAAATCCAGAAATCATTATTTGTGATGAAGCAGTTTCTGCACTTGATGTATCGATTCAAGCTCAAATATTAAACTTACTAAAGAAGCTTCAAAAGGAATTCGATCTAACGTTTTTATTTATTTCGCATGATTTAGGTGTAGTTCGACATATTTCGGATCGTGTGATGGTCATGTATTTAGGGAAAGTGGTAGAAATAGCTGATAAATCTTCCTTATTTAATAAGCCAATGCATCCATACACGAAAGCTCTTCTTTCCGCTATTCCTGTAATAGATGAAACGAAGAGGGGCGAAAGAATTATTTTGAAGGGCGATGTTCCATCTCCTTTGAACCCACCTACAGGATGTAGATTTCATACCCGTTGTCCTTTTGCAACAGAACGTTGCTCACAAGAGGAGCCTTTGCTAAGAGAATTAAGTGCAACTCATTCAGTCGCTTGTCATTTTGCGGAGGAATTATTTACATCATAAATCGCCCTATAAATGATTTACTATTCATTATTATCAAGATACTATAAAGAACAAGGATATTTGAGAAAGGACGTATGCATCATGATGCCCTTGGAATCTTTTTCATTATACGTCTTGATCTGTGTATTAGCTCCTCTTGTAGGAGCTTTTACACTTTCATTTGTAATGGTTTTTGAGCGACATATAGATAATCTTCAAAAAGAAGCGTCAAAACTCACATTAGAAAAAGAGTTGCAACATGCAAATTACGATCAGTTAAATCAGCAAATACAACCACATTTTTTCTTCAATACGCTTAATACGATGTTAAGTTTAGCACGTCTTGACCGAAAAGAAGAATTGATAAAAGGGTTGGAAGTAATGGCCAAGTTTTTTAAGTTTAAATATATTACGCATTCTTCCCTTATAAAAGTGAAAGATGAAATCGCCTATGTGAATAATTATTTAGAAATTCAAAGATTGCGTTTTGGAGAAAGGCTGGAAGTAATTCAAAAAATAGAAGCCTTATGTGAAGATGCACTATTGCCTCCGTTTATGATACAAACTATTGTTGAAAACGCTTTTAAACATGGCTTTGAGAAAAACGTGGGTCCTGCAAGATTGAAAATAAACGTCTATCACTCAAATGATTTTATGTACATAGAAGTATGGAATACATATCATATTGAACAGCTTATTGAAAAGAAAGATTATAGCCCGGAAGAAGAAGGTTACGGAATTCGAAATATCCAAAAGAGATTAGATTTGTTATTTCCAGAGCAAGTTCACTATCTCCATATGACATACATTGAAAACGAAACGCTAGTTAAAGTAAAATTTCCATTAACTAAATAAAAATGTTCCCGTCTCTTAATAGAAGCGGTAGAAAGGAGAAAACATGAATATCTTACTTGTGGACGATGAAGCTCTGGAATTAGAACAACTGGAGTATATTATGAAACCCCAGTTTCCTAATTGGACGTTCTACAAAGCCCAAGATGCATCTATTGCTCTTCAAATAGCTGGAAAGGTTAATATATCTTTAGCATTTTTAGATATTCAAATGCCTGGAAAGAGCGGCTTGGAGCTAGCTAAAGAATTAAAGAAGAACTATGAAATGGATATTATTATGGTTACAGCCTATCAATCATTTGAGTATGCACAATCTTCCTTACGAATAGGAGTAAACGATTATTTAACTAAACCCATAGTAGAAGAAGAACTGTTAGGTTTGCTTGAAAAGTATCGAAAATGGAGCTCTCAGAATGATTCCATTCAAGAAGTAATACGAATAATTCGAGAAGAATTTAATGAAAAGTTAAGCTTAAGCATTGTAGCCAATCGCATACATATGAATTCTACTTATTTAAGTCGTAAATTTTATGAAGAAGTGGGAATTGGTTTTGCTGATTATTTAAATGCCTATCGATTGGAAATGGCTAAAAAGCTATTATTAGATCGTAAGGATATGAGTATGGCTGTTGTTTCAGAAAAAGCAGGCTTTAATAGCCAACACTATTTTAGTGCTATGTTTAAAAAACAATTTGGGATAACTCCATCCGAGTATCGAGCAAATCCTAAAAAAGCTAAAGGATTAGGGATATGAAAACGTATCGTCACTATATTACGGGTTCTATAATTTTTGGTGTTTCAACAGGAATGATTAGTCTATTAGCACGATGGATTACAGGAAACACAATTCTATCTTCTCCGGAATCATTAGTGAAATACGGATTGCTAGGAGGAATTGGTTACTCTTTAGTTGGAGCATTTTCTATATTTATGTTCGGTGTATTTGCAAATAAAATTAGAAAAAGATTTCCTGAAATTGAAACAATCGGAGATGTGTTGCAGAAGCGGCTACGAAAAGATGGCTATTTGTTCATGACCATTGTCATTCTTTTTTTAGGGTTAGATTCATTGTTCATGCAAGCAATTGGGGCAGCCGTTTTATTTGATTTAATATTTAATATTCCATATACAATCTCTCTATTGATCTTCTTCCTCTATTGTTTTGCTATTGCGGGGCTTGGAGGGATGAAGTGGATACATAGGATTGAAGGCATCTGTATATTTTTTATTTTTTCTGCCATTATTTTTATCCCACTGTATTTTTTCATACAAGAGGGGTCTTTTAAAGTTTATGATGGTATTCGCTTATATCATCCTTATTTATTGTTTGCAAAAAACCAAGAAGCTTTTGCCTTTATTGCAACGTTTATGCTAGTAGGTTTTGGACAAGTATTTACGGATCGATCGACTTGGCAAAGGCTTTACATGATTGAACCCAAAAAAGTTCGACTTACTTTTTGGTCAACAGCTTTTGTATGGAGCACTGTACCGATAGCACTGTCTGCAATGCTTATGATCGTAATATTTGAAGGGCCCTTTGGAGAAACTTATACGCTTTTATTTCAACTTATTACAAAAATAAACCCTATATTTTTATCTGTTTTATTCTTTTTATTCTGTTTTGGTGCTTTATCTACAACAATTAATGGAGAGGTTCATGCTACGACGATTCACTTTATTAAGCATATACGTCTTCCGTTTAAGAAGACTATGTCAGATAAGCAGATGAGAAAAGAATCGTATATTTTTTCTGGAATATTATTATTTTCCATATTAGTTATTACTCATTTTGTAAAATTTAGTTTATTAGATTTCCTATTTTTCTATGGCCATCTCTATGCAGCTTCTATCCCAGTAATGTTATTTATCGTTTTATCCAAACGTAAGATATCAAGATTAATGCCCTATTCGATTGTTGTTGGATGGTTGTTAAGTGCAACACTATTTGGAGGTTTAACATCATTGCAAACAATTTGGTTAAGTTTTCTTATATCCGGGGCTTTTTCCGTTTTTAGCATGCTCTTTGCAGAAGTCGAGTTAATTTCAGAATCTTCCACTTGGAAATAGCACTTTTAGTAAATGTATAACTTTACAAATCATTTAGCGGGATTTGGAATTACTGATGTAAATGGAAAATGTTTGAAACGAATGTTGCATTAACGTCGATTAATAGCGGACCGTAAAAATAATTAATAGCCACATGATGAAAAGCCAGCCTTTCTAACCGATAGGTTGGCTTTTGTCTTTTATACTCACGGAAATATACAGAATATTTTTAAAAATAATAACTACAACTTTTTATATTGGTATAATATGATTAGTTATAGGTATTTCATTTGATAAAAAGGTGTGTTTTGTTAGCATATAATTTACGGTAGAATCCGCGCAGATTCCTGCGGGAAAGCGAGCGGATTCTACTAAATAACAATGTAGCTTGGCGCCATTAAAAAAGAGTGTGGGTAGGGAGACATATGAATTTACGGGGTATTTTATTGCTTATCTTTTTGTTTCAAACTGTCGTTAATGCGACGAGGCCAGTCATCACACTATCGGCTGATGACTATGGGGCATCCATAGTTATTATAGGTATCTTAACATCATCGTTTGCTTTATTACCATTGATCTTTTCTATTCATGCAGGAAAAATTATGGATAAGTTTGGAGATCGAATACCAATAATAGTTGGTTTTATAGCTTTGATTGCAGGAATGATTGTTCCAGCACTCTTTCCAACAATATGGGCGCTATTTACAAGCCAGTTATTATTAGGAGTTGCAAATATATGTATTCCAATTGGATTACAAAATCAGTTAGGTCATCAATCTAATCCACGAAATAGAGATTATTATTTTAGTATGTTTAGTCTATGTGTCGCTTTAGGCGCCGTTATTGGTCCTTTGGTTGGTGGCTATTTATCCGAACATGTTTCGTTTCAAATGGTTTATATTTTTTGTATAGTAATAGGGTTTATTTCCATTGCTTTTTCATTACGAATTCCAAAGGTACAGCAACAGGTTTTAGGTTCTCCTTCCAAACTAATAGATTCATTTAAGTTATTTGAAAATCCTTTAATAAGGAGAGCATTATTTTCAAGTGCACTTGTTTTATATTCTAAGGATATTTTTGTGGCCTATTTTCCTTTGTTAGGTAAACAATTGAACTTGTCTACTTCAACAATTGGTTGGATTATTGCTTTACAGGGACTTGCCACAATGTTTGTGAGGTTTTTATTGCCGAAGCTATTGGAAATGTATAAGAGAGATTATATCTTATATATGTCCATCCTGGTGGCAGGTATCGCCTTTTTAATATTACCACTAAGTCAATCGACTTATTTGATTGCTTTAATGTCCATTATCATCGGACTTGGCTTAGGTTGTGGTCAACCTATTTCCATGACGACTACATATAATGCTTCTCCTCCTTCGAGGACCGGAGAAGTATTAGGGCTCCGTATAGCTACGAATCGTTTTTTTCAGTTAGTAGCACCATCTATTTTTGGACTTATTGGAGGTTCTGTGGGGATGGTTGGTGTGTTTCTATTTAGTGGCGTCTTTTTAGTAGGAGGATCCTTGTTTTTTAGAAAACCTATAGAACATCAAGAATAGATGTATCTAAAGAAAATTATTATTCATGAATCTGTTGTAAATTACTTATAGTATTTTAATAGAATAATTCTATGAAAATAACGTCATTTATGAAGGGGAATAGGATAATGAGAGACACTAAAACGAAAAAGCAAAAAGCCATGCGTATTATTAAAAACATTACGATTAGTCTTATAAGTATTATTTTACTGTTAGCAATTATTGGTTTGATTTATGAAAGAAGTGCCCAAAAACAAGCACTTAATGAATATCCTGCTCCAGGTAAACTTGTTCAAGTAGATGAGAACACTTTGCACATCCATTCTAAGGGAAACAAAAAGCCGACAGTTGTTATAGAATCAGGACTTGGTAGCTGGTCATTGTCCTGGGATGAAGTACAAAAAGAAGTTTCTAAATATGCAACGGTCGTAACCTATGATCGTGCTGGTCTAGGATGGAGTACAGAAGGCCATACTTCTCGAACTGGAGACCAAGTGATAACTGAGCTGAATGCTCTCTTAAAAAAGACAGGGTATGAGGGACCGTACATATTCATTGGTCATTCAATGGGTGGTTTGTATACCCAACTTTATGCAAGTAAGTATCCAGATGAAGTAGCTGGAATGATTCTAGTTGATACAAGACCTCCAAACTTTGAAAATGAGTTCCCAGAAATGAAGGAAAATTACGCGAACCAAGCTGAACAAATGAAACTCTATAAGTTTCTTTCCAATTTCGGCATAGTTCGACTTCTTTCTGGGGGTGCTATTCACCCTGGGTATTCGGAAGAGAGTAAACTTATCAATCAGGCTATTGGTTTCCAAGGTGCTTCTTTTGATGCAATTCGTAATGAAATGCTCGCGATGGATGAGGTTGATCAAGAAGTCTTAGCAATTGAAAGCCTGCCTGATGTACCTGTTATAGTTATTAGCCATGGTATTCCCGAGGATATGAGCGAAATGGGATTATCAAATGATCAAGTGGAGCAATCATGGCAAATGTACCAGCAAAAATTGGCGGATTCTTTTAAGGTCAGTCAACTACTGATTGCAGAAGATAGCAGACATAATATTATGTTGGAACAACCAGAAATAATTATCGAGTCCACCAAAGAAATGATGGAACAATTGAATTTACAATAATAGAAAAGCATGCAAGATTACTTATTTACTAAAGTAATTTGCATGCTTTTATATGTCTGTAATTCCTCAGTAAATGAATCGATTTCACAATTCCAAATTACATAATAAAATACGAACAATACTAAAGGAAACTAAAGAAATATATATTTTACACGGAATAAAGTATAGTTGATTTCCGCTATAGGCGGGCGCTTTCCGCGGGGTGAGCGATAAGCCATCACCGCCGCTCACGCGTCGTTTGTGATGTCTTATCTGTCTCACTCATCCCGCTGGAGTCGCCGCCTACCGCTTCAATCAACGAAGTGGTAAATGTTCGTATTTTAATGACATAGTACTATTTATGAAATTAACTCAAATGTAGAAAAATAAAAATCTACAATTTTTTTTAATAAAAGTATTGTATTATCAGAAAATTAGACATTTAGATTACCCTATATCAGTTTTAATGAGAGGATTGAAACAAGAAGAGACTGCACCACTTATTTGGAATTAAAGAATTTAGGGGGGAAGAATATATAATAGAAGGCGGTTATATTGCAGGTAGAGAGAGAATTCTTGGAGTAGTGATATTTTACTTCAAGAGTTCTTTTTACCCGAAAATGGAGTGTAATCTTCTTTTTTGAAAACCGGGATTATTTACTACCACATTGGTCTTATTTAGTAATTTTATTCCAATAACTTATCCGGTCCTTAATTTTCCTTGTGATTCGTGCTAAAATAAGCTTTCAGCATAAAAAAGAAGGACGTGTTTGTATGGTAGGGCGAAATGATCCGTGTCCATGTGGTAGTGGAAAAAAATATAAAAAATGTTGTGAGTCTAAAGAGGCTATTTCAATAAAAGATGTGCAATCAGAAGAATTAGAGCGTATTTTGCAAACGTTTTATGATGAATATCCAGAAAGAAAAGATATGCAAGAGTTTGCAGAACTTGTGAAACACTGGAGCGATAATTTAAAAGAATACTTGGAACATGAAATGATTGAAGCAATTGCTCTAGATGAATTCTTTTTCCATTATAAACCTGAAATTTGGGCAAGCTATCTAGAAAAACAGCAAAAGAAAGTATTGCGTCCTTCCACATTAAAAGCATTAGAACAGTGGAATAGTCCACGAGTATTTGTTGGTGAAGTAGTGGAAGTGGAAGAGCAATATTTAACTGCTAAAAACATTTTGACGAATGAAATCATCCAACTAAGACGCGAAAGTGAAAAGCCAGTACCAGTGGGTATGCATTTGTTTTGCTTCATATTGGAAGATGGAACTTTCAAAGAAAATCATTATTTGGCAGTTTCCAGCCTAATCTTCTTCCCAACAGATCATAAAAATGTATTCGACAATTTTGTGAAGCAATTTGAGACTCAAAATGAACTGGCAGCACAAGAATTTCTAAAAGAGAATGGGACAACATTTTGGAGCTTACTTGGAGAAAATGGCTATGAGGGCGGAGAATACACGCACTTTGAAGCAGGTGTTTTACAAGTAGCTATGGAGTTCCTAGAAAAGAATAATCGTGCCTATAAAGAACTAATAGAAATAGTGGAAGATTATTTATTTGAGCAACAGCCAAAGGCACGTAAAGAAGTAGCAATTGCTGCTGGAGCTATTCGATTTGGTCAGGAAAACGGTCTATTTGAACCGTTAGAAATAACAGTAAAAGAAATTGCAGAGTCGTTTAGTGTATCCACTTCATCATTAAATAAATACTACAATGATTTAAATGTTTACTATGAAGGTACAAAGTCTTCTAAGTAGAATAGAAAACGCCAAGTAGAAGTAAGTATTCTACTTGGCGTTTTTCATATGAGATAAGGTATTTTTTGCATAAGTGAATCAATTTCATCATTCTAAATTACATGAAAAAACACGAACAATACTAACGAAATATATATTTTACACGGAATAAAGTATAGTTGATTTCCGCTATAGGCTGACGTTTTCCGCATGGGTGAGCGATAAGCCATCACCGCCTACCGCTTTCATCAACGAAGTGATAAAAGTTAGTATTTTAATGACAAAGTACTATTTAAGAAATTAACTCAAGTAATATTACTTTATCATTATTTGTGACCTTGAAGGTTTGTATCTCTTCATTGTTTTATTAGGCTAAGACTTGTTCCTCCTATTAGGAGAAGCTTAACAATAATGTTTAGTAAACACGAAATAGGATAAACAAATAAAAACAACGAAAGGAGCGATTAAGATGGCAAAGAAACCTTTGGCTTAGCAGTTCGTCCGTGGAAAGCGAGCGAATTTTCGGCAAGTAACAATATGATCATCTAACAAAGCCAAATGTTTAGTAAATTATTTCTTGGTTATAACTAGGCATAGTTAATCAAGAGAGGAGATATTATATGAGAATTAAAAAATATTCAATAATCGGAAGTGTGTTATTGTCAACTGCTTTACTTTTAGGAGCCTGTGCAGATAAAGACGAGGTGAAAGATCCCCCAACTGCAGATGCAGCAAAAAAAGAATTTGGATTTCATTCTTTTGATCTAGACATAGATACACCTGATCACAAAGATGCAATTGAAGCTTCGTTTGATGTAGATATATCGGAAACAGAAGCGGAATATGTGAACCGAATAGAACCTGTTAAGTTATCAGGTGACAAGGCGTATGCTGAATTGGAGCCGATCTTTAAAGATTTAGCTCTAACAAAGGATATGAGTAAGGATGAAGTAATTGAAAAAGTTACCAAGGCTTTCGGTGTAGAAGACTATACAGAATTTGAATTAGAAGTTGAATACTCGGATGGAGAATATAAAGATTACAATGATAAAAAATAATAAAACTAGTAGCCAAATCATGGATAAATACATGGCTTGGCTTTTTTTGTTATAAAAATATTAATGTGTGAACCAAAATAGTGTATGATGCATAGCATAATATATAGTGTACGTTATACAGTAAAAGGAGCTGAGATGAAGTGTGAACAAATTATTAAATTCCCTCATTACAGAATTAAGAAGAGGAACTTTGACATTAGCTGTATTGAGTCAGCTGCGAACTCCCCAATATGGCTACTCACTTGTTCAATCATTAGAGAAATCAAACGTTTTAATAGATCAAAGTACTCTGTATCCATTACTTCGTCGTTTAGAAAAACAAGAGTTAGTTGTAAGTAGCTGGGACACTTCTGAAAGTAGACCACGCAAGTATTATGTGTTAAGTGAGTATGGGATAGAAATTTTTGAGCAGCTAAAAGAAGAATGGGAGCAATCGTCAAGAGAGCTTTACACTTTATTGAAAGGAGAAGAAGGGAATGCGCCTAATTGATATTTATATCCAGGAAGTTACTAGCAGACTTCCCGAAAAGAATCGGGAAGATATTGCACTCGAGCTTCGATCAACAATTGAGGATATGTTACCTGAAAAATATACTGAGGAAGAAATAAAGGAAATCTTAGCTAAGCTTGGTAGTCCAGTAACACTTGCAAGTGGTTATTCAAATCGACCTATGTATTTGATAGGACCGAGATACTTCGATATGTATGTAACTTTATTGAAAATGATTATACCGATTGCTGCTTCTATCTCGCTTATTATATTAATTGCTGAACTTATTTTCTCTCATAGCGGAGAACAAGACGTGATAAATACAATTCTCGCGATTATTGGGAAGGGTATTTGGGAAATATTAAGTACTTCCACCCAAACGTTCTTTTGGATCACTTTAACCTTTGCAATTTTAGAACGAACGGATAATTCGAAGGATAAATCGCCACTCACAACCAGTTTGAAAGAATGGACACCAGATGACTTAAACCATATTCCGTTTATATTAACTGAAAAGAAAATTTCGAAAGGGGCTATTTTTGGTAGTTCGTTAGGAATTGCAATTTTTGCAGCTGTATATTTTAATGCAGTTCATCTAATTGGTGTGTATGAAAAGATCCAAGGTAAACTAGTAATAGTAATGCCAACCTTTAACCAAGTAGTATTACATTCCTATTGGATAATAGTTTTAGTTGCTATCTCTGTTGAAGTTGCATTAGTATTCTATAAGCTTATTGTTGGACAGTGGACTAAAAATGTAGCCATATTTAACTTCGTTCGTAATGTTGTATCTTCCATTGTGTTTATTATTATATTTAGTAATACTAGTTTGTTTAATCCAAACTTCATTGCGTATTTGGAAGATATATTTAATATTTCCCTTGAACTAAAGGTACCTATCATGCTAGGAATTATACTTTATATTATTTTTGCAGTGATCGATATAATTCATGGATTTCGAAAAGCGAATATACGTAAAAAATAAGGTTATATGTCTTTTATCACAAATAGATTAAATATGAATAAAGGAGTTTAGAGGGATAGGGAATCCGGGTATTTCATTAGTAAGCAAGTTAAAAATAATGAAATATTAGGAGGATGAACAATGAACATAAAATCGAATCGACGAATTGAAGTAGCTCGTACCGAGGAAGAGATGTATGAAAAATTGGAACTCCTGCAAACACAAGGATACGCGGAAAGTGATGTCCATGTGATATCGAAAGAAAATGCTCACTTAAATAAATTAAATCGTCATTCTGAAGTATCCACACACGAGGCGGGATCGTTTATGGATACGTTTAAGTCATGGTTTACTGGTGAAAGTGCAGTAACAGAAGGATTACGAAAATTAGATTTAAATGAAGTGGAAAGAGAACGTTATGCACGGGAAGTAGCAGGAGGCAGTATTGTTCTGTATACAGATTTATTAACAAATGCCGATGATCCTATCCATGACTTTAATGAAAGCGAATTGGAGAAGGAATATACAGATACAGTTGGAACAGATGTCGTAAAAAATCGTTTATAGAGAAAGAAGAACCAATGAGTGATTATGCCAAAAAGAATGGTTTCACTCCTTCTACAAATGAATTAGTTAATGAAACAGATGGCCGCTTTGATGAGCCACAAGATCGTTTTGCACGAGGAGAAACCTTTGCTACAGATGCTTATTAAGGTACCCACGCAACGACTTTATTAAATGAATAGTAGTGTTTCCCCTCGCAATGTAATCCCCATGATGCGAGGGGTTTTGTCTGTGTATCCATCTATGAGATAATGAGAGTGTTCAAGATTAGCGAGGTGGAATTAATATGGATTTTGTTGCAATTGATTTCGAAACAGCAAATAGCTTACGATCAAGCGTATGCTCTATTGGAATTGTAAAAGTAAAAAATGGGAAAATTCAAGAAGAAACACATACATTGATTAATCCATTAAGTGAATTTAATTTCTACAATACGAAAATACATGGCATAACAGATTATATGGTCCAAGATGCTCCAACATTTGAAGAATTTTGGCCAAACTTGAAAGGGTATATCGAAAATCAAACTTTGATTGCCCATAATGCAAGCTTTGATATCGGAGTTCTTCGAGAATCGTTAGGACGATTTCATGAAAAACAACCAGAATATGATTATTCTTGCTCCTATAGAATTGCAAAAAAAGTTTGGCCGAATTTATTTAATCATAAGCTTTCTACAATTGCAAAATACTTAAATATTGATTTACGGCACCATGATGCGCTAGAAGATGCGCGTGCTTCTGCATTAATTACACTAGAAGCGATGAAAACAACACAAATGAGGTCCATTCAAGAACTAACTAGTCTACATAAGATAAAGCTAGGTAGTTCTTCTACTTTTAGTAAACCAACTACTCGTTCAAGAAAAAGTCCGGAAGATGCGTCTCTCCAATCAGTTGTGACGCAAAATACTACACCGAATCCGAAGCATCCGTTTTGTGGGGCGAATATTGTGTTTACAGGCAGAATGATTTCGATGACGAGAATGTTAGCTGCTCAATATGCAGCCAATTGTGGTGCAAAATGTATAGGCCAAGTAGATTTAGATACAAACTTCTTAGTAGTAGGAGATCAGGCTTTGCAGAAATATGTGCAAGGGATTAAAAGTTCGAAAATGCAAAAAGTCGAAAATCTAATTGGACAAGGATACCCAATTGAAATTGTAGGGGAACAAGATTTTTTAAGATTAGTAAAGTTTTAAATGAAAACAGTCAAGTCGGGTAATTTTGAATTGACTGTTATTTTATTTAAATTACACTTTCTCACTTTCTACAATACGTTTCTTTTTTTAGAAAAAGAAATACTTGCGATATTGTGATGATATAAAGAAATATGACACTTTTATCACATCTAGAAATTTAGGTAATGGTGTAGAATTCGTTCAGTCCAAAGCAATCCAAAAGCACCTATACAGAAAGTACCTAGTGTTTTATCACAAAATTAACAAGTAATTTAATCGTTAATTTTAGGAAAACGACCCGTGTGGTGGAACTATTTACTGTTTTTCTCTGTTATACTTTAGAATGAAAAAATTTCTAATGTTAAAGGAGAAAATTATGCGCATTAAAACAAGGCTTATTCTTGTTACTTCCATTTTAGTTTTATCAATTATTGCGGTTGGTGGATTTGCTATATGGAGTTTATCTCATACTGTTACGAAAAATAACGAGTTGAATAAGCTGATGGAAATGCAAACGGTAGCTAAACAAATTCAATATCGTCTTGCCGGTCTTTCTAATGACGAGAGAGCATTACTTCTTACAGGCGATAACACTTATGCCAAGCAAATGGAAGAAAAGTCAGCAGATATTAAAGAACAATTCGATAAATTAGGGGAGTTATCTAGCACATCTTCGGATCAACAAATGATTAATGATATCAAGATAGACTACGAGCAATTTTGGAGCCAAAGTCAGCTAGTTATTCAAAATAGTACAATTAATCGAGCGAAGTCGGAAGAAATTCATTTTGGAGAAGAACGAAGAATTCGTAAAGAAGTATTAGATCCAGCTTTTGAGGGATTTATTGACCAATTAGATAAAAATACTGCAGAGACAAATGAAAGTTTAGAGTCTCAATCAAAATTAAGTCAAGGGATTCTAATAGGAATTTCTATTGTAGCGGTAGTGTTTGGTCTAATATTAAGTTCTATCCTTCTGAAAGCCATATTAGTTCCTTTACGCCAATTAAAAGAGCAAATGAATGATATAGCTAATGGCGACGGCGATTTGACTAAAATCATTCATGTGAAAAACAAAGATGAGTTGGGGGAAGTAGCCACTTCGTTTAACCAGTTCCTAACTTCTTTAAGAGAAATGATTAAGCAAATTAGTTTTTCATCAGGACAAACGGCAGCATCTTCGGAAGAATTTTCAGCTAGTGCAGAGCAATCAAAACTAACATCCAATCAAATTGCAGAGAATGTCTACAATGTCTCAGTAAGTATGAATGATCAACTGCAAATTTTGAGTGAAAGTACTACTGCCGTCGAGCAATCTCTGCGCAGATTACAAAGCATGACACTTCATACAGCAGAGGTATCTGAAGAGACGAGTGAAGTTAGTATAAAAGCAGATAACGGGGAAAAATCCGTTCAGGAAATTGTTTCTTCCATGGAAGTGATTCATCAATCCGTAGGTGAAACTGACAAAAATATTAATTCATTGGCTGCTGATGCAGTTAAAATTGGTGAGATTACAGCGATTATTAATGAGATTTCAGATCAGACCAATCTGCTAGCTTTAAATGCTGCAATTGAAGCTGCAAGAGCTGGAGAACATGGAAAAGGATTTGCTATTGTAGCCGAAGAAGTACGTAAATTAGCGGAACAATCAAGCCAATCAGCCAATCAAATTCGAACATTAATCACTCGTATTCAAGGGACGACAACTGAAACCGTCAATACCATTGAAGTGGTGAAAGCGAATGTGGATAGTGGAATTCATTTAACATCTGTTACTTCTGTCCAATTCAAGGAAATCATCCAATCTATCTCACAAGTATCTGGAAAAACACAAGAAATAGCTGCGTCAACAGAACAACTAACAACGGATTTCACGATGGTTGCACAAAAATATGAAGAAGTTTCTGGGTTATTCAAGGAGAACTCTGAAAGTACCCATGAAATTGCAGCAGCTACAGAGGAGCAATTAGCGTCCATGGAAGAAATTCAAACAGCTGCTCAATCGTTAACAACTATTTCTGATGCATTGAACGATATGGTGCATCGATTTAAAATTTAGCTTTATCCAGCAGGGGTCCACAAACCCCAGCTGAATATCGAGGAACTTTGGCTAAGGTTGCCGCGTCTTGCTTGCGGCAACGCCTGAGTGACCAACATCCTGTCGGCCCAAAGCCTCCGGCGGATGTCACAGATTTTTTATCGATCAAGCTCGATAAAAATCTGGGCGCACTGTTTTCTGCAACGAGCTTCTTGCGCAGGATCAATAACTTCTGCGGAGATGAACGAAGAGAAGCGGAAGCAAATTCGCCGAGGCGTATTTGATCTACAAAACTTCCTACTAGTCATTTAAACTAGTAGGAAGTTTTTTTTGAAGTATATACATTTACACAAGTGTTGATTAACCAAAAAGTACCCAGTGAATTGCTTATTAAAATGGTGATAACACAATAGGCATACTATGTAAAGGTGCTTTTGGATTGCTTGGAACTGAACGAGTTCTAGACCATTACCTAGAAAATAAGCAAGGAACGCATGATAGAAAGTGATAGAGTGCCTGAAATTGCATCTTCGGGCACTTCCACTATGAGTAGAAAGGTTGCTATTCTTTCCTTTTCCAAATCCATTCTTTTGAGCATTGTAGGTACATAACGGAGACCTGCACGAGGCAGGTCACACAGTCGTCGCGACACGATGTCGCGTACTTAGACTGTGCTCCTTTAAATATCCACAACAGGATTATCGAAAATAGTGTAGCAGGAAGTGACGCGGTCACTTCCTGCTACACTTAGCCCTCGGTAATGATGTAGTAATCATTTCGTCCAAAGTGAACCAAGAACGTACAAGTGCAAAATGGGATTCTTGCGCATTTCGTGAAATTTTAATGGTGAAAATTGGTTAATCAACAGACGTTATACATTTAGCAAGTAATTTGAGTTTCCTGATAATAACTAGTAACGTTTTTCCCCCGTGTAATCAGGTATTACATCGATAAGAACCTAATAGTAAAAGTGCTTCTCTATAATGTAATTACATTTCACTTGGTGCTTTAATTCCAAGCAAACGTAATGCTTCTTCTAATACAATAACGACAGACTGGACAAGTGTAATGCGATAAGATAACTGGCTTGAATCACTCACTACTTGGACATTTCCGTAAAAAGAGTTGAATGATTGTGCTAAATCAATCGCATATTTTGCTACTAAAGATGGATCAAACTCATCAGTCGCACGTTTAATAATGTTTGGAAATTGTTGTAGTGATTTAATGACTTCCCACTCATAATTATTCACGTCTGTAACTTCAAACATGTCAACTTTATGCACTTTTCTTAAAATAGAACATGCTCTTGCGTAAGTATATTGGATATAAGGTCCTGTTTCTCCCTCAGTTTGGAGCATTTTTTTCAAGTCAAATTCGATGTCATGCTTCCGGTGTTGTTTTAAATCACTAAAGATGATTGCTCCTACACCTACTTCTTTAGCCACTTCTTTTTTATTAACTAATAAAGGATTTTTTTCTTCTATCGTTGTTTCTGCTAGTCGAATTGCCTCGTTTAACACTTCTTCTAATAAAATAATTTTTCCTTTCCGAGTGGATAATTTTTTACCATCTTTCAATATCAATCCAAAGGGAATATGATGCATTGTCTTCGACCAGTCATAGCCCATTTTATTTAATACAATTTTTAACTGTGCAAAGTGTAAACTTTGTTCATTTCCGACAATATACAAAGACTTTACGAAATGATAATTCTTTTTGCGATGAATAGCAGCTGTGATATCTCTAGTTGCATATAAGGTCGCGCCATCTGATTTTTTAATTAGACAAGGTGGCATATTTTCACCAACGTCTACGACAAGTGCACCATCCGAATCAATTAGGAGATTTTTTTGTTGTAACTTTTCTACAATTGGATCCATTTTGTCATTATAATAAGCCTCGCCTTGAAAAGAATCAAAAGCTACGCCAAGTAGGTTATATATTTTTTGAAATTCTTTTAACGATTCTGTTCGAAAGCCTTCCCATATCTTCAAAGCTTCGGAATCACCGTCTTCCAACGACTTAAATGCTGCTCTTCCTTTGTCATTTAGCGTGTCATCAATTTCAGCTTCCTCATGAAAACGAATGTAAAGAGATAGTAATGATTGAATAGGAGCTGCTTGGACTTTCTTTTCATCCCCCCATAATCGATAAGCTACTAGCAATTTCCCAAATTGTGTACCCCAGTCACCTAGATGATTAATTTTAATCGGTTGATATCCATTTTTTTCGTGTAATAAAGCAATGGAATTTCCAATAACAGTAGATCTTAAATGCCCCATAGAAAAGGGCTTGGCAATGTTTGGTGAGGACATATCAATTGTAACAACACCACCGCCCCCTATATTCGAAGAACCATATTGATTTCCTTCCTTATGAATGGTAGTCAATACAGATGTTGTAAATTTTGTTCGTTTCATAAAAATATTCACATAACCTCCAACTGCTTCTACTTTTTCAATGTTTTCGTCCTGGATACTAGTAGCGAGTTCTTGCGCTATTAAATTAGGTGATTTTCTTTGCTTTTTTGCAAATGAAAAGCAGGGGAGTGCATAGTCTCCTAAATGTGCATATGCAGGCGCCTCAATCATTTGCTCCTCGATTAATTCCGTAGTGAAATTTTGAAGAATTTCTACAACTGTCTGCTTCATTTATATTCCTCCCTAAAAATAAAAAAGCCCTCGTCTCATTATAAAAATGAGACGAAAGCTTGAACTTCCGCGGTACCACTCAATTTGCCTATTTTAGGCCACTTTCTCCATAACGGTGAGTCTCCGGCTTTATTATAAAAAGCATCTCTAAAGTGCGGTTCACAACTCTTCTTAACTAGGCTTACACCATCCCTAGCTCGCTTGATGATCCGATGTTGTTACTCTCTTTATCTTAGATATTGTATTTGAATTTACCAAATAGAAAAGTTAATGTCAATTTCTTTAATAAAAAATAAATGAAAATGTTTTGAACATTTTCAGGTAGTGCTTAAATTGTAACCGCAGCTACAATATTAACTAATTTTGAAGTAGGCTTGTTGTTTTCTAGTGGCTGTCCTTGAATAACCCAATTCATTGAAAGTAGTTGATTTAGTGATAAAAGCTGCTGCTCATCGATATCTAAACAATCTATCCCGTTTTCGTGAAGCTGATAATCGCGGTCAGCAATTTTATCGTACTTCAATTTCAATAAGTTTTTAAGCCCGTTCATCGTAATGAACTTCACTGAGTAACCGTCCAATAAAATGGACTTAAATTTAGTTTGGTCTTCTTCAAACAATGTGATAAGTGCACTGAATCTATTATTAGGATATTCATTTTCCCACGTTCGAAGATCATTTTGTTCTAGTTTTGTAAGAATTTCATCATTTGAAACGCCATTGCTTCGTAGGGTTTCTATCAAAAAAGCATCCATCATTGAAATTTTGTTGTTCTCCATTCTCATAATCCCCCCAAAAAAATTAAATACACGCTAAGTAATTATAACAAAAATTCTCAATTGTTCATTTCTTTTTACGAGAATAATTAAAATACTTCGACTAAGCATTTGCTTAATCGAAGTATTTTTGGTTACTTATTTAATATTCTTGAATTTCCACTTCTTTGATTTAGCGTCGTAGTAAGCACCTTCAAGGGTAGGTTTCTTACCTTCTGTAACGATAATGAAGTGCTCTTCGAATCCTGTTGTTATTTGCTTCTGTTTACTATCAAAGAAAGCAATATTTTTCAATTTAAGATTGTTGAAGTAATGTTTCTCTATTTAATAGAATTATCAGAACATGATATAATGAGAGCGGTAAATAGAAGAATTTTCGGAGGTAATGATGAGATTAAAGATTCTACATACAAATGACGTACATAGTAATTTTGAAAACTTCGCAAAAGTTGCCACGCTGATCAAGGAACATAAAGATGAGGATACAATTATTCTAGACGGTGGAGATTTTGCCGATTTCAAAAGCATCGAGCTACAAGGTACTAGAGGATTAGCTGCGATTGAATTATTAGCAGCTATTAGTTACGATGCGCTTACTATAGGAAACAATGAAATGTTTAATGGTATTGAAACACTTGAGCATATGGCGAGTAATAGTCCTTTTCCTTTCATTAGCAATAACTTATATAAAAAAAATAAAACAGAGATTAATGGTGTTTTCAAAAGCGCTATTCTAAATAAAAATGGGCTCCGAATCCTAATTACTGGATCCTCTCCTCATATGGGAGAATTTAATGATGGACTTGGAATTTATATGACTGATTATAAAGAAGCCATTATAGAAGAAATTAAACGAAATGAAGGGAAATACGATATTTGTCTCCTTTTGAGTCATGTTGGAACATTTGCGGATGAACCTCTTGCTATAGATATCCCAGAAATTGATATCATTATTTCTGCACATGACCATAAACTATTTAACGAAGCAAAAGTGATAAATAATACGATTATGAATAGTGCAGGAAATTACGGAGAGCATTTAGGAATACTCGAACTTGAAATCAATGAGGGAGAAGTGAAGCTGCTCCATTCTACAACAATTTCCTCCATAGATGTGGAAAAAGATGAACAAATTCTATCTTTATTAAAAATGAATAAAGAAAAAGCAATTGAAGTATTGGGTCAGCCGCTTTATCCACTTGCGCAATCGTTATGGCATGACGTGATAGAAGAAAATCCATTAACCAATTTAATCGCAGATGGATTGAAAGATATGCTCAACTGCGACATTGGTCTAATTAATAGCGGTATTTGCAATTTGGGTATTTTTAATGAACTATCGAATAAAAAACTAATCGAAGTCTGTCCTTCTCCTTTAAATCCAACTTCTTTTGAAATCCAAGGGAAATATATTAAACAAGCTTTGGAACAATCACTTGATGCACAAATTTGCTTAGCGGA
Organism: Psychrobacillus sp. FSL H8-0483; assembly: GCF_038637725.1. Lineage (NCBI taxonomy): Bacteria > Bacillati > Bacillota > Bacilli > Caryophanales > Bacillaceae > Psychrobacillus > Psychrobacillus sp. FSL H8-0483. The sequence goes on from NZ_CP152052.1 coordinate 517,727, forward strand.
TGGACGTGGACCAGGGTTTAGAGGGAGGTTTGTAGGTCGATTACATGTTTCTGGAGCAAAAATCGAGCACGATGGGAAAAAAGTACATGCTGTTTATGTGAATAAAAGATTACTAGAAGATGATATATGGTATACAGTGGCTAGCTCCGATTATTTACAACGAGGCTCAGGATATGAAAGCCTTGCAAACAATCGAAATGAAATGTATTTAGCAGAAGAAATCAAAGATGTTATTCGTTTATATGCAAATGAACCGGAATTTAACGAGCAAGCGTATATTAATAGATGGAAAGAAGTTTCTAAAGTGGGGGTAGTATATTGAAGCAATCTGATCCCAAAAAAATTAGACAAAGAGGAATCATAATCGGTCGTCTTCCTGTCGGAAAAAAGAATTGTATAACAGATGTTGAAGGTGTAAAAGTAGGTCATGTTACGCTCGATCATCCTCTAGGTGAAGGGGAGTATGCTTGCACCGGGGTTACTTCTATATTGCCACATGGGGATAATCTATTTCAGCAAAAAGTAGTAGGGGCAAGTTATGTATTAAATGGATTTGGTAAAACTACTGGACTTGTTCAAGTGGATGAACTAGGTTTGATTGAATCACCAATTATGCTGACAAATACATTTGCAATTCCAGCAGTTACCCAGGGCACATTAGAATATATGCTTGAGGGCAATCCTGAGATAGGAGATACTACAGGAACGATTAATTTAGTATTAGGAGAATGCAATGATAGTAGATTAAACTCGATTCGCAAACTTCCAGTTCAGCCAAATGATGCAATAAAGTGCATTGAAAAAGCTTCATCAGACATATCTCCGGAAGGTGCAATAGGAGCAGGCAAAGGGATGATTTGTTTTGGATACAAGGGTGGTATAGGATCTTCTTCACGCATTGTCCAAGAGGAAGAGAGTGGTGCTACCTATACAATAGGTTGTTTAGTTCTTAGTAATTTTGGGAGAAAAGAAGATTTTCAAAGTATTCTCTATAAAGTTGTGAAACAGAGAGAGGTTCCTACTTTTCCAAAGCCAGCAGACGGTTCCATTATCATTGTGTTGGCAACGGACGCTCCACTTAGTAGTAGACAGTTAAAGAGGTTGGCTAAAAGATGTGGTATAGGGCTTGGAAGAACGGGGAGTCATTTCAGCAATGGTAGTGGGGATATTGTGATTGCTTTTTCTACAGCTCAGAGGATTGCCCATTTTTCAGAGGAAAGTATGGAGACTAGAAAGCAACTGAGGGATGATCATGTAATTATGAATGATCTTTTCCTTGGAGCGGTGGAAGTGACAGAAGAAGCCATATTAAATTCATTGTCCCAAGCAGAAACTACAGTAGGTCGCATGGGAGAAGTAGCATATGCATATCCATTTGAATGAAGTTCCAAAAAGGATTCTATAAGGGAAATAGATCGCCTTTTTGCATTTGGTCTTTGTAGAGTGAGATTCTGTCTCGGTTCTATAGCAAATGGTTGCAGTTTCGAATGAAATGGTCTTGGTCACAACCAAATTGGTCTCGTTTAGCCATTTTCTAACTTTTAATGGATAATAATCCCACGTTAAGTGGAGTTATTTTGCATCTAAAAGAGGTTGACCCACAAAGTTTTTTTAACAACCTTTGGGTCAACCTCTTTTCAAAAATGGTTACTTCATTTAAATTCTAACTTCAATTTTCCTTCTTCTAGTGCTAGACTAGCATCAAATTTCTGACCATTTTCTGCCTCAAAGCCTTTAATAGTATTCGTTTTACCCTTTGTACAGAGAAGTTTAATCTGACTCGGGGTAATTTTTTTCTTTAAAAAGAAGCCATTAAACGTTTGAGTGCAGCCATTTTTATAATTCGAGCACCCATAGAAATTTTTTCTTGCAACTATAGAGCCTTGTCCACATTTTGGACAAGGTGCAATTGGCTCTTGTTTGTATTTCGCATACTTTGAACTAGCTGCTTTTGGAGGTAGCTGTATATTAATGTTTTTAGTTTTTAATTGATTGGGAACCTCTTCTATTAAGCTATGAATGAACTTTGCAATGCTTCCGAGAAAACGCTCTTGGGATCCTTCGCCATTGCCAATTTTTCGCAAATAAGTTTCCCATTTTGCAGTCATAGATGGGCTAGCTAGAAGATTTCCTTCAATTGCTTGGCAAAGAACACGACCTTTATCGGTAATAGACACAATATTTTTGTTCACTTGAATATACTCATGACGTTTTATTGTTTCAATAATTCCGCTTCGGGTTGCTTCTGTTCCAAGACCCTCTACTTCTTTTAAAATTTCTGTTTCATTTTTGTCCTCCACAAGCTTTCCGCAAGTCTTCATCATGGCGATGAGTTGACCTTCTGTATAAGGTTTAGGAGGAACTGTTTTTCCTTCCTTAATCCTAATATCACTCTCGACTTTTTCCTGTTCCATTAAAGATGGAAGAGAAGGTTCATCTTTTTCCTTTTCTATAGAAGAGCGAATAAATAAAGCTTTCCAACCCTTATCGCTTTCAGTCTTGCCAGTTGTGAAGAAAGATAGTCCATTAACGTCGGTCGTTACTTTCGTTTCAGTATATAAATAATCGGAATGAAACATAGCAAGTGTCGTTCGGACAACTTCTTCATAGAGATTTCTTTCGATACTCGACAGCTTAGTGAGTACGGCTTGTGATGGAATTTTTTTCGTCGGTATAATTGCGTAATGCTCTTGAACCTTTGAACTGTCAACGTATCGCTTTTTGGGAGCAAGTGAAGCCACAGGGAAAGGGTGATTAACAAGCTGCTGATAATCTCCTACTTGTCCAGCGATATAAGAAAACTCACTTGGTGTTATGTATCGAGAATCGGTACGTGGGTAAGAAACTAGCTTCTTTTCATAAAGACCTTGCATCGTCTTCAATACATCCGCCGGACTCGTTTTCCATAGTCTATTTGCAGTTGCCTGCAAAGTCGATAAAGAGTGAAGTTGTGGAGGAGGAATCCGTTTATCCAACTTCTCTAGAGAAGTAATCACCCCAGGTGAATTTGGTTGAATCACATGTTTAGCGAGAAGCGCTTGAATGATTTCTCTTTTTGACTCCTTCGCTTTCGCTTTTCCATTATAAGTCCCTTTTTCTGCACTAAATGTACCTTCGACTTCAAAAAATGGCTCAGAAACAAAGTTCTCAATCTCTAGTTGTCTTTGGTAAATGAGATAAATAGTTGGCGATTGTACTCGACCAATCGGAAATACTTCCTGAATACCTTGCTCTTTTAACAGAAGGGTATAAAGACGCGAACCATTCATTCCAACTAACCAATCACTAATTTGTCGGGCCTTAGCTTCCTCATATAAAAGGAGGTCCTTACGATTGTCTTGTAAATTAGCAAATCCTTTTCGTACTTCATCTATTTCAAGTGAATTAATCCATAACCGTTTAATCGTTTTTCCTCTTGCTCCTGTTTGATTGTAAATACTATAGAAGATATTCGATCCTTCGCGGTCCACGTCACATGCATTGACGACCACATTTGCCGAAAGAATTAACTTTTTAACCGCTTGAAATTGCTCATATTTTCCTTTGGCGATTTGAAATTCATACCGCTCTGGCAAAATTGGTAAGCTGCCAAGCGTCCAGCGATTCCAACGGGGATCATAGGCTTTTGGTTCTTTTAATTCAACCAGATGACCGATTCCCCATGTAATAATTGCACCTGAGGGAAATGTGTTGCATGGATTTAGTTCTATGTGAGTTTTGGTGCGATTTTTTATTGAGAATGCCTCACTATATGCCTTTGCTTGTGATGGCTTTTCTGCAAGGATTGCTATTTTGCTCATATATTATCACTTCTTCATCGTTAATATTTTGTACATTGAAATAAATGTTTTAAGTGAATAACTAACTTAGAATTTTTGTTGAAGAAATATCTTATTATAGTTTATCAAAACTTCTATAAATACAACTAATTATATATAAGGATTTTTCTCTATGATTGTTGTTTCTATAGCCAACGATACTTTGAATCGGAAAAAAAGTAATTAAATAGATGAGTACGATAAAAAAGGGAACCGAAGCCTTTTAGGTATGGATAAACTACCAATAATTGAAAAATGGATATATGAATAAGATGCGAACATCCGACTAACCTTACGAAAGTTGCAGTTCGCGCATAATTTAATCTAGAAGAAATCTCACTACTATCCAATCAAGCGGGATTGGTGCCAGGTGCACAAACATTCACGTTTATTATGAATTTCATGACTGTTTTTGAATTGTGTGCTTACCTGTGCAGGAACCTCACTGAAAAGAATGTTACGTAAATGTAACGTTGTAATGAAACTGTAAATTATTCCGTTGATCCCTTTGAGAGCAAGACTTGGGGGCATACAGTGAAGTGGGTTGGAGGGATTTCCCATAAGGGACATGCAATTTTGTATGTTAAGCTCGGTGAGAGAAAAATAAAAATTTCACCAGGAGGTAACATATGAAAAAACGTATGGTTACAACAACACTTGCAGTAACAATAGGTCTTAGTTCTCTAGGAATAGTTCCTTCAACAATTCAGCCAATAAAGGCTTCAGCTGCTACAGTTAATGTTCAAAATAATCAACAGGCGGTTGAGGCAAAGGCTGATGAAATTACTAAATTTGCTAAGAGTATAATAGGTAAGGCAACATATGGCTCCAATTATAGTTTTACTTATCCATATCAATTTAAATGTGCATCGTTTATGTGGTTTATTTTCGATAAAAACGGAATAGATCTTGGTAGTAAAACGGAAGATAAAATGGTGAAGTTAGGGACATATGTTCCCAAAAGTCAATTGCAAAAAGGGGACTTAGTCTTCTTTAAAAGAAAAGCAACAGGAACAGATCCAGACCATGTAGGAATGTATATAGGTGATAATAAAATTATTCATATGGCGGACTCAAAACAAAATATTATCATTTCTGATTTAGTAGATGGAAAGGCGTATTATAAAGATTATTACTTTACTGCTCGCAGAGTTTTGCCAACTTTACTCCCATCAAACACGACTCCAGAGGTAGAAGCGCCTCCAGCGAGTGCCACATCAGCTGATAAAGTTGTAAATCTGGCTTCAAGTCTCATTGGAAAAGCGAAATTTGGTTATGTTTATAATGAAAACACTTTATCATTTACGGGTGCTGGATTTACGTACTATGTCTATAAAAAACAAGGCATTGATTTAGAATCTAAACTATCAAACCGTCAGGCACTAATGGGTAAAGCAGTCTCAAAAGCTAACCTGCAAAAGGGTGATCTTCTTTTCTTCTCTACAAATAATAGTGGTTCTAAAATTACACAAACAGGAATTTATATTGGCGGAAATCAATATATTTCGCTCCCTACTAATGGCAGTGTAGTGAAAGCAAGCCTTGACTCAGATTGGTCAAAGAAAAACTATGTTACAGCCAGACGTGTTCTATAAATTCCTATTAGGAGAACTAATAATGATACACATTAGAAGCATTCGTTGCGATACGCAACGAGTGCTTCTTTATTCTTACAAGCAAATTTCAAGTTGTTTAGCAGCGGAGATGCAAAACAATTTCTATTTCTGATTTCTGAGAGTTCTTATCAACTATAGTATGTTTGAGTCCTGTAGTGAAGGCTTATACACAAGCAAAAAGCTCATATTCGACATAGTATAAAGTTATTAAAAGAATTGGAGGAATCAAAGAATGAAGCCAATGTCAGTGAAAAATATACGACAATGCGTGAAAGGACAATTAATTCAAGGATCTGATGACTTCATGGTTAACGATATTATTCATCTTTATCAAAAGATGGGGCCTAACAAACTACTTTTCTTAAAACAGAGATGGCAAATTGATTGGGAGAAAATCGCCAATTCAGTTCCTTGCGTAGTCGTAACAGATGAAGCTTATGATAGATTAAAGTATATTGAAAAGTGTACTGTTATCAAGGTTCAAGACATCGAGAAGGCATTTTGGATGTTCGTTATGTATTATAGAAACCAATTTTCTATTCCCGTTGTTTCTGTAACAGGGACAAGTGGAAAAACGACAACGAAGGATATGATTAAACATATCCTTGCTTTTGACCGTAATGTCACTGGTACCAAAACATCAGCAAACTCAAGGACCCAGCATCTAACCTATTTGCTTTCTATTGAAAAAAACACAGATGCTGCTGTGTTTGAATCGGCAGTAGGAAGCCCAGGAGATGTGCTGCTCGCTTCACGGTACTTTAAGCCAACGATTGGTATTATCACAAATATAGGCGTTACTCATCTTGATGGATGCAAAACACCGGAAGCTTATCTTCGAGCAAAAGCGGAAATGGTTCAAGCAGTAGGGCAAAAAGGCACTCTTATTATTAACGCTGATGATGAGAATACACAAAAAATTGGATTAGAGAATTTACAAGGAAAGGTGCTGACTTTTGGTATAACTCATCGTGCAAATTTTAGAGCAACTAATGTTCAATACGGCAATAACGGAATGGAGTTTGTACTTACATTTAGAGAAAAAACTTATCCCGCTTTTGTGCCCGGTTATGGGCAGCATCAAGTTCTAAACGCACTGGCTGCCTTTGCAGCGGTATATGAAATGGGAATTAGTATAGAAGAAGCAGTAAAACGGATAGAGTCTTTTCGCAACTTACCTGCTCATCTTGAATGTAGCATAGGAATGGGAAAGTGTATCATTGTGGATGATACTTGGAATTCAAATCCTATTTCTCTAAAGGCTGCATTTCAGGTATTGAATGGGATATCACGGGGGAGAAAAAGGATTGCGCTTATTGGCGATATTAATGCTTTAGGTGAACTAAGCCTTGATCTTCATCGTAAAGTAGGTGAGATGATTGCGGAAAATGGAGTAGACGTATTGATTACAGTTGGTTCTTTGGCTGCCGAGATTGGAAAACAGGCCCAAAAGGAAGGACTATCTGGTGAAGTCTATTCTTTTCCTGACATCCATGGCGTTTATTTATTCTTAGAGAAGATATTGGATGAGAATAGTATATTACTTATCAAATGTTCTGCAACGAATCATTCTATTATTAATTTGAAAAGCAGGTTAAAGCGTCGCAGGTTTATCTAAGTTACTTTCTTGGTCCATATAAGATCAGTCCTCCAAGGTTATAATACAATGGGGGACTGACTTACTTGGCTGTTACATATAACGGTCTTTCTCGGCCACAATTCTTGAACATTGCTAGACATAATCATGCATGAATTGCGTTCACTAATAGGCGGAATAAATATTCGGGCTGAGCCCGATGACAAATTTCTAGGCCAATTAAAATCACATCCAGATTTTTATCTTTAATGATTACGGGTAGTCCTTTAGCTTTATTGAAATCCGGCCAATATCCAGCTATAAATGATTGGGGGGATGATGAAAAGCTTGCTAACACCTCCATGTTATCTGTGTTTGTATACCATACAGGACGATAAACAAAACCAATATTCTTTGGTGAATAGCCATTTGTTATCGGATTTTGATGATAATCAACTTGGACAATTGCATTATCATTCCAACCGCTAATATTAACATTTAAATTTGTTAACTTAAGCATTTTTTTGGTTACTTTTGATGGACCAGCGCCTATTGCAATCAACTTTCCTCCATTATTAAGGAAATGGTTTATTGTGTCCTGACACGCTTTATATTGGTCTTTTGAGGCAAGTACATATTTTTTATAGGGATCTTTCAATTCGTTTTTTGTAAGGAATAAATGCTCAAAACCACTATATATTAGAACATCTATCATCATTAATGAATTCTTGTTTGTTAATTCCTGCGGATGAATTTCCTTTATTTGATATCCAAGTTTTAATAAACTCATTTTTAGCCCTGCATGGGATTGTCTATAATATAGCCCACCATCGTAAATAATCCCAATTTTTTTCGTTCTCCATATTTTTGAACTTTGTATCGTTTGTTCATCAACAGAGTTAGCAGAAATCCCAGCAGCTTCAATCATACTTCTAATCCGATTGTTACCTTCATCGTCAATAATGATGTTTCCAGAAATAGATTGGTATATCTTCACGTCCTTTAAAAGTAGTTTTTGAATAAGACGAAGGCTCTCGGTAGAAAAAGGGTTTATTTCGTATGGACCTGTTTTAGAAATCTGTGGTTTATTACTAGCATTAAATGCTTTTTTTGTTGGAACGGCTATTTGTGATGAAATAGCAATACTTTCTACTCCCCACAAAAGCGGTAAACACCATACACATAAATCTGTCATCTTTACAGTAAAGTCCTTATCACCTTTGCTAAGAAATGTATTGGCAAGATTCGCTTTCGCTTGATTCATCTGTATGATAAATGACCCTTTAGGTACAAGTTGATCATCTACTATTATCTCCTCTAAGGTGATGTCTACATCTATCCCATTATCGAGTAAATGTTCAACAAGCTTATTCATCGCGTTACAGTCATGCTCAGGTTTAGGGAAAACATAGGCATAGGGGAAAAATTTTTTTGAGTGGTTTGGATGTGTTTGATTAATCCCACGCTGAAGGAAAGTATGATAGTCAAATAGGATTTCTTTTCTTTTATTCTTAAGAAAATGACAAGCACCTAATATTGCATTTACCATCCATCGGATTCCATCATTTCCTACTGAAGGTGCCTCTATTGTAATCCCAATTGTACCATGCAACATGGAGTACATCGCTGTGCTAAAGGGAGAATAATCATCCCAACCATTAGATAAATCTCTATAAGGGATACAGATACCTTTTATATTTTTATAATGTTTTGATGAAAAATGGTCTTTCTTATTTAGTATAAAGTTTTCTATTCCTTTTGCCATCGGAAGGGCCCATTTAATATATAAATCATACTCATAATTGGAGTTATGTGGGATGGTGCATGGTTCAATTAATCCAATTTTTTCCTTATCTTTACTGACGTAACCATGAAGATCAAAAAGTACGATAGGGTTACATGTTTTTATTAGTTTAACAATTGCTTGTGTTTCTGGTTGTGTTTGAAAAATAAAGTCCCTGTTTAAGTCAAATCCATTTTCGTTCCATCTTGTAACATCATCAAGTCCATCAGGATTAGCACAAACAACACAAAGGAAAATAAAGCGTTCAAGTAATTCTTGTACCTCTGCTTTTTCGGTCGAAATAAGATATTTAACGAGATCTAAAACTGCCTGTGTTCCAACTGGTTCATGACCATGAATGGATGCGTTTATGACAATAGGGATTTTTCTTTCGCTCATAGAACCAGTACTTAATGGTTCTTTGTTGTTCTTCAGCTCCTCATACAGACTTTTGCAATAGGCGATTCCGTATTTCCTTGGATCCTTACTGATAACAGCACATAAAATATCTTTGCCCTGTACAGACTTTCCGATGGTTTCAACTGAAACATTTGGGTTATTCAAATTGTTTAACAAATTGTTAATTTGATCATACGAGAGAGATTGTTGATTCATTTTTCATTCCTCCTCAAAGATTAAGCGCAAATGACAGACGGGGATAGCGTGGGGGGAACGTAGGGTGAGTATTCACGTAAGTCCTTTTAGCCTTCAATATATTCAGATCCATGTTATGATCTTTCAATCTATAAAACATGGAGAGTTCTGGGACATAATTTCCTTCAATCGCATATGTCCTTTTGAAGGGTAATTCCGGAATCAAAGCTGATTATCTTTATTACTGGTTTATTTTCTTCAAGCTGAAAGGAAGTAGAAATACAAATTTCTTCTATTTTGGATCCATGAGTATCAATATATAAATGAGTTAACCCCATTGATTATTCCCCCTTTCAATTTCAATTTGAATAATTAAATATATTATTGGTTTTAGAAATGTGGCAATGTACTTCTCCTACCCATGAGTACCTCGTCAAAATTTGTTTAACAGCTCCATGAGAACAAAACTTGTACAAAAAAGGCTCCCTTTTGATAAGCGGTCATTTCCCCTACTTGTTTATGAATAATGTCACCCCAAGGCCCTAACCACTTTATGTTGCCTAATCATCAGACCCTTGGACCAATTCGCCATCAAAAGTGGTTCTTATTTGCTTAACCGAGAGGGGGTTCATAATAATGTTTTCACTCCTTTCACTTAAGACATATTATGTTTGTGTGCACAATTTGCTTGTACGATTAACCAGGGTATGGTCACAGTTTTTAAAAATATTTATTTGCTGAGGAAGGGATTTTGATCCCGAGAGAATAGAAAAAATGATTAACTATACTTCTTTTTTTATTCCTATATTCGGGATACATAACCATACAAAAAACGATTATTTCATAAATTATAAAGAGTTGGATTAATTGAAGTTTACGTGAAACCTAGAAAAGGAACTAAATTAATCCCTGGGTCATCGATCTGCATATGTCATTGTAGCAGGAGAGAGTATGGAGGAAGCTAAAATACTTGCAAAAGGACACCTATTATGAAGGTGTCCTTTGTTTAATGGTAAGAAATTGTGCTTATTGTTCGAATCCTGCAAGATATTTGGCATATCGAAATGGTGAAGTAACCACTTTCTCATATAGTGCCCGATCGTCTATAAGGAGGGGAAAGCGATGGTACGTATCTAGTGTATTCGCTTCTAGAATCCATACCTTCCCTTTGTGATCCACCATGAGGTCAATTCCAAGGTCCCCATAATTGCCATATTGGTCAAATGCACGACAAATTTTAAAGGATATCTTTTTTAACTCCTTTATTTTCTTTTGAGCTTTTTTATCATTCATGCGGAATGCGCTCCGAAAAGTGTCCATTCCGGAGCGAATAAAGCCATTCTGTGTAAAGTTTGTAATGATATTTCCATTTCGACCGAACTTCCCGAATATGCCTGTGCAATCCCATTGGTTTTTTCCATCTTTTTGCATGATGACTCGGAAATCTATAGGTCTGTTTTCATGCCGTTTCATCGTGATGGCCTGCTGAACAAGGTATTCTTTATTTTTAAGCTTAAATAACCATTGCTCAATAGATTTGCTATTTTCTATAAACCTTTGAAAGTTTTCCTCTCCGATTCTTTGCTGGGGATACGTAACAAGGTATCCGTTTTTCCTTTTCTCCACTTTCGTGATTCCTTTTGAAAGGGTTCCTCCTGCCGGCTTTAGATAGATTGAGCCAAATCTGCCTAACATGTTATTTAACACAGTTACATCTGTTAGGGGTTCTGTAGCTGGGAGGTGAGATCGAAGTTTGAAGTCTGGGGACAAACGTTTCCATAGCTCCCATTTATTGAAAGAGCCATTGGAAAAGCTGTTGAAAACACGATCCCCCATCACAGTTAACAAAGAGTTGAATACAGTTTCTGGCATAGCTGTGCGATTATAAGCTGAGCCTGGAAAGGGAAACGTGCCAAGCTTCCAGCGATTTGAGGTGTTGCTGGCATTTGGGTCAAAATAATATCCTTGAATTTGTTTCTTTTCAATATCAATTGTGCTCCATGCGCATATATAGATAAGTCCCTGAATATTCTCGAAATCAGAAAAATAATCGCGGTAATGATCCAACTTTGATAATGTCATATCATTTAAATGAGAAAATACAATCAAGGCAATAACTGGTCCAAGTCTAAGGGTGGTGTCAGTTCTGTTCAACTCGTAGGGAAGCGTTTCAGGAATGGTGAATATGTTCTTCCATTGTTCAGGTAAACCGATCATATCTTCTGGGATATCAGTACTTATGTGAACTTGTACTAGTTGTTCCCAAGAACCGAATTGAAACGTCATAAGGTCCGGGGTTATTCCATACTCATCTGCTGATTTTATTGACAGATGAACCTGATTGGTCGATCCAGTTATCCATTTTATTTGCATTTCAATCAACCCTTTTACATAGATTTTATTTACAGAATATGCTGTTTTGAACTAAAAGCTTAGGTGGTTGATTGAGAAAGATAAATATAAATATACACAAATGAACAAACGAAATGAAGGACTCCAACATAGCATAGATAGATACTAAAAATGCTGTAGGTAAGAGGTGACAAATGAGATGAACAATCACTCACGAGAGATTATTCTGGGAGATTGGAAGTTTAATCAGATAGATATTAGAGACAAAGAGACTTATACGAAATTTATAAAAGACACGCAATATCCAACCGACTTATGGTCATCTAACTTTGATTACCTTTGGGGTGTCTCCAATCCTAAATCAGTACTTGTTTTATGGAAAGTCATCAATGAAATGCTAGTCACATTTAAGCTTTCAAAAAATCAAACACTTCAGCTTGCCTTTCCTCCATTTGGACGAGGAAGCTCTGATAAAATTGCAGAAGGTTTATTACAGTGCATGCATTATTGCCAACAATGGAACGAAAGAAACGGCGGAAAAACCCGGGTGAGGGCTGCTACTAAGCAGCAGCTTGATTTTTTAAAGACTTCCCATCTTTTTGATCAGAACTTTCGTTATATGAAATTAAGGGGTGTTGATAAGCACATTGGCATTAACAAGGTGCTAGATTTAAGCGGTAGAGAATTCAAAGAGGTAAGAGAAAATAGAAATCGCTTTCTAAGGGACTACCCAGATGTTGTGATTAGAAGAGCTAAAACAGAAGATTATGAGGCCTTGTTAAACTTGAAACAGGCTTGGAATCAGACTTTAGGTAATAAATATTCAAGGATTTGGGATGATCGATTTTTCCAGCAAATCATCAAGAATCATCAGAAATTGGAGCATATTATACTTGTTGTAGAAACAGGGAAGCAAATAATTGGCATGGTAACAGGGGGAGTCCTCCCGCATGGGCAGGCATGGAGTGCCTTTTTAAAACGGCGAGAGGGATATAATGGGTTATCTGAACTTCTAAATGTAGAATTTGCCCGTGAAATTCATAAAGTGAATCCTAATGTGGAGTTGATCAACTTAGGAATTGAAAGCGGTGTGAAAGTGGGCAGTCGGGGGTTTAAGGATAAATTTAGACCCGTTTTAAACTCCGAAAGGTACCAGCTTTATCTGAAACACCAATAGAGAATCTATTAAGATTAATGATACAAAAAAATCTTCTTATTCATGCATTGGCCGGTTCCCCCGGATGAATTAAAGGGTCATCTTCCTTCTTCACTAATTAAAAATCCCATTCCTTCGAGAAAGAGGAATGGGAAAAGGTCCAAGTTACATTTTTTAGTTATGGGCAATAATAATTAACTTGCCTTTATCAAGTTCTTGTTCTGCCGCTGCCGCTTCTTGTTTGGTAAGTCCAGCCGCTTCCATTTTGCTGCGAAGTTCATCTCCACGAGAAGTGAACATATTTTTCATAGATTGAAGAAAGCCTTGCTCCTTCATTCCTACGTCTGAAGTATCCAGAGCGTCGTTAATATCGTCGGCTCTTTCTTTAAAATGGGCGAAGATATGGATGTGATCTTTTGAATATCCTTGCGTCTCTAGTTTCTCGATTTCTTGTTTCGCCTGTACGGCATTTTCTACAGTTAATTTGACTGTCATTAAAATCCCTCCAGTTTTGTGATACATTTATTTTTTCCCCAAACCGAGATGTTTTAAACATAATGAAAATCCTAAAGTGTGAAAGAATGAGATGCGTTTGTTATGATGTAAGAAAAAGAGAATGGATGTTGCACAAATGGAAAATAAACTGGAGCAAATAGCGAGTTTTAAAGAAGCAATGGGAAATTATCCTACAGGAGTCACTGTCGTAACAGCATTTAATCAAGAAGGTAAGCCGATGGGAATGACAGTTAATTCTTTCGCATCGGTTTCTCTAGAACCACTACTTATCCTATGGTCTATTGATAAAAGAGTGTATTCTTATGAAAACTTTTTAAAAGTAGACAAATTTACAGTGAACATTTTAGCAGCCGATCAAGGGGATTTATGTACGTTATTTTCAAGTAAAGTAGAAGACCGGTTCAGCCAATGTGACTGGAAGGAATCAGAATTGAACTTACCTGTACTATCTAATTCTCTAGCTATTTTACAATGTAAAGTGTTTAAACAAGTTGAAGCGGGAGATCATACAATTATGATTGGTGAGGTTCTAGATATTCAAAATGACAGTAAAGAACCGCTTCTATACCATAGAAGAACTATTGGAGCTATTCCAGAAGAGTTTTATCATTAATTGTAATAAAGAAGGATATCCACATGTGGATATCCTTCTTTATTTAAGTTACTCAAAATCTAATTTATAGTCTTCTGCTTTAATCAGTTTTAATTTTCGGGAGAATATTAAAATAAGACCAAGGTTCAAAGCGATAGGAAGAATATTTTAGTGGAGCAATGATGTGGAAAATTTAAACAATAAAAGAGTTATCTCCTAGAGTAGAAAGTCACCTGAGAAATACCTTTATTTTTGAGACATATCATTCTCCTACAAAGAAAAGCTTAAACAGGATATCTCTTTGTGGAACTTGTAGTATTTCAAACTTTTGTAAAAAAGCTTCTTTATCATATGTGGCATGGTGAATGCGAATGTCCGGCTTTGTTTGAGAAAAATTAATAATAGCATATGGAGCAGTATTTCCTGTAGAGACACCAAGAGCACCTGGATTTAAATAGACTTGATGCTCATTGTGAAAAAAATGCTCTGGATGATGGTGACCAAAGCATATAATCTCTACAGGATAGTCGGCATACATTTTTTCCATATTTTCTAAAGTTGGTTCAAGAATGCTATAAAAGGGCTCATCTTTAATATGGGCATTTCGTTTATCTGATTTAATATGATAATGAATGCCAATCACACGAGTTCCGTTTATTTCTTTTTCAATCCATCGTGGAAGTTTTTTAAGCTTGTGAATATTGTCCGTAGATAATTGCGCTGCAATCCATTCATGATGTTCACGCGTATGTTTATAGCTTTCGGGATGTCCTTCTCCAGTTAAGAGAGACAAGATTGCCTCATCGTGATTCCCAGTAATCATATGAATATCAGATCGGGCAAAGAGTAAGTCAAGTACTTCGTTAGTATCTGGCCCCATCGCGATCATATCCCCAAGACACCAAATTTCTTCTATGTCACCAAGTGCATCAATTTCTTGAAGGACGGCTTTTAGTGCTAGTCCGTTTCCATGAATATCTGTAAGAATGGCAAGTTTCATAGTATTTGCTCCTATTTATTATTTTTTATAATGTACCATTGAAATACTTTTGTTCCTATTTCTATATGTAAAAAAAGTTGTCCTTGTATTGCAGGACAACCTTTTTGCATGTAAATTGTATTGATATTTAATTATTACTTATAAGGAATACATATTAATTAGTTAGGAAAATCATTATGATCCGTTTCGACTACAGATTTTCTTTTATGCCGTAATAGCTTAATAAAATAATAAAGGAGGACTGTAGCTAAGATGATAAACATAATAACATACTCGTCTAATTCTGTGGATAATATTCCTGCTGGTATAAGAGCAAGCACAAAGAAATATAGAAAATTTCCTATGGTCGTTGCAACAGTAAAAGGTATAATACGAATCGTACTTAGTCCAGCTAAAATGTTAATTAAACTTGTAGGTACAAGAGGGAAGAGCCGTGCTTGAAATACGTAAGTAAATCCATTTGCGTCCATTTTTTCAATTAATTTTGAGTTAAATTTTTTAATAATCATTCCTTGAAAAACATAGCGAACTCCATAAAAAACGATAATAGAAGCAATAATACTTGTGAACCAGCTCCACAAAAATCCACTTATAAAACCAAATAACGTAATGTTAATTGTAATAACTAAGATTAGCGGAAATACTGTAAACGAATGTTGAATAAGCATAACTAAAGACATAAAGAATAATGCATAGCCCATATTTCTGTCTAAAAAAGCACGAATTGCTTCTACATCTCCATCAAGGAGCAGTTTTATTAAGTCTAGATTTAAAATAAAAAATAATAAAAGGAAAAGTACACTACTTAATATCACCCAATGTTTATTTGATAACTTATTTTGTATCTTTTTCATTAGTCACCTGTTCTTTCTTACTATTTTACAGCTGAAAGTGATTTATTATTCAATCGTACCATTGTTTAAACTTTGTAAAAACTTTTGAGCGTTGCTATCTTAAATTGATAAGAATAGAATGGGTAATAGTGGGGTGAGTTAATTGGAATTTAAAGGTGCAAGTGCTTATGATCAATCTGACTTTTTTTCTAATTATATGATAAGAAGAGGCAGGCAGGATAGTCCAAACAATGCAATAGAAGGACCAATTATGTACGAACTAATTGGTGATTACAAGAATAAGCACATATTAGATTTAGGTTGTGGGGATGCTGCTTTTGGAAAACAATTACTTGAAACCGGAGCAGATTACTACGTGGGTGTAGAGGGTTCAGAACAAATGGCCGCTGCTGCAAATATGAATTTATCTAATTTAAATGGGCATGTCTATTTGAACACGATGGAGTCTTTTCATTTTCCGTTAAACGAATTTGATATCATAACATCTCGATTCGCCATTCACTATGTAGAAGATATCTGTAAGCTGTTCAACAACGTACATCATGCATTAAAGTATGGTGGCAATTTTGTGTTTAGTGTCCAACATCCACTAACGACTTCTTCTTTTGCAAGTAAGCAATCAGGAGATAGACGTGAGAATTGGATTGTGGACGATTATTTTTTGGACGGTGAAAGAAAAGAACCATGGATTGACCAAGTAGTAGTTAAGTATCATCGGACAATCGAGCAGTATTTCACCGCACTAAGAAAAGAAGGCTTCTCTATATTAGATTTGCGGGAAGGTACACCAAAACGTGAACACTTTAGTAGTGAAGAAGAATTTAAAAGAAGACAAAGAATTCCCGTTGTATTAGCTTTTGCTTGTGTGAAAGAGACAAAGTGACAAGTTCTTCTATTTTATTATTTGTATCTGTTTAATTAGGCTGTTGTTTTTTTAGAAGCATATTTTGTGACGTAAATCCGCGAGAGTCCTGTAGAAAAACGGGCTACCAAGAAACCGCAGCGAGCTTATCGGAACAAATCCTAAATTCGCCACGTCCATGTGGCAACAGATTCGTGACCAACATCCTGTTGCCCTGAGGAGGCTTGGCAGTTCGTCCACGGAAAACGAACGGATTTTCGGCAGGTAATAACATTATCGTTTAACAGAGCCTATTATTTTAGTAGATAAGTTAGAATATCTTCCTATAAGTAATGCTAAGTAGCAAGCAACTGCAAACATTAATAAAGATCCACCAATTACGACTTCTTTTACGGAAAGCATTTGCGCGGCAAATCCTAAAAACAAAACAGTAAGTATTTGAATAAAGCTAGATGCCATTTCATACAAGCTTGAAATTCGTCCCATCATATCAATCGGGACTTTCTTTTGTATAAATGTCATGAATCCTGTATTTGCAAGGGAAAGGAAAAATGAAAGTACGAAAAACCCGGTACTGGCCATTAAGTATGTGGTTGAAAAACTGTAAATAACATAGCCGATTGAAACTAGGAGTGTTCCCATACTCATTAAAAGGTTAGCAGAAGCAAATTTAACAAGGGCATTTGTACATACAGCACCCATTAAGAACCCAATACCGGCCATACTTACAAGTGACCCATAAGTTGCGTCAGATAAGTGTAGGACCTCCTTTGCAAATGCGACTTCCATTGAATCTAGAGCAGCTGTCAGTAACATAACCCCTTGAAATCCCATATACATCACCACAAAAGGCATTGCCTTTTTACTGAAATCCCATACCAATTTCCAATCTGTTCGAACATCTCGCCAGGTTATGCTAGTACTTTCAGTAGTATCTCTATTACTCAGTTTAGGGAGCAGAAGTGTCAATGTAGCAGATATCATAAAAATCCCCACGTTCACAAATAAAGCATTTTCAAGACTACCTATCATAAATAAAATCCCAGCAACGAGTGGACCAGTCACAAAAGCCCCGGAGTGCACAAAACTAAGCAAAGCGTTAAACCGATTACGGTCTTGTTCGGGTAACAATAATGTCATATACGTAAAAGATGCTGGTTCAAACATCGCGCCTGCCATTTGTATAAGTAATACAAGTGTATAGATGAACCAGATGGAATCAAGAAAAGGAATTAGCACGACTAATACCGCTCTTAGCCCATCTAAAGTAATCATTAAATGTTTAGTTGAAACACGGTCAATAACACTACCCGCCCAAAATCCAACTAACATATTGGCAAAAGGTTTAATCATATACAGACCTGCAACTGCAAGAGCAGATCCAGTCCTGTCAAAAATGATTAAGTTAAGAGCTAATAAATAGATCCATCCACCAATATTAGCAATCCCAACTGCACTTAAATATAAAGCAGGAAACTTCCATTTTAGTAAATTCATTTAATCTACCTCCGACATGTTTAGTTGAACAAAAAAAATCCCACCCCCAAGACAATTGTCTTGGGGACGAGATTAACATGTCGTGGTGCCACCCCAGTTTGCTCTAATGTCACCATTAGTGCCTTTTCAAGTACGGCATGAATGAATACATGCTTATACTTTAGCTCGATAACAGGAGCACCTGTCACACAATCTCTTGCAAATTTGCAAGTCCCATGTGAAGCTCAGAGGCTTGTTTCAGTAACCGTATTCTTACCCCTTTGCAGCTACCAGGGCTCTCTATAAAAAAATTGGATTACTTACTCTTCTCTTCATAGCTTTTTATTTTGAACATCATATCATACATTTTGTTAATATGCATAAAAGAAATTCATATATCTCAAACTATAAGGGAAAAGGAGTGATTTCCATGAAGCCTCTGGAAGAAGCTATTAAGAAATGTGCTTTATCATACGAATCCACGGATGATCTAACACCTCTTCTACAAGCAATTGGTGATGCAAAGATTGTTCTATTGGGAGAAGCGAGTCACGGCACTTCTGAGTTTTACACAGTTCGGGCAGAATTGTCTAAACGATTGATTGAAGAGAAAGGGTTCAATTTAATTGCTGTGGAGGGAGATTGGCCATCGACTCAACATGTAAATAGGTTTATTAAAGCTTACGACAATGAGCAAATGGACGTCCGCGATGTATTGAAGGCATTTGAACGATGGCCGACTTGGATGTGGGCAAACGAAGAGATTGCTAAATTTGTCACGTGGTTAAAGTTGCACAACAGCCAAATAGAGGTGAACAAGAAAGTAGGTTTTTACGGAATAGATGTATATAGTTTGTGGGAATCTTTAGATGAAGTGATTACATATTTAAGTAAAACAAATCCAAATGGCACAGATTTGGCGTTCGCGAAAAAAGCTTTCTCTTGTTTTGAACCATTTAACAGACACCCTGAAACCTATGCAATTTCTTCTACTAACATCTCGGAAGCTTGTGTGGATGAAGTTTCAAAGTTATTGGCTTCTATTCGTACCCATGAAGATAACTATCAAGATGAAAAAGAAGCCGACTTAAACTTAAAAATAAATGCAATAGTTGCGAGGAATGCGGAAGAATACTATCGTGCAATGGTTCGTAGTGATGAGTTGTCATGGAACGTTCGTGATGAGCATATGGTTGAGGCAATCAATGAAATAATGGACTACCATGGAAAAGAATCGAAAATGATTATCTGGGAACATAACACACATATTGGTGATGCCTCGGCTACGGATATGGAAGCATCGGGAATGGTGAATGTCGGGCAGATTATTCGATTGCAAAATAGAAAGGAAAATGTTTATACTGTTGGATTTGGTACACATAGGGGAACGGTAATTGCAGCGAATGAATGGGGAGTTCCATATAAAAAGATAGACGTACCACCCGCGAGAAAAGACTCCTGGGAAGATGCACTACATAACGCTGGTGCATTTGATAAACTGATTATTTTTAATGAAGAAAACCGTCCCTTATTTAGCAATTGGATTGGTCATCGAGCAATAGGCGTAGTGTATCATCCTAATTTTGAAGCATATGGAAATTATATCCCTTCCAAAATTGGAAGCCGTTATGATGCATTTATTTATCTGGACCAAACCAAAGCCCTTTCACCTCTATACATATAAGAATAGAGAAACAAAGGCACAAAAAAAGAGCTACTGCCGCAGCAACAACTCTTTTTCTCTAGTCTATTTACTTCAATAAATGACTGAAATCATTTCTTATTGCATAGCTGTTTTGAGAATAAAAGTCTTAACAATTCCTGTTTTTTGTGAGAATTCTTCTCCTAAAACCACTAGACTGCCTTTATAGTTAAAAAGGAAATACCCTTCTCCGTCCAAGCTGTATGTTTTTACAGGTGTAAAGTTTTCATAATCATAAACATAAATTCTGTCAGCAATCGCTAGATAAAATTTCGTTAATTGTTTATTAAAGGCTACATCATAGAATTCAGTTTTAAGATCGGTAACAAATTGCATGTTAGTTTCCTTTAAAGGGCTCGCTCTGAAAATCGAGCCAGCAGGATTAAAGATATATCTGCCATCTGGAGAGATCATCATGTATGGTACTAGATCGTAATCTCCATCGTAAGGTGAATCGTAGCCTTGTGAAATAGCGCCATTATTAATTGGGAATACTTCCATGTCCCTTGGGCTTCTATCAGAGTCTACGGCGTAAATTCGATCCTTGTTAGGATGGAGGAAGATGTTACTTTGCTGTCTGATCGATTGTGTTGACACTTCAGCGCCTGTTTCTTTATCAAAGCTTTTTAAGTCCGTCCGTTGTCCCGATCCTGATGAAACGTAGAAATAATTTTTATCCGCTACAATATCGTAAGGGTCTATTTTTATATCGAAAAGCTTCTTTATTTTAAATGTAGAAGGATCCACAATTGCAACGGCACCTTTTTGTGTTTCTTCCGACCAATAAGAACTATGTTCTCCTTTTAACAGGGTGACATAAAGCTCACCATTATTATAGAAGATTGTTTCCGCTGGGTTGCTGAATGGGAGTCTGTTAATGCTTTTTGTCTCATAGTTAAATGAAATCAGTTCTCCATTTTCATTAATACCATATACAATCGGGAGTTCAGGGTCATGAACTGCATCCAGGAAGATATCGGAAAGAGTTTGTTTCGTACCTTGAAGAGGCTCTAAATCAATCGTCTCCAGGAGATCTTCACTATCCTCACCCCATATATCTTCCTCATAATCAATAATTGGCATGTCGATAAAGCTTTCTGTTTGAATCTTTTTAAAGTCTACTTTTTTGTAATCTGCCAAAAATTGATCTAGATAATCGGATGATATAGCGAAATTAATATCCTCAAAAATGAAAGAATTAATCCCAACAACAAAACCTTTCTTATTTAGAAGCGGACCGCCCGAGCTTCCAAAATTAATTTCCGCTGTCGTTTGAATTGCCTTTAGAGTGCCCATTTCATCCTCGAAGGTATGCGTTCCTGATACAATACCTTCTGTAATGGTATTTATCAATCCGAACGGATTACCTATTGCAACTACTTTTTCACCCTTTTTCACCGAGCTGAAGCTAGTCAGCGGCAAAGAAGGAAAACCAATTCTATTTTCAGGCTTCAAGATAGCTACATCTAGGTAGTCGTCATAAGCAACTACTCCTTCAAGTTCTATCTCCTCACCGCTTTTTGTAATGGCCACTGCTCTAGTACCCCCGCTGATCACATGGAAGTTTGTGGCTACAAGCTGATTCGCAACGATAAAACCGCTCCCTTGTGATACCAGTTCATCGTCTTCATCGTACAGCTCAATGACTACAACACTTTGTTCATTATTTACAATCTGTTCTGTGCTACGGGCAGGAGCTTTCGCCATATCATTCGGTTTAAAATCTTCATTTAAAAAGCGTGCCATGAAAGCAGCAAAATGTGCTCTTTTTAAGGTTTCATTCGGACGGAAGGTTCCGTCAGGATAACCTGTTGTGATATTGTGAGCTGCTAAAGCCTGGATAAATGGATAGACCTTTCCTTTATCGCTGATATCCTTAAAGTCAGAATAATATGTACCTTTTAGTTTGTAGGCATTTACAAGGATGGTCGCCATCTGACCTCTTGTTAACTTTCCATTTGGGTCAAATGTACCGTCATCTTTACCTGAGATAATCCCAAGTTGAGCAGCTTTTGCAATCTCATTATATCCTGAGCTGCCAGGCGGAACATCTTTAAATTGAGGATTAGGTGCATCACCTGTTTTAACACCCAATTCTCTCAAGATCATTTGAACGGCTTGAATTCGTTTGATCGGATCCTCTGGTCCAAAATTCCCGTTTTGATACCCGTTAATAATTTTGCGATCCGTCAGAAAAATAATCTCTTTACGATAACTCTTTACATCTGGAAACAGTGTACTTCCTTCTGCTTTGTTACTGACAGAAAGTAAATCAATAGAAAGTAAGAGAGATAAAATAATAAATACCTTAAATACCTTAAATACCTTAAATGTCTTAAACAAACCAATTTCCTCCTTATTATTGCTCAGATAAAAATTAATAGACTTTGAAGAAATTAGGTTGTGGAAAAATATAGTGAAAAAGTGAGGTGAGCGTGGCTGAATTAATACAGATCAAAAACTGAGCAGCATTTAGCAAGTTAATTTAACTTCTTAATAGATTCACACAGAATCAATTGATTTCTTCCTTCTTCCATATGGAACAAATTAGGATAATTTTATCTCGCTGGTATGGATCTATATTTGGGGAATATTCCTAAAATCCCCTAGGAAAATGAGCAGTTTTTTTTATAAAACCTTAAAAAAATCCTTATTATCTGATAATTTAGTGGTACACTACCAATATTAACATGAAATAATTGGGAGGTAAATAGTGGAAATTCGGAAGAAATTATTTATAAGTATTCTTGCTGTTATTATGATAAGTGGTTCAGTGTTTATTCCAATTACAGACGATTCTAGCGTGGAAGCTGCTACTTCTTATGTAAGTTTAAAAAATAAAATAGATAGTATTATGTTGGATAGTAGAATGAAGAACGCCTCCTCCAGTGTGACAATAAGAAAGGCATCTACAGGAGAGGTAGTATATGAATACTACGGAGACAGAAGTATAACACCTGCATCTTCACTAAAATTATTAACTGGTGCAGCTGCTCTGGAGACACTTGGGGAGAATTATCGTTTCTCTACTGCTGTGTTAACAGATGGAAAGGTGCAAAAAGGAACATTGAAAGGAAATTTGTATTTAAGAGGTCAAGGGGATCCTACTTTATTAAAAATACACTTCGATAATTTTGCAGATGGATTAGTGAAGCAAGGTATAAAAAAAATATCGGGAAATTTAGTTGGAGATGATACGTGGTTTGACTCTGTTCGATTGTCTGCGGGAATCTTAGCAGAGGATGAGCCTTACTATTATGCAGCGGCAATTTCTGCATTGACTCTTTCGCCAAATGAAGATTTTGATGCAGGATCTGTTATTGTGGAAGCGAAACCTACTAGTAATGGAAATTCTACTAAAGTGACGTTAACTCCTGAGACGAACGTATTGCAAGTGGTCAATAAATCGAAAACTGTTCCTAAAGGATATAAAAATACGTTGAAAATAACCCGTCAAGTTGGTTCGAATAAAGTAGTAATTACAGGAAACTCACCAATTGGGACCTTCGGGAAAAAAGAGTGGATCTCTGTGACAAACCCAACCCTTTATGCGCTGGATGTTTTTAAAAAATCATTGTCAGAAAAGGGTGTTACATTCGAATCTTCCTCAAAAGTTGTTCAGGGGAAGACACCAAAAACTGCAAAATCTCTAGTATCAAGAAAATCCATGCCATTGAAAGATTTAATCATTCCATTTATGAAGTTGAGTAATAATACACATGCAGAAATGTTAGCTAAAGAGATGGGGAAAGTTGTATACGGAGAAGGTAGTTGGGATGCTGGTCTAAAAGTGATGCGCGAATATGCGGATTCCATTGGACTGGATAGTAGAAAGTGGAATTTCGAAGATGCATCGGGAATGTCTTATTCCAATAAAATCACTTCAAAACAAATGTCCCAATTACTATATGTTGTCCGCTCTGAACCTTGGTTTAGCACATATAGTAAAAGCCTTCCGATCGCTGGATTATCCGATCGATTCATTGGGGGAACACTTCGAAATCGATTAAAAATAGCTCCAGCAAAGGGTAATGTGATGGCGAAAACAGGTAGCTTAGAAAATATAAAATCGCTTGCCGGCTATGCATATACGAAAAATGGAGAAACTTTAATTTTTACAGTCCTAACGGAAAAGAACAAAACAAGTACCATTCCAGTCATCGATCAAATTGCTATAACCATCACCAACCACAAGTAATGATAGAAGTGATATTACAAAAGTGTTACAGGTGCCTGGCACCAGTAACACCTTTGTGATTTATAATATTTGTAGGAATTGTTTAAGTATGAGTTGTCATGTACTATACTTAATGATGTAGTGAGGTGATGAAGATGGCGCGCGAACGAAAATTTACAGATGAGCGTCTATTTCAAGTGACGAAACAACTGATTATTAGTGAGGGGTATGAAGCATTCACTTTTAGTAAATTAGCAGCTATCTTACAAGTATCCAGAGGCAGTATATATAAGTATTATGAAAATAGAGATGAACTAATATCTGAGTTTCTTATGTTTGAGATGAATCGTTTTCTAACTGATTTTAATAGTCTTGAGAAAATAGGCGATTTCCAAACGCAATTTAATGTTTTAATAGATTTTATTTTTGAGCATAGTAACATATACGAAGTAGTAGAAATCATCAATCAAATTCCAGGGAATTCAACCAAAAGAGTAGAAAATAACAAATCAAAGCTAAGTGAATATCATGTTGAAATGTATGAGCAGTTCCAAGGATTTATCGAGTTAGGTAGAAAAGAAAAAGTGATAAAAAGTTATTTACCGACTAGTGTAATATTAGGAATGATTTTTCAAATAATTGCAATTCCCAATCATTACGGTATTCCTCAAACGGAATGGGTTACTTCAATAAAAGAAATATTAAGTCATGGAATGTTCGATAAAGAGTAAATGACATAACTGTCACGATTAAACATAATATGAATGACAGTTATCTTTTTTTAATCAAAGTGACAGTTGTGTCACTATATATTTTTAAATGGGGAGTGGAATTTTTGAAGAAAATATTAGGTCGTGTAACAGATGTTGTTACAACTAGAAAAGGCATGTGGCTGACTGTAGGGTTTTGGGTAGTCCTAACAGTATTGCTAACTGTTTTTGCACCAGCGGCAAGTGAACATAAGGTATCGAGTGTTGCTTCTTTACCAGAGGATGCAAAATCCGTTATAGCTCAAAAGAAAACGGATGAGAATTTTAAAGACGCAGAAAGCCTTCCAGGAATTCTCGTTTTGCAATCGAAAGAAGGAGAAATAGATATAGAAGCACTTGGAGTTGCTTTAAATAAAGTAAGTGCTGCAAATATTCAAGGGGTGAAAGAAGTAATCCCATTTAGCAGTATGCCTCCTCAAGCACTAGTTGGATTTTTCTCGGAGGACAAAGAAACGGCAGTTATTCCATTAAGTTTTGTCACATCATTAGAAACGGCAGATTTAGAAATAGCTTTAGATGAAATAAAGAAAATTATGTTAGATGAGACAGGTTCAACCGTTTATATGACTGGACCTGCCGGAATTGCAGTAGATACTACAAACTTATTTGAACGTGCGGACATTGTTTTATTATTATCTACAGTCGGTATTATTTTAATTTTATTAATCCTAATCTATCGTTCTCCATTATTAGCACTAATTCCACTATTAGCAGCTGGGATTGTATATCAAGTTGTGAACCAGTTACTAGGGATTATGGGTGCTAATGGATTAGATTTAGCAAGTCAATCATTATCTATTATGTCCATTTTGTTATTTGCTGCGACGATTGATTACTCTCTTTTTGTATTCTCTCGCTATCGGGAGGAATTAAAGCATTATGAAAGTAAATTTGATGCCATGAAATGGGCAATGCGTGAAACAGGGATTCCTGTATTTTTTGCCGGTGGTACGGTGCTCGCAGCCATGCTAGTGTTATTCTTTGCGACATTTGGTGACTATAAAAACTTTGCACCAATATTCGGAACGACAATGTTCGTTATTATGTTCGCTTCAGTAACATTCATACCAGCACTCTTTACGCTCTTCGGACGTAAGTCATTTTGGCCTCGTATCCCGAAATTTGGAGTAAAAGAAGTAAAATTGAACTCTTTATGGAGCAAAATTGGTTCATTTGTTGTGAGAAAGCCAATTGTTTCTGCACTTTCTATTTTAGTTATTTTAGTAATTTCTGCGTTAAATATGTCCAACATGAAATACGAGTTTGATACAATGAAATCTTTCCCAAGCGATATGCCTTCACGTGAAGGGTATGAAATCATTGAAGAAAAATTTAAAAAAGGGGATCTTGCCCCAACAACGGTTTTATTTGAATCCGAAAGTGAAATTAACGAGGAAGCCCAGGCTAGTTTATTAGGGCAGCTAGCCAAGCAAGACTTAGTTAGCTCTGTTCGTCCAACGGGAGTTTCCGAAGATGGCAGTGCTGTTCAGTACCAATTAACTTTTGAAGAAAGTCCTTATTCAACCGAATCAATGGACGCTTTAGAGAAAATGATTGAAGAAGCCGACAAAATAGTAAAAGAGAGCGATGTAGAAGGGGAGCTTTACTTTGCTGGGGAAACAGCCGTTCAAGTAGATGATCGATCCGTAAACGATCGTGATTTACTTGTCATTGTATTGCTGGAAACAATTCTTATTTTTATCTTGCTGATTGTGCTCACAAAATCGATTAAAATGCCAATTTATATGATGGGAACGATCTTATTATCTTTCTTAGCAGCACTAGGTCTTGGGATGTTCTTATCAAACCTATTCTTTGACATTGATACAATTAGTAACCGAGTTCCACTTTACTCATTTGTGTTCCTAGTAGCACTCGGAATAGATTACAATATCATTTTGATCTCAAGATTCTTGGAAGAACGCGAAAAACATTCCGTAAAAGAAGCAGTAAAAATAGCAGTTTCTCATACAGGAGGCGTGATTTCTTCCGCAGGTATTTTACTTGCAGCCACTTTCGCAGTTTTAATGACGCAACCAATTCAATTACTGTTTGTATTTGGGTTCATCGTGGCAGTTGGAATTATCTTGGATACGTTCTTAATCCGCGGTATTTTACTACCATCGCTCATTGTCTTGTTTGAAAAAGATAAAAAATAAAAAAACGCTTGGTCATTAGACATATTCTAATAACCAAGCGTTTTTATTACAGGGATGTTACTGGTGCCTGGCACCAGTAACATCCCTGCAATATTTTTAGAAGTGGATATGCTTAGGACGAATTGTTCAGACTACATAGTACGGAATTTGCGGGTAGTTATTTATTTTCACTTAGACTCATCGTATGGACTTCTATAAGCTCTGAGATAGTAACAAATCTATACCCTTGCTTTTGAAGCTCTGGAAGAATCTCCTCAAGTGCTTGTACTGTTTGTGTTCGATCACCACCTGCATCATGGAATAGAACAATATCTCCTGGATTTGCTCCAGATAATACTTTAGATACAATTTTTTTTACTCCAGGAGTTTTCCAGTCTTCTGTATCCTGATGCCACGACCACATAATTACTTTATATCCATTATCAATAGCTGTATTAATAATGCGATCATTATAGCTACCACCTACAGGACGATAAAATATTGGATAAGTACCGGTTATATCATGAATAATTTCATTCGTCTTTTTTAATTCTTCTTCAAGCTTACCTGGGGTGATCTTTAAAGGATGTGTATACGTGTGGTTTGCTATTTCATGACCATCATGTGCCATTTGATAAATTAGATCTTGGTACTTTTCTGCACGCTCGCCAATAACAAAGAAGGTTGCTTTTGCATCATATTGTTCAAGTAAATCTAAAATTTGCGTGGTATATGTGATGTGGGGTCCATCATCAAAGGTGAGTGCAATGACTTTTTCATCTGTTTTAATACCCCAAAGGACATAACCTTTCTTTTCATAATAGGGTCTCCCTTTGTCCATTGCTGAGGATGCATAAGCAATACAAAAAATGAAAATAATTAATATCAAAACTTTAATTACTAAAGTCTTCATAAAAAAAACCACCTAGCCTTACTAATTTGGCAGAAGCTTGTTTTAGAGCTATTTTACCTTTCAAATTATTATTCACCGAAGCGTATGGAATTATACTGATGCTTTTATTACGAGATTTCCTTCTCCAACTTTACGCCATATTTCAGGGAACGATATAGGGTGAGTTGTAAAATCCAATATAGAATAATAGGTGAGTTAATTTCAGAAATAGTACTTTGTCATAAAATACATTTATTACTTTGTTGATTGAAGCGACAGGTGGCGACTACATGGCTTAGCGGACCCCGTAGCGGCTTGTTGGAGCAAATCATGCATTCGCCACATCCATGTGGCAACGGATTCGTGACCAACAACCTGTTGCCCCGAGGAGGCCTGGCAGTTCGTCCGCGGAAAGCGAGCGGATTTTCGTCTATAACTACATTATCGTTTAACATAGTCTAATAGAAAATTAGATAGACATCCCAAAGTATAAGTTTGACAACAATAAAAATTAGTTTTATAATATCTTTAATTCAAGATAATTAAATTCAAGGTAAATTCACTACAAGGAGTTGCTAGGGTGAGTCAAAATTTATCATTAAAATTATTTGTAGTACTGACTAAATCATCAAAAGCAATTCAAGAACGCATGAAAAAAGATATTAATAACTATGGTATGTACAATTCTGAATTTGCAGTGTTAGAAGCTTTGTATAGTAAAGGAAAACAAACGGTTCGACAGATATCAGATGCGGTGCTTATTAATTCAGGATCCATCACCTATGTAATGGATAAATTAGAAGCAAAGGGTTTATTGGAACGAACGGATTGCATAGAAGACCGTCGAGTTGTTTATATCCAAATGACGGAAGAAGGAAAACAATTTATGGAGGAAACTTTTCCAAAGCATCAACAGGTAATTGAAAATGTCTTTCAAGATATTACAGATGATGAAAAGAAAGTATTAATAGAACTGTTAAAAAGAGTAGGAAAGAAGGAGTAAGTTTTGACAGAATTTCAAGAATTAATAAAAGAGCGACGTTCGGCATCTAATTTTTTGAAAGATAAACCAATTTCACAGAAAGAATTTAGTGAGATATTTGAAATGGTGAAGCTTACCCCATCTGCATTTAACCTTCAGCATACTAAGTATATAGTAGTGACAGACCCTGAAGTAAAGGAACAGCTAAGAGCAGCTGCAAATGGGCAATATAAAGTACATTCCGCTTCGGCAGTTATTTTAGTTTTAGGTGATAAATTTGCTTATAAAAACTCAGCTGCTATTAATGAAGGATTACTGATGCTAGGTATCGTCACCAAGCAAGAATATGATTTGATGGTAGAAGATACAGTTTCTTTATATGAAACAAGAGGAGAAAATTTTCAAAGAGACGAGGCCATTCGAAATGCATCTCTTTCCGCAATGATGTTCATACTTGTAGCGAAAGAAAAAGGTTGGGACACTTGTCCAATGATTGGTTTTGACCCAGATAAAGTAAAGAAAGTATTAAAGATAAGTGATCAATATGAAATTGCACTCATGATTACCATGGGTAAAGAAAGAGTAGAAAGCAGAAAGCCTAGAGGTTACCGTAAACCAGTCAGTGAATTTGTATCATACGTATAAGGAGAGGAAGTACATGAAAAAAACAGCAGGAATACATCATATTACAGCGATTGTTGGCCATCCACAGGAAAACGTCGATTTTTACGCGGGAATTTTAGGTTTAAGATTAGTGAAGAAAACAATTAACTTCGATGATCCAGGAACCTACCATCTCTATTTTGGAGATCAAGGTGGTAAGCCAGGTACAATCATTACATTCTTTCCATGGGCTGAAGCATATCAAGGGAAAATCGGTGACGGTCAAGTTGGCGTGACTTCGTATGTTGTGCCAGTTGGTGCAATGTCATTTTGGGAAAAACGATTAGAGAGACTAGGAGTTAATTTTAATAAAGAAACTCGATTTGGTGAAACATATTTAACTTTTGAAGATACGCATGGACTACGATTAGAAATAGTGGAAAGAGAAGAAGGCGACCAAAACAATACGACATTCGGTGACATTACTCCAAAGGTTGCGATTAAAGGCTTCGGAGGGGCTACACTATTTTCCGCACAACCAGCTAAAACAGCGGAATTATTAGAAGAAGTAATGGGATTAGAAAAAATTGGTGAAGAAGGTGACTTAATCCGATTTAAATCATATGGGGATATCGGAAACGTCATTGATGTGAAAACAACTTCAAGTGGAAAAGGACAAATAGGTGTAGGAATGGTCCACCATATTGCATGGAGAGCAGAGGATGACGCTGATCAGTTGGAATGGCAACAATTCGTAGGACAAAATGGATATGGTGTAACACCTGTAAAGGATCGAAATTACTTTAATGCAATCTACTTTAGAGAGCACGGAGAAATCTTATTTGAAATTGCAACGGATCCACCAGGATTTGCACATGATGAGTCACTTGAAACAATGGGTGAGAACTTAATGTTACCACCTCAATATGAGCAGTACCGTGAACGATTAAATGATTCACTTATTCCGATTAAAGTAAGAAACTTTGACTAACTAAAGGAGGAATACCTTTGCTTTCAATAGATCCGAAGAATAATACAGAACGAGAAAATTATAAATTGCTAACTGGGAATATAATACCTAGGCCAATTGCATTTGTGACAAGTGTTGCAGAAGACGGAACGATAAATGGCGCTCCTTTTAGTTATTTTAATATTGTGTCGTCCAACCCTCCGATGATTTCACTCGCAATTCAGCGGAAGAATGGCGAACGAAAGGATACAACACGAAATATTTTAGGAAAACGTGAATTTGTTATCCACATTGTGGATGAAGAGAATGTGGAAAAGATTAATATTACGGCAGCACCACTGCCTTCTAATGAAAGTGAGATAGAACTAGCGGAACTTACACCTATTCCAAGTGAAGGTATTTCTGTGCCAGGTATTAAAGAAGCGAAAGTACGATTCGAATGTAAACTAGAGCAAATTTTAGAATTGGGTGAAGGAGATTCAGTTGGAACGGATCTTATTATCGGGAAAATAGTTCGTTATCATATAGATGAGTCTATTTATGAAGAAGGAAGAATTAATCACGACTCCTTAAAGGCAGTAAGTCGCCTAGCAGGTTCTAATTATGCAAAAATAGGTGAAATATTTGCTATTGAAAGACCAGAATAGGTTTAGAGAATGCACGATCATTTTAGCCAGCCGTATTTAATCAAAGACCAAGAGCTTTCTTTCCACAACTAGTATCGGGATTGCTATGTATCCAGTTGACGGAGAAAGTTCAAAAGTATTAATGCTAAAAGCAAATAATGCGCTCTATAAAGCGAAAGAACAGCGTAATCATGTCGAATTTCATAGCAATTGAAAATCCCTAGTTGGCCGAATTTGTATTTATTTGGTCCACTAGGGTTTTTTAATTTCTCAAGGTTTTTATTGAAATCAATGTAATTATATCGCATTATACGATATAATATAGTCGGTAAAGGAGAGTGCAAAATGATGGAACAAATAACTAAATTAAATCATTATTGGACGGATATTTATTTTTATTTACATTATCCACATGAGGATAAAATCTCGCATCAAGCAGTACGCATACTTCAGCTAATAGAAAAACAACCACAAGTTGGAGTGAATGAAGTGGCATCTTTTTTACATATATCTCCTAACACTGCATCCGAGCATGTGAAGAGATTGTTGGAGAAGAAGTATATCATCAAAGATAAGAATGCAGAAGATCAAAGGAAAGTGATTATATGTTTGACCGAACTAGGAAAAAACATATTACATCGAAATACCAGTTTAGATGAAGATAAATTGCAAACTGTGCTAGAGAAGTTATCTGATTCTGAAAAGGTCATGATAGAAAAGGCTTTAGAAATATTAAGTGAGGGAGCGAAGAAATGTATGTATTAATCAAGGTAATGATATCCGCTATCATAATTGGAATTGTGACGGAAGTTTCAAGACGATTTCCTTCGTATGGTGGGGTGATTGCTGCACTTCCTTTAGTTAGCTTGTTAAGTATCATTTGGTTATATGTGCAGGGTGAACAAACTGCAACGTTAAGTAAGTTTGCTTTAGGAGTACTGTGGGGGATTCCTGCTACAGCTGCAATGTTACTAATTTTTTATGTAGCTTTACAAAATTCAATGCATCTCTTTGTGTCAATTGCTTTGGGATTTTGTGGATGGTTACTATTTTTATTTTTGCAAGATTTGACAGTTACATATGTAAGAAAAATATTTTAAAGTACAAGGAAAGAAACGATTGTACATATTTGCTAAAAGTCCTTAAAAACGGCTAATGGAAAGGATTATTCTAAACTATTGTTTCGTTTTTTAGAATATTTTGATATAATTTTGTGAAACGGACGTAAGAAGCATCAAACTTGAAAGAAGTGTTAGTTTGACTTTATTTTTTACTTATTTAGTAGCAGGTTTAATAATTGCAATGCCTATAGGTGCAATGACTGTTGAGATGACCAAGCAAGGGCTAAAGAATGGTTTTATGCATGGATGGGCGGTAGGATTAGGAGGTATGACAATTGATTTTTTCCTCATTATCGCTTTGTACTTGGGACTTGCTTCGGTTTTGTCGTTACCCATTATTCAAATCCCTATGTGGATTATAGGGGCCTTCTTCCTTGTGTTTCTAGGATATGATTCGATCAAAAATGCAGATCATGATATTACATTAGCGGGAGAAAAACCAAACAAATCGTTTTTCAGCAGCTATCGAAATGGTCTACTTGTAGCCATTTCTCCAGGAAATCTGGTGTTTTGGATATCTGTTTTTGGAGCTGTTTTATCTGATTCATTTGATACAACACAACCAGAGAAATTTTTAGTAGTTGGAGCGGGAATTTTAGCTGGTATCTTACTGCATGATATTGGCTTGTTAGCAATTGTTGCAACCACTAGAAAAGTAATGAGTCGTACTATGATTAAATGGATTTCCACTGTTGCTGGCCTTATCTTGTTTGGGTTTGCAGGGTATTTTGTATTTGAATTTGTAGTAGACTTAATAGAAATATTTTAACTTTAAGCAAAGGCGTAATTGATTATATATTGGACTGGTGAAATATAACCAGTCCTTTATTCATTTCGCAGGCCATTTGAAAGCTTATCTAATCGTTCCTAGTCTAATACAATTAACTTTTTCTGTTCTATTAAAAGTATTTTGGCATCTGAGAGTTTTTGTATGATGCGTTTTAAATGCCGAGGAGTTGTACGGACAAGGGATGTAATCTCGTAACTAACGTTCGTCTGTATCTCTTTTCCAAAATCATTTTGCTTGTACGCCCTTGAATGTAAGTCCTTTGTCCGTTTCATAAAATTCGACGCTATCTAATCCACCAAGGAAATCGAAGTGCCACCATTTACGACGAAATTCGCCATCAGTAACAGATAGAAGGCGCTGTTAGAGTTAAATTCTTTGTCATGTTAAATTCCAACTTTCTGTTTTTGTTCTGTAGCTGCTTGAAGTGCTTGCTCGAAATCTGCGATTAAATCATCTACATGTTCTACACCGACAGAGAATCGAAGAAGCCCATCTGTAATTCCTCGTTTTTCCCGTTCTTCCTGTGGCATTGCAGCATGGGACATTGTTGCAGGGTAAGAAAGAATAGATTCCACGCCCCCAAGGCTTACAGCGAATACTGGGATTTGTACATGGTCAACAAATGCTTTAGTTGTAGCTTTATCTGGTAGACGGAAGGAAAGCACTGCTCCAGAACTTGAAGATTGTTTTGCATGGATTTCATTTCCTGGATGAGTAGGTAATCCAGGATAAAAAACTTCTTCTACTAAAGGATGATTAACTAAATAGTCTACCATTTTCTTAGCAGATTCCGTTGATTTCTCGAAACGAACACTAGTTGTTTTAATGCCTTGAATTAAAGAATACGAATCCTGTGCTCCCAAAATAGCACCGAAAGAGTTTTGGATAAATGCTAATCTTTTGCCTAACGCTTCATCATTGGTAACAGCAAGTCCGGCAATAATATCACTATGACCGGATAGAAATTTTGTAGCACTATGTAATACTATATCTACGCCAAAATCTAACGGCCGTTGGTAGAGCGGTGTCATAAATGTGTTGTCTAGAAATGTAAGACAATCATGTGCTTTTGCTAAATCAACCATACTAGAAATATCCGTAATCCCTAAGCGTGGGTTAGATGGGGTTTCTACATATATTAATTTTGTATTGGATCTAATTGCGTGTTTAACATCTTCTAAATTGGATAAATCCACAAATGTATGCTCAATACCGAAACGAGGCAATACTTCCGTGACAAATCGGAAAGTACCACCATATACATCTTCCGTGATGACGATATGATCTCCAGCTGATAACAA
The DNA here is from genome assembly GCF_038637725.1 of Psychrobacillus sp. FSL H8-0483. NCBI lineage: Bacteria > Bacillati > Bacillota > Bacilli > Caryophanales > Bacillaceae > Psychrobacillus > Psychrobacillus sp. FSL H8-0483. Next base: position 551,994 of record NZ_CP152052.1, read on the forward strand.
CATAAAAGCAGAGGAGATAGCTGCAAGACCAGAAGCAAAGGCAAATCCTCTTGTACCACCTTCCAGTTCCGCAATTGTTTTTTCTAATGCATCTCTAGTAGGATTCCCGGATCGGCTATAGTCATAAGGACCAAAACTGTCGAAATTTTCTTGATGAAAAGTAGACGATAAGTAAATCGGTACATTCACTGCACCAGTTTTTTGTTCAAAATCTCCTCGTGTCGAAGCGGTTATTAGGCTAGTTTCTAAATGTTTATTAGGGCCCTTCATTATATTTTCACTTCACTTTCTAGAGCTGTGAAAACTTGTTTCAAATCTGCGATTAAATCTTCTGCTTCCTCTACGCCAACCGAGAAGCGTAAAAGACTATTATCCACACCACGTGCATTACGTTCTTCTTCTGGAATCTCCGCGTGCGTTTGAGTAGCTGGATATGTGATGAAGCTTTCAACTCCACCAAGACTTTCGGCGAAGACGATTAATTGAAGTCCTTCTAGGAATTGCCCAACCCACTCACTTTTTTGTAAGCGGAAGGAAAGCATACCGCCTTTTCCGGGATAAAGAACATCTTTAACTACTGATTCATTTTGTAGGAATTTTACAATTTTTTTTGCATTTGCGTCATGTTGTTTCATTCGTAAGTGAAGTGTCTTTAACCCACGAATTAATAACCATGAATCAAATGGAGAAAGAACCGCACCAGCAGCGTTATGATTCGCTTGTAATTTTTCGCTTAGTTCCAAACCTTTTGTCACAACAAGGCCAGCAAGCACGTCGTTGTGTCCACCAATATATTTCGTACCACTATGCATGACGATATGTGCACCTAGTTCAATAGGGCGTTGTAAGTAGGGGGTTAAAAATGTGTTATCCACAATGAGTAATAATTGCTGCTGCTTAGCTAATTTTGCATATTGAAGAATATCAATTTCCTGCATTAAGGGATTTGTAGGTGATTCAATAAAAATTGCTTTTGTATTTTTAGTAAGTAACGATTCCACTTCTTCTACGGATTCGAACTTTGCATATGTAGTATGAATATTGTAGGAATTTGCGTACTGATTAAACAAACGATACGTCCCGCCATAAAGGTCTTCTGGAGCGATTAATTCATCTCCAGAACGGAAGAGAGATAATACTAATTGAATGGCTGCCATACCGGAACTACAGGCGAAACCAGCATCTCCACCTTCCAGTTTTGCAATTCCTTCTTCTAAAATTGCTCGAGTAGGGTTTTTAGTACGTGTATAGTCATAGCCTGTAGACTGACCAAGTCCGTTATGTTTATATGCGGTGGATAAATAAATCGGTGGATTAACTGCACCAGTCTTTGCATCACTGTGGTTACCTAATTGAACTAACTGTGTTTCTATACTCTTTTTAGTCAATGCTATTCATCCTCTACTATTAAAATAAGAAATCGTAAGTGCCTATTACTGCTATGAGGCGACTACCCAGCCAGTGTAGCTACATTCTACAGAAACGAGTAACCACACGAGTATTAGGAGGGCACTGAAAAACTCATATTTGATGTAACGATGCTGTGTACTATAGGATTAAGCACGGCGGCGTGAGATTCCTGTGGGAAAGCGAACAGAGCTGTGCTAAATCCAATTAGCGGATATTTATTAGGAATTTTATTAGAACACCACTTTTTCAGTGCTCTCATTAATAGGTGCTGGGGTCTGGATAGTTACTAGGTAGAAAAGCTATACTTTCGGACCAACAAAAAGAGGATTCTCTAATAAGAAGAGAATCCCCAATAATATACTGAAGTTAGTCCTCTTATCTTCAAGACGGTTACCGTCTATTGGAATTAGCACCACACCTTATTGGCTGGTTGCTGAGACATCTTTGGGCCAATCCCTCCGTCTCTCTAGATAAGAAATAAATATTAAATTTTCTAAATGTTAATTTAAATCAGTTTACCATGGTAAATATCCAAATACAAGTTGAAAATTTAAGACTTCATCTCAGATGAATAAGAGAAACCATTGCTTTCCAATTTTCTTTTTCCCTGCTTTCTTCTTGTTACCTTGGTAGTAATTAAGATTTCATCTGGAATTAGTATACCTATTAGTAGGAAAAATAATGCTTATCCAATTATCTTAAAGTAGGCATATGTCCGTTACTTGAATTCCCCCAAGACATATAGATACATGGATAATACAAAAAAGGGGGTTAAAAGTAAATGAATAAAGAGATGTTGCATTCTCTAGTTAATTCCACGATTAAAGTAGATAGAGGTGGTCCAGAATCCCGTGTCGGTAAGCTACTTGCAGCAGCAGAAGATCATATTACAGTGCTTACTGCGGAGGACGGGGTTATTTATTATTATACACATCACATTAAGAGTTTAACGATTAATGCAAAAAATGAGGTACAACTTGATCTTCAAGTTCCTGAGGATTTTGTGTTCATTCAAGCTAAAGACTATAGGAGTGTATTAAAAGGTTTACAATACAAATGGGTAAAAATTAATCGTGGTGGCCCAGAAACACTAGAGGGAATTATGGATGAAGTACATGACGATTTTATAACAATTGTTTCTAACGAAGAAGTTATTAGGATTTCTATGTTTCATATGCGTAACATCAGTTACGGGGTAAAAATTGAGAAATCCAAAGATGATGAAAATGCAAATAAAAATGATGAAAAAGCAAAAAAACAAGAGGGAAATAAAAAATAAGAGCGAAAAAATAGATTTTTACTCATTCGTCGTTTCTGCTAGTCAGAATCGGCGAATTCTAAACATAATAATTTCGAATTTCTTGGCCTATTATGCTTAAATGGGCTTTTATCCCTACCTAGTTATCCCTTGATACATATAGATACTAGAATAATAAAAAAGGCGGTAGGGATATTATGGATAACGATATGATGCTATTCTTCGTTAATGAAATAGTTAAAGTAGATAGGGGAGGTCCAGAATCCCGTGTCGGTAAGCTACTTGCAGTAGAAAAGGATTACATTACGTTGCTTACTAAAGAGGATGGAATTGTCTATTATAATAGACACCACATCAAGAGTTTAACGCATAACACTAAAAATTTAGTAAAACTCGATATGGAGTTAGAGGATTTTGAGTTTATACAGGCTAAGGATTTTGCGAGTGTTTTAGAATGCTTAAGATATCGATGGGTAAAAATTAACCGCGGTGGACCTGAAATGCTAGAGGGTATAATGGATGAGGTTAATGAACATTTTGTAACCATTATATCGAACGAAGAAGTAGTTCGATTTTCGATGTTCCATATGCGTAACGTCAGTCATAAAGCAATAGTTGGAAACCAGAAGCAACATGAAAAAGAAATTTCCAAGAATCAAACAAATAAGAACGAAAAAGGAATAGAAGAAAAGACAAGTAATGATGAAAAAGTAAATATAGAAGAAAAGGTAAATAAGGACGTAAAAATGAATCACGAGGAAATAATAAGTGGAGAAGAAAAACCGAATCACGAGGAAATAATAAGTAAAGAAGAAAAACCGAATCATGAGAAAAAAATAAATAAGTTGAGGGAAAAACTTAAGAAGCAATAAATGAAAATGAATAGCTAAAAGATGCGTTCGTCGCTTCTGCAGGTCAGAGCCGACGAATATTCTATGAAGGAGGCACTACCAAATTGCAAGCTCAAAACTTGGAAAAAGTATTAGACGCCCTTAAAGGTATGAAAATTACCTTGTTTCTTAGTGAAAATCAATTGGTAGAAGGGATCTTGTTAAATTTTAAACAAGATCATATTATTTTTGAAGTAGGTAAAGACGTATATTATATAGCACTCAAACATATTCAGGCTATTTCAAAGAACGCTAAAGACTATCATATTTATTCTAAAGTAGTTCCTTATCTGGACAGTAACTACTTCACAAATATATTAAAAGAAATGAAATACAACTGGGTCAACATTAATAGTTTAAGTAATCGCGCATTAATAGGGGTGCTAACCAAAATATCCAAGGATTGTATTGTCTTAATAAATGATAAGGAAGTAACCTTTGTAAAAAAATCAAATATATCTAGTATTTATAAAGTGATCAAACAGGAAGATACTGATCAAGAAGTAGACGAAAATCAAGAAAATCAGCAGGAGCCAATTGTTGATACACCAATAGAAGTAACGAATGAAATAGAAGTGGACAAAAAGGTTGAAGTAACCTTTACGGAACAAATCTCTAAAAAAGTAAAAGAAGACGGAAATTTACCGGTTGATGAAGAGGTAATAATTGAAGAACACTACGAAGCCTTACAACTGGATGAACAAGTTTTACCTAGTGAAAATGAAGAACTTTTACTTGAAGTGAGCATGAAACAGGAAGTTGCTATTCAAGAGAAAGAAAATCATCAAGAGAAGTCAATTGTTGATACACATATAGAAGTAACTAATGAAAAAGAAATGACAAAAGAGGATGTAGTTCCTCTTAGAGAGCAAATCTCTGGAAAATTAAAGGAAAACGAAGATTTAGAAGGTAATACAGGCCATACTTGCAAGGATCAATTTATCCCTAGTAGTTCCAACGACAATCACCCCCCAAAAAAATTCCTTCCAAACACATTTAATAGACACCTACATGGAAATAAAAATCAAAAAAAATCCGTTAAAGTAAATCAATTTCTATTGCATGACAGAAATACTATTGAGATGAAACAACGTTTTTGTAAACATCTCATGCATAAAAAAAATACAACTAGTAAATTGGGGAAAGAGGAGAAAAATACATGTATTAAGGAAAAAACTGAGCCCATTAAATTAATTACACCTAAAATCCCAGTTAGAAAATTAAGTCCAATGGAAGAAAATGAAATGTTAGAGCAGCAGTATTATTCTTTAATGAATCATGCAGCCAGAATGTATGATCATTCACAAAGAACAAACAAAAACAAGGTTGGGAAAGTCCAAACGAATGTCTCTAGTACTAATCCAAACAATGAGCTTGCCAATAAACGCCATATAAATGTAATACAAGTATATTTACAAGAAGAGACAATGATAGAGAAGCAGTACTATGCTTTAATGAAATATACATTTAAGAAGTACCAAGAATTAAGAGCTGAAAGAAAAGTGAAAAGATCTTGATGCGAACAATTACAGTAATTCGTTGAAAGCATCTGTAAATAAACGAAGCACTCCAAATGACTAATGGTGAGGCAATAGATTAGATTACTGGTACTTCCCCAATTAGTTACAGGGATAATTGGAGGCTTTAGCTATTAGTAATTTGGATAATAATTTAAAAGGAGAGGTAACCTTGAATAATATTATTCAAAGTCTTATAAAGGAAGTTGTTCGGGTAGAGGTTTCAGGGAAGAAACTAATTAATGGTACGGTTATTGACTCTGGTAGCGACGTAATTGTTCTATTTAACGGGATTAATTATGTGTATATTCCAGTAGACCATATACAACGTTTTGGAGTTTATGATGATAATGAAGAAGATATACAGGCTCCTTCAGAGTCTCCAAACATTACGGCATTAGAAAATGAAAAAGAGTTAACTTTTAGAGAGGTTCTTACACAAGCGCAAGGAATTTATGTTGAGATCTATGTAACAGATGGCCAGCCTCTTCACGGCTATATTATGAGTCTTATGAATGATTACTTTATATTCTATTCTCCTATTTATAAAACGATGTATATTTCTATAAAGCATCTAAAATGGCTTATTCCTTATTCTCAAAATGAAAGCCCATACGGCATGAACAACCAAACTAACTTGGTACAATCGAATGGACAGTTATTAGCAAACACCTTTAAAGAACAAGTTGAAAAGTTTCAAAATTCAATCGTCGTGCTTAATATTGGCGGAGATAAAAGTCATATCGGGAAAATAAATAATGTAGAAGAACAAATAGTTGAGATTAAAGGAGCAAGAACAAATTCTTATTATCTAAATCTGGATCATATTAAAACTTTACACGAAGTGTAAACAAATTTGATAAAATTCCGCTCAGGATGCGATGGTTTTAGCGTGAACTGACAGTTCATCTAAGTTTAGCTATAGTTTATAAGAAGTGACCTACCATTTTGGCTGACGAGAAAATATCGACAGCCTATTTCCTTTGATTTGATTGACTAGCCCCAAATGAAAAAGAATGTTCGATTAGTTTGTCCATTTTATCCGATTAAAGAAAATAATACATAAAATGATTATTCATTCAGAAGCAAATGGGGCTGTCCAATAAGCCCATAAATTGAAGCAGGTGTAGAAAAACGAGTCTTTTTCTACACCTGTTTTTTGTATACTTTTTATTAAACTACTATTTTGTAGGCAATTGATTGTAGTGGAAGACGGCGACTCCAGCGGGAATAGCAGATGTTTTCTGCACCGAAAGCGTCCGTCTGGAAAGGAAATCAATACATTGGAAAAGGGACCATCTCTCAGTCACTATATGTTTTAGGGACAGCCGCTTTTTTGTCGTTTGCAAAATGTAAAATGCAGGTGAAATATTTATATTTATTCATAGCTAAGGACAGACATCTCGTTTCTTTACGATTTAAGCGAATATACATACAAGTAAACGGACAAACGATTATAAAGAGAGGAAATGGTATATGTATGAGTTTACAGATTGGAATCGCCAGTTTGGTATTCCTAACGACTATGCTAATTATATTTTGGAGGCCTAGAGGACTGAACGAAGCATGGCCTGCGGCAATTGGAGCAGTGATTATTTTACTAGCAGGGATTGTATCAAGAGCAGACATTATGGACATCATCAGTAAAATTGGTGGGGCCTCTATAACGATTATGGCAACGATTGTCATGGCTGTAATATTAGAGAGTTTCGGATTTTTTAACTGGGCAGCTGCGAGGCTTGCAAATTTAGCGAAGGGTTCAGGCTATCGTCTTTATTGGTATATCCAGTTGCTATGTTTTTTAATGACTCTATTATTTAATAACGATGGGAGTATTTTAATAACTACCCCAATATTAATTCTGCTACTTAAAAACCTGCGACTAAAACCTCATCAACAAATTCCTTATTTGTTAAGTGGCGCACTAATTGCCACTGCTTCCAGTGCCCCAATTGGTGTAAGTAATATCGTTAACTTGATCGCACTAAATATCGTTCATATGTCCCTTTGGATGCATACAGCAATGATGTTTGTCCCCGCTACATTAGGTTTGTTGTTTATGTCTTACTTGATGTATATCGTAGTAAAGAAAAAACTGCCAAAAACATTGCCGGATTCAGCTATTGATATAGAAGAATCCTTTTTCACGCAAAATTTTCACCCTTTAAAAACGAAGATTTCTATAGAATCAAAACAGAAACGAACTAAATTTATGTTAAAGGTATTGCTGTTTGTCTTTATCATGCGTTGTCTACTTTTCGTTGCATCTTATATCAATGTCCCAATTGAAATCGTTGCAGTTCTTGGGTCAGTGGTCCTACTTTTATGGAGATGGTACCATTTACGTACTAACCCAGTGGATATTTTGAAAAAGACGCCTTGGCACATTCTTATTTTTGCCTTCTCTATGTATGTGATTATATATGGCTTGAATAATGTGGGACTTACGGCCTTGCTGGTACAATGGTTTGAACCAATCGTAAATCAAGGTTTATTCCAAGCTAGTTTTATCATGGGGGGATTAGTATCAGTACTTTCTAACCTCTTTAATAATCACCCAGCACTAATGATTGGAACAATCACTTTAACCGAAATGGGGTTAGATCCAATCACATTGAAGACCATCTACCTTGCCAATATTATTGGTAGTGATATGGGTTCATTGCTGTTACCTATTGGGACCCTTGCTTCACTTATTTGGATGCATATTCTAAGGAAAAGTAAGATAAAAATCACGTGGAAAGATTATTTAAGTGTAACGTTGATTGTCATACCAATAGCAACAATTGTAACGTTGACATTGTTATACTTTTGGGTGCAAATGGTATTTACCTAATAAACCACCTATTTACAAGATCCAAAATTGAGTGTATGGTTCCTTAATATTCCTTCGAAAAAGAATTATTTAAATACATGGGTAATGACGCAAGTTAAGAAGATTACTGTGTGAAGTTCACTTTATTAATTTAATGGGAATAATTAGTGTAGCAGGGAATCTTAAGGGTAAAATATTTCCTGCTATTATCTATTAGGAAAACTAATTCTTTTCCGGTTCAAGTTTATTAACGAAAAAAGAACCCATTTTAAAAACGTCTTATATCCTACTTGAAGAAACTAAAAAGATAGGATATTAAAGATGTAATTAAGATGGATCCATATGGTAATCATTACTTTAGAATATATTATTAAAAATTATCAACTTATATAGTTTCAACACTTCTGCATCTATTAGAATAGGGGCAAAGACCAGGGGGGATCCATATGTACGTCAGCTAAGTTCCTATGCCAACGTCCATAGAGCATATCTGTACAAGTTTATAAAAATTATATAATGTATCTTTCATTTGAAAATATTTAATCGCATTGCTACCTACATATATACTCAAATTTTTAGAAAAGCAAAAGGAGCAGTCATGTAAACCATTTCTTTTTGTTTTGACTCTGTAAAAAAATAGTAAGAAAGGATTTTCTGTGTATTCTTATTTCCTGATTGTTCTTTGTATGTATATGATTATTTAATTGGAAATGATACAACATAATTCGTTCTTCTATTAAATGTTTTATGTCTGCGTGAGGAAAAGCCTTTCCAACAACTTTATTAATATAAAAGGCATGTATAGAAAGACTGTACATGCCTTTTTAGTAAGAGCTTGTTCTTACCAATTAGTATATGAAGGGAAGGATCTAGACTATAAACAAACCGCGGAATAAGGATAAATATAAAAAAAGAGGATGTGAGTCATCCTCTTTCAAAATAAAAATATTATTTCCCACCTAAAAGGTCAAATAGTCCACCAGCAATACTACCTTCTCCAGGAGATCCTCCGCCTATAGTTTGTGGGGCAGCTGCGAACACACGACTTGCTAAACGGCTAAATGGTAGCGATTGAATCCATACAGTACCTGGTCCACGAAGAGTTGCGAAGAATAACCCTTCCCCTCCAAATAATGCTGTTTTCACTCCTTTTACCATTTCGATATTGTAGTCTACATCTGAAGTCATCGCTACTAAACATCCAGTGTCCACTCGTAAAACCTCACCGGGTTGTAACTCTTTTTTATGAATAGTTCCACCTGCATGAACAAAAGCAAGGCCGTCTCCTTCAAGCTTTTGCATAATAAACCCTTCTCCACCAAAAAATCCAGTGCCTAACTTACGTTGAAATTCAATTCCAACTGAAACACCTTTAGCAGCCGCTAAAAATGCATCTTTTTGACAAATAATTTTTCCGCGATATTCGCTTAGATCCATAGGAATTATTTTGCCTGGATATGGAGATGCAAAATAAACATGCTTCTTCCCGTTACCAGTATTTGTAAACGTAGTCATGAATAAACTTTCCCCTGTTATCATACGTTTACCTGCACCCATTAATTTTCCCATTATGCCGCTACCGCCAGATTTGGAGCCATCACCAAAAATAGTTTCCATATCAATACCGTCTTCCATCATCATTAAGCTTCCTGCTTCAGCAACTACGGTTTCTTGTGGATCTAGTTCAATTTCTACAAATTGCATATCGTCTCCGTATAATTTGTAATCTATTTCATGATTGTTCATTTTTACTTTCCTCCTAAATGTTTAATTAACTATTAATACGAAAAGCGAAGTGAAAAGTTTCACATATAAATTTGTAAGATTTTAAAGGAATTCAAGCGCATGTATAGAATGTATTATTATGACGGAATTTTCAAACAAATGGAAAAGAGGTTAGAAAATGAATTTAACTAATTTTATTGATGGAAAGTGGCAAAACGACGAAGAGGCAACATACACAGGTGTTTATAATCCAGCGAACGGAGAACAGTTAGCAGAAGTTAGAATGTCCACAAAAGAGGATGTGGATCTAGCGGTTGCAGCAGCTGTTAAAGCACAAAAAAAATGGGCGTTAGTTCCAGCTCCTAAGCGAGCGGATTATTTATATGAAATTGGCAGACTAATGAGAGAGAAGAAGGAACATCTTGCACAAGTTCTTACAAAAGAAATGGGAAAGGTCATTGAAGAAGGTCGTGGAGAGGTGCAAGAAGGGATAGATATGGCATTTTACATGGCAGGAGAGGGACGACGACTGTTCGGTGAAACGACTCCTTCTGAGCTTGCAGATAAATTTGCAATGAGTGTTCGCGCACCGATAGGAGTAGTTGGACTCATTACTCCATGGAATTTCCCAGTGGCGATTGCTACATGGAAATCGTTTCCGGCAATCGTAGCAGGAAATGCATTTATTTGGAAACCAGCAACTGAAACGCCAATGATGGCATTTGAAATGGCGAAGATTTTTGAGGAGGCTGGGCTACCGGCAGGTGTTGCAAATATTGTATTTGGTTCCGGATCAGAAGTAGGTACTGCCATGATAGAGCACCCAGAAGTGAAAGTTATTTCATTTACAGGTTCGACCGAAACAGGTAGTAAAGTAGCAGAGCTCGGAGGAAAACATTTAAAGAAAGTGTCACTTGAAATGGGTGGGAAAAACGCAGTTATTGTAATGGATGATGCAGACTTACCTCTTGCAGTGGAAGGTATATTGTGGAGCGCATTTGGGACAGCAGGTCAGCGCTGTACGGCATGTAGTCGTGTCATTGTGCATAAAGATGTAAAGAAGGATTTAGAAGAAATGCTTCTTGCACAAATGGAGAAGCTCACGATTGGAGACGGGTTAGATGAATCGGTTAAAATCGGACCTGTTATTAATAAACAAGCATTAGAAAAGATTCACTCCTACACACTGATTGGAAAAGAAGAAGGAGCCAAACTTCTAACTGGTGGAAATATATTAGAAGAGGGGGATTTAGCAAACGGAAATTATTATGCACCCACTCTATTCACGGATGTCACACCACAGATGAGAATTGCACAAGAAGAAATATTTGGTCCAGTTGTATCTCTAATTGAAGTAGGTTCTCTAGAAGAAGCAATTGAAGTTAATAACGGAGTGAAATTTGGACTTTCTAGTTCGATTTTTTCGCGAGATGTAAATAAGATCTTCCGAGCACAGCGGGACCTAGATACTGGTATTGTCTATGTGAATGCTGGTACTACAGGAGCTGAAATCCACTTGCCATTTGGAGGAACAAAAGGAACGGGGAATGGACACCGAGATTCAGGAGTAGCAGCGCTCGATGTATATACAGAGTGGAAAAGTATTTACGTAGACTTTAGCGGGAAATTACAACGTGCACAAATAGATACAAAATAATAGGGGGGATACCAACATGAAAGTAGCAGTATTAGGTGCAGGATTAATGGGGAAAGAAGCAGCTCGAGATTTAATATTAAGTCCTAATGTAGAAAAGGTTTTATTATGCGATTTAGATGTTGGACAAGCAAATATGTTTAAAGAAAAAATGCAAAATGCAAAGATTGAAGTTTTAAGATTAGATGCAAATGATGATGAAAATATACTTCAGATAATGAGAAAAGTGGATGTTGTGATTAATGCATTATTTTATTCCTTCAATGAAAAGGTTGCGCGTCTAGCGGTAGAGGCTGGGGTGCATTCCATTGATCTAGGGGGCCATATTGGTGGCGCGACAGATGCAGTTCTCGCACTTAATGATAAGGCGAAAGAAAGAGGAATTACACTTATTCCAGATTTAGGAGTAGCACCTGGAATGATTAATATTTTAGCGGGTTACGGTGCAAGTAAGCTGGACGAACTAACAAGCATTCGTTTATTCGTTGGTGGAATTCCAATAGAGCCTGAAGGAGTATTCAAATACAATATCGTTTTTTCGCTAGAAGGGGTGTTTGATCATTATACAGATCCTTCCCATGTCATCCGAAATGGTCAGTTACAAGAAGTGGAGTCACTGACGGAAGTAGAACCTATCTACTTTGACAATTACGGAGAGTTAGAGGCTTTTCATACAGCTGGAGGTACGTCTACACTATCTAAATCATTTTCACATGTTGAAACACTCGAATACAAAACAATACGCTATAAAGGGCATGCGGATAAATTTAAATTGCTCGTGGATTTAGGTTTAACGAATAAAAACAAAGTTGTTAAGGCAGAAGGAATATTTGTAAAAGTACGAGACGTATTAAAAGAGGTACTTACTCCACAATTGTTACTTGGTGATAAAGAAGATGCAGTTCTGCTTCGAGTAATCGTGGCAGGGAAAAAGGATGGAGCAAGCACCACATATACGTATGAATTGGCAACAAAAAAAGATCCATTTTCTGGAGTTACAGCGATGGCTCGAGCAACAGCTAATACTATTTCAGTAGTTGCACAAATGATTGGAAATGGTGTTATTAGTAGTCGTGGTGTTTTTGCTCCTGAGCTCATCGTCCCTGGAGATCTATATATTAAAGAAATGGCTGCAAGAGGAGTTTTAATAAAAGAAAGTATTAAAATAAAAGAGAATGATGAATTAAAAGAAATTGATATAAAAGAAAGTATTGAAATAAAAGAGAGTGATGAAATAAAAGAAAGTATTGAAATAAGTGAAAGTGATGAACAAAAAGAAATTGAAGAAATAAAAGAAATTGAAAAAATAAAAGAAACTGTAGCAAGAGGTGAGTAAAGATGAATTTTGAATTCTCAGAGGAACAAGTGCTTCTCCGCAAAACAGTTCGGCAGTTTGTAGATAATGAAATTATCCCAAATATTGCTGAATGGGAGCAACAAGGAGCATTTGATCCAGCGATATGGAAACAACTAGCGGATCTTGGATTAATGGGAGTTTGCGTGCCAGAGAAGTATGGCGGAAGTGGCATGGACTACAATTCACTTGCCATTGTATGCGAAGAATTAGAACGGGGAGATACTGCTTTTCGAACGGCAGTTTCCGTTCATACTGGACTAAATTCGATGACATTAATGCAGTGGGCCACAGAAGAGCAGAAGCAAAAATATTTAATTTCTCAAGCAAAAGGAGAAAAAATTGGAGCTTTTGGATTAACCGAACCAGGGGCGGGATCAGACGTTGCTGCGATGTCCACAACAGCAGTACTCGATGACGAAGACTATGTTATTAATGGACAAAAAACATGGATATCTTTATGTGACGCTGCTGATCACTTTATTGTTTTTGCTTATACTGATAAGTCCAAGAAGCATCATGGAATCAGTGCTTTTATCGTGGAGCGGACGTTTGAGGGCTTCTCTTCTAAAGCAATTAAAGGTAAATACGGTATTAAATCAGGAAATACAGGCGAGATATTCTTTGAAAATATGCGAGTACCTAAAGAAAATCTTCTTGGAAAAGAAGGAGATGGCTTTAAAATCGCTATGTCTGCACTAGATAATGGACGGTTTACGGTAGCAGCAGGAGCAGCAGGTCTTTCGCTAGCATGCTTAGAAGCAAGCGTAAAATATTGCCATGAACGAGAAACGTTTGGTAAAGAAATTGGCAAACATCAGTTAGTGCAGCAAATGATTGCGAAAATGGAAGCAGGTCTTCAAATGAGTCGCTTACTCGTTTATCGTGTAGGTGAATTAAAAAATAAAGGCGTTCGCAATACACGAGAAACATCACTTGCGAAGTGGCAAGCATGTGATTTTGCAAACAAAGCTGCAGATGATGCAGTCCAAATTCATGGTGCCTATGGCTATTCAGATGATTATCCAGTGGCAAGATATTTGCGAAATTCTAAAGCACCAGTTATATATGAAGGAACGCGAGAAATTCATACGATTATGCAAGCCGAATATGTACTTGGCTACCGAGTGGATAAAACGCTCTCTCATATGTTACCTAAATGGCCATTTGAAGAGTAATTGAAAAAGGTTTTCTTGAGTAAAGACTCGGGAAAACCTTTTTTATTTGTAAAATGAGCTTTTTTTATTCATGTGAATTTTTTAGCTGTTTCCTGTTAAGATATCAGATCTCTAGTATTGCTAAATAGTTTGTACATATTTTTTCTAATTTTATATAATACCTAGTGAAACCTATTGGATAATTTTGAGTCTAATGGTATAACAATGTAATAGAGAGGGTGTTTTAAATGAAAAAGTGGATTATTTCAATTATTGCGTTATGTCTACTAATTGCGGTGGGTATGTTTTATTCTACGAAACAATCGGTAAATGCGCATAACGTAGTATTGTCTAACCAAGTATTTAATGCAACATTTTCTTCAGCAATAAGTAATGCTGACTGGGAAAAAGGAGATATATATGTAAAGAATCAGCAAGGAAAGAAAATTGATGTAGATTACGAACTATCTGACAATGGAAAGTACATCGAAATTCCGGGATTAAGCGAAGGAACGTATACAATGTTTATGAAAAAAAAGTATGGAATGGGAAAAACGAGAGTTCAATTCAATGTATTTGAAGACATTCAACCAGTGAATTCCAGAGCAGAGTTAACTGCTTATTTTGATTTAGTAAAAAAGGTACAAGGAAATGGGAAGGAAGATTTAGTAACTACAGAAACGGAAGAATCATCCGTTTTAAGTGTAGAAGCTAAAGACTCCTCCAGTTCTCGAGGTGGGGATTATTCTACTACAAATAATCAGGTTGAAGGGGTAGATGAGGCCGATATGGTCAAAACAAACGGTTCTCATATATTCTCTATAAGTGAAAATAATGTGGTAATCGTAAATGTGAAAGATTCAGTAAACATGAAAGAAGAAGCAAAAATTAGATTTACAAATGATTTTTATCCTAATCAACTATTATTATCGGATAAAACATTAATGGTTATTGGTCAAAAAAATAATATACCTCTTGTAATAGAAGAGGATAATACAGAAGAAACGGAATCAAAAAGTACAAAAGAAATGAAGAAAATAGACCAACCAATAGATTCAATGACGACAGTGTATTTCTATGATATTTCCAATCCAAAACATCCTCAACTACTAAGAGAAATTGCGACAGAGGGGTATATGGTTGGTGCGCGTTTGACGGATAACGTACTCTATTACGTAACATCTGTTTATCCAAGATACTCGATTATGGAAGGAAATGAAGATGTA
Source organism: Psychrobacillus sp. FSL H8-0483 (assembly GCF_038637725.1). NCBI lineage: Bacteria > Bacillati > Bacillota > Bacilli > Caryophanales > Bacillaceae > Psychrobacillus > Psychrobacillus sp. FSL H8-0483. The sequence continues at coordinate 567,000 of NZ_CP152052.1, forward strand.
GAGCTTCGTCCATATACACATGATTCTAGTAGGTATTTGTTACCGAAGCCTCTGAGCTATTCAAATATCTCTATTTTACCGAGTACTTTAGTAGCCAATTATAGTGTCATTACAGCTATTGACGTAGAAAATTTGTTGGAAAATAAAGTGATAACGAAAGCATATTTAGGCGGAAGTGAACAACTATACATGTCACAAGACAACTTATATTTAACTTCTACTTATTATGATTCATCTAACACGAATCAAAATGCCCGGGAAATGATTTGGAATCCAGGTAAAATGGATACAGAAGTATTTAAATTTGCTCTGAATAATACGTCTGTAGAATTCGTAGGATCAAGTCGTTTAAGTGGAACGATACTAAATCAGTTTTCAATGGATGAACATGATGGATATTTCCGAGTAGTAACGACGAAAGGTAACCGATGGGATGAAAATGAGGTTTCAGAAAACAATTTGTTTATATTAGATAAAAAAATGAAACAAGTTGGATCCTTAACAGGTTTAGCGAAAGACGAAAGAATTTATTCCGCGAGATTTATGGGAGATAAAGCATATATGGTGACATTCAAGGAAACAGATCCGCTATTTGTAATTGATGTCGCAACTCCATCAGCACCAAAAGTATTGGGAGAATTAAAAATTCCTGGGTTTAGCAACTATTTACATCCATTAGATGAAACCCACTTAATAGGATTTGGCTATGAAACAAAAGTAGTTCCACAAGAAGGAAGTAAAGAACCACTTATCATGACAGAAGGAATGAAAATATCTTTATTTGATGTAACGGATCTTGCAAACCCGAAAGAATTGGACACAGAAATAATAGGTGAACAAGGAACTTATTCAGCGATTCAACATGATCACCGTGCACTGTTCCAACATCGGGATAAAAATTTATACGGCTTTCCACTTTCGATATATGGGAAAGAAGAAGGGCAAGAATATAATCAATTTAAACAAGATGGTGCATTAATATATGAAATAACACCCGAAAAAGGAATTGTTCTAAAAGGGGATTTATTAAAACCAGAAAATCCAGCTCAGCTTTACGAGGACTGGGAAGAAATGATTCAACGTATACTGTATGTAGAAGACTCTTTATATACAATTGCAATGAAAGAGATTAAAAGGTACAACCTGAACACATATGAAGAAATTGGAAAACTAGCATATTAGATGAGAAAGTGACTGTAAAGGTCACTTTCTTTATTTTGGGGAAATAATAAAATGATAACTTCAAATTGCAAATGTAAGTTAAACGTGTGAACACGACTATTTTACTTATCTAATACATACATATTTCATTAGATGAACGAGAGGAATTTGTGATAAAGTTTAGTCTGGATTGTATTTACGTGCAACGTTCGATAAGATTACTTTACATGGTAGAAGGAAGGTGTTTCGATTGATGCCAGACTATGAATTAGCTGTAGAATGCTGTTTAATGGCAGGTCGTTTAATGATGGAAAGTGGAGCGGAGACGTATCGAGCAGAAGATACGATGGACCGTATGGCGATCTCTCAGCAGTTAACCCAATCGCAAAGTTTTGTTACACCAACTGGAATTATTTTTAGTGGAAACAAAAATCTACCTACTCGGTTAGTTAGGATAAATAAAAGGACTACTGACTTAGAAAAGATTGCGCTTGTAAATGGGGTTTCCAGAAAATTAGCAAGTGCAGAAATTAGACTAGAAGAAGCATATGAAGAACTAAAAAAAATTGATGAAGAGCATAAAACATATCCCTTTTGGATTAAAATAATTGCTGCCTCCATAGCATCAGGAGCGTTTTTGTTGTTATTTGGAGCCCCTTTGTTTGATGTTCCTTCAGCTATGATCGCGGGCGGTGTTGGATACTCCGTTGCTGAGATGTTAGAAGAGAAAACAAGAGTTAAGTTCTTTGCGGAGTTCCTAGCAGCTTTAGTTATAAGTGTGATGGCTACTTTTTCCGTAGCATATGGATTAGGGTATGAAATAGATAAGATAATTATTGGTTCCGTTATGCCTCTTGTTCCTGGATTACTCATAACGAATGCAGTACGTGATCTAATGGCAGGTCATTTTGTATCGGGTTTGTCAAAGGGAGCTGAAGCGTTTCTTACAGCCTTTGCGATTGGCGCAGGAGTAGCGCTCGTACTATCACTGTAAGGAGGAATTAACATGACATATTTATTGCAAGGAATACTAAGCTTTATTGCTGCTTCGGCATTTGGAGTAATATTTAACGCACCGAAAAAGTCCCTCTTTTACTGTGGGCTTGTAGGGATGACCGGATGGCTAGTTTATTCTTTTGTAAACCATTTAAATAATGACCAAGTGATTGCTTCCTTTGCTGGTTCATTTTCTGTTGCATTTGTTGCGCATTTAATGGCTAAAAAGTTTAAAATGCCAATGATTATTTTTAGTGTAGCAGGAATTATCCCTCTAGTCCCAGGAGGCTCAGCGTATAATGCAATGCGCAATGTGGTGGAAAAAGACTATGGAGTAGCCGTAGAATATGCAGCACTAGCATTAATGATTTCGGGGTCAATTGCAATGGGATTAGTTTTTGCAGAAATTATTACACAAATTTGGGTAAAAGTTATAGGAAAATTAAAATTAAAACCGTGAGAAAAAGGAAATCCTTTACTCACGGTTTTTTTAGCTAAAGGATAAGTAAGAATTTATTCTCTCGTTATCCAAAATAGTACTAACCTGTTGACTAAAGTTGTAAGAGGGCGATGGATGGACAAAAAGCCACAAGATTACCGAAAAAGTGAGAGGAGGATCGTGACGCTAGTCACGATTCTCCTCTCTTTAAAATTGCTCGGTAATGATGCAGCTAAAGTCCATTCCAAAGCAATCCGGAAATGTCTGCAAACAGGTATTGCACTTAAAGGGCACTTGCGCTTTTCTTAGTTAAGTTTAAGCAGCATTTCCACTTCTTTAGCTGATATGGGCTGACTAATATAATAGCCTTGGACAGAGTCACAGCCCATTTGGGTTAATAAATCATACTGTTCTTTCGTTTCTACTCCTTCTGCAACTACTCCGACGTTTAGAGATTGTCCGAAATAGATTAAACCTTGTACGAGTTTTTGCAGTTTTTCCTGTTGAGTAATGGAACTTACAAACGATTTATCAATTTTTAACTTTTTAATAGGAAGAAGCTGCAAATATCTTAGCGAGGCATAGCCTGTTCCGAAATCATCCAAAATGAAAACTATTCCTTCTTCCTTAAGCGTTTGCATTTGTTGAATGATTGATTTCTCTGCTTCTGCTTCCAAAGCAAACTTTTCCGTAAATTCAATTTGTATTAATTCAGGTGAGCAATTATACTTTTTCAAAACTTTTCGAATGGTTTTTACCATGTTTTTATCTCGAAATTCTCGAATGGAAGAGTTAAAACTTACTTTTACTGGGATACCTTGTTGCTGCCAAATAGCGGCTTGCTCACAGGACTTCTCAAGAATAAAAGTACCGATATCATTAATTAAACCAGTCTCTTCTGCAATTGGTATTAACTCATCAGGAGGAACAACACCAAGGACATCATCTTCCCAACGTACAAGCGCTTCTACAGCAGTAATTTTGCCTATCGCCAGATCTCGTTGTGGTAAATACATAACATGCAAATCATTATGATTAAGTGCTACTAGTAATCTTTTTTCGATTTGAATTCTTCGAGTGAGCTTGTAGTGGTCTGATTGGGAAAGACTCGAAATCATTCCTCCACCTTCTAGTTTTACTTTTTGGATAGTAGAATTGGTTGCTTTTAATAAATGTAAGTAAGATTGTTGATCTTCAGGGAATCTTGTAATGGCTCCACTAACTGTGATAGGAATAACTCTACTGTCTAGATAGATAGGATTTTGTTTTAAAAAGTTCACAAATCCCTGTATATACCAATCACTTAAAGGTGTAATGAGTGCAAAATCATCTCCATCCGCTCGAGCTATAATGGAATCTTCGAAATAGATCTTCAATCTTTTAGTAAACTCGATCAACAAAAGAGATTTCGTTTGATCGTTAAAGATATCTTTTAAGGTATAGAATTGATCGATACTAATAAAAACAAAAGAAAAATGTTTGTTATCTTCAATATATTCCGTGACAACTTCTTCTAAACGATGTCTACTCATTAATCCTGTTTCCGTATCTACATAAGCTATTTGCTCAAGTCTAGATTGTAATAATTTTTTTTCTGTAATTTCTTCTTCCAATAACAAATAGTAAAGCGTATTATTTTCAGTATCGGTAATCGGTATTGCAAGTATGTTCACCCAATAGTTAAGACCATCTTTTGTCATTTTTTCGACAGTACCCTGGAACTTGTTTCCTTTTTGGATAGTATGGATAATTTCATCTGCAATGCTAATATGATCAGGTGTATTAGGGAAGAGTTGCCAAAATGATTTTCCTAATATACGTTTAGGTGTCCAGTTACTTTTCTTTAGAAACGATTCATTGGCATGAATAATAAGTCCTTCATTGTCTAAATAAAGGACCATAAAAGAATCCGATAATCCTTTTTTCAGGAGCTGTAATTCTAAAAATGAATAATCTTGATTTTGAATTGTATTGGACTCTATTTGAAATAAAACATAAGATTTATCGTCTATGGAGAAAGATTTTGCAATGAGAGAAGTCTTAGTAGTTTCTCTATCTTTAGAATAAATAACAACTGGATTCAAACGAACGGGATCTACATTTTGTACTATTGTTTCCCATTTGGCGGATAGGTGTCCATTAGTATACTCATTAAATATCGGTAACTTTAACCCTTTTAAATCATCAAAGTGATAGCCAAATTGTTTTTCTGCCTCACTACTCCACCATATAATATGACCATCTATATCTGTTATAAAGGTAGGATAAGGTAAATGTTTTAACACAGTGTTACTTAAATCTATTAATTCTTCATTTAGATACATATTCACGGCCTCCATATAATTAACTATTATTAATTATATAGAATTTAGTGAAAATAGTCATTAGTCTAGAACAATATATTCATGCGCATTTGTTTTATAGGCTAAAATACCTTGTATATTTATATGGAAAGCGCTGTTATATCTTACTGTTGTTTTTAGCATATAATTTGCGGCAGACTCCCGCGGAAAGCAAGCGGATTCTACCAAATAACAACAATGTAATTTACTATTGAAAAAAGAGAAAAAGGTGATGTAAATGGAGCGTTGGAAAGGCATACTACTTATTATAGTGGGTTCTATGATGTGGGGTGCAACAGGTCCGATGATGGAGTGGGTATTAAACAATAGTAATTTGTCTATTTCTTACTTCCTTACTATTCGACTAATTGCTGCTGGAATATGTATATTAGTCTTTTTGAAGTTACAGAGAAAACAAATCTTTGCAATATGGAAAGAAACTATTTGGCTGAAGCAACTACTTATTTTTGGTGTGTTTGGAATGCTCGGTGTCCAATATACGTTCGTAGCAGCAATTGAGGAAAGTAATGCATCAATTGCAACCTTACTTCAATTCTTAGGACCTATCTATATCATTTTATTTGTTTCATGGAAAAATAAAATGTACCCCCCTAAATATCAAATAATTGGTATTATTGGAACGCTAGTTGGATTGTTTTTATTACTAACCAATGCAAAGTTGGATCAACTATTAATAAGTAACGAAGCATTAATTTGGGGGTTAGCTGTAGGTGTTACGTTTTCTATTTATACGGTGTATCCAGCACGACTCATGAAAGAATGGGGAGTGCTAGTCGTTGTAGGGTGGGGAATGTTAATAGGAGGAGTAACACTTGCAATTATTTCAGGATCATGGCGTTCGAATGAGTGGGATCAACTTGTACATTACCCAATAAATATAATGGTGTTATGCATTATTATTGTAGGTACTATTGCTTTTGTTCTCTTCTTATCGAGTATGAAATACATAACAGCAGTAGAAACTAGTATCTTATCAAGTGTAGAGCCATTAACAGCTATGATTATATCGGTCATTTGGTTTGGTCAAATACTTGGAGCTTGGCAGTACATAGGAGTAATAGTAATGCTTTTATTTGTCACATGGCTAACCGTTGCAGGAGAAATAAAATGGGAATTTAAAAGGAGAAAATGACTTTAATAATGAAGCAACCTTTTTCTATATCTTAATAGAAGAATATGGCATAATAGGTTTTACAGAGGATTAATTCGAGTGACGAAGAATCTAGGGGTGTTGTAATTGTGAAAACTGTATTATCTTATTTATCGCCTTATAAGTGGCTGGTTGTTACTGCATTATTGTTTATGCTAATCGAACTTTCTGTGGAACTTGTTCAACCATTATTAATAGCAATAATTATTGATGATGGTATTCTAGCAGGTGACCAGCAAACGATTATTTTTTGGGGAAGTATCATGCTTCTACTTTCGGTTATTGCTTTTTTTGCCGGAATCATAAACACATTTATCGCCTCTCACACGGTGCAGAGCTATGGATTTGACATACGCCAAGCACTATTTAGAAAGGTTCAATCGTTTACAATGGCCACTTTTCTAAAGTTTCCTTCATCGAGCCTAATTACACGACTAACAACGGATGTAACAATTACACAAAACGTCATATTTATGGGGCTTCGAATAATGCTTCGTTCTCCTTTAGTAGTCGTTGGAAGTATCATCATGTCCTTTTTTGTACATCCTTATTTAGCTATGTTTCTTGTAATCGGCACACCATTTTTAGTTATTTTCCTGTATGCGATGAGTCGCAAAGGTTTAACCCTTTTTGGGAAAGTACAAAAAAGTGTAGACCAAGTTACCCGTAAAATTCAAGAAAATCTCCAAGCAGTTCGTTTAATAAAAGCCTATTTGCGTGGCAATTTTGAATCAACTCGATTTGCTACAGTTGCAGATACACTGAAAATGGATAATGTGAAGGCATTCCGCATTATGGAGTTAATATTACCTGTTCTTTTATTTGTGATGAATGTGAGTTTAATGGCTGTTCTTTGGTTTGGAGCAAAAGAGATTCAAACTGGGGGAGCGCAGATGGGAGAACTTGTCGCGATAGTCAATTACGCCATGCGTATGACAGGTGCTTTTTCCATGTTCGCCTTCATCATCATATTTTTCTCAAGAGCAAAAGCTTCAGCTGAACGTATGGAAGAAGTATTAATCGAAGAAGAAGGAATAGAAGACTTTAGCTCAGACTTAAAGGAAGCTATTCCTGGAATAGGTGAAATTGAATTTCAACATGTTTCTTTTCATTATCCTACGACAGATGCTCCCGTTTTGAAGAATGTATCCTTCACGGTTAAGCCTGGTTCTAAACTTGCGATTATGGGAGCGACAGGTTCTGGAAAGTCTACATTATTGAACTTAATTCCACGTTTTTTTGATGCAACAGAAGGTGAGATTTTCATCGATGGGGTTGAAGTGAAGGATTGGTCTTTAAAGGAATTAAGACAAGTAATTGGGTTAGTTCCCCAGCAATCGATTCTCTTTACAGGAAGCATTGAAGAAAATTTAGGTTGGGGTGACTCAACTGCAACGGAAGAATTACTGAAAGAGGCTGCTAAACAAGCGCAAATTCACAATTCTATTGAGCAATTTCCAGATCAATATGATACAAGAGTTGGTCAAAAAGGAGTCAATTTATCTGGTGGGCAAAAGCAAAGACTCTCTATTGCGCGTGCATTAGTGAGAAAACCAGAGATTTTACTGTTAGATGATAGTACAAGTGCGCTAGATGTGTCGACGGAAAATGCATTATGGGAAGCCTTAGAACAAGAAAAAGCAACAATGCTGGTCATTACACAAAAAATTAGAACTGCTAAAGGGGCCGATCAAATTCTTCTATTAGAAGAAGGCGAAGTTTCGGCATATGGTACGCACGAACAACTGATGGAAAGCTCCTCTTTATATAGAGAAATTGCAGAATCACAGCAGGAGGGAGACGAGTATGATGAAATTCATTCGTAAACCTTTTGGATATGAACCTGTTATTACAAAGGAAGATTTGAAGAAGGATAATAATAAGAAAGTGGAGAAAGCTTCTGACTGGAGAAGCGTTCTTAGTCGAATTTGGAAGCTAGTAGATGAACAGCGTTTTTTATTAATTGTTGTACTGCTCTTAGTTGTAGTCAGTTCTGCTTTAGCGCTACTAGGACCTTATATAATCGGTATTATTATAGACCAATATATTTCGAAAAGTATTTTTGCAGGATTAGTAAATATGATTGGTATATTGATCATTGTGTATGTCTTTTTATCGGTCACAATGTATTTACAAAATTATTGGATGATTGGTATTTCACAGCAAACAATATACAGACTACGGACTGGTTTATTTGATCATCTTCAAAAACTTCCAGTAACCTTTTTTGATAAACGACAGCACGGAGAACTAATGAGTCGAATGACAAATGATATTGAAAATGTCAGTCAAACATTGAATACCTCCTTTATACAAGTATTTTCAAGTATCCTAACATTAGTTGGAACGACGGGCGTGATGCTTCTATTAAGTCCGCTATTAACAGCTATTACGCTTATTATTGTACCTTTCATGTATTTTGGAATGCGCTGGATTACGAGACGTACCTCTAAACTGTTTAAAGAGCAGCAGCAGGCAGTTGGAGCATTAAATGGGATGATTGAAGAGACGATTTCTGGTCAACGAATCGTCAAAGCATTCTCGCAGGAAAGTCGTATGCTAGAAGAGTTTTCAGTAAAAAGTGAACGCTTGAAAACAACAGGATTCTGGGCATTAACGTACTCAGGCTTTATTCCAAAAGTAATGAATCTATTAAATAATATAAGCTTTACGTTGGTAGCTGCTGCCGGTGGTATATTAGCATATTATGATCAAGTAACAATTGGAGAAATCGTGATCTTCACAGAGTATGCCCGTCAGTTCACTCGCCCTCTAAATGATTTAGCAAATCAATTTAATACGGTCCTTTCTGCAATTGCAGGGGCTGAGCGTGTGTTTGCAATTATCGATGAACCTGCAGAATTAGATCAAGCAGAAGAAAATAAAGACTATAAACTGAAAGGAAATGTGACGTTTGAGGATGTAACATTTCGGTACAATAGAGACGATGAAAGCCCGACGATCGAGCAAGTCTCTTTCCATGTAGGAGCAGGGAAAACTGCTGCTTTAGTTGGAGCAACTGGTGCAGGGAAAACAACCATCATGCAGTTACTTTCGCGCTTTTATGAAGTAAATGAAGGAACAATTTTAATAGATGATATTCCTATGGAAAAGTTGCCAAGGCAAACTTTACGCAGCCAAACAGCATTTGTATTACAAGATCCATTTCTGTTTGAAATGACTGTGAAAGAAAATATTCGATACGGAAAATTAAATGCAACAGATGAAGAAGTATTACATGCTGCCAAAGAAGCAAATGCACATGAATTCATCATGAAGTTACCTAATGGATATGATACGACTTTAACAGCAGATGGTGGAGAAATTAGCCAAGGACAAAAGCAATTATTATCGATTGCTCGAGCGCTTGTAGCTGATCCTGCCATACTGTTATTAGATGAAGCGACATCTAGTATTGATACAGTAACTGAACTAAAAATACAAGAAGCACTGGAACGTTTAATGGAAGGTCGCACTAGTTTCGTTATTGCTCATCGATTAAATACTGTACGTAAAGCGGATTTAGTATTTGTTATGGAAAGTGGAAAACTAGTAGAATCGGGATCGCAAGAAGAGTTATTACAAAAGCAAGGGCGATATTACAGCATGCTTACAAATTCAAAAATATAAGGAGGAAAGTATGGACATATCTATTATGACAGTGTCGATTCCGGTAGATACCGATACTTTGAAAGAAATACAAGAGTTAATTCATTGTGCGTTTATAGAAGATCAAGTAGATTACGCTGCATTATTAAGTGTTGATGAGCTATCCGATTCTTTTCTAAAGGGATTTTGTGTATTGGCTTACGATGATGACACGGATAAATTAGTGGGTGTAATATCTGCCATAGATCGAATAGCAACATTAGATTTTGAGTGGAGTGCAGTTGTTTTACCAAATGTGCGAAGACAAGGCATCGGGGAGCAACTAATAAAGGAGCTTACAAGAAATCTAGACCTTAGGGGAGCAATGGAAGATATAGCGTTGGTACCAAAAGCTTCGAAAGCGGGACAACAATTAATAAGCAAATTTGGATATGTTCATGACTTCTCGGAAAGAACGATGGCAGCGGACGCAGTAGAAAGTGAAATGATCAGTGAAATCGAAATTACCCCATATTCATCAGAAGAATTGGAGCTAATTGAAGTGTTAGCAAGTGCATTTGGAGATACGGAGGAAGAAGCAAGAGAGCTTATCGCATTTAATACGCAAACTCCCAATCGTAAAATGATGCTTGCTTTAATTAATAAGGAAGTAGTAGGAACTGTTTCGATTGTGGAAGAAACCGAGAAACTATGGGTTACGGGCCTTGCAGTGCATGAAAAAGCACGTGGGAGAGGAATAGCAACTAGTATATTAAATTGGTCTAAAAATGAAGCTCATCGTTTGGGAAAGGCAGAAGTGTTGCTAGATGTGGAAACAGACAACGAAGATGCAATTTCTGTTTATAAAAAAGTAGGGTTTAAAACAATCAACTTCACACATTTCTATCGAAAAGGATGACCCACTGGGTCATCCTTTTTTGAAGAATAAGAAAGTATTTAATTTTTCGTTCCATAAATCCAGTGTTTCAGATATTTTGGAGAAAAAGATCGATTCAATACTACTGTTGATTTCCGTTGCAGGCGGACGCTTTCCGCGGGGTGAGCGATGAGCCATCACCTAAAAAGTGAGAAATGTGATATTCCCACAGAGTGTTTAAAAAGGAACGAAGGCTAAGTGCGCCACCTCATGTGGCAACGCCTTCGTGACCAACATCCTGTTGGCCTCCGCTGGAGTCGCCGCCTTCCACTACAATCAAGTAAATGTTTTCAAATCAATCATAAAAGAAAGGACAACTAAAAGATAAGAAAGTATATAGTTTTTGAGTGCATAAAGTCACTGGTACTTTGACCGATAGGAAAATGCAGTGGATTGTATACAAGGTAAGGTAGAGGGGATGGACCTGTTAGCTAGCAAGAATCTTTAAGAAGAGCATTTCTGCTAATTTTCTTCTACTGGTAAAAGAGTATATGACCAAAAAATAGTTAGCATCTATTGTATAGAGGAGCACTAGAGCAACCGAAATTGCATCTTCGGAGGCCCGCACGATGCGGGTCAGGCAGTCGTTGCGAAATGTTCTTTTATTTTGCGACGAGCTTTGCGCAGGAGCACCACGAAGTCGCGAACTTAGACTGTCCTCCTCTGAAGCTTTATGAGCTGGAAAGCATCTTTTCACTAATTATCCAAAAAATTTTTAACCTTATTCGTACTGTTAAAGGAGGGCGACGGACAGACAAACTCGATATGATTACCGAGAAAAGAGAGGCTGGTCGTGACATCTGTCACGACCAGCCTCGCTTAAAAATCAATCGGTAATGATATAGCAATAAGTCTGTCCAAAGACCTCCGAAAACTATACAAAACAGGTTTTGTACTTAGAGAGCGCTTACGCTTTTCTTAAAAGAAAGTATATGAAATTAGACTACTGCGAACCTAGTGTTCATGGTGTTTTGAAGAGTATTTCTCGCTAATTCTATCGCTTTCTATCAGGCGTTCCTTGCTTATTTTTGCAAAGCGGCAATATGGGGATGCTATATAGAAAAGGGACACTTCCTTCCAATCGAAAAGGTGGAAATACGATAGAGAAGGACTGAGCAGCCAAAATTGCATCTTTGGCTGCTTACTGTAGGGCCTATTCTTTCATTTCCAAAAGCTTTGGCACTACTATTACAAGTAGCTATGGAGAGTGACGGACGAACGACTACCACATGATCATCGAAAAAATGAGGAGGGATGTGACTTTGTCGCATCTATTTCGTATCAAGAAATCCAGGTAATGGTGTAGAACTCGTTCAGTTCCCCGCACTTTAAAAGCACCTATACATAGAGTGCCTAGTGTGTTATCACTGCAATTTACTGGGTACTTTTGGTTAATCACGTGTGATAATAAGAATCACATTTACAAAGACTAAACATAACACACCTATTATTTTCATAAACTTGTTATAGGATGAATGGTGAAGAGATTGTTCAATCGAAAAGGAGAGATACTATTGGGTTTAAACGAACGCAATGTAACAATGAAAGTTTCGAATAAACGGTTGAATGCTATACGATTCACTTATGTGAGACAAAAAGTACGCACTAGTTTGCAATGGTTTTTATTGAAAAAAGCGCGTCCACCAAAGAAGAAGTATATCCCGATTCCACCAAGAGAATAGCTAACTTTATTCAGCAGGGTTTAACCAATGCTGAATCGGGGATTTCTAGTTAAGACCCCCAAAAGAACTTTTGCGGCAATACGTGAGTGAACAAATTCCTGTTGACTCAAATACACCGAGGGAAATTTTGAATCATACGTCATTTCCCTTATGGAGATGGCGTTTTTATTATTTTCTAACTGTGTATAATAGAGAATATATAAAGAAATGAAGAATAAATTGATGGGAGGCCTTCATTTGAAAGTTTATGCACACAGAGGTTCGTCTGGGACGCATCCGGAAAATACAATAGCTGCATTTAGAGCTGCAGCAGTGCTTCCTGTATATGGTGTAGAGTTTGATGTTCATATGACGAAGGATGGGGAGCTTGTAGTCATTCATGATGAATCCATTGATCGCACATCAAATGGAAAAGGTTTTATTAAGGATATGACGCTTGCAGAACTAAAACACTATGATGTTGGTAAAGGCTTTTCTCCTAAATTTAAAGGAGAAACAATTCCTACTCTAAGAGAAGTATTATATGTATTTAAAGATACGCATCATCATCTTAATATTGAGTTAAAATCAGATATTTTTCCTTATGATGGAATGGAGCAGAAAGTTTTACAAATGCTGAAGGATTACAGATTAGAGGAACGTGTTGTTATTTCTTCTTTCAATCATGAAATGGTTAGAAACTTTAAAAAAATAGCTCCTCAAATCGAAACGGCTATCTTGTTTGTGGAAGTAATGATTGCCCCACATGAATACGCAAAAGTTGTAGGAGCAGACGCAGTGCATGCATTTTTTCCAACAGTTCTTCGTCCAATGGGACAAGAGGTAGTTGCTAGTGGAAGAAAGGTCCGTGTATTCACGGTAAACGAGGAACTCTATGCAGATACGCTGAAAGAAATAGGCGTAGATGCAATTTTCACAGATTATCCAGAGAAAATGTACCGTCATTTGAATATATTAAATTAATTTCCATAGTTCGCTACATTAATAAAAAGAGGATGTCCCATTAGTCAGAATTCAAACGACTGATGAGACATCCTTATTTTTTTCAAACTATAGGGAGAATAGAGTGTTCTCCAACTAACTCTTCATTTTTTCATCAATAAATACATAAAATACGGTGCTCCTATCAAAGCAACCATTACTCCTGCAGGAATGCCATTTGGTTCGATTACATTTCGACCAATCGTATCTGCAAATAGTAAAAGCCAACCACCGATTAAAATCGCAACAGGTAAAAACAATTGATATCTAGGACCGACTAATGATTTCGCAATATGCGGCGCCATCAATCCTATAAATGCAATCCCACCTGTAACCGAAACCGCAGAAGCTGCAAGTGCTACTGCAGCAAGTAATAGAACAATTCTTTCCTTCTCAATCGATACCCCAACACCTACCGCAACTGGTTCACTTAATCCGAGTAAATTTAACTTATTTGCTTTGTAAAAAATAAATGGGATAAGAACAATTAGCCATGGTAGTAGGGCTAAAACAAATGGCCAATCAGCCCCCCAAATATTACCTGCTAACCATTTAGAGATAAAATCAACTTTTTGGCGTTCAGCTGATGAGATAATAACAATCATTAATCCAGACAAAGCCATTGAAAATCCTATCCCTACAAGAACTAATCGTACTGGCTGTAAACCTACTTTTCGATTGTATGAAAGTAGGTAAATAAAGAATGCCGTAAGTAAAGCCCCGATAAATGCCACGAAAGGAAGCATATATACGAAAGATTCCGGTTGAATAGGGAAAAATAAGAAAAACAATGAAATTGCTACACCAGCACCAGAGTTTATACCGATAATACCTGGATCAGCCAAATCATTCCGCGTAATCCCCTGTAAAATTGCACCAGACAATGCGAGTGCCATTCCAGCAAGGAGTGTAATAACAATACGCGGTAAACGAACGGAAAACAATACAAATTCTTCTTTAAACGTACCATGTCCTAGGAGAGTAGGTAAAAGACGATCAAAAGACAAAGAAGAGTAACCAATGCCAGCGCTAATAATGGCAGTGGCTAGAACTAGGAAAGATAATATGACAACAATCAATCGTTGTTTGCGAATGAGCTTTTTTTGAATCATTGGAATGCGCCTCCTCCTTTACGAACAATGAGTAGGAAGAAAGGTAACCCCATTATTGCAATTATTGCTGCAACAGGCGTTTCATAAGGAATGTTAATCGTTCTTCCGAGTGTGTCGGCAACTAGCATAAGAATAGCCCCAACAATGACAGACATAGGAATGATAAAACGATAATCAGTTCCAACAATCGCCCGAACGATATGAGGTACCATTAACCCAACAAATGCCATATTACCTACAAGTGCTACGGACGCTCCAGCTAGTAATATTACGACGAAAAACAAAATTAATTTGATTTGAACAGTTTTCTGACCTAATCCAACGGCAACTTCTTCGTTTAGACTTAAAATGGTTAACTGTCTTGAAAGTAAGAGAGATATTAAAATACCAATACTAATAAAAGGAATTATAATATTCAGTTGGCTCCAATTCGTTCCAATTAGACCTCCTGCAGTCCACATGGAGATGTCTTTTGAAACTTTGAAATAAATCCCAACTCCATCTGCGACTGCATATAAAAACGCAGAAACTGCCGCACCAGCAAGCACAATTCGTAAAGGAGAAAATCCTCCTTTTTTTATTGCACCAATACTAAATACCATAATGGCACCTACTGCAGCACCAATAAAGCAGGCAATTGTGATTCCTAAATAGTTAGTAGTAGGAAGTAATGCTAGTGTTATCGCTAGTGCAGCATTCGCTCCTGAGGTAAGCCCTAGTAGTCCAGGGTCAGCAAGAGGATTCCGAGTAATACCTTGCATAATAGCTCCTGAAACAGCAAGCGCAGCTCCAACAACGATAGCTCCAACTTCTCTAGGAAAACGAATTTCACGAAGTAAATTTATCTGATCACTTTTCAAATTAGAAAATAAAGCATTCCACACATCTTGAATGGAGGTTTCCGCTGCTCCAAAAACCATAGCAACGATAAACATAGCAAAAAGTAAAGATAATCCGATTATGAACTTTATACTAAAAAGAATAGAAGATTTCATCGTTCGTTTCCTTTCTATAATAAAGAAGGGAGGAATCCAAGACTCGAATTCCTCCTCGACCATTATTTACTGTTTAAAAAGTGTTCTTTGAAGAATTCAAGCTGATAATCTAATGTAAGTGGATCGTTGAAGTAAAATTCTTCCATTGGAGCTTCAAAAACTCGATTATTTTTTACAGCGGGAATATTTTTATAAGTTTCTGTTTCTTGGAATGAGTTGTCTGTAGCTGCTGATTTACTTAAAATTACATAATCTCCTGCAAATTCAGGAAGTACTTCTAACGACAATGCATAATATCCAGGAGCTAAAGCCGTTTCTTCTACTTTTTTAGGCATTTTTAAGCCCATTGCTTGATAAAGAATTTCCGTTCCACGACCCCAGTTATTACCATATACATATAATTGTTTGTCAAAGTTTTCGATTACCGATACGGTAGCATCTTCACCAATAGCAGCTTTAATTTCTTCTCCAGCAGCCTTTGTGCGTTTTTCAAAGTCATTAATCCAATCTTGAGCTTCTTTTTCTTTATTTAGTAGTTTTCCAATCTCTAATTGTTGTGTTAAATAATCTACTTTACCATAAGTAAATGTTACAGTAGGTGCGATTTCTTTTAACTTATCTAAATTTTGTGCTGTAGAAAGTCCAATTATTAAGTCTGGATCAAGTTCAATAATTTTCTCTAAGTTTTCATCAGATACTTCTTCCACATCTTTTAAAAAGCTATCATATCGTGGGTTTTTTTTAGACCAAGAATCCACCCCAACCAAATTAACACCAAGGGCAGCAACGTTACCTGCAAATGAGGATACAACAACTACACGTTGTGGATCAGCAGGGACTTCAATCGGGCCTTCTTCTGACTGATAAGTAATAGTAGTAGACTCTTCTTTTTTATCGTTAGATGTAGTGTTTGTTTTCGTTTCAGTGGATTCGTTATTACATGCAGTTAATACTAGTACAAATAAAAATAACATTGGTAGTAAAAGCTTTTTCATTTTTTATTCTCCCTTAAGTAAATTATATGTAGTACACATTGGTTTATTTGTTCTTGGATCCAATCCAATTTCAGCATCTATTTGGAAGACATCTCGTAATACATCTTGTGTAATAACTTCCTCACAGGTACCTGCTTTCACAATTTGTCCAGCCTTAAGAGCAATAATATAGTCAGCAAAGCGGGCTGCTTGATTGAGATCATGTAAAACCATAACAATCGTGCGTTTTTCTTCTCGATTGAGTTTTTGTAGAAGTTCGAGCACTTCTAATTGATGAGCCATATCTAAATAAGTAGTTGGTTCATCTAAAAAAATGATCTCTGTTTCTTGGGCAAGAGCCATTGCAATCCAAACACGCTGGCGTTGTCCTCCTGATAGTGAATCTACAGGATAGTATTTGAAATCAAGTGTTCCGGTTACTTCGAGAGCCCACTCAATCATTTCATAATCTTTTGTCGTGAGACGTCCAAAACCAGTTTGATAAGGAAAACGTCCATAAGAAACAAGCTCACCAACTGTAAGACCTGCTGCACTCTCTGGTGTTTGTGGCAAGATTGCCATTTTTTTTGCAAGTTGTTTCGTATTTTGTTTTGTAACACTCTTCCCATCTAATAAGATGGAGCCAGACTGATGAGAAATTATTCGAGTAATAGCTTTTAAAAGAGTAGATTTTCCACATCCGTTCGGGCCAATAATGGTTGTAATCTGTTGATCAGGTATTTGAACAGATAGTTCTTTCACTATTAAACGTTCTCCGTAACCAATAGATAAATCATCTGTGCATAAGCGAACCATGTTGAACCTCCAAACTTTATTATTGCATTAATAAGTGATAACGATTATCATTATCGCATAAGTAACTATATTTTAATAAAAGATTAATGTCAATATATATATTTTAGGAGACTAAAAAATGAATGAAATAATGGACGTAACGATTATTGGCGGAGGACCAGCTGGATTATATGCAGCTTTCTATAGCGGATTACGGGAATTGAAAACAAAAATTATTGAGTTTCAACCTCACTTAGGCGGAAAAATACATGTATATCCAGAGAAAATGATTTGGGATGTTGGAGGGCAACCGCCTATTTCAGGGGAGCGATTAATTGGTCAGTTAGTACAACAAGGATTAACTTTTGATCCAGAGGTAGTGTTAAATGAGAAAGTCGAGTCTGTTACAAGAGATGATCAGCAAATTTTCTGCTTGAAAACCGCATCTGGACAAATGCATTTTTCCAAAACGATTATTCTTGCAATTGGTGGGGGAATTCTGAATCCATTGAAGCTTAATATTGAAGGTGCAGAGCGTTTTGAATTAAGTAACTTAAATTACACCGTGAAATCTATTCAACGATTTAAGGATAAAACGGTTATTATTTCAGGTGGAGGAAATGCTGCGATTGACTGGGCAAATGAGCTGGAACCTATTGCTAAAAAAGTGTACGTCACATATCGAAAAGATGCATTAAATGGTCATGAAGCGCAAGTGACGCAGTTGTTAGATAGTTCTGCCACATGTTTTTTTAATACATCTATTTCCAAATTAATTGCTTCTAAGAGCCATGATAAAATTGAGAGAGTTGCCTTAACAAATCATGAAACTGGGGAAGTGTCCTTTTTAAAAATAGATGAAGTCATTATTAATCACGGATATGAAAGAGACGCAGAGCTTCTGAGTAATAGTACGGTCCAAATCGCCACTAAAGATGATTATTATGTGGACGGTACGTGCTTGAGTGAGTCATCAGTGGCAGGTATTTATGCGGCGGGTGATATTTTGGCTCATCCTGGTAAGCTGCATCTGATAGCAGGAACATTTCAAGATGCTGCAAATGCAGTAAACAAAGCAAAACAATTTATTCAACCAGATGCAAGTGAAATAGCAATGGTTTCTTCCCATAATGAAATCTTTAAAGAAAGAAACAAAAAAATGATAAAAGAACTTATAAAATAAGCGATGTTATATTTTACTGTTGTTTCTTAGCATATAATTTGCGGAAAAATCCGCCCAGAGTCCCGCGAATAGCAAGCAGATTCTACGAAATAACAACAATATAATTTAACAGAGCCGTAAAATGAGAAAAGCTGAGCAATTCGCTCAGCTTTTTTTACCATTTAGCTTTATGCTCTTCAATACATCCGAGTAGCTGTTGAATATGAAGTGTTGGCCCATTTTCTAACTGAATGTTCCCGTTGTAATACCCCATCATTTGATGGACTTCTGAGGTCACAAGTTTTGCATCCGTTTTGGCAATACGATGGAAGAAGGGGGTGAAGGTTAAGTTCACGTCCTTTGAAAATTTAGTTTTTATTTTCCAAGGCTGCATAAAATCATTTGTATTATAAGTAAACAATAAGTCCTCATGAATTTTTGTTAGTTTGCCGTCTACAATAATGGCATTCTCAGTCATACCCGTACCATCTGTCCATTTGCCACCAAAGTTTAATCCAATTCTCCTAGATCCTACCCGCTGAGAAGCAAACCCCCAATTCCATGTAGCTTTACGTGGCCAAACCCCTCTACCGTAATCGAGTACAGAGAAATTATCCTCTGCTTGGAAAGTGTAGCGAGCATCTCCTACTTTTACAAATCCAGTAGTAGGTAATAAATGATGCTTCGCTGTAAATTGAAATTGAGTGCGGTTCCAAGGGATTACAACATTCAACGATTCATCTTCTGGTGGATGCGAAATATGTAAGTCCGCATGTAATAGGTCGCCATCAAAGTCAGGTATTGTCACGGTCATATGTGTTTCATTTTGAATATATAAAAGTTGAATAGACATTTCTTTTGAATGAAACTGAATGCTCTCTAATACGTTGGAAGCCATTTTTATTTTATTCCCTAAGGGAATCGTAATCGTTTTTTCTACATATCTCTGCGTTTCATAATTTAAAAAGTATACATAACAAACAGCTGCAAAATCTAAATGACTAATTGTTGCAGAAAAGAGGATTTCATCTCCAAATACACACCAGTAATTCCACTTTTTCTTCCGCATATAGTGACCTTTCAAGTTACTTTGGATGAGTGGTTTTTTTGCATATCCAATCGCTTTTGGATTCAAATTTCCTTTTTCATCACATAGCAAAGTCGCTACTGTAATTTCTTTCTCTGCATGCTGCCGCATTAGCCATCTTCCTTTCTTTAAAGTAGAATTCTTCGATGTAAAATTATTTTATTTAGATTAATACTAGCATATTATTTCACGCAAAACATATAAACAAAATAGAAGGAGGTGGAAAATTGGCAACAACGTATAACCGAGAAGCTGCGGTAGCCTATGCACAAAAATGGTGGAATAGCAATAATCCGAAGTTTCCTGTATTTGATGACGATTGTACAAATTATATTTCTCAATGTTTGTTTGCAGGTGGTGCTCCTATGCGAGGTCAACCTAATAGAATGAAGGGGTGGTGGTTAGGGAATAATACGTGGAGCCTTAGCTGGAGCACTCCTCATTCATTACGGTGGTACTTTGCAGGTTCCACAATTGGATTACAAGGAACGCAGGTAGACTCGCCAACTAAACTTCTTTTAGGAGATCTTATTTTTTATGATTTTGAAGGAGATGGGAGATACGATCATTCTACAATTGTAACAAGTATTCAAGATGGCATGCCCTATGTAAACGCACACACAAACAATAGTAAAGATAGGTTTTGGAATTATATGGACTCCTATGCACATACACCAAATACGAAGTATGTATTTATCCATGTTAAGGATCATTTTTAATGGGAAATAAGTGAGTTAATTTCATAAATAGCACTTTGTTATTAAAATACGAACATTTATCACTTTGTTGATTGAAACGGCAGGCGGCGACTCCAGCGGGATGAGTGAGACAGATAAGCCATCACAAACGACGCGTAAGCGGCGTTGATGGCTTATCGCTCACCCCGCGGAAAGCGTCCGCCTATAGCGGAAATCAACTATTTTTAGTTTCCTTTAGTATTGTTCGTGTTTTTTCATGTAATTTGGAATTATGAAATTGATTCAAGCGAAAAACAAAAAGGGTAACTAAAAATTTTCTTAGTTACCCTTTTTCAATAGAAAAGAAAGTATAAACATTTCTACATAGTAGCTTGCATTTGTCTCATTTATGGCAAGTACCAAAGGACTGCAATTGTTTCTTCCCCTGCATGAACTGCTAAAGAGGTGCTAATTTCTCCAATAACTAATTCGACATTAGGTGCTTGAAGTAAAATAGCTTCTTTCAAACTTTCTGCTTGTTCTAGAGCATTCGCATGCATAATGTATACTGTTTTTGTTTCTTCTTGTTGTACGGATTCAACAACTTTATTAATTAAATACTGTATTGCCTTTTTATAAGACCTTACTTTATCAAGCTCTTGTAGTTCGCCTTTATTATTAATTTGAATAATTGGCTTGATTTTCAATAAACTACCTAAGTAAAACTGTGCACTACTTAATCTTCCGCCTTTATAAAGCTGCGTTAAGTTGCCAATTAGAATGAAATTTCGAAATTTAGTTGCTTCTGTTCTTAACTGAGCTGCAATTTCTTCAAATGATAAGCCTTGCTCTTGCAAATGGAGTCCTTTTACAACTAGTCCTGTTATGCCAGCTGATAAAGAAAGGGAATCGACACATTCTACTTGTACTTGAGCTATCTGAGCACCGCTTTGTGAAGAAGATATCGTTCCACTTAAACTATTAGAAACATGGACAGCAATAATAGATTCGTATTCCGTACTAAGCTTCGTATAAAGCTCCGCAAATTCACCAGCAGATGGTTGAGAAGTTTTGACTGAATCAGAACCATTTCGAATACGATCATAAAGCTGTTCAGGAGTTAGGTCAACGCCATCAACAAACTGCTCATGACCAAAGTGAATATTAAGGGGAATGACATAAACATCCGGATGATTTTTTAAAAGGGTATTTACATATGCACTACTATCTACTACCCAAGCAATTTTTTTCATAATCATTCTGAACATCCTATCTAATTTATTATTTAATTTATAATAATTATAGCATAGTAGTGTTTCATTTTATTCCTCAAATGTTATGGAATGGATAATAGTTATCGTTATTTTTTCCACCAACGTTCATCCCAAGATTCAACTATATCAAATCGATGGCGAATGAGAATAATGATAACAGCAAGTGAAAGAGGCCATGCACTCCAAAAAGTAGGAATTACCCAACATAAAATAGCGTATGCACTAAACGCGATAATCATACTTAAGGTAGCACTTCTTAATATAGCAATGAAAAAGATGAAAATAGCCGCCATAATCCCAAATAACGATGGATTAAAGAGAAGTGCGACCCCAACAAAAGTAGCAATTCCTTTTCCACCTTTCCATTTTAACCAAAAAGGATACAAGTGCCCTACAATAACCCAAAATCCACCAGTTGCAATAATTACAGCGGGAAAACTATAATAAAAGCCAATGAATAGAACGAAAACTCCTTTTAGTGCATCACCTAAAAAGGTTAATAAAAACGCAGATTTTCCAAGGACAGCGCCCGCGTTTCTAGCACCTAAATTTCCACTGCGCATTTTACGTAAGTCTGTTTTTTTCCATTTGCCAATCCACCAAGCGGTTAGGAAAGTGCCAATAAAGTAACTAAAAAACCAGTATAGAAGCATTCGATCACCTCCAAATATGTGTATGAATAATAAGCGAGTTAACACAACTTGAACCATATATTTATTATTTGCTTCTTGTAAAGCGCATCCAGTTGAATGGCAGTTGTGATAAATGGAGAAGCTAAAATTGGCACAAGAATGTTTTACTGGTAAGATAACCTAGATACCTAGTAATAGTATTAATTATTCTTTACATAATATATGTATTAATTTTAGCATGTAATCGAAAACGGCATGCAGCTTTAGTTAATTTTTCAACAAATATTTTTCTTATGCTACTACGGAAAGTCATAAGTTTATTAAGAACCACTTGTATCAAGCATTCTATGCATCCAAGGGTAATGGAAAAAACCAGGTTACTTATTGTGAAGGTTGTCCCTCTTTTAATGTACGGAATAAATTGGTATGATGTTAGTAATTATGAATGAAGAAAAAAGGGAGTTATCATAACATGATAGAGCAATCATTAACTGTTCGCGACGCAATTATTCAAAGAAGATCGATTAAAGCATTTAATGGCCAACCAGTGGAAAGAGAATTATTACTGTCCATTATGGAAGATTCTTTCTGGGCTGCCAATCATCAATTAAGAGAGCCTTGGCGTTTTGTTATCGCTTGTGGAAAAGAAAATTCAGAATTGCATGAGCTATTGAGAGAATTCGCACTGCCCAAATGGAGAGAATTATCTGAAGATGACCTAGAGAAGCAAATGAAGAAATTTACGAATCCTGGCGGGTACATATTTGTCATTGTGCCAGAGGATCCGCGTCAAAAAGAACGCTTAGAGGACTTTGGAGCAGCAAGTATGCTTATCCAAAACATCCAGTTACTTGCCTGGGATCGTGGGATTGGATCATGCTGGAAAACACCTGCATTTTTAGATAATCCTAAATTCCGTGAAGCTCTTGGTGTACAACAAGGAGAACGTATTATTAGTATGCTTCAAGTTGGTTATTTTGATGAAATGCCAAAACCAAAACCTCGTAAAAGTGTCGAGCAACTAGTGACTATATTTGGAGAATAAGAATAAGTAAGTGGCTATCTCTTGGAGAGATAGCCACTTTTTATGATAAATTCTATTGAGATTATTTTCTTTTATTAGTTATAAAATGGCTTAGCGAGACCAATTCATAGAGAATCGCAACCAACTTACTCCTAACCGAGATCAAAAACTACTGAAACGAGACCAATTTCCTTACGACCGAGACCAATTCTCATAGTATAGAGATAAATCAATGGTAGATAGCCCTAGTAGTACATAAAAAAACACATGGATTGTATGAATACCCATGTGTTTTAGTTACATTATTTTTTTAAGTCTTCCTTAGAAAGTTCGGCAAGTTCATAGTAGTAATCGCCGATTACACGCAATCCTTGATCAAAGTTTTCTAAGTGGAAATGCTCGTTAGGTGCATGGAAGTTTTCTGTAGATAATCCGAAGCCCATTAACACTACCGGCAATCCAAGGATCTCATCAAATGCTGCAACGATTGGAATAGATCCGCCACCGCGCGTATATGCAGTTGGTACATTATATACTTTTTCATAGCTACGACCAGCTGCTTGAATAGCAGGGTGGTCAAATGGTGTGATGAACGGTTTTCCTTTATCGAATTCAGTTAAAGTTACCGTGACGCCAACTGGTTTATTCTTTTCGATATGTGCTCTTAGTTTAGCGACAATTTCATCTGGGTCTTGGTCTGGTACTAAACGACAAGTGATTTTTGCTCCGGCTTCACTTGGTAAAACAGTTTTAATACCTTCTCCAGAGAATCCTCCGAATACACCATTAATTTCTAAAGTTGGGCGGACCCAAGTGCGTTCTAAATGTGTATAGCCTTTTTCACCGAATAGTTCGTCCACGCCGACTTCTTTTTTCAACTCTTCCTCATCAAAACCAAGTGCAGCGTATGCTTGCTTCTCTTCTTCTAATAAAGGGCGGACATTGTCATAGAATCCTTCTACTTCAATCGTACCCTCTGCATCGCGGAAAGAATCTAAAATGGAAACGAGTGCATGAATCGAGTTTTGAACCCCTCCACCATAAAGACCAGAGTGAAGGTCACCTTTTGCACCTTTTACATCAATTTGTACGCCGCAAAGGCCACGTAAGCCGTAGCAAACTGCTGGTTGGCCAGGACCTTGCATACCTGTATCCGAAATGATGATAACATCTGCTGCAAGTTTTTCTTTATTATTTTCAATATATTCTTCTAAATTAGGACTGCCTACTTCTTCTTCGCCTTCAATTAAAAGCTTCACATTAACAGGTAGGGACCCCCCTGTTTGAAGAAGAGCTTCTATAGCTTTCACATGCATAAATACTTGCCCTTTGTCATCACTAGCACCACGAGCATATAATTTATTATCGCGAACTTGTGGTTCAAAAGGTTCTGTTTCCCAAAGGTTTAACGGATCCACTGGTTGAACGTCATAATGTCCGTAAATAAGCATGGTTGGTTTGCCCTCAGCATGAAGCCAGTCAGCATATACAACAGGGTGGCCGCTAGTTTTATCCACCATTACGTTTTCTAAACCAGCTCTTGTTAAGGATTCAGCTAACCATTGTGCGCCTTTTTGCATATCATCTTTATGTTCAGATAAAGATGAAATACTTGGGATGCGAAGAAACTGTTTTAATTCTTCTAGATGTTCTTCTCTTTTTTCTGTGAAGTATTTGTCTAATGTAGGTAATTGGCCCACTAGGATCCCTCTTTTCTAATAATTTCGTGTTTGGAAATAGTATAGCATAAGTTTTATGACAACTAAAATCACAGTATGCTATAGTTATAAGAAGAGATATTGCACGAATTTATTTTAGGAGGATACAAAATTGTACATAGAATTTGTACTTTTAGCCGTTTCTGTACTCGCTTCGTTTTTCTTATCGGGTAGTGAAACTGCATTAATGACAGTAAATAGGACGAAGGTTCAGCTAAGAGCGGAGCAAGGGGACAAAGCTGCTGAAAAATTACTTGCTCAGCTAGTGAAGCCGGACCGAATGATTATAACCATATTGGTAGGGAATACGATTGCAAATATTACAATGACTTTACTAGTAATATTAATTGCAGAGCATTACAAATGGCATATTGGCTTGTCCGTTGTCATATTAGCAGCTTTTATTATTTTATTTTGCGAAGTTTTGCCGAAAACAATTTCCGCAACATTTTCAGAAAGAATTGTCTATTTAGTAGCACCACTTGTTCGTTTGCTTATTGGAATTATGCGTCCATTAACATTTTTCATCGCTGGATTAACGAATATGCTTATTCGAGTTGGCTCGAAGGGTGCTGTAAAAGAAACAATGATTACGAAAGAAGAGCTTCTTTCTATGGTAGATCTTGCTTCCACGGATGGTACATTTGAAGATGAGGAATCAGAGCGTATTAAAGGTATTCTCGACTTCCCAAACAAAGATGTATCGGACGTTTTATCAACACATCGTACAGAAGTTGTTGGTATTCCAGTAGATGCTACGTATGAAGAAGTGCGGGATACCATTCTCGAGCATTTTTACACAAGGTATCCAGTGTATGACGATAGTCTGGATACGATTGTCGGGATGTTTTATTCGAAGAAATTAATCGAATGGTCCATGACTCCAACGTTTAAATTAGAAACAATTATTGATAAAGATCCATTGTTTGTTGTTCAAACACTAAGTGTGGAGAAAGTCTTTAAACTAATGCTTACGCACAAAAAACATATGGCCATTGTGTTAGATGAATACGGTGGAACACTTGGGATTGTGACGCATGAAGATTTAATCGAGGAAATGATTGGGCAAGAAATTGAAGATGAAACAGATGACAATGAAGAAATATTAGTGCATGAAATGACGGAAATTCGCTTAATTTGCGCAGGTCGTTTAGAAATTGAAGAAGTCAACCAATTGTTTAATATATCTATTATTAATGAAAATGAAACAATCGGTGGATTTGTCTTAGAACAGCTAGGGCACGTTCCAGAAGAAAATGAGCAGTTCACTTACGAGAACCTATTGATCGAAGTAAATGAAATGGATCGTAGTCGAATTGTAAAATTGACGATTACGAAAAACGAAGAACGTATTAATAACGAAGCGCAAGAGGAGTAATACTTCCTCTTGCGTTTTTTCTTTCTTACACGTTTGTAATTTTTCTGAAAGAGAATACGATAGAGGGTAAGGTTTAGGTTTGGCATTATAGAAATATAAAGTTTAGCCGACCGGGGGAATAAAACATGCAAGTTAAAATTGAAGATATTTATGAAGAGTATAATCGATATATATATTACTTATGTTTAAAGCTAACTAAAAATCAAGTAGAAGCAGAAGACTTAATGCAAGAGGTATGGATGAAAGTGGTACGATATGAATCCTATATGAAAGAGGTTGAACATGTAAAAGCATGGTTAACAACAATTTGTATGAATACATTTCGTGATCGATACCGTAAACAAGTAAGACGTAGTAAGTATGTGGCGCATCAACCAGAGCAATTGGATGTTTCTTTATTGGATTTAATTGCTGCAGATGTGTTAACTGTAGAAGAGCAACTAGAGAAAGAAGATGTAGGTGAAATTATTCGCTCGAAAGTTGCGGAATTAGATGGCATTTATCAAAAGACAGTGATGTATTTCTATGTTCACCAATATTCATTAGTGGAAATTGCCGAAGTGATGAAAGTTTCCATTGGGACAGTGAAATCAAGATTATTCAGAGCAAAACAACGCTTAAAGGAATTAATTATGAATGATGAGCTAGCAATGGATTCCTTAATTTTAGTGTAAAAAGAAAGAGTTAACCAACAAATAATTGTTGGATGGCTCTTTTTTATTTTGGGCGTAAAGTCAGCATTCACTCAAAGAGCCAACTCTTTACTTTGAGAAATGGTCTCGGTTTAGGGCAAATAGGTTGCGGTTTACAGGGAATTGGTCTCTGTTCGAAGACGATTGGTCTCGGTTACTGATGAATTGGTATCGTTAAGCCATTTCGTAACTAATAAAAGAAAATAATTACAGTGAGTAGAGCATACTCTCAAAGAGGCAACTCTTTACTTTGAGAGATGGTCTCGGTTCGAAGACGTTTGGTCTCGTTCAGGAATTTATAATAAAAAAAAGCCCCTCGCAACTGAGCAGGGGGCTGACATACGTCTTATTCAATTACTTCTTTTCCAGTAGAGAACCATTCTTCTACATTCCATACTTTTGTTACTAAGCCTTCATAGAATTCAGGCTCATGACTTACAAGTACGATCGTGCCTTTGAATTCTTTCATCGCACGTTTTAACTCTTCTTTTGCATGTATATCTAAGTGGTTAGTCGGTTCATCAAAGATTAACCAGTTACTTTCTTCCATCATTAATTTACATAGGCGTACTTTAGCTTGCTCACCACCACTTAAACTAGAAAGTGGACGGGAGATATGCTCACTTTTCAAACCAGTACGAGCTAATGCACCACGAACCTGGTTTTGCTCCATGCTTGGGTATGTTTCCCAAATCGATTCGATTGGTGTGATATTTCCTGCTTTTACTTCTTGTTCAAAGTAAGAAGGGTATAAGAAATCCCCACGTATTACTTTTCCGCCAAGTGGAGGAATTTTACCAAGCATCGTTTTAAGTAATGTTGATTTACCAATACCATTCATCCCAACAAGTGCAATTTTTTCACCGCGTTCGATAGTAAATGTTAATGGTGGAAGCAATGCTTTATCATAACCGATTTCTAAATGGTCTGCTTCTACAACGTAGCGACCTGAGCTTCGAGATTCCTTGAAGCTAAATTCAGGTTTCGCTGCTGTTTCAGGGCGATCAATGCGTTCGATTCGGTCTAGTTGTTTTTGACGAGATTTTGCTCGTCCAGTCGTAGAATATCGTGCTTTATTTTTGGCAATAAAGTCTTCTTGCTTTTTAATAAAGTCTTGTTGCTTTTCATATGCATCGATATGCTGTCTTTTATTTAACTCGGCAAGCTCTAAAAACTTATCATATGATGCTGTATAGCGAGTTAATTTAGAGAATTCTAGGTGGAAGATAACATCTACAATTCCATTCATAAATTCTGTATCATGCGAGATTAATAAAAATGCATGTGGATAGTTTTTCAGATAGTTAGATAGCCAGTTTACATGCTCTTCGTCTAAATAGTTAGTAGGCTCATCTAGTAACAGAACTTTGGGCTTTTCTAATAATAGTTTTGCTAGAAGAACTTTTGTACGTTGTCCTCCTGAAAGTGCTTCTACGGGACGATCTAAACCGATTGCATCTAGCCCAAGACCACGCGCAACCTCTTCCACTTTCATATCAAGCGAATAAAAGTCACCAGCATCTAACGTATCTTGAATATCAGCCATTTGCTCCAGTAATACTTCTAATTCTTCCGGAGTTGCATCGGCCATTTTTGCAATAATATCATTTAATTCTGCCTCTTTTTTATAAAGAGGTAAAAATGCATCTCGAAGCGTATCAAACATCGAGCGTCCTTGCTGCAGACGAGTATGCTGATCTAAATATCCATAATGTGTTCCAGGTAGCCATTCTACACGACCTTCATCATAAATAATCTCACCAGTTAGAATGTTCATCAATGTCGATTTACCAACACCATTTGCTCCTACAAGTCCAACATGCTCCCCCTCAACTAAGCGGAAAGAAACCTCTTTAAAAAGCGTACGATCTCCGAATGTGTGTCCCAAATTTTCTACGTTTAATAAGCTCATCTATTATTTCCTCCAAAAAGAAAGCTCTACGGCTTATATTAATTCCGCGAGCTGTTTGTTTAGTTCTGCAAGGGCTTCTTCCATTTTGGCTAGTCTACGTTCAGCATTTTCTACTTGAGTGGGATGGCCATTGGATTCAAGTTTTTCCATGTCATCTTGTAATCGAATATAGTCCATTTTTAACTCAGCAATTTCCGCTTGTAGCTGTTGTTTTGTCATGAATGTTCACCTTCAGCTTTTTGCATTCATTGTAGCATAAAATCTTTCCTAGTGTGCGATTTCTTCTTCCTCTTTTTTATTCGCTATCGTTTGTTCGATAAGTTCTACTACTGTAGAAAGATTAGAGCTAAAGTCGAAGTGTTTTTGTTTATGCTTATAAGCATTTCTTCGATTTTCATGTAAAATAATCTCCATTACGGCATTTTGTAAGTATGATTGTTTAATTTTTCTCCCTAACCCTAGATTGGCAAAGCCATTCATCTCCGTTGCAAATGCGTAGTTAACTTCTTCCTCGTGTGCACAAAGAATAATGCAAGGAATTTGAAGTTGTACAATTAGGAAGGGCATATAAGTTCCGGAAGTAATGACGATATCACTAGTAGGGATAATAGATTCAGGTTCACCCGTTGAAATAACTTGAATGGATTTACGAGTAAGTGCAAATCTTTTAAGCTCGTTTATATCATGTTTGTAGTGTTCATCTACTAAAACACTAATACGCAAAGGTATATGCAATTGTACGAGATGTCTCAAAGTTCGGTAAGTTAAATTTTCTGGGTCTTCATGTGGGTAGAATACAACGATATGCGGTGTATCATGTGACGTGTGATTATTTGTAAATACAATTTTATGAGCTGGAATATATCCGATAGTATCGTATATATAATGCTCTTTTGAAAGATCTTTTGGATTTTCATATAATGTTTGGAAAACAAGATCGGCTAACATTCCGCCATCTCCATGATCGTCGAAATGGATCAGCGGACAATTGATTGTTTTTAAGCGACGAATTAAATCTTTTTCCGAATTACCGCTATCATGAATAATACAATTCGGGTTAAATAATTTTATTTCTTCTAGTAAATGTGCATTATTTCTAAATAAAGTTGGTTTGATTTGTTCTTTTTCTAAATATTGAATGAGGCTTGTATTTGAGCTGGGCACAAAAATTTTGTATTCTTCCATTTTCAACGCTGGGAGAAGCGTTTTTGCTCGGGCGGCAGGATATAGTCCACGATGTGGAAATGTGTTTAATAGATAGGCTATTTTCAATTTCATCATCTTCCTTTCCAAAGATATCTTTTTATTGTATGGAAACGGACAGGTGTATATGACAATAGGAAAATTGGCATTTGACCTCGAGCTGACGGAACCTAGTTACTAGACAGTAACTTTATAGAAGAGTTGTATTATCTTATTCTTTAACAAAAGTGGTAGGAGGAGACTAAGAGGAATGCCGTTTAAGTTCGAGACATTCGTTACAATTACAATTATTTTCTACGATTAGGGAGGCATGGATATGGTAAGGCGAACTGCGATAGTAGTTGGTGCAACAGGATTTACAGGGCAGTATTTAGTGAAACAATTATGTGAAAGTGAAGAGTACGCAGCTATATCGGTTATTGCGAGAAGAGATATTACATATACGCATAAAAAACTAGATGTGAAAATAAGAGATTTCGATAAGTTAGAAGAGAACGATTTAGAAATTGCGGATGATTTATTCTGCTGTTTAGGAACGACCATGAAAAAAGCAAAAACGAAAGAAAACTTTGAAAAAGTCGATTTAGAATATCCTCTACAAATAGCTTCCTTAGCTAAAAAACGTGGGATTCCCAATTTTCATGTCATTTCAGCAGTCGGTTCGAATGAAAATTCACCTTTTTTCTATAGCCGTGTAAAAGGAAGAATGGAGCAGGAGCTTATCGCGTTAAAGCTACCTTATTTATCTATATTCCGTCCCTCCCTATTAACAGGAAATCGAGGGGAATTTCGATTGGCGGAACGACTATCAGAAGGCGTTTTTAAGTTAATAAATCCTATTTTAGTAGGCCCATTCAAAAGAATGCGCTCGATGGAGGGAAAACAACTTGCATTTGCCATGTATCATTATGCGGTCCATGGAAGGAAAAATAAACTCAATCTGTATAAATCGATAGATATTTTAAATGTAAAACCGAGTGTTGTAAACGAGGAGATACCGATTCCAAGAGAAGAGCTATTTAATTGGGAGAAACGGAAAGATATTTTTGTAGACAAAGATAAAAAAAGCGATAAAGATGAAGTGTCCTAACAATTGCCGTTACTGATATAGATGCATATAATGCATTAATCTGTTTATATATTTTTCAAGGACGAGATGGACATTAATGAGTAGTAAATTTCTCAGCCTTAAGGATGAACTTTGTCAAACAGACATTTTTTTTCTTAAATATAGCTGCTTTTTTGATACAATAAGGAACGGATAAAGGAGGTTCTGTTAGATGAAAATTTTACTTGTAGACGGAACAATTATCGGCACAAAAACAGGTGTCATATTAGAAAAAGTGAAAGACTATATAGAAGAAATTAATAAAGAGCATACTTTGGAAATAATTAAGCTTGCTAATTATGAGCATCAATTTGTAGATGGCCGACCATTTCAACAATATAATGATGATATGAAATTGCTCGTGAGTAAGTTCGATCAAGCAGATGGCTTTATTATTGCGACGCCAATCTTCCAAGGATCTATTCCTGGTGTATTAAAAAACACGTTCGACTTTTTACATCCTAAATCAATGCGATACAAACCAGTGTCCATCGTTGCAAATGGTGGAACATATCAGCATCACCTAGTAATCGAAAATCAGCTGAAACCTATTTTAGACTACTTCAGATGCCTAGTGACACCAAACTATGTGTACACACATTCTAGCCATTTCGATCAAAATAATATAATAGTAGACGAAGACGTACATAATCGTCTTCGAGAATTAGCACGTGTCTTTGTACAATACGCAGAAATGAGCAAAACGCTTAGCAAAGAACCGATCGATACGCACTAATTATTTAATAGAAGGATGTCCCCATAAAATGTGGAGACATCCTTTTTTCTTTATTTAAAAGGCGCTGTTATATTTTACTGTTGTTTTTTAGCATAGAATCTGCGCAGACTCCTGCAGGAAAGCCGGAAGTCTTGGCACAACCTAGTAACAAGAAAGTCGAAGTAACAAATATCCAGAATAACAACCGAGATCAATTTACTCCAATTCACAAATAGCACAGTTTACGGAATAATTAATTCCCTATATAGTAGTAGTATTTGAGAATTCGTTTGTGTTGGAGGGCTTCACTTGGTTTCTACTGTATTAGCAATCGTAATATTCGTTATCACACTTGCACTTGTTATTTTACAGCCGAGAAATTTATCGATCGGGTGGTCAGCGTGTGGGGGAGCGGTCATTGCACTATTAGTTGGGGTAGTTGATTTTCAAGATGTGCTCGATGTAACGAGCATAGTGTGGAATGCAACTCTCGCGTTTATTGGAATCATTATTATTTCCCTAATTTTAGATGAAATTGGATTGTTCGAATGGTCCGCACTTCATGTGGCGCGCGCTGCAAAAGGCAATGGTGTTCGCATGTTTATCTATGTATCGATTTTAGGAGCAATGGTGGCAGCATTGTTTGCCAATGATGGCGCAGCACTCATTTTGACGCCAATTGTACTTGCGATGGTTCGTAATTTGAATTTCAGTGAAAAAATGGTGTTTCCGTTTATCATGGCGAGTGGTTTTATTGCGGATACAACTTCGCTGCCATTCATCGTTAGTAACTTGGTAAATATCGTATCAGCCGATTTTTTTGAAATTGGATTTGTCGAGTACGCTTCACGAATGATTGTGCCAAATCTTTTTTCATTAGTTGCAAGTATTCTCGTGTTGTTTTTATTTTTCCGTAAAAGTATTCCGAAAAAATATGATACCGCAAATTTAAAACGTCCAATGGATGCCATAAAGGACATGAAATTGTTCAAGCTTTCTTGGTTCGTGTTAGGTCTTTTACTCGTGGGATACTTCTCCAGTGAATTTATCGGTATACCTGTATCGTTTGTCGTGGGCATTATCGCGTTATTCTTTTTACGGATGACAAGAGATAGTCCGACTATTCAATCGGCAAAGATTGTGAAAGGTGCCCCTTGGAATATTGTGTTTTTCTCTATTGGAATGTATGTAGTAGTATACGGTCTTCAAAATGTGGGACTTACATCTGTTTTGGCTGATATTATTCAAGCTGCGTCGGATCGTGGACTGTTCGTAGGGACAATCTCTATGGGCTTTATCGCAGCCATCCTATCTTCTGTCATGAACAACTTGCCGACTGTGATGATTGATGCACTTGCCATAGCGGAGACAACTACAACAGGGGCGATGCGTGAAGCATTAATTTATGCGAATGTCATCGGATCTGATTTAGGACCGAAAATTACACCAATTGGTTCTCTTGCAACATTATTGTGGTTGCATGTCTTATCCCATAAAGGGGTCAAAGTGTCGTGGGGGACTTACTTTAAAGTAGGGATAGTATTGACGATCCCGACGTTATTCATCACGTTAGTTGGTCTGTATGTTTGGTTGTTAATTATTTCGTAATAAATAGTTGATTTTCAAATGTAAGCTTTGCGAAAGAACGTATTTTATTCGAGAGGAAGCCGTTGTTATACGAGAGCTACCGGCATCGCAACGAGAGCGCTCATCTCAAAAAAGGGTAATCACAACATCAAAAAAAGAGTGACGCTAAAGCCGTAATAAACGGTTTTAGCGTCACTCTTTTATTATTCCAAATTCAACTTCTTCAGAGCTTCTGCTAATGCGTTATTCATAGGCTCTTCTTCTTGATCTTGTTTTTTTAGATATTTTTGAACATCGCGTTTATCTGCTTTTCCGCCAGAATCCGTTTTACGTCGTTTGTTGAAGGCGGATAGTTTTTCACGATATCCACATTTACAAGTGAAAATTTGTCCTTCTCCTTCACCACGAAGCTCTAGCTTTTTCTTACATTGCGGACAGCGAGCGTTTGTCACTCTTGCGACATTTTTACGGTGACCACATTCACGGTCTTGGCATACGAGCATTTTCCCTTTTTTGCCGTTCACTTCAAGCATCGGCTTGCCGCAATCAGGACAGCTTTTCGTTGAAATATTATCATGTTTAAATTTCTTATCACTGTTTTTTACATCATGGACGATTGTTTTTGTATAAGTTTTCATTTCGTTAATAAACACATTTTTGTTCAGCTTGCCTTTTGCAATTGCTTCTAGTTTTTGCTCCCATTCCGCAGTAAGAGCAGGGGTCTTCAAATCTGCCGGAACTAAATCAAGCAACTGTTTCCCTTTGGATGTCAGGTAAATGTCTTTCCCTTTCTTCTCCATAAGGAATGAATTAAAGAGCTTCTCAATAATGTCTGCTCTTGTAGCAACTGTACCTAAGCCACCCGTTTTATCAAGTGTTTTGGCTAATTCTTTATCTTGTGTACCCATGTATTTTGCTGGGCTTTCCATTGCTGTAAGTAAAGTACCTTCATTGAATCTGGCAGGTGCTTTTGTTTGACCCGAAGTTTCTGTCACTAATCTAATAGATAATTTATCGCCTTTTGTAATACGAGGAAGTATTTGTTCCTTCATATCTTCCGCGTTTTCGTCCTCTTCAAAACGATTTTCATATACTTCCTTCCAACCGGATGAAAGAATTGTTTTACCCTTGGCTACAAAAGTTTCCGTTCCAATAGAAGCCTTCACTGTAATTTGCTCATATTCAAATGGAGGGAACAATACTGCTAAAAATCGTTTGATAACTAAATCATAAACTTTGCGTTCTTTATCATTGAAGTTTGCTTGATTAACAATTTCTTCTGTTGGAATGATTGCGTGATGATCGGAAACTTTACTATCATCTACAAAGGATTTAGTTACTTTAATAGGCTTTTGTAATACTTTATTCGCAAGCTGTCTGTACTGACCAATTCCACAGGCTTTTAAGCGCTCTGGAAGTGTTTCTACAATATCGCTTGAAATGTATCTGGAATCTGTACGAGGATAGGTTAAAACCTTGTGTTGCTCATACAATTTTTGCATAATGCTAAGTGTTTCTTTAGCGGAGTAGCCAAATATTTTATTTGCATCCCGTTGTAATTCCGTTAAATCGTAAAGCTGTGGAGCGAAGCTTTTCTTTTGTTTTTTATCAACATCTACAATTGTGCCTTGTTTTTTATCTACATTTGCAAGTAGCTGTTGGACTTTTTCTTTAGAGAAAGTTCTAGAATCGTTTGTTTGGCCGTCAATCCATGTTAGTTTTAAATTTTGGTCCGTATGTGCTTCTAATCCGTAATACGTTTTTGGTTTAAAATTACGTATTTCATCTTCTCTTTGCGCAATAATAGCAACAGTAGGGGTCTGCACACGCCCACATGACAGCTGAGCATTAAATTTACTAGTAAGTGCTCTTGTTGCATTTAATCCGATATACCAGTCTGCTTCAGAACGTGCAACTGCTGCATGATATAGGTTTTCATAAGCCTTACCTGGTTTTAAATTTTGAAAGCCTTCCTTAATCGCTTTGTCTGTAATAGAGGAAATCCAAAGACGTTTTACTGGCTTATTTACCTTTGCTTTTTCAATAATCCATCTAGCAACTAATTCACCTTCACGGCCTGCGTCAGTTGCGATGATAATGTCACTCACATCCGTGCGCAGTAACTGACTTTTGACAGCGTTATATTGCTTACTCGTTTGCTTAATCACAACAAGCTTTAAGTCATTTGGAAGCATTGGTAAATCATCTAGATTCCAGGTTTTATACTTTGTATCATATACTTCAGGATCAGCTAGTGTAACAAGATGTCCTAGTGCCCATGTGACAATAAATTTGTCACCTTCTAAAAAGCCATTCCCTTTTTTATGACAATTTAATACTCGTGCGATATCACGAGCTACGGAAGGTTTTTCTGCAATTACTACACTTTTCTTCATGTTAAAACATCCTTTCCACGGAAACCATTGAGATTAAATATAGCATAAATCGTAGTGTTTTGTAGAAAGACATGTAGCCAAATTAAAAAGAAAGCTGCCCGACCATCGGATATAAACGAGGGTGTGGCAGCCTTGCATTACTTGGTTACAATATGAAGGGTATTTCCAGAAGGATCTTGAACGATAATAGAATCTTCTTTTTCATCAAAAGGAAACTCCAAACGTTTCAGTTGTAACTTTGCTTCATCTAATTCCTCTTGTGTAAAAATAATCGTGAATTTCTTTAATCC
Organism: Psychrobacillus sp. FSL H8-0483; assembly: GCF_038637725.1. Lineage (NCBI taxonomy): Bacteria > Bacillati > Bacillota > Bacilli > Caryophanales > Bacillaceae > Psychrobacillus > Psychrobacillus sp. FSL H8-0483. Next base: position 603,028 of record NZ_CP152052.1, read on the forward strand.
TCTCGAGTTAGATGGAGGTGCAGGGAGACCGGTGCCAGCCCACGTGTTCAATGCAATGTGGTGATGGTAGCTGTCTTTTGATAAAAACAAGCTTCCATTTCCTTTGGATGTAATATCAAAACCGAGCCCGTCTACGTAAAATTGTTCGGTTATTTCAAGTTCAGAGGCTTGCAAATGCATATGACCAACACGTGTGTCCTCCGGAAGTCCCATCCATGAAGGGGATGCTTCTTCGACCAATTTCTCGAAATCAATCGGGTTAGTACCACCTACATATCCGCCATCCTTGTCTCGTTCCCAACTAGTAGGAGGGAGATCAGCGTAAATTTCCACTCCATTTCCGTCCGGATCAGCTAAATACAGTGCGTCGCTATACTGATGATTTGCTGCTCCTTGCATCGGATACTTGGTTTCAGACAAATGAAGAAGCATAGTCCCTAAACTGGCATGGTCCGGCATCAGAATAGCGAAATGATAGAGACCAGTTGTTCCTAAAGGTCTTTCCACTGTGTCTTCAACTTCTTCTAACACTAGCAAAGGGGTATGTCCATCAGCAGTTAGCGTAACTTTACTTTGCTCTTCCGTTAAAATATCAAAGCCGATTACTTGTTGATAAAATGCAGAGATTTTATCAAGATCAGAAACAATCAGGTGTACTCCTTCCAATCTAGAAGGAGAGTCAGTGTTATATGTTTCATAGGTTGTAACATTCTTTTTAAACAGGAAAAAAAGTGAGATGAGCACCACCACTAAGACGATACCAACGATAATAATTCGTTTGTTTTTCATTTGCATAAATCTCCTTTTTCATATAAACTACACTACGTAGTGTAACAGGAGATGCAAGAAAATACAGCTATAAGATTTTAAAAAATGTTTATTTCATCATTTTTCGATTAACAAATCTTGACTGGAAAAGTTACTCACACTACAATGAGTAATGTGAGGTGATTAAACCATGTTGATTCGAAAATTTAAAATAAACGAAAGTGGATTGAATCGCTTTTTCGGACCACTTGAAGCAAAGATTATGGATATCTTATGGAACGATGTGGAAATGACCATAAAAGATGTTCAGCAAGTCCTTGACCTGGAAAAAGTGACGAATTTTAACACAGTTATGACCGTCATGAACCGATTAGTCGAAAAGGGAATTCTTCAAAAGAGGGTAGAAGGTAGATCCTCCCTTTATAAACCAGTTCAATCTAGAGCTGAGTTTTTGAGTGCGCAGTCAAAAGAAATGACAAATGAATTGATGGATGAATTCGGAAACGTTGTTGTCAGCCATATGTTAGATGCGCTTGAAGACGTGGATGATGATCTTGTCGCAAAACTCGAGCAAAAAATAAAAGAATTGAAAAAGGATATGTAGCATATGACAAAACGTCAATCATCGCTAATGTTTATTGTTTCTCTTGTCATTTCAGGAACAATTTTTCTACAGATGGCTTTATACGTCATCTCCATGTTGGCAGGCTGGAACGTCAAATTTAACATCGTTGAAGTTTGTCATAGTACGCTAAAAGCATTCGGTTTGTCATCCCTAGAATATGTTCTAGATGCGCTAGTCATCTATACGCTACTATTTTCACTATGGAAACTGGTATCTCAATTGATTTATGCTACACGAATGAAAAAACGATTTCAGCAATATAAAGAGAAAGTGCTGACAATCGAAATGAATGAGACATATGAGAGTAAAAATGAGGATTTTTTAGTCATTTCCTATCCTGGAACATTTGCGATAACTATGGGCTTTATTCATCCTAAAATCATCGTAACAACTGGTTTGATAAGCCTATTAACGGAAGATGAATTAAATGCGGTCATAGCGCACGAGAACTATCATAAAGTAAATCGGGATCCATTAAAAATCTTTTTGTTATCACTTTTTTCTTCTACGTTGGGCTATATTCCCATTCTGAAGTGGTTTAACCAAAAATATAGAATCATTCAGGAAGTGTTAGCAGACGAATTTGCAATTGAAAAACAAGAGACATCTGTGAATTTAGGCAGTGCACTTTTGAAAATGTTAAAAGTAGGAAAGTTAGAAAAAATGCCTTTTGCTTATGCCTCATTTGCGGATACATCCGTAAATTATCGGATTGAATATATGTTAAACCCATTGACGGATGTTCAGTGGAAGATTCCATTGAAAGACGCATTTTTGTCGTTCGCAATTTTTATCTTAATTTGTATCTTTTTTATTTACGCGCTAGCGTAAATTTTTTATTCCATTACACTACATAATGTAGTTGAAGCTTTATTCAGCAGATATTTTTTTGCGACGAGTTTACGCAGGAGCAGTACAAAGCCTGCTGAATAAAGTTGTAGCCTCCGGCGGATGTACAGATTTTGTAAAGGAGTTTATCCGGCAAGCGGGATACAAAATCTGAGCACAAATTCGCCAAGGTAAATATGATAATAGGAGTGTTTTATTTGTCTAAGAAAATATTTTGGATAATCGGTATTGTGGCTGTAGCCCTTATTGCAATTGTAATGCTAAGCGATGCTAAGGAAGAGTCAGTAGTGATAGATTACGAAGGTCAACCATTTTTAGGGGAAGAATCAGCACCTGTTGAAATAGTTGAATTTGGGGATTACAAATGTCCTCACTGTGGAGATTTCAACAACAGTCTTTTTCCTATCATCAACCAGGAATTAGTTGAAACGGGGAAAGCGAAGTTTTACTTTATGAACTATTCATTTATTGCTCCCGATTCAACGACTTCTGCACAATTTGCGGAAACAGTTTATAAGGAACTAGGGAATGAAAAGTTCTGGGAATTCCATCACTTATTGTTTGCAAACCAAAATTCGGAATCCGGACAAGCGAATTTAATGACAGAGGAATTTTTAAAAGCAGTATTATCAGAGGTTGCAACTCCTGAAGAAACAGAAAAAGTTATGCTAGCTTTCGGTGAAGGTAAAGGGAAGGAAGCTTGGGATAAAGATATGAGTACAGCAAATAATCTTGGTGTCAACTCAACGCCAACGATCTATATTGGTGGAAAAGAATTCACTGGAAGTACAATGGATGATATGATAAAAATGGTGGAAGAGGCGGATACGAGTGGTAAATAAACCCCTTCTCCTTGCGTGGATAGCGTCTATTATAGCAATGGTGGGAAGTTTGTTTTTTAGCGAGCGAATGGGTTTTATTCCATGTACTCTTTGTTGGTATCAACGAATTTTGATGTATCCACTTGTTATGTTCCTAGGTATTGCTTTTTATCGAAATGATCGAACTATTTATAAATACATTTTACCGATGTCTGTGCTCGGTATGGGTATTTCAAGTTATCATTATGCGCTGCAAAAGATTCCTTCCATGCATGAATTCAGTTCATGTACGAGTGGGGTTCCATGCTCAGGCCAATATATTAACTGGTTAGGTTTTGTAACAATCCCATTTTTAGCGCTCATCGCATTTACGTTCATTACAGTAATGATGCTGATACTTTGGAAACGCAAATAACTTAACTTTCTCAAATATTCCTTCTAGGGAAGAAAGGACAATCGCAGCTGTGGATAATAAAAAGAAAAAACGCTTTTACATTCGACTGATCATTTTGGCAATAATGGTTGGAGCAATCGTCTTCACTATTTATTCCAATGTAACGAAAGAGAGAACAGCGATATTGCAGGTAGGAGATGATGCTCCTGACTTTGCACTTGTTGATATGAATGGAGAAAAGCATCAATTATCGGAATATAAAGGACAAGGTGTCTTTTTGAACTTTTGGGGAACTTGGTGTAAACCATGTGAAAGAGAATTCCCTCTAATGGACAAACAATATCAAGAATATAAAGACCAAGGTCTTCAAATATTAGCTGTAAACGTAGGTGAATCTGATTTTGTTGTGCAAAAATTTATCGATCGAAAAGGCTTAACTTTTCCAGTTTTAATTGATGACAATAAAAGTGTAATGGAGACTTACAATATCAATCCTTTACCAACAACTTTACTTATTAACCCTGAAGGTAAAATAGAGAAAATAATTACAGGGGAAATGAATGAAGAAATGATTAAGAATTATATGGAGCAAATTATGCCAATTTAATCTTTTAATTATGAAATTGATTCAGATAGATATAATAAACTAACAGGCGTTCATTAAGTTACAACAGTATCTTAATGAACGCCATTTTATATTGTTTTGAGTATATGGAACTATTACAAACATAGAAATGCAAATCTCATTTTGAATCTTATTTCTCATATTTCTTATGACTATAGTTAGTTGGATTATTCTGACAAAATGATAGAATGATATATAGGAGAACTTTATAGATGGAGGTGAACGATATGAGTTTAGTAAAATCTACAGGCAACGGTATGTCCAATAGTGTTTCGAACTTCGAGGAAAGGAAGCGTGCTCTGCAGCGTAAAGATGCTGGAGAAGCATATCGGAAACAAGCGGAATATTTCCAACCAAAAATGCCTTCTTTAGGTGAACTAGAAGATCTACTGCTCGGAAATAAAGAAAAAGAACAAGACACACCTGAATTAAGTGCGGCTGTTAGAGAGTATCAGCAAATAGAGCAAAATAATAGACCCCAAAATATGTTGGATATAAAAGGACCTAGCACTCCTGTGCAAACATTAGGTGGGCCAACGCTCGAAAAAACGATTGAGCTTTTAGAGAAGGTAAGAAGTTCTGCACTTGCACCAAAAGAACCAACTCCACAAGACTTGCGTGTTGCTGCCAGTGCAACTGCAAAAATACAAAGAGTTCAATCTCAAATTACGTTAAATCAAGAAGCATCTCGTCAAATTACATTAGAAGCTAAAAGACAAATAGAAGATGAAGCAGCTGTATTCAATCGCTCGATCCAATCAGATTTTCAATCTCCCAAATCAATAGAAGAAGATATGGAGAACTTACAAAAAAGACGATTAAAAGAACAAGCGATTGCCAAATATTCATATCAAGTACATTTGAAGCGCTATGGTTTTACCGACCTACAACCTAGCTTCTTCCGTATAGCTTAGGAGAATAAATAAATGGTGAAAAAGCAAAAAACCAATGCGGTTCGATTGTTGGAACAGCAAAAGATACCATTTGAATTAATTGAATATGAGCTCACAGGTGATCAAGTAGACGGGGTAACCGTAGCGAAAAAAATAGGCTACTCTGTAACTGTTGTGTATAAAACACTACTAATCACGGCAGGTTCCAATAAATATTGTGTATGCATTATCCCAGTAAGTAACGAATTAAATTTAAAGCACGTTGCAAAAGTAATCGGAGAGAAAAAGGTAGAATTACTTCCCCTGAAGGATTTACTAACAACTACTGGCTATATTCGTGGAGGATGCTCTCCTATTGGGATGAAAAAGTTATTTCCTACAATAGTGGATGATAGCGCGCAAAATCTTGATTTTATTATTGTGAGTGGAGGAAGAATAGGACTTCAGGTAAAGCTTTCTTTATCAGATTTACTTATGATGACTAAGGGGCAAGTTGCTACTATTAGTAAAATTTAAAAATGGTTAGCATTTTAGCTCATACAGGCTATAATGAACTTAATAGAATTTATTCCATTCCAACATTGTTGCGAATGGATTTTTTTCGGTTATAGAAAGTAGGATAAAAAAATGAAACAATTAGTTTGGCGCTGGGTATTTTTTGTAGTTGGTATTATGTCTATGTCTTTAGGTATTTCCATGACGATAATAGGGCAACGTTTTGGTGTAGGACCGTGGGATGTTTTACATGTGGGCCTCTTTCGTCATTTAGGTTTATCCATTGGTACTTGGGCTATTTTAACAGGTTTAGTTATTGTCCTCGTAACCATAATCGGAACTAAGAAATTGCCACAGCTGGGTACTTGGTTGAATATACTTTTCCTTGGATCTTTTATTGATATGTTTAACTGGCTATTGCCGGATGTAACGAGCTTCTTAGGTCAATTGATTTGTTTCATATTTGGAATTGTTGTCACGGCAATTGGGGTTGGTGTCTATGTATCACCGAATGTTGGAGCGGGACCTCGTGATTCTCTTATGCTATTAATCATGAAGAAAAAGGGTTGGAGTATTAAAAAAGTTCGTACTGGAATAGAGGTTATTGCAGGCCTTGCTGGTTGGGCACTTGGAGGACCAGTAGGATTAGGTACAGTACTTATTGCGGTTTTATTAGGACAATTAGTTCATTACACTTTGCCCATGGCTCAAAAGTTATTATTTAAAATCTGTGGGTACTCATTACCATTTACAAATAAGAGCGCTGAAAATCAGAAATGATTTTTAGGGCTTTTTTTCATGCTCAAATAAATTAGGTTGTTGTTTTTTAGGAAAATATATTTTATGACGAAAATCCGTGAGACTCCTGCGGAAAAACGGGCTGCCAAGACCCCATAGCGGGGCTATTGGAACAAATCCTAAGTTCGCCACATCCATGTGGCAAGGGATTCGTGACCAACAATCTGTTGGCCCGAAGAGGCTTGGCAGTTCTTCCCTGGATAGCGAGCGGATTTTCGGCAGATAACAGCATAATCGTTTAACAGATCCTGATTCATATAAATGTGTTCGTTCACATATATTATCCACTGAACGAATTATAGAAAGGGTGACAATTTGAACGGAACAATTACGCACTATATGGGGAAGTCGTATACAGGTCAAGGTGTTAAAAACTTCTACAAGGAAATCATTCAAGAAGCAAAAAGGGTCTACTTTTTCAAAGGACCGACAACCTATCGATTATCAGAGATATTAAAAGAAATAGGATACGCAGCGATTCGAAGAGGAAAAAATATGGAATGGTTTTATGATCCACTGCACGAAGAAGTAGTAGAGGGAATATACATTATTGATACAAAAACACTTTATTTACAGACGGACGCAGTAGATCCTTCTTATTATGGGGCAGGGCATGAGTGGGTACCTTATTATAATGCATACAAGGAAAATAGACTGAAAGATATAGGTCCTCTAATTCGTGATAAGCAAATTGCAAATGATGTTTGGTTAACCAAAGGGCTTCTTTCACTATCTCGTGCAAAGGTTATTCATGATGATTGGGAACAGCTGATACAGCCAGCAATTAATTGGGATGGAATAAATGCGCTATTAGAGGAATTAAAAAAGAAAGACATAGGCAACATTCAGCTTCAAAAGAATGCAAAAGTGACGCATCGTCTAATGGGTTCTCTTACGCCATATGGAGCAAAGGATACACTAAGCTCCATTTCTAAAAATTTGAAATCAAGACTTTATATAAAAGGCTTACCTGGTAGTGGAAAGTCTTCCTTTATGAAAAAGTTTGGAGAAGAAGCAAAGACGCATGGTTTAGATGTTCGTTTCATTTGGTGCGGATTGGATGCGAATAGTGTAGATGGCATTGTTGTTCCGGAGCTACAATTATGTTTAGTAGATGCGACAAGTCCGCATGTCTACGAGCCGGAACGGGAGGGAGATGAAATAGTCGATTTCTTTCCTTATATCGATCAGACTTTGCTGGATGAAGAGGCAATAGCAAAAGTACATGAAGCGTATTCCAATGAAATGGAAATTGCTCAAAATTATCTTTCTACGTATGCGGCAGAATCAAAAGTGATTAGAACTCTTTACGATTCTGCTATAGATGAAGAAGAGTGGAGTGCGCTGCACGATAAAATGATCGAAACTTTAGGGTGAGTAGGGGAAACTCCTACTCGCTTTTTTTTTTCGTATTTTGACCCATTCATGATAAGATAGAGGAGACTATTTTGTTTGAAAGGAAGATGACTTTGTCTAACATATTAAATAATTTTTTAACAGAAAACTTAAATGCATTAAAAAGCCAAGGTTTATATAACGAAATCGACCCTGTGGAAGGACCAAATGGAGCGAAGATAAATGTTCGCGGCTCTGAGCTTATCAATTTATCTTCCAACAACTACTTAGGACTAGCAACTAATCCAGAACTTAAGCGTATTGCAAAAGAAGCAGTGGACAAGTACGGAGTTGGAGCAGGAGCGGTTCGTACGATTAATGGCACACTGGACCTTCATATCAAACTAGAAGAAAAATTGGCAGAATTTAAAGGAACAGAAGCTGCCATTTCTTATCAATCCGGATTCAACTGTAACATGGCAGCAATCTCTGCGGTTATGGATAAAAACGATGCGATTTTATCAGATCAATTAAATCATGCATCTATTATTGATGGGTGCCGTCTTTCTAAAGCAAAAATTATCCCGTTCAACCACTCCGATATGGAAGATTTACGTGCTAAAGCAAAACAAGCAACAGAATCAGGCCAGTATAATAAAGTAATGGTTATTACAGATGGCGTATTCTCAATGGATGGAGATATTGCTAAGCTTCCTGAAATCGTAGAAATCGCAAAAGAATTTGACTTAATCACATATGTAGATGATGCACATGGTTCAGGTGTTACTGGAAAAGGAAAAGGAACTGTGAAACACTTTGGCTTGGAAAAAGAAATCGACTTCCAAATCGGTACTTTATCAAAAGCTATTGGTGTTGTAGGCGGATACGTTGCAGGGAAAAAGGACTTAATCGACTGGTTAAAAGTTCGCTCACGTCCATTTTTATTCTCAACAGCTCTACCACCAGGTGATGTAGCAGCAATTACAGCAGCAGTTCAGATCATTATCGACTCAACAGAGCTTCACGATAAGCTATGGGAAAATGGTGATTATTTGAAAGCTGGACTTGCCAAACTAGGCTTTAACATCGGTGCATCGGAAACACCAATTACACCATGTATCATCGGAGAAGAAAAGCTAACACAGCAATTCTCTAAACGACTATTTGAAGAGGGCGTTTACGCAAAATCCATCGTCTTCCCAACCGTACAAAAAGGAACTGGCCGCGTTCGTAACATGCCAACAGCAGCCCACACAAAAGAAATGCTAGACGAAGCACTAGCTATTTACGAAAAAGTTGGTAAAGAGCTTGGGGTAATTTCATAATATAAAGAAACATCCGAAGTCATTGCGACTCCGAATGTTTTAGACTGTAGGCCCACTCGAAGAAATTCGAGTGGGCCTACAGTTTTTTTAATAAATATAGATAAATCAGACCGGTGATTGCCACTGCGAGCTGGCGCTTTCCGCGGGCCGAGCCGCTTCCCTCGCGGCGTCCAGTACATGGTCTCGACTGTCCGGCTTTTCCCGCAGGAGTCGACACTCTCATACATCCGAAGTCATTGAGGCTTGGATGTTTTTTACAATACAAGATTTCGCTATAATTGTTGTACTTCAAAAAAACTAAACAGTTTTCAGTGGCTAACAATTTATTATTGTTCAACTATAGAAAAGAGCTAGAGTGGTCAGTAAAAGCTACAAAACCTAAAAATTCATGACTTTTTAGTATAGTTATTCTCCATATTCTTAAATGCATATACATTCATGAACTTCTGAATGCCCCGCGAGTGTTCGATGCTAGCATCAGCTTCTTTACGATATGTATGCATATCTCCTTTTGTTTGAGCAATTATTGCTTCGATTGCATGATGCATCCAGTCGACAGTTAGATATCCTGTTAAAGTACGGGCTTCCTCGAAGTTTCCTTTTAATGCTTCTGCATATGCTATGTAATACGTTCGAATGGGCAACTTACTAATTTGTTTCGCATGCTGTTCTAATTTAGAAACATTACGTTCGTATAAAGCTAAATTTGTTTTATACACTTCTTGTATGGAAGCTTGTTTATGCTTGGTTAAAATGCGTTGAACGGACTCAATAATTTTATCGTGATCACCAGATTTAACGGCAAGCGCGTAGGCCGGTATCGGCTTATGTTTATTTTGTTCTAAGTAGCGTTCTATTTTTTTGAGATTATTAGATTTGTAGAGAGTATACATATGTGGGGCAACAAACAACACTAGCGACACAAAGAGCATGCTTACATAGATTAGCCAAAAAGGAACCTCCAAAAACAATAGAATAATTGTTAGCGCTATCCCAAGCATAAAGATAACTGTATATTTAAGTATTTTCATTTGACACTCCTTTAATTTTCTATTATATCAAAAACTTCCATCTTCTCATTGTTGTATTTTACCACAGAACATCGTATAATGATAAAAATGTAAATATTGTTATATCAACGTTTTGTAAGTTTTAATTGTACTCTTGAAAAATACAAATGTTTTTAGATGGGGGAAGGTATCATGAAAAAAATTATGGTTACTGGAGCATTAGGACAAATAGGATCTGAATTAATCACGAAACTTCGAAAAGAGTATGGTGCAGATAACGTATTAGCAACAGATATTCGACATATTTCATCTCCAATAACAGAAAATGGTCCGTTTGAGATTCTCGATGTAACGGATGGTGAAAAAATGCATCAGCTTGCGAGTGATTTTCAAGCAGATACAATGATACATATGGCGGCTCTTTTATCGGCGACTGCAGAAGCAAAACCGCTATTAGCATGGAATTTAAATATGGGTGGATTGGTGAATGCACTAGAAGCTTCCCGTGAATTAGGTATGCAGTTTTTCACACCAAGCTCTATTGGTGCTTTTGGACCTTCTACACCTAAAAAAAATACACCACAAGACACGCTGCAACGACCAACAACAATGTATGGTGTAAACAAGGTATCTGGAGAATTACTTTGTGATTATTATTTCCAAAAATTTGGTTTAGACACTCGTGGCGTACGTTTTCCAGGCTTGATTTCTAATGAAACATTACCAGGTGGGGGAACGACGGATTATGCAGTGGATATTTACTATAAAGCATTAGAAGAAGGAAAATATACGTCTTACATCGCAGAAGGAACATTTATGGATATGATGTATATGCCAGATGCGCTACAAGCAATTGTAGATTTAATGGAGGCAGATCCTTCAAAATTAATTCACCGAAATGCATTTAACGTGACGGCTATGAGTTTCGAGCCAGAGCAAATTGCTGCATCTATCAAAAAAGTGATTCCAACCTTTACACTAGACTATGATGTGGATCCTGTACGCCAAGCAATTGCAAATAGTTGGCCAGATTCTATTGACGCTACTGCTGCAAAAGAAGAGTGGGGCTTCCAAGCGAAGTATGACCTCGATTCTATGACGATAGATATGTTGGAGAAATTAAAAGCAAAATAAGGATTTTAAATAAAAGTCGACTTACCAATTGGTGAGTCGACTTTTTATTGGAAATTAATACAAAAATACTGGTAGCTCTTACAATAAAACTTAAGTACAATATTAATGTAAGAATATTCTACAAATTCTAATTATTAATTGGAGGATGAGAAGATATGATGCAAACGCCACTTTTATTAACGGACTTCTTAAAGAGAGCAGAAAGGTATTTTCCTAATAAGCTAATTATTTCTAGAACAGGAGAAAACTCGATTCATCGCATTCCTTATAAGGAGTATGTGAAACGCACTCGAAAACTAGCAGATGCACTCACAAAACTTGGGATGAGCCGTGGGATGAAAGTCGGGTCTTTTGCATGGAATCATCATCGCCATTTAGAAGCATATTTTGCAGTACCTTGTGCTGGATCTGTGCTGCATATGATCAATATTCGATTATCCCCTGAGCATATTGTGTATATAATAAATCATGCGGAAGATGAGATTTTACTAGTTGATGCGGATTTATTTCCACTTATAGAGAAGATTGCTCCGATGTTAAAAACTGTTAAGCATTATGTCATTATGAAGGATGGAACGGATTTACCTGAGACGAGTTTAGAAAATGTCTATTCATATGAACAGTTGTTAAAAGAGGCATCACATACGTATGAGTTCCCAGAGGATTTAGATGAGAATATGGCAGCAGGAATGTGCTACACATCTGCTACAACGGGAAATCCAAAAGGTGTAGTGTATACGCATCGTGGACTCGTGCTTCATAGTTATGCACTTGGTCTTGCGGATTCGCTTGGAGTACGTGAAAGCGATATTGCGATGGCGGTAGTACCAATGTTCCATGTGAATGCATGGGGGCTTCCTTTTGCAGCGGTGAACTTTGGAACGACGCAAGTAATGCCAGGGCCAGGTTTTAACCCTGCTTTGTTGCTCGATTTAATTGAACAAGAGAAAGTGACGCTCACTGCTGGTGTACCTACTATTTGGATGGGTGTTTTGAATGAACAAGATCAAAGGCCAAGAGATCTATCGTCATTACGCGTAATTGTTTGTGGAGGATCTGCTTCTCCGAAAGGACTTATTCGTGCTTTTGAGGAGAAATACAATGTGCCATTTATTGTTGGTTATGGCATGACGGAAACGACGCCAATTGTGAGTTTATCCACTTTTACTTCCTCGATGGATAATTTAACGATGGATGAGCGAATTGACATGCGTGCACTACAAGGGCTGACTGTCTCTGGTATAGAAACTCGTGTTGTGAATGAACAAGGTGAGGTGCCATGGGATGGCAAGACGATGGGCGAATTAACAGTTCGAGGTCCTTGGATTGCAAGTGAATACTACAAGGATGAACGAACGCAAGAGGCATTCAAAGACGGTTGGCTATATACAGGTGATATTGCTGTCATGACAGAAAATGGTTATCTTAAAATTACAGATCGTACAAAAGATTTGATAAAGAGCGGTGGCGAATGGATTTCGTCTGTCGACTTAGAGAATTCATTGATGACACATGAAGCAGTAGCTGAAGCAGCAGTAATTGCTATTCCAGATGAGAAGTGGCAGGAGCGTCCGTTAGCTTGTGTAGTATTACGACCAGGATTTGAGAATCGAGTTACGAAAGCAGACTTGTTAACCTACTTAGAAGGGGAATTTGCAAAATGGTGGGTACCAGACGATGTTGTCTTCCTAAATGAAATCCCTAAAACTTCTGTAGGGAAATTCTTAAAAGCTACCCTTCGAAATGAATTGAGTAAAGCGTATCAAAAATAATTGTTTGGAAGCGGCCACTAGTGCCGCTTTTCTTTTATGAGAATGACCTGTTTTTATCATTCCTTTGAACGTAGCTCGTATAACCTAGTTACTTTCAATAGATTGTGGACAATGGCCGTAATGCACAACTACTATTTTTTATATAGGTTCATTTAAAGTGTCGCTATTTTATTGTTTGAAGAAGCAAGCGCGAGACTCCTGCGGAAAAACGGACTGTCGAGACCCCGTAGTGAGGCGTGTGAGGGCACTGAAAAACTCTATTACAGAATTCTTTATGATAAATATTTGATGTGACGATACTGTGTACTATAGGATTTAGCACGGCGGCGTGAGACTCCTGTGGGAAAGCGAGACAGCCGAGACCCCGCACGAAGCGCTAAAGAGAAGGAAGGCTAAGAGCGCCTCGTCCTGAGGCAACGCCTTCATGGCCAACATCGTGTTTACCCGAGGTGGCTTGGCGCTCGCCCACGGAAAGCGAACAGAGCCGTGCTAAATCCAATTAGCGGATATTTATTATGGACGCTTGTGCTTTTCTTAAATTGCCATAAAAAAGAAGCCTTCAGACGAAGGCTTCTTTCAATAGTTAAAATAATAGATGTGCAACCAATGCAATAATTGGGAAGGAAATAAGAGTACGTAGCAAGAAAATAATGATTAAATCTTTAATATTTACCGGGATTTTCGAACCTAGTAACAATCCACCAACTTCCGACATATAGATCAACTGTGTCACAGACATTGTCGCGATAAAGAAACGAGTCATTTCAGATTCAATGGACCCACCTAAAATAGAAGGTAAGAACATGTCGGCGAACCCAACAACCAATGTTTGAGCCGCAGCAGCAGCTTCTGGAATTCCAAATAACATTAATAATGGTTCAAATGGTTTTCCTAAAATGACAAAGACAGAAGTGTATTCTGCAAGCATTAAAGCAATTGTTCCAAATGCTAGTACTACTGGTGTAACGCCAATGTACATATCAATCACATTTTTAAATCCATCTGAGAATAATTTAGAAACAGATCTGTTTTTATCGGCCATTTCAAGTGCTTTTTCAAGGCCATGTGTAACGGCATTATAGTTTTCAGGATATTTTTCTGCGTCTAAATCTAATGGACGACCGTCAATATGCTTGTCCTCTTTATTAGCAAGTGGATAAATTCTAGGCATAATAAATGCTAGAACAATCCCACAAAGTAAAACCGTTAAATAATAAGGCACAAAGTATGTACCTAATCCAACTTCTTCAAGCACAACGATACAGAAGGTAATAGAAACAACGGAAAAAGTAGAACCAATAATCGCTGCTTCTTTTTTCGTGTAATAACCTTCCTCGTACTGTCTACTAGTTAGGAGTACTCCGATTGTTCCATCACCAACCCAAGAGGTAAGTGCGTCTACAGCAGAACGTCCAGGAAGCTTGAATAACGGACGCATTACTTTGACCATCATCGTTCCAAAAAACTCAAGTAAACCGAAGTTTAACAAAAGAGGTAATAACAAACCTGCGAATAAGAAAAGTGAAAATAGAGAAGATACTAAGCCATCTGGGCTTAATAATAATGCCCCTGTATTATCACTCCAAATAGCCTCTGGACCAAATTGGAAAATAATTAAAACGGCAAAAGTCGCCCCAACAACACGAGTAATTGTCCAAAAAATTGATACTTTAAATAAGTTGTTAACAAAAGTATTCTTTTTAGGTATGAATAAGTATACAAGTGAACCAATTGCTGCAATTAGCAATGTAGCCAGTGAAATCCATTGCACGACCGGTTCTAGTGTTTTAGAAAGTTCTTTTGCTAACCACGCAATTGGAATTTGCGAGCTACCAGCAATTGGCATTGGGATCATAAAAAGAGTAACTCCTACTATTGATGGTAGGAGGAATAAAAGCCAGGTGGATAAGGAAAACTTTTTCAAGTTCAAGACCAACTTTCTATATTTGAATAATTATGCGTATACAAGAGATATTGATACATAATAATTCAATTAGAAAGGGAAGTCTATAGCAATAGTTTATGTTCTATTATTCGAAATCTTTGTTGAAATCATAAGTGTAGAATCGTTCAAAATGGAGCCAATTTTCTGCTTCTGGTTCACCATCTGCTAAACGTTTATCCATTTCTTCTAACATCCATGCAGTTTGTGATATATGCGCTCGCATAGAGCCCATTTTTTCTTCTTTTGCATCTTTAATATTATGAACCACGTCTGGCTCTCCCAAATCTGTTTTGGAATTATTTGAAAAAGCTAAAGCATAAATAGTTGGGCGCGTTTCTTCAGGCATGCGACGAATAGCACGAATCATAGCACGGCCAGTTGCGTCGTGGTCAGGATGTACCGCATAGTTTGGATAAAAGGTAATTACTAGAGATGGATTGGTATCTGCTATTAATTGTTCCATCATACCTACCATTTTTTCGTCGTCCTCAAATTCAATCGTTTTGTCGCGAAGGCCCATCATTCGAAGATCGGTTACCCCCATTGCTTCCGCAGAAGCAAGCAACTCCTGTTTACGAACTTGAGGTAGTGTCTCGCGTGTAGCAAAAGGAGGATTTCCTAGATTTCTTCCCATTTCTCCTAATGTTAAGCATGCATATGTTACTGGAATTCCTTGTTTTATATAAGTAGCAATCGTGCCAGAAACACCGAAAGCCTCATCATCTGGGTGAGGGAATACGACTAATACATGTCGTTCCATTGGTAAAGTCATTTTTCTTCCTCCTTAATAGGTAAAAGGTGTTTTGCTTATTTGAAGTGCAACTGCAAGTTTTCCACTTTGATCATGACCAGCCATTAATAAACGATCGTGCTCATCTAATTCAAAATGCGTAATGCCTTGTGCATATACCCATCCGTGTGGGAGCTTAAGTCCTACTCGATGTGGAGCTTCTCCTGCTATTTTTCCAAGCTCATAGCGTAGCATCACATTTCGGATAAAGGCTCCGGCATTGAATACACTTTCGTTAAAGTGGGATGCATAAGCTCCATTTGTAGTCTCTAAATGTATATAAACATCTTCATTTGCAAAGTTATTCAAAAGCTCTTGTAATCTTTCCACATTCACAAGTTCCATCTTATATTGCCTCCTAGCATACTGTCTGTTATTAGTATAAAGAAAAAAAGTCCATGAAGCGAATGATTGAACTATTGAAAAAAACTCGCAAAGTCGGAATTGACTTTGCAAGTTGAATGTAATATTTATTAAACGATTGTTGTAGTTACTGTTGGTGCACCAAATTTTCCTTTTGCTCCGTGAAGAACTGGTCCAACGTATTGATTTAACTTCCATCCGTGTGCGATTGCAGCGGAAACAAATTCTTTCGCTTCAAATACCGAATCAGCCACTGTGAATCCATTAGCTAAGTTAGCAGTAACAGCAGCCGCGAACGTACAACCAGCACCGTGGTTATAAGTTGTATCTGTTTTTTCTGTTTCAAGTAGGGTATGTACTTGTCCGTCAAAGAATAAATCTACAGCTTTTTCATGTTTTAATTGCTTTCCGCCTTTGATAACAACATTTTTAGCACCAAGTGCATGAATTTTTTCAGCAGCAGCCTTCATATCTTCAATTGTTTTAAGTGCCCCAAGCCCAGAAAGTTGTCCAGCTTCAAAAAGATTTGGAGTAACGACTAATGCACGAGGAAGTAAGTAAGCAATCATAGCATCTACTGTACCAGGGTTAAGTACTTCATCTTCTCCTTTGCATACCATAACAGGGTCAATTACTACACTTGTAACTCCAGACTCTTTAATGATATTACCTGCAGTTTCAATAATTTCTTCTGTACTTAGCATACCTGTTTTAATCGCATCTACATTGGTAGATAACGCCGTTTTAGCTTGTCGTTTAATCTCATCTACAGGTAAAGAAAACACGCCGTGGCTCCAACCATTGTCGGGATCCATTGTTGCAACAACAGTAAGAACATTCATGCCGTAAGTTCCGTGTTCTTGGAATGTTTTTAAATCTGCTTGTATTCCAGCTCCACCTGAAGTATCAGAGCCTGCAATTGTTAATGTTTTTTTAATAGACATTTCAAAGATCTCCTTTTATATAGAAATTAATCTCAACTAATTGTATCAGATAGATGCAAATTTTCAATCAAGGAAGCTTTGGTGCAGCCAAGAGTTTTATTAAAATAAAGATGAAAAAAATGGCGACAATAAATGACAAAATAGAACCAATAATAAGACCATTTATAAAGAGTGAAATACCTAAAAAAATGACGAATCCTATGAATATAAGAGTCCCTAATGAGAAGCAGCCCATTCCAATGTTCTTAGCTTTATCTGAAACCTGATTTGAACTAGCTGCTTTTTCAATACTTCTCAACTTTTCACGATAATGTAAATCAGCCATTGTGCATATCTCCTTTTTTTCATCGTACCACGTAGGGAATAGTTGTTAATAGCGAAACTTTTCGTTACTCTTAACTTAATAGAATGAGAGGAAAAGAGGGATAATATGCGAAAAGATGACAAAATCCGCGAATTGGAAAAGCTTTTGGAAGAACTAAAAGCCCAAAATGAAACAGCTGCAACAATTGTCGAAAGTCCCGCTAGACGAGGCTTCGGTTCTTGGAAGTTGCCCCTATTTTTATTCAAGTTTGGCCCTAAGTCATTCTTCCTTGTGATTGGATTAGTCGTTCTTCTATTAATAGCAGCCTTGCCATTTGCCGCTTTTTGGGCAATTAAAGGTAGTACTTTTACAGAAACGAAAGGTTCGTTTGTTGAACAAGTTCAAGCTTTAAATGAACTTTCGACAGCACAGGCCTACACAAAAGTAATTATTGAACGACAAGATAATACGTTATTCGGAAAAGAAATTGGGGTTGATTTACCAGGGACAAAAAGACAGCTACTAGTTGTTGTACCTGGATCCGTCAAAGCAGGGGTAGATTTTTCGCAAGTGACAGAGTCAGATATTATAGTAGATGAAGACAATAAAACTGCTAAGCTAACATTACCTAAGCCACAATTTTTAGGTGGGCCAGAGATACTGTTTGATCAAGTAGAAGTATTTTCATATGAAGGATTGTTCCGGGAAAAAGCAGATATCGAGGAAGCGTATGAACTTGCAGAGACAGCTAAGAAAATGATGATCGAAGAAACAACTGGACAAGGTATTCTTCAATTAGCAGAAGAGAATGCAGCAAAATCTGTGAAAGAAATGTTCCAATTAGTCGATTATGACGTGCAAGTAGAGTTTAAGGAGTGACAGCGTTGACAAGCTGGAAAGAAGTTTTAGCCGAAGAAATGAAGAAGCCGTATTTTGTAGAACTACAATCATTTTTAGATATGGAATATGCTAAACATACGATATACCCAGATCGAAATGATATTGGAAGTGCATTTCAATTCACTCCATTTAATGAAGTGAAGGTGGTCATTTTGGGGCAAGACCCATATCACGGCCCTGGACAAGCCCATGGAATGAGCTTTTCTGTAAAGCCTGGAGTTGCGATTCCACCAAGCTTACGCAATATGTTTAAGGAATTGGCGGAGGATATTGGTTGTTCCATTCCAATGAGTGGCTATTTAGAAAACTGGGCAGAGCAAGGGGTTTTATTGCTAAACACGGTTTTAACGGTCCGTGCAGGGGAAGCGAACTCACATAAAGGGGTGGGCTGGGAAACATTGACGGATGCAGTAATTCAAAAATTATCGGAACGAGAAAAACCAGTTATTTTTGTACTTTGGGGAAAGCCAGCACAATCGAAAATGAAACTAATCGATACGACAAAACATCTGATTTTACAAGCTCCTCATCCAAGTCCGTTGAGCGCGCATAGAGGATTTTTCGGAAGTAAACCATATTCCAAAATAAATGCTCAGCTCATCTCGTGGGGCGATAAGCCAATCGATTTTTCCTTGTGATTATGCTACGATAACAAGTGGAAAGTGGGGAGAATACATGGCAGTTAACTGTTTTAAATGCCGACACTTTTATACTACATGGGATGCAAGTCATCCACGTGGCTGTAAGGCTTACGGGTTTAAAACGAAAGAGCTCCCATCCGCATTGGTAAAACGTACCTCTGGCATGGAATGCTTAAAATTTGAACCGAAGCAAGAGGAGGGGCCAAATCGATGATATCGAATGAACAAATCTTGATGCAAATAGAAAAACAACTTTATCAAGCAAAAATGATGGACAATGAACAATCTGTAAGAGAGTCATTAGCTGCAATTAGGGCTTTATGTGATGTTGCATTAGATTCGTCACCATCTCCGGCACCAGTGAGCCGCGATTTGTCTAAGGTGCAAATTAGTCCTGCACAACCAATAGCATTGAAGGAAGACGATGCAAATGGAGAGTCATTATTTGATTTTTAATAGAAGGTAGGAAAATTACATGAAATTTTTTATTATAGCAGGTGCTATTAATGGATTTCTAGCCGTTGCACTAGGTGCATTTGGCGCACACGCACTAGAAGGAAGAATTGCCGACAAATATTTATCGACATGGGATACAGCGGTTCAATATCAAATGTTTCATGCATTGGCTTTAGTGGCAATCGGCATACTAATGAGCAGTAAATTATTGGGACATGTTTCTTCTTTAAATACAGCAGGGTACTTAATTCTTGCTGGAATTATTATATTCTCAGGAAGCTTGTACGTACTTAGTTTAACGGGTATTAGCATTCTAGGAGCAATAACGCCAATCGGTGGTGTAGCCTTTTTAGTAGGCTGGATTATGCTAATCGTGGCAACAGTGAAGTATGCAAATTAATTAAGGGAGAGGCCAAATCTTTAATAGGATTTGGCTTTTTTTTTGATTTGTGCAGAAGGTGGGGTTAGTGCCAGTTCGTTTGGTGGAATTATTATACATTAATAGTTAGAATATGGCTTACCGCAACCAGTTGCTGCATAACTGAGACCAATTCAGCCAGAATCGCAACCAATTCTCGAAAACCGAGACCAATTACCCCATAACCGAGACCAAATCTCATAATAAAGAGCTTTCTCTACGCGAGATATTACTAATGATAGTAATATGACTTCTCATACATTGTTAGTTAGAATGCGACTGAAAGCGACTAAGCCCTAAACCCTTCCAAACAAAAAAAGGCCTATCCTCATAATCGAATAAGCCCATTCTTCCTTATATATTATAGTTTATCTCTTCATCAAACGTTGCATAATCAAAATAAATCATAAGCATTAAGTATCTCTTACCATTTTGATCACTCAGAATAATGTGATCTCGACCAGCTGCTTCTACGTAACCTGTAATTATTACAGAATTATGCACTTTACTAGCCTCAAATGTAAAATAGAATGTGCCTAGTTTTCCTTTATTCATTCTTAAAATGTTTTCGATGTAGGACTCTTCTTGTAGACGAGCAGTTGCGGGTATCTGTGGTGGAGTCATTTGTTGTTGCTGTTGTAGCTGCTGTTGTGGATAGCCTCCAGGGTACCAATAATATTGAACCATTCATACATCCTTTCTTTTTAGAGTTCTGGGCAATCTGCTGTTGAAGGGGAGAAGAAGCGATGTGCTTTAAAGCGGCCAGTGTTCCATTGGTTATACCACTAAGCTGGGCAATCGCCAGATGGGTCAAAAAACCATAATGAGCGTGTTGCTGGATAAAAGCGTTCGCCGTTAATAACCCGCCTTGCTAATCTTTTATCAACCTCCCGTGCGCGTTGATAAAAATACGATTTCTGCGTTGCTTCAAATCCACCGGGGCTTTGAAAACCATCTGTTCCAAATTTAGGATATCATTGAAGTAAGTCTAAGCAAGCAGCACGACCTCGGTTCACACCAACATTCCACCATAAGCATTCCAAGCTCGCCTTCACCTTCAGCTTCAGCACGCATTAGCCTTGCAAGTGGATCCAATTCTTTTGCCGTAGAACGAACTACTGCCAATGCATCACCTCCTACATTACACTATGCAAATAAATAGCCAATCATGCCAAATTTTGCGTTCGAAAAAAGGCTACATAAGCTGTAGCCTTTCTCATAAATTAAATATTAAAAAATGTTTCGCGTTTCTCAGCTTCAAGGATTGTACCGGTGAAGAAAGAACCGAATTCAGCATAACGTGCGCTAACTTCGTCAAAACGCATTTCGTAAATTAATTTTTTAAATTGAAGAACATCATCTGAGAATAAAGTTACGCCCCATTCGAAATCGTCGAAACCAACAGAACCAGAGATGATTTGTTTTACTTTACCAGCATAACTGCGACCAATTAAACCATGGCTGCGCATTAAATTCTTACGCTCTTCCATTGGAAGCATGTACCAGTTGTCGTTTCCATCGCGACGTTTGTCCATTGGGTAGAAGCAAATGTACTGTGAACGTTGAAGTTCTGGATATAAACGAGCACGTACATGTGGGTTTTGGTATGGATCTTCGTTTGATTCACCAGCTAGGTAGTTAGATAATTCTACTACTGACACATAAGAATAAGCAGGAATAGTAAAGTCTGCAATAGTTAATTTATTAAATTTCGCTTCTAATTCTTGAAGCTCATCCATTGTTGGACGTAATGTCATCAACATAAAGTCTGCTTTTTGACCAACGATTGTGTAAAAAGCATGCGCTCCTGTTTTAGCGTCGTCTGCTTGTTGTAATTCATCTAAAAATGCTACGAATTCATCTGTTGCTTGTTTACGAAGTTCTGGATCGACTTGCTTCCATGATGCCCAGTCCATTTGGCGGAAATCATGTAAAACGTACCAACCATCTAATGTAATTGCTGCTTCATTCATTATATAAGACACTCCTTTGAATAAAAATTTCGCATCTTCAGTGTATCATACAACCTCCAATATTTCCCCTTTTGCCACGATTAACACATGACAATCTGTGACAAACTCGTGTATGCTTAACATAATAAAAACAAGGATAGGTGGCGGCAAAATGGCTGATTTATTTCAAGAAATCAAAGACAAGTTGCGGGGTGCGAATATATCCATCGTATTACCAGAAGGCAACGATGAAAGAATTATTGCAGCTGCTTTAAAACTCCAAAAAGAAGGTATTATTACACCGATTGTCATTGGATCCGAAAAAGAGGTCCCGAGCAATTTGACTGTTATAAATCCCGAGACTTTTGAAGAAATGGACGAGCTTGTAGAAGCATTTGTTGAGCGTCGCAAAGGAAAAGTAACATCAGAAGAAGCAAGAGAAATTTTAAAAAATGTTAATTATTTTGGTACCATGCTCGTGTATACAATGCGAGCAAATGGATTAGTAAGCGGAGCAGTACATACGACGGCTGAAACCGTTCGACCTGCACTACAAATCATCAAAACAAAGCCGGGTATCTCCAAAACAAGCGGTGCATTTCTTATGGTAAAAGATGAACTTCGCTATGTGTTTGCAGATTGCGCTATAACGATCGCTCCAACTAGTGAGGATTTAGCAGAAATAGCAGTGGAAAGTGCAAAAACAGCAGCAGCCTTTGGAATAAAACCAAAAGTCTCTATGCTTTCCTTCTCTACAAAGGGCTCTGCACAATCAAAGGAAACAGAAAAAGTGGTACAAGCAACTAAACTTGCAAAACAGTTATCACCTGAAATAGCGATTGAAGGGGAACTCCAATTTGATGCTAGTATCGTTCCTGCAATTGCTGCAAAGAAGGCACCTGGAGCAGTTGTGCAAGGGGATGCCAATGTTTTTGTGTTCCCATCACTTGAAGCAGGAAATATCGGCTATAAAATTGCAGAACGCTTAGGTGGGTTCGAAGCAATTGGCCCAATTTTACAAGGATTGTATGCACCAGTAAATGATTTATCTCGTGGCTGTTCGGCTGAGGATGTCTATAAACTTTCCTATATTACAGCTGCACAAGCGTTAGAATAAAGAGTATTCTCAGGATTGTCGACAGACTGAGACTAAGGAGTATATTGCATGTCAGATATAGATGTTTTATTACAGCAAGAAACGTGGCGATTTTGGGATCAATCGCTTAGTGGTAAGAGTCGTTCAGCATTAGAATCCTTTGCGGCGGATGACTTGCTTTGCCAGTTAGTTGGGCAGGGCCAATCTCCCGCAACCGTTCGAACTTGGGTACATAGTCAGACGATAGTATTAGGAATTCAAGATCATCGACTTCCATTCGTAGAAGATGCGCAGGATTTCTTACGTACACAAAGCTATACGCCAATCGTGCGAAATTCTGGTGGACTTGCAGTTGTGTTAGATGATGGAGTACTCAATCTATCGATTGTTTTGTCCGAAATTCAACAATCTATTGATATTCCAACAGGATATGAAGTGATGCTTGCTTTCATACAGCTTTTATTCCCAGAAGCGGAAGGGAAAATAGAAGCTTATGAAATTGTAGGGTCGTACTGCCCAGGTTCGTATGATTTAAGTATTAACGGTAAAAAATTCGCTGGCATTTCGCAACGCAGACTTCGACAAGGTATCGCTGTGCAGGTGTATTTATGTGTGGAGGGTAGTGGAAGTGAGCGAGCAGAATTAATTCGTCAGTTTTATGAAATCGGTGTGCAAGGGGAAGAGACCAAATTTAGCTATCCAGAAATAAAACCAGAAGTAATGGCCTCTTTAAATGAGTTGCTAAATGCTTCCTTTGCAGTGGAAGATATTGTTATACGCATTCAACAGTTGTTGCAACAGCTGTCTACTAATGTAGTATCCCAATCTGTCACGCAAGATGAGATGGATCTCTACCAATTTTATATGCAGCGCGTAGTAGATAGAAATAAAAAGATGCTAAATGAAAAATAAAAAAAAACCACCAATCCATTAGACGGTTGGTGGTTCTTTAGATACGAGATTACCGTTCTTCTCCATTTGGAAAACAGGAACAGTCGGTAAATCTTCGTCATTTAATGTTACGAGACGTCTTGCACGGTTCATGATCTGCACAAATTGCTCGTAGTCTTGTTTAATTGCAGCATTTTCTTTTTCTAGTTTAGCAAGTTCACTTTCTAATTTACGAATTTTTTCTGTTGAGATCGTTGCTAAGTGACGATACCTAGTAATATCGGAATCACTATGCTGTAGTCTTACGAGATACGCAATAATAATATCAATGGATAATGCTGAAACAGGGATCGAAGAAGTACGTTCTCCTCCTTCTTCTTGAGGCTTGGCTAAATAAATACCGTTTCCTCTTCGACGATAGTCTTTCCCTAGTATACGAAGCTTTTCTTTCCGTTCTTTTTTTGCTTCTTTTAATTCTGTTTCATATTGATGACGAACGACCGCATTCCATCGAAAGCCACATGCCGCAGCAGTTCGATTTAATTCATCACCTGCTTCTTCAAACGCATTTAACTGGGTACTTCCTTCACGAACGTGCCTAAGCACCATTTCTGCTAACATCTCATCATTTTCATTCATCCATGCATCTTGCCTAATTTTTACCATGTTTGTCCTCCTACCATGTTCATAGTTTCGTTGTTCTATTAACATGATGGTCAACATATCGCTCTTTTATTCACGTAAAATACACTTGATAGCAATATAAACTTTAAGATACAATGACCTGTAGACAATTACTATTTATAGAAAGGGTTGTGGACAGATGGCAAACCATTTTCGAGTTTGCGATGAGTGTCAGGCCGTTAATTTAAAAACATTAATTCCAAAGCTAAAAGCGATTGATCCAGAGGCAGAAATTGAAGTAAAAGAATGTCAATCATACTGCGGACCAGGACGAAAGAAGACGTTTGCTTTTATTAATAATCGTCCAGTGGCAGCTTTATCAGAAGACGAATTAATGGAAAAAGTACGCGCCAAGCTAGAAGACTAAAAATAGCGCAAGGCGCCCATCTAATAGGAATACAGTCGAAGATGATGAAATTTGACCTCATCGACTGACTTCTGAAGACTAGAAAGTTACTAGATCGAAAAGTTATACTTGCATATCTTTCAAAAAAATGCCGCCTTTCCAGAAGCGGCTTTTTTCTTTATACTGAAAATAAAATGTACACTATTTAGTTGAATTTATATTTAGCTTTAGCGTCTTCTTTGTCTGGAGATTGAAATGAGCTAAAGCTATAACATTATGGGGGTGGGAAAATGAGCTATGCTACGCAGAAGCTAGCAGAAGAAAAAGTGTTTAAAGACCCGGTTCACCGTTATATTCATGTTCGTGATCAAGTTATTTGGGATGTTATTGGATCAAAAGAATTTCAACGACTTCGCCGCATTAAACAGCTTGGAACTGCCTATCTAGTTTTTCATGGTGCAGAACATAGCCGTTTCAATCACTCGTTAGGAGTATATGAAATTGTTCGTCGAATCGTAGATGATAGTTTTAAGGAGCGTCCGCAATGGGATGCTTCAGAGAGACTAGTAGTATTATGTGCGGCTCTTCTTCATGATTTAGGACATGGACCATTTTCACATGCTTTCGAGAATGTATTTGATTTAGACCATGAAGAATTTACGAGAGCGATATTACTTGGGGAAACGGAAGTAAATGAAATCTTAAAAAGGGTAAGCAAGGATTTCCCTCAAAAAGTAGCGGATGTAATCGCAAAAACGTACCCAAACAAACAAGTAGTAAGTTTAATTTCTAGTCAAATTGATGCCGATCGCATGGATTATTTACAAAGAGATGCTTATTTTACGGGAGTTAGCTATGGTCATTTTGATATGGAGCGAATATTGCGTGTTATGCGTCCTCTAGAGGATCAAGTGGTGATTAAATCGAGTGGAATGCATGCAGTAGAAGACTACATTATGAGTAGATACCAAATGTATTGGCAGGTGTATTTCCATCCTGTGTCGCGCAGTGCAGAAGTTATCCTAACAAAAATTTTACATCGTGCGAAAGCATTAAGCGAAATAGGATATCACTTTGAACAACAACCAACTCATTTTCTAGGATTTTTTGATGGAACATTTACACTAAAAGATTATCTTGCCTTAGACGAAGGGGTTTTATTGACCTATTTTCAGCTTTGGATGTCTGAAGAAGATCCGATTTTAGCTGATTTATCTAGTCGATTTGTTAATCGTAAATTATTTCAATATATTGAGTTCGATTTAGCGAAGGACTACGTAAAAATGAAAGAACTCGAACAATTATTCAAAAGAGCAGGTATCGATCCTGAGTATTATTTAGTGTTCGATTCGTCATCGGATTTACCATACGATTTTTATCGACCTGGAGAAGAGGGAGAACGAATCCCAATTCATTTACAAATGCCTTCCGGAGAAATTAGAGAGTTATCACGAGAATCAGATGTAGTAGAAGCGATATCTGGAAAACGCCGAACTGATCATAAATTGTATTTCCCTGAAGATTTCTTAACAGCAGACGGCAAAAAGAAAGCATTGAAAAAACAAATACTGGAATTGTTAACTTGATTCCGTATGAGGCGTCCTGCAGCAACGTCTAAGTAACCGACATCCTGTTGGCCCTAGCCTCAGGCAAATGTCACAGATTCTGTATGGAGTTAACCTGGCAAGCTAGGTTAACTGTTTTCTACGATGAGCTTGCGAAGGAACAATTATTTTCTGTCGAACTGAGCGAAGTGAAGCGGAAGTAAAATCTGGACGGCAAATATGCCAAAGCGAATTTGATAGTAGAGGTGGGTTTATATTGCTAGAAGAACATGCAAAACTTGTACAATTTATTGGAGCAGCTGACGGTGGTATCACCGGAAGAAAAAAACTACAAAAAATGGTTTACATCGCAAAAAAGTTGCAGTTTCCTTATAAAGAAAAATACGAATTTCATATTTATGGTCCTTATTCTCATGAGCTAACATTGCGAGTAGATGAGCTTTGCAGCATGGGTTTTTTGTACGAAGAAAGACAAGACAAAGGCTCTTATGTACAGTATAAATATCAAATGACAGATGCAGGTGAGCATTTTACGCAGATGGCCCAAGTGCCAGTGGCAAGTCGTGCATTACAAGCGTGCATTGAACAAATGAAAGATAAAAGCTCCCGCTTTTTAGAGTTAGTTTCGACACTGTTATATTTCGACCATTTGCCAAAAGAAGAGCAAATTGAAAAGCTTCATGTGGTAAAAGGAAAACTAAATTTTACAAAGTCCGAAATTGACGAAGCCTTTTTATTTGTCATGAATTTAATGAATGAAAGAGCTATCCAATAAGGACAGCTCTCAGAATGTAGACAAACTCAATTTTGGGTGCATAGAGTTGAATGTAAATTCGGCAAGGACCACCACTTCGCTTTCCGTGGGCTTGGCTTCAGCCTCGGGCCAACACGAGGTTGGTCATGAAGGCGTTGCCGCAGGACGCGGCGTTCTTAGCCTTCGATCCTTTGTGCGTTCCTGTGGGGTCTTCTGCTCAAGCTGTTCCCACAGGAGTCTTCGTGGTGGTCCTTACCTTATAAACAATTCCTTATAGATATGCACTATCCTTACTTTTAATTATATAAAGCAACCACTTTAGGAGTATTTATTATTATTCATAACCGTTTAAAAAAATACTTTTGTCGTTAAGCTGAGAGCTATCCAATAAGGACAGCTCTTTCTTTTTTTAAAATAAGAAAGCCTACTAAGAACTCAGTGTTATGGTTGGTATAAATACATGTAAGAAAAGTATTTCTCCCTAGTTTATGATACTTGTAAACAGAGCAAACGACAGAAAAATAGATAGCATTTATCTTATAAATCGGTACTAGAGCTCCCGAAGTTGCATCTTCGGGAGCCTCCAACATGAGTAAGAAAGTATTTATTCTCTCGTTATCAAAAACAGCACTAACAAATCTGTTTTCTAAAGTTGCAGGAGGGCGACGGAAGGGAAAAGCCACAAGATTACCGAAAAAGGAGAGGAGGATCGTGACTAGTCACAATCCTCCTCTCCTAAAAATCGCTCGGTGATGGTGTAGCTAGTGTCCATTCCAATGCAATCCGGAAACGTCTGAAACAGGTATTGCTCTTAAAGTGCGCGATTAGTGGCTTTTCTTACAAATATTACTTATCACTGAAACGTGTGCCAGCTACTGCGTAATGATTTTTAGGCATTTCTTCGATGAATACTACGACATTTTCAATTGGAGCATTAGTCGTTTCTACTACTGCTGCAGTCACTTTCTCAACTAAGGCTTTTTTTTGCTCTTCAGTACGGCCTTCTAACATTTTTACTGTTACGTATGGCATTTCATTTCCTCCTTTAGTGAAATTATCTGTATACTAGATATCATAACAGAACGGAGGGAACAATCGAATGACAAATGAAGAAAAACCGAAACAAAAAATGGGATTCACCATAATAAAAAATGATCCGACGGACGGACACAAAGGCTTTGGCATTGGAGCTTTATCTCTAGAGAACGTGTCTCCAGTCATTATTGATATAGAAGAAGGTATTGCAAAAGTAGAGATTGGTGCGATGCATGCAAGAAGTGATACAGAGCGTGGCATTAAATTTACTACGAACCGAGAAGATTCAGAAGGTGGAAAACCTTATTGGCTCGTTTGGGTGACAATTGACCACAAGGTAGATGGTCCTTACTATGCGGGCGTTACTGCTTGTGAAATGGTCGTAAATCGAGAAAAACGTCGAGGCTTTAAAATACTTGCGGATCATGTAAATCGAATGGACAAATCAATGAAGCGTCAAATTTTAGTTGATTTTATGGACGAACGTTCTAAAAATATTTTAAGTGATTTTCTGCAATCTCATAATCGAGAAATGTGGGCTAGAAGCGACGAGAAGCTACATAATGACTTGAATGCTAAATAAAAAAATAGCCATAACTCAATATAGTCTGTTTAAGTGGTTGAATTAATCTTTAAAAGAAAGTACAATTTACTTAAAGCTTACTTCACAGTAATGCTAGGACACTTAGTTAAACAAGTAAGTAGAGATGTGGAAGAATTGCGACAACCCAATCCAATAATTGCATACTTTTTGCAGAACGCGACACTAAGAAAAAGCTTTCTATTACCTAATTTAGGTACTAGAAAGCTTTTTATATTATGGAAAAAATTGATTTTTGAATTTGGTCTCGGTTTGACGGGAGTTGGTCTTGCTTTCAGACGAATTGGTCTCGGTTTCCAAGGAATTAGTCTCGATTGACGCTAATTTGGTCTCATTCATCCATTTATTGGAATGCAAATGGAGAGTTTTACCGCGCGAAAAGCGCATTCTTCCAATATTTATTCTCCAAAGAACGAGAACGGGAAAATGGACCAATTATCTTCTTCGGGATCGCTTTCTTCAAATGTGTGCTGCTTTAAGCTTGGATCTGTGCACAGTTTTGTAGGGACATCTTTTTCTTTTAAATATATTAGACGCTGTTTTTCGCAAGCAGAGGTAGCTATTCCACCTGTTTTAATATCGACAATGACTCCACGAACGCCAGGTGGGGCAATAAATGGTTCTACAGGCAAACCTCGATGAACAGATTCCATAAATTCAATCCATACTTGCTTCGTCACTTGCTTTGCTTCCGCATCACTCACTTGTTTTCCTTGGTCATACCCGTTCCAAACACCTGCAGTCAGCTGAGGAGAGAATCCAACTAAATATTGATCGGAAATAGTAGTCCCAGATTTTGCAGCATATGGTCGTGTTTGTTTGGCACGAATACTAATTCCAGTTGAAGGGGAATAGTCATTGAAAATTGGATCAAACATGCCAGTAAGCAAATGAGACAACAAAAAGGCATCTTGTTCCTGCATTACCACTTTATCTTTCACTTTTTCTTTCTGCACATCATACAAGGTATTGCCGTCATTATCTGTAATTTTCGTAATATAAGTTGGTTTTTTCTGAATTCCTTTTGCAGAAATCGTATTGTATGCTTTTGTCATGTCAAAAAGGGAAACTTCTGATGTGCCAAGTGCTGTCGCAGGCGTATCATCAATTTTCATTTTAATATCAAATCGTTCAATGAGTTGTTGAAACGGTTTGTATCCAATATGTTCTAATGTTTTGACTGCATAAATATTATCCGAAATTGCAAGGGCTTGTGCCATCGAGATCGGATTTTCAGCAAATTCTCCGTTTACATTTTTTGGTTCATATTCTCTCCGCCCATTATCATAAGTGAAAATAGTTCGTTCGCTTTTCAAATACGTAAGGGGAGAGAATCCATTTTCCAGTGCTGCGCCATATAACAATGGTTTTATGATAGATCCTGGCTGCCTTTTTGCTTGAGTCACACGATTAAATGGACTTGTAGAGAAATCTCTACCACCAACCATTGCTGTCACATAGCCCGTTCTCGGTTCCATACTGATAAAACCAATTTGTAACTCTCCTTCTGGCATCCATTTTTGAATGGTTTCTTCTGCAGCCTGCTGATGCTTTTTATTTAAAGTAGTGGTAATTGTCCAACCACCTTCTTCAATTCGATGACCTTTTTCTTTAATGATTTGCGATGCTTCTTTCCATACCTCTTCTAAAAAATATGGAGCTGTTTTTTTCGTTACAACAGAATCTTCCGTTTTTAATACGAAATTTTCCTCCATTGCACGTTCCTTCTGCTCGGCGGTTATAAATTGTTGATTGTTCATTAATGTCAAAATTAATTGTTGACGATTTTTTGCTTTTTCTTCATTCACTAATGGAGAATAATGAGTAGGTCCTTTAGGAATTCCCATTAGTAATGCTGATTCCGCTAGAGTAAGAGATTTCGCGCTCTTACCATAATAAAACCTACTTGCTGCTTCGACTCCGTACATTCCGTGTCCGAAGTAAACTGTATTTAAATATCCTTCTAGTAATTCCTCCTTTTCATAAAAAATTTCTAACCGGTAAGCGTACAATGCTTCATTTAATTTTCGAGTCCAAGTCTTATCATGTGTTAAAAATAGATTCCGAGCGTATTGCTGTGTAATTGTACTTGCACCCTCTACTTTTTTTCCTGCTTTTACATCCTTTAAAAGTGCAGAAGCGATTCGGGTGTAATCAAATCCATGATGTTCATAAAATTCCTGGTCTTCTACTGCAATTGTGGCCTGCGGTATGAATGGTGAGATTTCGTCTAGAGATACCCAATAGCGTCGCTGCTCCTCAAATCGGTCACCGATGACATTCCCTTGATTATCTAAAAATACAGAGGAGATGGGTACCTGTATAATAGGCGCACCAACGATTTGTGCATATATGCGAAGCGTTACAAACGCACTAAAAAAGGCACAGCTAGCAACAATACTTAGTAGAAAAACCCTTTTCATGCGTTTGGATCGTGTGGTTTTTTTTCTGTATTGTGCGCGCCTCATAATATCTCCCCAGTTCTAATTGATGTTTTCATTAGTATGAGAACAATAGATTCAAATTAAACGGAAAAAGAAAAAACTATTGCACTTTCGTCAAAAACCTCTATACTTTCTTTGTATTTAATTTTTTGATACATTACACTTAAATCATATTGGTAAGGGAGATAGATACATGGCTGGGTTTTGGTTTACGGAAAAACAAACCGAGAATTTTGGCATCACAATGAAGGTAAATCGTACACTTCATACAGAGCAAACGGATTTTCAACTGTTAGAAATGGCAGAAACAGAAGAGTGGGGGAATATGCTCTTTTTAGACGGAATGGTAATGACGTCACAAAAAGATGAGTTTGTGTACCATGAAATGGTTGCGCACGTTCCTTTATTTACACATCCAAATCCTGAGAACGTTTTAGTTGTTGGTGGAGGAGACGGTGGAGTAATTCGTGAGATTATGAAGCATCCAAAAGTGAAAAAAGCAACACTTGTTGACATAGATGGAAAAGTTATCGAGTATTCGAAGATTTATTTACCAGAAATTGCATGTGAGTTAGAAAACCCACGTGTGGACGTTCAAGTTGGCGACGGCTTCATGCATATCGCACAGTCAGAAAACGAATACGATGTAATCATGGTAGACTCTACTGAACCAGTTGGACCAGCTGTGAATTTATTTACAAAAGGTTTCTATGCTGGAATTTCAAAAGCATTAAAAGAAGATGGTATCTTCGTTGCACAATCGGACAACCCTTGGTTCAAAGCAGATTTAATCCGCCAAGTACAAAAGGACGTAAAAGAAATTTTCCCAATTACAAATATGTACTTGGCTAATATTCCAACGTATCCAAGTGGACTTTGGTGCTTCACGATTGGTTCGAAAAAATACGATCCACTTCAAGTTCCGGACGAGCAATTCTTTGATATTGAAACAAAATATTATACAAAAGAGCTTCACAAAGCTGCATTCGTATTACCGAAATTTGTGAAAGACTTAGCAGGAGAATAGGCCGATGAGATTTGATGAAGCTTATTCAGGAAATGTATTTATTAAAAGCAAGCAAAATTACGAAGAAGCACAAGCGGTGATTTACGGTATGCCAATGGACTGGACAGTAAGCTATCGTCCAGGTTCACGCTTTGGCCCGCAGCGCATTCGTGAAGTATCAATTGGTTTAGAGGAATATAGCCCGTATTTAGACCGCGAGCTAGATGATGTGAACTATTTTGATGCTGGTGATATTCCGCTTCCTTTTGGTAATGCATCAAAAAGTTTGGATGTAATTGCAGATTTTATTCGTCAATTGATGCAAGATGGGAAAATTCCTGTTGGTATGGGTGGCGAACACTTAGTGTCTTGGCCTGTTATGAAAACAGTGGCAGACAACTATAAAGATCTTGCGATTATTCATATGGATGCGCATACGGATTTACGCGTGGAATACGAAGGAGAGCCGCTTTCTCACTCCACTCCGATTCGTAAAATTGCCGAATACATTGGTCCGAAAAACGTCTATTCATTCGGAATTCGTTCTGGAATGAAAGAAGAGTTTGACTGGG
Source organism: Psychrobacillus sp. FSL H8-0483 (assembly GCF_038637725.1). Taxonomy (NCBI): domain Bacteria; kingdom Bacillati; phylum Bacillota; class Bacilli; order Caryophanales; family Bacillaceae; genus Psychrobacillus; species Psychrobacillus sp. FSL H8-0483. The sequence goes on from NZ_CP152052.1 coordinate 635,579, forward strand.
CAAAAGAAAACGGTATGCAAATTGCCAAATTTGAAGTATTGGAGCCTTTGAAAGAAGTGCTTCCAACTCTAGCAGGTCGACCAGTTTATGTCACAATCGACATCGACGTGTTAGATCCTGCACATGCACCTGGAACTGGAACAGTAGACTGTGGCGGTATTACAAGCCGTGAACTACTAGCTTCTATCCATGCAATCGCAAACTCGGGAGTAAACGTTGTTGGCTTCGACTTAGTCGAAGTTGCACCAATTTATGATTCATCTGAACAGACTGCTAATACAGCTAGCAAATTGCTTAGAGAAATGATACTTGGTTGGGTTAAATAATAAGCGTGATGTCCTTAAATGGGCATTACGTTTTTTTGTTTTTCAGGATCCAGTCAGAAAAGCCGCTGTAGGATAGTCTCTAAATGCTCTCGCATAGCTGTAGATTCCTCTCGTATGCACTAAATTACTCTTAAAACCAAGGTATCTCACTTCAAGTAAACTTATTAATGTGAAATTTGGTCTCGGTTATGGCGAAATTGGTCTCGCTTGTCGAAAAATGGTTGCGGTTAGGATTGAAATGGTCTCTGTTAGCATAAAAATAGTCTCATTAAGACGTATCTTAACTAATAATGTATAATAATTCCAAATTATAAATAACCAAAAAGAGTAAAATCATTTCGTCCATCCATTTACTGGGGGAGGATTGCAATGTTATAATAGATTCCTTTTTGATTAGTTGTCACACAAGCAAACTTTAAGATATAATGTGAAGGTTATAGTAAAACACGGTGAAAAATTGTTATATATTCATGCACCATATAAAAAAGTGCTTACTAATCGTTTATTATTAACGATTATTTTTTAATGACGTAAATTAACTATGAAAATGCTCTAAAGGGTGAAGTCAATGTCTCAACCACTAAAGAAATCAGTCAATGTTCGTTTATTATCAACAATAAAACATCCAGACATTGCAAAAGAATCATTTGATATGCAAACGACAGGTGTTCTAACTTTAAAAGGAGAGCAGCCTTATTTAGTTTATGAAGAAGTGCAAAATGAGAAGGCAGTTCGAACAACCGTAAAGTTAGATAATAATTCCGCTTTAATCTTACGCAGCGGTGGAGTGAAAATGCGTTTGCCATTTCAACTAGGTGAGCTTCAAACAGGAAGCTATGACACGGGATATGGCACAATGATGATTACAACAAATACAACGCAACTGCAATTCGAAGATGGCCATTTTCAAGTGGAATACGAATTGCTTATAAACGAAGAAGTTGCTGGTACATATACATTAGAACTAATTTATACGGAGGCGAAGTAAATGAACGCAGTAGAAAAAGTACAACAATCGATTAAAACAGCTTTACAACAAGCTGTTTTAAAGGCGGAACTTGTAACAGAAGAGCAAATTCCTTCTATCCATTTAGAAACACCGAAAGATAAAGCAAACGGTGACTATGCAACTAATATTGCGATGCAGCTGACTAAGCTTGCGAGAAAAAATCCTCGTCAAATCGCGGAAGCAATTGTAGCAACCCTTGATATGTCAGGAACAATGATGGAGAAAATTGACATCGCAGGACCTGGATTTATGAATATTACCGTTCGTAAAGATTATTTACAAGAAGTAATTAAAGCCGTACTAACAGAAGAAGAAAAATACGGACGTACGAACTCAGGAGAAGGAGAAAAAATTCAAGTAGAGTTTGTTTCTGCCAATCCAACTGGTGATTTACATTTAGGGCATGCACGCGGGGCATCTGTTGGGGATTCATTATGTAACGTCTTGGACTTTGCTGGATACGACGTAGCTCGTGAATATTATATAAATGATGCTGGTAATCAAATCCACAATTTAGCTGTTTCGATTGAAGTACGCTATTTTGAAGCATTAGGTTTAGAAAAAGAAATGCCAGAAGACGGATACCGTGGGCAAGATATTATCGATATCGCAGCAAATCTTGTAAAAGAGCATGGCGATAAATTTGTTCAAGTGTCGGATGAAGAGCGTTACAAAGCATTCCGTGCACATGGGTTAAAAGTTGAGCTTGCGAAGCTACAAAAAGACTTAGCGGATTTCCGTGTTGGCTTTGATAACTGGTTTTCTGAAACTTCATTATACGAAGATGGTAAAATCGATGTAGCATTAAATAAATTGCGTGCGAATGGTCATATCTTTGAAGAAGAGGGGGCAACATGGTTCCGTTCTACTACTTTTGGCGATGACAAAGACCGTGTATTGATCAAAGGCGACGGCTCTTTCACTTATTTATTACCAGACATCGCTTACCATGAAGATAAATTAGTTCGTGGTTTCGACCAATTGATCAATATTTGGGGAGCAGACCACCACGGGTATATCCCACGTATGAAAGCTGCTATTGAAGCACTTGGATACGAGCGTGAGAAATTAGAAGTATCCGTTATTCAAATGGTTCAATTGTATAAAGACGGCGAAAAAATGAAAATGAGTAAACGTACAGGGAAAGCTGTTACGATGCGCGAGCTTGTAGAGGAAGTTGGACTGGATGCAGTTCGTTATTTCTTCGGTATGCGTTCGGGCGATTCACATATGGACTTTGATTTAGATTTAGCGGTTTCTCAGTCAAATGAAAACCCTGTGTATTATGCACAATATGCCCATGCACGTATTTGCTCAATTCTACGTTCTGCTGAAACACAAGAGTTGAAAGCTTCAACGGATTCACTTGAGCTATTACAAAGTGAAAAAGAATTAGACTTATTGAAAAAAATCGGTGATTTCCCACAAGTCGTGGCAGATGCTGCAAAACTTCGTGCACCTCACCGTGTAGCAACTTATATTCAAGAATTAGCTGCAACATTCCATAGCTTCTATAATGCGGATAAAGTTTTAGATGCAGAAAACGTAGCTCTAACAGAAGCGCGTCTTGCATTAGTTACATCTGCTCGTCAAACAATTGCAAACGCACTTCGTTTAATTGGTGTAAATGCTCCAGAGAAAATGTAATATGTAGTATTAAAGGAGCTGTCCAATAAGCCCATAAATTGAAGCAGGTGTAGAAAAACGAGTCTTTTTCTACACCTGTTTTTTGTATACTTTTTATTAAACTACTATTTTTGTTGGCAATTGATTGTAGTGGAAGACGGCGACTCCAGCGGGAATAGCGTGAGCTGAAGGCCCCGCAGGAGCGAAAGCGACGAGGAGACTGAAGCCATGCCCGCGGAAAGCGTCCGTCTGGAACGGAATCAATACATTGGAAAAGGGACAGTCTCTCAGTCACTATATGACTTTAGGGACAGCCCTTTTTTTTCTCGATGATGGCTTATAATAAAAAAGTTTCTCCATAACATAGATGTGAATCGGTCGAATAACATCGCAATTTGGTCGAATAGTATTAATTATCGGTCAAATAATATAAAAACCTCTGTCGACAACCATTAATTTAAGGTATAATAAGTGCAATGCACAATACATATTTTATTGCATAGAGGTGCTCAAGTTACGGATTACTTGAGTTAAAAGGGAAGCTGGTTAAAGTCCAGCGCGGTCCCGCCACTGTAAATGATACGGTTGTATCATGAGTCAGAAAACCTGCCTTTATGAAATTACACCCATTGCCTACGAGGATAGGTTTGGTGTAGATCGGCTTGGCCATTTTTTCCTCGCAGATTTATACCTATATCTATCTCTCATTCTATGGATGGGAGATTTTTTGTTGCAAAGAATTAGGAGGAATGACAAATGAAGAAGTTATGGCAATTATGGATGGCATCCGCATTAGCAGTTTTACTATTAGTAGGATGTGGACAAGAAGAAGCAAAACCTGTTGAAAACAATGAAAGTCCACAAGTAGAAACTGCAGTAGAAGAAACAGAATTCCCGATCACAATCACAGATGCAGTTGGCAATGATATTACACTAGAAGAAGCACCAAAAACAATCGTTTCAATGATGCCAAGCAATACAGAAATTTTGTTTGCACTTGGATTAAATGAGGAAATTATTGGTGTAAATGATTACGATAACTATCCAGAAGAAGCACTTGAAAAAGAGAAAATCGGCGGGCAAGAATTCAATGTGGAGAAAATCGTATCCATGAATCCGGACATCGTATTCGCACATGAGTCAAGCCTTGGAATGGGCGAAGCAGGATTACAACAAATCCGTGACGCTGGTGTGAAAGTTTTCGTTGTAAAAAATGCAGCAGATTTCAATGAAACTTATACAACAATCGAACAAATTGGTCGTGCTACTGGTAAATTAGCAGAAGCACAAAAAATTGTAGAAGATATGAAAGCAAAAGTAGAAGAAGTAAAAGAGAAAGTTGCAAAAGTAGAAACGAAGAAAACAGTATTCGTAGAAACATCGGATGTTCCTGAAATTTACACACCTGGTAAAGGAACATTTATGCAAGAGATTTTAGATATGGTGAATGCTGAAAATATTGCAGCAGATCAAGAAGGTTGGTTCAAAATTGAGCCAGAAGAAATTGTAAGCCGCAATCCGGATGTGATTATTGTTATGTATAGCTACGTACCTGGAATTGTAGAGAGCGTAAAAGCTCGTGATGGATTCGCTTCTATTACTGCTGTGAAAAATGATGCAGTTGTTCAAGTAGATGAAAACTTAACTAGTCGTACAGGTCCACGTCTTGCAGAAGGATTAGAAGAAGTAGCAAAAGCTATTTATCCAGAGGCATTTGGTGAGTAAAGTCATGATCGGCTACATCCTGTCGATTGCTGCTCTATTAGTAGCAATTTGGCTCGGTGTATCGGTCGGATCCGTTCAGGTACCGATCAGCACATTATGGAATACGGGAGCAGATGAAATCGCGACCAATATAGTTTGGAAAATTCGTATGCCACGGGTTGTACTTGCAGGGCTAGTTGGTGCATCACTAGCCATTGCAGGTGCCGCGTTTCAAGGTTTATTAAAAAACCCGCTTGCAGATCCTTATACGTTAGGAGTGTCGTCCGGTGCCTCAGTAGGTGCCGTGGCTACGCTCTTTTTCGGTATTTCGGTACCCTTTTTAGGAATATACACATTACCTGTTTTTAGTATGATTGGTGCATTTCTTACGATGCTCCTTGTTATTACATTTGCTAAACTAGTCGACCGTTCCATGAAGATGGAGACCATTATTTTAACTGGGATTATTGTTAGTTCCTTTTTAGGCTCCGTTATTTCCTTGATGATTGCACTAACTGGGGAAGAGCTTCGCCAAATTATTGGATGGCTGCTTGGTAGTGTATCGATGCGTGGGTGGGATTTTGTGCAAATGGCTTTACCGTTTGTTGTGATTGGCTCGGCTTTATTAGCATGGAACAGAAGAGAATTAAATGCGATGCTATTTGGAGAAGAGCGTGCAAAGCATTTAGGAGTAGATGTGAAAAAGCGAAAAATGATGATACTAATCGGAGGATCGATGCTAACGGGAACGGCGGTTGCTGTGTCTGGAACAATAGGATTTGTGGGACTTGTCGTTCCGCATATGACAAGGCTTTTATTTGGTTCAGATAACAGACATGTGTTACCGTTGAGTTTCATTAATGGAGCATCGTTATTAATCATTTGTGATTTAGTGTCTCGCACCATTATTTCGCCAACCGAGTTGCCGATTGGTGTCATAACAGCATTTATTGGTGCACCAGTTTTTGCATTTATTTTCTTTAGACAACGGAAAAAAGGAGGCGTTTAATATGTTGAAAATAAAAGAGCTATCTGGTGGTTACGAACACCAACTAATCGTTAAAAACGTCTCCTTCGAAGTTGAAAAAGGAGAAATGCTAGGCATCCTAGGACCTAACGGAAGCGGGAAATCCACTTTACTGAAAGTGATGAGTGGAATTTTACCGATGAAATCAGGAGAAGTTCTGATCGACGAGAAATCTCTCCAATCTTATTCTTCCAAAGAACTAGCTAAGAAAATGGCGGTTCTTCCACAATTACATAGTCATGCATTTTCACATACAGTTAGAGATACCATTTCACTCGGGAGGTATCCTCATCAAAGTGGCTGGTTTTCCTCGTGGTCGGGTGAAGATGAAGCGGCAGTTGCCGAGGCAATGAAACTGACCGCAATAGAAAGATATGAGCATCAGTTGTTAGACCTATTGTCAGGAGGGGAGCAACAGCGCGTATTTGTTGCCCAAGCACTTGCACAACAAGCTCCTATTTTATTGCTAGATGAACCGACGAATCATTTAGACATTGCGCACCAAAAGCAATTACTCGATACGATTAAAACGCAAGCTATTGAAAAAGGCATCACGATTATTAGTGTCTTTCATGATATAAATCTTGCCTCTCTATACTGTGATCGATTGTTATTAATGGATCAAGGGGAAATAAAAGCAATCGGTGAGCCACATGAAGTAGTAAAGAAAAGTCAGGTTGAAACTGTGTACAAAGCTAGAGTTAGCACAAATCCACATCCTGAGCGACCAAAACCACAAATTACAATTCTTCCAGACGTGAAGGAACTGAAGGATGAACAACTCATTACAACAGAAAACTTTCAAGTCACGGGAGAGTTGGTCGTATTTCAAGCGGAAACGCAGCTAAAAACATGGTCCTCTGCCGTAATAAATGCGGGAAGTGGCTGGTATAGAAACTTCGTCAATCGAAGAGTGGATGCTAATTATGCTTGCGACAATGTGCAAGAAGAAATGTTAGCGTACTTAGCTGATAAGGGGTTTTCGGAAGCAGATACCATTGGAATGATGACTGCGGTCCAAACAAAAGACGCAGTAATAAAAGAATATGACACGCCATTTGGAAGTATTGTCATCATGGTTACTGCCGGAGTCGGAAATGCGGTAGATGTTTCAAGAGCACATGAAGTTGAGATGTTGCCTGCTATCGGTACGATTAATACATGGATTATTATCAACGGAGAACTTTCCGATGAAGCATTTATCCAGTCTGTTATTACTGCAACGGAAGCAAAAACGAAAGCGCTAGCTTTTGAAGGAGTAAAAGATCCACGGACAGGTACAATTGCAACTGGAACATCCACGGATAGTGTTTTAGTTGCTGCGACTCAAAAAGGAACGCATATTCCATACGCTGGTCCAATTACGGAAATCGGTAAAAAAATTGGATTAGGCGTATATGAGTGCACAGTAGAAGCAATTCAAATATACAAAATAGCAAAAGGTTGGGTGTAGGATGGGTCCGCATATTATTGCCATAGCAATTGGCCTATTACTGGACCGAATCATCGGAGACCCGCCGAATTGGCCGCATCCAGTCCGATGGATCGGATCGCTTATTTTAAAGCTAACTGCTCGGTTGAATAAAGGAAGAGCAAGGAAATCAAAGGGATTTCTACTAGTTTTTATTGTAGTCGGTATCACATTTTTCGCTATATTAGCCATTTTAATTGGAGCTTATTCGATTCATATGGGCGTTGGAATTGCTGTGGAAAGTATTCTCATCGCATCAGGACTTGCTCAAAAAAGCTTACAGGATGCGGCAATGGATGTGTATAGACCTTTAATCAAGAAAGATTTACCTGCTGCGAGACAAAAACTATCGTGGATTGTTGGACGAGATACAGAAAAACTAGACGAAAAAGAGATTACGAGAGGTGTCGTGGAAACGGTATCTGAAAATATTAGTGACGGGATTACTGCTCCACTTTTCTATGCATTTCTTTTAGCAGGTGCACCTGGGTTGTGGCTTTATAAAGCCATTAACACGCTCGATTCAATGGTTGGCTACAAAAACGAGAAATATGAAGAATTTGGCTATGCATCTGCAAAGCTGGATGACATTGCAAATTACATTCCGAGCCGTTTGACGGGCTATATTATTATGCTATGGGGCAAGAAAGAAAGTGTATTACCTTTTGGACAGCGAATGAAAGGCTGGTGGCTTGATGCGAAAAAGCACCCAAGTCCAAATAGCGGCTACTTAGAAGCTGCTACAGCCTATCAGCTAGGTATACAACTCGGTGGAATCAATACATATAAAGGAATCGTATCCAATCGAGCTTTAATGGGAGTTGGAGAAGTTCCACTAAATCCTAGCCATATTTTAGGGGCCATCTCCCATCTAAAAACAGCTGTATTTCTATTTTGGCTTTGGATGATGGTGATCGGAGGAGTTTTATTTGTCATTACCTAATCATGGGGCAAACGCGCATCACGTATATGAACGTCTAGGTATGAAAATACCAGAAATGGTGATTGATTTTAGTGAAAATGTCAATCCATTAGGGCCGCCTGCATTTGTAAATGAAAGATGGTCCACATATGCAGAGTTAATAACTAAATATCCAGATCCGCATGGAGGACCATTTTTATCTGCAGCTGGACAATACCATCAAGTGGATGTCAATCAGGTGATCGTTGGAAATGGTGCAGCAGAAATATTCGCAAGCCTTGCAAAACGATATGAAAACAAGCGGGCTGTGTTGATTCACCCAACTTTTTCGGAATACGCAGCCACGCTTGCACCTTATCATGTGTACATAAAAGAAATAATTGCACCACAAGCTCTTCCCTTGGACGAAGTGTTAGATGAAGTAGAATTTGCAGAAGTTATTTATATATGCAGACCGAATAATCCAACCGGCTACCTGATTCCATTAGAAGAAATATTACAAATTGCAGAGTATGCAAGAAGATATAAATGTGAAGTTATTTTAGACGAAGCGTTTCTTGATTTTATTGATGAAAGCGAATCATTTATACCGTATTTAAAGGATTTCCCGAATGTCATTGTCGTACGTTCGATGACAAAAATGTATGCGATTCCTGGTTTGCGACTTGGATATGCTATTGCAGACGAGCAAATCATTCAAGAAATTCGTAGCAGAATGCCGCACTGGAATAGTAATGCTATTGCAACGACGATTGGTGCCGATTGCTTAAAGGAAGAAGAATATCGAATACAGACAATTACCTTTGCGAAAGAAATGAGAGAGCAAATCACAGTGTTTCTTGAAAGGTGGAACTGTACTGTTCTTCCATCTCAGACGAATTTTATTTGTTTTCAGCTTCCTAATCCTGCGCGATCGAAAGGGTTTTTCGAATATTTATTAGCAAAGGGTTGTGTCCTTCGTCATACCGAAAATTTTAAAGGTTTAGACGGGAAATGGTTTCGTGTTGGCATGAAAGAGAAGCTGCAAATGGAGCAATTGCAAAAGGAGATGACCGCATGGTTCGAGGAAAACTTGTCTTCATAACGGGTGGTGTGCGGAGTGGAAAAAGTAGCTTCGCCGAACATTATTTGATGAACGAGCAAGCAAGAAGAAATGTGTATGTCGCTTCTGGAGTTGCAGTAGATGGTGAAATGGCGAAACGAATTGAAAGACATCAGGAGGATCGTGAAAATTATCCGGTCGAATGGATGACGATCGAGCAGTCACGACACTTCGAACAAATCGTTTCGCAAATTCAAGAAGGGGACGGCATCCTTTGGGATTGTGTTACTACATGGCTTGCCAACGAACTTTACGAAAGCAATATGGTAGAAGTGGAAAAACAACTTTACCATGCAATCGATCAATTAATAGAAAAAGCAAAGGTAGTCGTCATCGTTTCGAATGAAGTGCTTGATGAACCATTGTCTACCTATGAAAGTGTCGTACTCTATCAAAAGTGGATTGGCCGAATTCATCAGCAGCTTGTGGCAAAAGCAGATTACGCATTTGAAATGGAATACGGCATAAGCCATCAGTGGAAATGAGGGATATACGTGAAAGGATTAATGGTGCAAGGAACCGCTTCTAGTGTAGGGAAAAGCTTGGTCTGTACGGCTATTTGCCGACTGCTTGCGAATGAAGAAAAAAGTGTGGCACCTTTTAAATCACAAAATATGTCCAGCTTAAGCATTCATACAGCAGAAGGCTTTGAGGTTAGTGTTTCACAAGCATTGCAGGCTAGAGCTGCCAAAACTCCCTATTTAGCGGACATGAATCCGATATTATTAAAACCTTCTGGGAATATGGAAACAGACCTAATTATCCTTGGGAAAAAAGAAAATAGAATGAATGGAATGCGCTATCGCGAACAGTTTTTTGAAGAAGGCCAACAGCTTATAATAAGCAGTTTAAGGAAGCTATCCGATTCCTATGAATACCTCATTTTAGAGGGTGCAGGCAGTCCTGTTGAAATGAATTTAAAAGATCGAGAATTAGTCAATATGCGGGTTGCCGATTTGGCAGATGTTCCGGTTATATTAGTAGCAAATATCGAATATGGTGGTGTGTTTGCATCCATCGTTGGTACCCTTGCCCTACTGCCAGAGGCACAGAGAGACCGAGTGAAGGGGATTATTATTAATAAGTTTCAAGGAGATATCTCGCTATTCCAAGACGGCATTGACTACATCGAATCGTATACAGGAGTCGACGTATTAGGAGTTGTCCCTTACTTTCCGAATGAACTGGAGGAAGAAGACGGCGTTGCAAAAGATACTAAAGCTTCCACCGATGAACAAATAAATAATTGGGCAAATCATTTTAAAAAGCACGTAAAGTGGGAAGAAATAGTAGCTATTTTAGAGTGCGATGAGGAAAATAAATGACAAGCCTTTTACTAGCACTTCAATTTTTCACCATCGTTCCTGTTCATAAAAATTTACCAATGGAAAACCGACAAATTACAGGCATGTACAGTTTTTTTCCATGGATAGGTGCTAGCATAGGGGCTATTACTTGTGCACTGCTCTACTTCGAATGGAGTCCATTAATGACGGGATTCGGCATTGTACTTCTAGGGATACTCTTTTCTGGAGGTCTTCATATGGATGGGTTTATTGATACATCGGATGCGTTCTTTTCCTACCGAGATCGAGTGAAACGATTTGAAATTTTAGACGATCCACGAGTTGGAGCTTTTGGTGTGATGGCAGTGGTTTTATTAATCGTAGGTAAAGTAATTATTGTAGCGGAAGTGCTGGCAACTGACACGTTTCATTGGGTTTTTGTATTACTTATTCCTTTTTTCTCTAGGGCTACACTGGTAATGCTATTTGGGTTAACTAGAAGTGCAAAAGACAGTGGCTTGGCATATTTTTTTAAACAGAAGATGCATGCGAACATAGTCATACTAGCAACTGCATGTAATTTATTTGTCGGTCTCTTCGTACTAGGATGGCTGACAAATGGGATGATTGCACTTACTTTTTCGGTCGTCTTCGTATTATTTATTTGTGTATTCCGCAATTGGGTCATGAAAAACTTCGGTGGTGTTTCAGGTGATCTGCTTGGTGCGAGTGTGGAAGTTTCGGAGGTGGCACTATGGCTGACGCTTTTATTATTACTCTCATAAGGCACTTGCCGACACAAGGAAATCGTGAGAAAAAGTATATTGGCTGGACTGATGAACCGATCATTTCTGGAATAAAAACCAAATTCCTTTCACAGGAAATGAAACAAGTTATCGGCAGTGATCTGCTACGTTGTAGGCAAACGGCAAAACAGATATTCAAAGAGGTTCCTTATTTTCCAAATAGACAACTGCGAGAATGCTCCTTTGGTGATTGGGAAGAAAAAACATATAATGAATTAAAAGAAGTTCCTTTATATAAGGAATGGCTAAATGACTTTCGAGCAGTGGTACCTCCAAACGGAGAGTCACTAGTCGACATGGAAGAGCGAGTATTACAGGCTTTTTATGATGTGGTGAAAGATTTTGAACAGCCAATTATGGTTACACATGGTGGACCCATTCGCTTTTTATTAACAAAATTTGCACCTATTGAAAAGAATTTTTGGGATTGGGAAGTTCCCCATGGTAGTAGCTACAAGCTGCAATGGGCAGATAAAAAAGACGTACTGGAGGGGAAACGGTGCACGTCATTTTCGGTGGAGCATTTAATGGAAAACGAGCGTATGTAGAAAAGTATGTTCGGAGGCGAAGCGTGCAGTGGGTTGATGCTGCAGCAGATGCCGTTGTTTTATTGCCAGCAACGGAAGTAATCGTTGTTTTTGGAGTGGAGAACCTTTTGGAACCAGCTCTCAGTAAGTTACATGAACAATTAGAACAGTGGAACAAAACAGTAGAAGTAATAGTCATTGCAACAGAAATTGGTCGTGGCATAGTCCCCATGGAAGCAAGCACGCGCAAATTGCGAGATGACGTCGGAAGATTTTATCAAAAGCTTTTTACAAGGGCAGACCATGTAACACGGATTTGGTACGGAATTCCACAAACGATAAAGGGAGATGATTGGAATGAAGATTTACACAAAAACGGGTGACAAAGGGCAAACAGGATTAATAGGTGGAAGAACAGACAAAGATGATATTCGCGTAGAAACGTACGGAACGATTGATGAAGTAAATTCATTTATCGGAAAAGCAGTGACCGAACTAGATCCAGCCATCTTCGCGGATATGTTAGCAGATTTAGAAACGATTCAACACGAATTATTCGACTGCGGTGGAGATTTAGCAAACGTATCCAATCGTCGAGTGTATAAAATGACGGACGAACCAATTGAAGCGATGGAAAAACGTATTGATGTGCTGGTAGAAGAAGGCCCGTTACTAGAACGCTTCATCTTACCCGGTGGAACACCAGCAGCGGCAACCCTTCATATTGCGCGTACGATTACAAGACGTGCAGAGCGACAAATGGTGACATTGATGAAAACGGAAGAAGATGTTCCTGCAGTTGTGCAGCGCTATTTGAATCGCTTATCCGACTATTTATTCGCAGCAGCACGCGTAGCAAATTCACGTGAAAATGTGTCAGATGTAGAATACGTACGCAGTGCAAAAGTATTTAAAAACGTAGGAAGTGTGAAGAAAGAGGGGGAGTAAGAACGATGAAGCTTCGTTTACTAACACTCGCAGCAATGTTTGCAGCACTTTGTGCAATCGGCGCATTCGTTAAAATTCCAGTTGGTATTGGAAGCGCGGCACTTGATACGGTGCCAGCACTTGTTTCAGGCGCATTCTTACCCCCTGTTTATGCAGGGGCAGCATCTTTAATCGGTCATTTATCATCATCTCTTTATGTAGGGTTCCCACTTGGACCGCTGCATATCATCATTGCGGTGGAAATGTTTATTATATTATTCGTATTTACGAAGCTTCATCAAGCAGGACGTAAAGTGCTGAAGTGGGTATTTTTCATTTTTGCGAACAGTGTTCTTGCAACACTTCCGTTTTACTGGATTATCTCGCCAGCATTTTTCGTAGGAGCACTACCAGGAATTACGATTGCAACTGTTTTGAATGCGGGAATCGCAATGATTGTTTCACCAATGGTCGAGCGAGTAATGGAGCGTGTAAAAATCCATGCGTAATGCAGTTTTGTTGCCAAATGGATTTGTATTAACAACGGATAATTCTGCTGGTATCGGTGAAAAAGAACATGATATCGTTCCTGCTGCTGATGACATAGTTTCCTATTTCGCAGCTCGAGTAACGTTGCTAGAGCAGTGGGCAGCCCTTGCATATCCATCTTCCATTATTGTGCATAATTTTTCTGGTAATAAAAGCTGGGACCAGTATATTGCAGGCATAGAGAGATTATTTCAAGAGATTGAGGTAGAGTGTCCAGTCATTACGGGGAGTAGCGAAACCAACATGGAAACGATGCAATCAGCAATGGCCGTCACGATGATCGGTGAGAGACGAGAAGAACGACTCGATTCATACGACTGGTTTATCTATGGGAAACCTTGTGTTGGCAATGAAGTTCTCGAGGAAACAGAGAAAATTGCTAACATGAAAAAAATATGGAATGCCATAAACAACGGACTAGTCCATCGTGTTTGGCCAGTCGGCTCTACTGGAATATTGGAGGAATGCCATCGACTAGGATTGCTCGGAGAAGTAGATGGATGGGACTTAGGGAAATCTGCGGGACCAGCAACCTCTGTTTTACTAGGCATCCCACTAGATCGAAAAGAAGAAGCAAAAATGCACTTTGGGAAATATTTTGAAGCAATAAAGTAAGGAATTGGGGCTAGCTCGCATAGAGATAGCTCTTTATTGTGGGAACTGGTCTCGGTTTCAGGTAAATTAGTCTCGGTTCATGTACAACTAGTTGCGGTTGTGAGTAAACTGGTTGCGATTCCGAGCGAATTGGTCTCGTTAAGCCGTATTCTAACTAATTATGTATAATAATTCCATCTCAAAATTAATATACTAATGAATAAAGAGTTATCTCGCATAGAGATAGCTCTTTATTGTGAGAAATGGACTCGGTTTCAGGTGAAATAGTCTCGGTTCATGGACAACTACTTGCGGTTCCGACTAAATTGGTTGCGATTTCAGACGAATTGGTCTCGTTAAGCCGTATTCTAACTAATTATGTATAATAATTCCATCTGAAAAATTGATATGCTAATGAAAAAAGAATTATCTACAAAAGAAATAACTCTTTATTGTGAGATGACATCTCGGTTAACATCCTGCTGTTCTCGATAACCTGCAAAGTGATCACATCTTCTCCTTTAACCTCTTTACCCCTCAACCTAATTAATAAAAGAAAATAAGTTTCAGTTCTAATGAAATAAAATTCTAGCAATTCCAATAAATAATTGTTGACTGAATGCTCACTCAGTTCTAATATTATAGTTAATTCTTATAATTCTATTTATATAATGGTATTCTATCCATATCATCATTTTACATCTTAGAGGGGGAGAATAAGATGGGTCCATTGTTAATAGCAAACTGGGTAATGTTTATAGCAGTTACTTTGTATGCAATTGGTTTATTCGCATATTTGTTAAAAACGAGGTATGCATATATTAAATTAGGGAAAAAAGTTGAATTTGAAGACAATGTGAAGGAAAGACTTCGCAAAATTTGGGTGTATGTATTCGGACAAAAGAAACTTTTAAAAGATAAGAAAAGTGGAACAATCCACGTTATGTTTTTTTATGGGTTCTTACTTGTCCAACTTGGGGCAATCGATTTTATTTGGAAAGGATTAGCACCGGATTCGCATTTACCGCTTGGGCCGCTATATCCGGCATTTACATTCTTCCAAGAAATCGTGACATTAATTATTTTGGTAGCAGTTGTATGGGCATTCTATCGCCGCTACGTAGAGAAGTTAGTTCGTTTAAAACGAGGATGGAAAAATGGGCTTGTGCTTATTTTCATCGGTGGATTAATGGTTTCTGTATTAGTTGGTAACGGTATGGGAATGATTTGGCATGGCCATGAAGCAGTTTGGACGGAGCCGATTGCATCTTCTATTGCAACTATTTTTGGATTCTTACCAGACACGGCGGCAGTAGCTGTATTCTATATCATG
Organism: Psychrobacillus sp. FSL H8-0483; assembly: GCF_038637725.1. Classification (NCBI taxonomy): domain Bacteria; kingdom Bacillati; phylum Bacillota; class Bacilli; order Caryophanales; family Bacillaceae; genus Psychrobacillus; species Psychrobacillus sp. FSL H8-0483. The sequence goes on from NZ_CP152052.1 coordinate 650,788, forward strand.
TGGTGGGCGCATTTATTATTCCTACTCACATTCTTAGTGTATGTACCACAATCCAAGCATTTCCACTTAATCACTGGTCCAGCAAACGTATATTTCCATCGTTTAGACAATGTTGGTAAACTGCGTCCGATCAATTTTGAAGAGGCAGAAGATGAAGACGCGGATGAAGAAGAAATGCCTTCATTTGGTGTAGGTCGCATTCAAGACTTTACACAAGCGCAAATGATCGACTTTTACGCATGTGTAGAATGTGGACGTTGTACAAATATGTGTCCTGCAACGGGAACAGGTAAAATGCTGTCACCGATGGACTTGATTGTTAAACTTCGTGATCATTTAACAATGACTGGAGCAGTTGAAACGAAGAAAAAGCCTTGGGTACCTGCACTTGCTTTCCAAGGAACAAAGGGGAACCAGCTTGCGATGGCTGCTGGAGCAGAAGGAGCAGTAATCGAAGATATTTATAGCCCTTCATTAATTGGCGATGTTATCACAGAAGAAGAAATTTGGGCATGTACGACTTGCCGTAACTGTGAAGACCAATGTCCAGTAATGAATGAGCATGTCGATAAAATTATTGACCTTCGTCGTTACTTAGTAATGACAGAAGGAAAAGTAAACCCGGATGCACAGCGCGCAATGACAAACATTGAACGTCAAGGAAATCCATGGGGCTTGAACCGTAAGGAGAAAGAGAACTGGAGAGATGCTCGTCCAGAGGTCCATATTCCTACAGTGAAAGAAGTATCTAAGGCTGGAGAAGAGTTTGAATACCTATTCTGGGTAGGTTCGATGGGATCGTTTGATAGTCGATCACAAAAAATCGCCTTATCCTTTGCAAACTTAATGAACAAGGCGGGAGTGAAATTTGCGATTCTTGGAAATAAAGAAAAAAACTCTGGAGACACACCACGTCGCCTAGGAAATGAGTTTTTATTCCAAGAGCTGGCTACTGCAAATATTTCCGAATTTGAAAAAACTGGCGTAACAAAAATAGTAACAATTGACCCACATGCATACAATATCTTTAAAAATGAATACAGTGATTTTGGCTGGAATGGCGAAGTGCTTCACCATACAGAAATGCTATACGATTTAGTAAAATCAGGTCGCTTGAAACCACAATATGCGGTGGAAGAAACAATTACGTTCCACGATTCCTGTTACTTAGGTCGATACAATGATGTATACGATGCACCACGTGAAGTACTGAAAGCAATACCTGGCGTTAAGCTAGTGGAAATGAACCGTAACCGTGAATCAGGGATGTGCTGTGGAGCAGGTGGGGGACTAATGTGGATGGAAGAGCATGTAGGAAACCGTGTTAACGTTGCTCGAACTGAACAAGCATTAGAAGTAAATCCAACCGTTATATCTTCTGGATGTCCATACTGTTTAACTATGCTATCCGATGGTACGAAAGCAAAAGAAGTAGAGGATACCGTTGGAACATACGATATCGCAGAACTACTAGAGAAATCTATTTTTGGAGAACAAACTCCACCAGTAGAAGAGGCAGTAGAAGAGCAAATCGAGGCAAACGTACAATAAATAGACGTATCTCTATTGACTAGGCTTTGATAAATTAGGTTGTTGATTTTGGCAGGTAACAATCTTTTCGTTTAACAGAGAGGGCTATTGATTAAAAAAAGAACATTCAGTAAACTAGAAGTAACAAGAGAGGGAGTAAAAGTACTCCCTTTTTCTAACAAGTGAAGTCGAGCGAGCGTTCAGTCAATTAGATTTTTTTATTTTACAACCAATGAAAGCGTATACAAAATAAAGGGGTGGCTGTGTTGAAAAAGACAGTAATTTTGGATGGGGCACGTACAGCTTTTGGTAAGTTCGGTGGAGCATTTAGTAGTTTAACAGCTTCGGATCTTGGTGGGGTAGCAATAAAAGAAGCATTAAATCGTGCAGGCGTACTAGCTAATCAGGTGGACGAAGTAATTATGGGGACAGTTTTACAAGCAGGGCAAGGTCAGATTCCTTCTAGACAGGCGGCAACAAAAGCAGGGATTCCTTGGTCAGTGAAAACAGAAACGATCAATAAAGTGTGCGCTTCTGGAATGCGAAGTGTCACGTTGGCTGATCAATTAATTCGCCTTGGGGATGAAGAAATCATTGTTGCAGGTGGAATGGAATCGATGTCAAATGCTCCTTATTATTTACCTAAAGGTAGATTTGGACTTCGAATGGGAGATGCCCAAATGGTAGACGGGATGGTATATGACGGGCTTTCTTGTTCATTCCATCCAAAACATGTGCATATGGGGACATACGGAAATTCTACTGCTGAGGCGTTCCAGTTATCACGTGAAAAGCAGGATGAATGGTCGTATAGAAGTCATGATCGTGCGTTAAAAGCAATTGATAACGGTATTTTTGCAGAGGAAATCATCTCAGTGGAGATACCTCAGCGAAAAGGCGATCCAATCATTGTAAATCAAGATGAAGCACCTCGCCGTGATACTTCTGTCGAATCACTTGCAAAGCTAAAGCCTGCATTCGGAAATGATGGGACGATTACAGCAGGGAATGCACCTGGTATTAATGACGGAGCTTGCGCAATCGTTTTAACCAATGAAGAAAGAGCAAAAGAACTTGGTAAAGAGCCACTTGCTTATGTTTTGGGTCATGCTGAAATTGCAATTGAGCCGGAAAACTTCCCTCAAACACCCGGTATAGTAATTAATAAATTGCTTGATAAAACAGGGAAAACACTTGCAGATATTGATTTATTTGAAATTAATGAAGCTTTTGCAGCTGTAGCACTGGTGAGTAGCCAGATTGCAGGGTTAGAAGAGGAAAAGGTGAATGTAAATGGCGGAGCAGTAGCGCTAGGTCATCCAATTGGGGCCTCTGGAGCCCGTCTTATTTTAACGCTTGCATATGAATTGAAACGCCGTGGCGGTGGGATTGGAGTAGCAGCAATTTGTTCAGGTGGCGGGCAAGGCGACGCTATTATGATTGAAGTTCCAAAAACAGGGGGAAGTAACGTATGACAATCCAAAAAGTAATGGTAATCGGAGCAGGACAGATGGGCTCAGGAATTGCACAGGTCTGTGCACAAGCAGGATATACAGTAAAGTTAAATGACCGGGAAGAACAATTTTACGATCGCGGAATTCAAACAATCACCAAAAACCTTTCGCGCCAAGTGGAAAAAGGTCGTATGACAGAAGATGAAAAACAAGCAGTACTAAACAATATTACAATGTCACTGTCAATCGAAGATGCGAATGATGTAGACATCGTCATTGAAGCTGCTATTGAAAATATGGAAATCAAGCAATCTATCTTTAAACAACTAGATGAAATTACACCAAAGCATACGATTCTAGCAACCAATACATCATCGCTTCCAATTACAGAAATTGCCGCTGCCACAAATCGTCCAGCGCAAGTAATTGGAATGCATTTCATGAACCCGGTTCCAGTAATGAAGCTAGTGGAAATCATCCGCGGATTAGCAACATCCGACGAAGTGTATACATCAGTTGAAGACATGACGAAAAAATTGAGCAAAGTACCAGTGGAGGTAAACGATTTTCCTGGATTTGTTTCTAACCGTATATTGATGCCGATGATCAATGAAGCCATTTATACGCTTTATGAAGGGGTCGCAACAAAAGAAGCAATTGATGATGTGATGAAACTAGGAATGAACCATCCAATGGGACCACTTCAGTTAGCAGATTTTATCGGTTTAGATACCTGCTTATACATTATGGAAATCCTACATGAAGGATTTGGAGACAGTAAATATCGTCCGTGTCCACTACTTAGAAAATATGTAAAGGCTGGTTGGATGGGGAAAAAATCAGGTCGAGGATTTTACAGCTACGAATAAACCGAATTTAGTCGGCCAGACCGTTAATACGGGATAAAGGGGTAATTAAGATGGAATTGAAATTCACCGAAGAACAACTAATGATGCGCAATATGGTTAGAGACTTTGCTAAAACAGAAATTGAACCATTTATTGAACGAATGGAACAAGGGGAGTTCCCCCGTGAAATTATTAATAAAATGGGCGAACTTGGGTTAATGGGAATTACAGTTCCGGAACAATATGGCGGTTCTGAGATGGATTTTACAAGCTATGTTATCGCGATTAACGAACTGTCAAAAGTGAGTGCAGTTATCGGTGTCATTCTATCAGTTCATACATCTGTTGGAACAAATCCAATTCTTTATTTTGGGAATGATAAACAAAAAAATAAATACCTACCAAAGCTAGCTTCAGGCGAATATTTAGGAGCATTTTGCTTAACGGAACCGTCAGCAGGATCAGATGCGGCTGCATTGAAAACAAAAGCCGTTAAACAAGGTGATCATTATATACTGAACGGCTCCAAAGTATTTATTACAAATGGTGGTGAAGCAGATGTGAATATAGTCTTTGCTTCTACGGATGCATCACAAGGATCTAAAGGGATTTCTGCTTTTATTGTGGAGAAAGACACACCGGGTTTTATTATCGGAAAAGATGAACATAAAATGGGCTTACACGGCTCGAGAACTGTGCAAATGACATTTGAAGATATGAAAATTCCAGTTGAAAACCTTCTTGGAGAAGAAGGAGAGGGCTTTAAAATAGCGATGGCCAACTTAAATACAGGTCGTATTGGAATTGCTACGCAGGCGCTAGGCATTGCAGAGGCGGCGTTTGAGGCGGCAGTTGCATATGCAAAAGAGCGTGAGCAATTCGGTAAGCCTATTGCTGCAAATCAAGGGGTCGGCTTCAAGCTTGCAGATATGGGCACAGCGGTAGAAGCAGCACGACTACTTATTTACCGTGCAGCTAGCCTACGAGATCAGGGAATTCCATGTGGAAAAGAAGCGTCGATGGCAAAGCTATTTGCTTCGAAGACTGCTGTAGACGTTGCAATTGAAGCAGTTCAAGTATTTGGAGGATATGGTTATACAGAAGATTATCCAGTAGAACGTTATTTCCGAGACGCTAAAATTACGGAAATCTACGAAGGAACAAGCGAAATACAACGAATCGTTATAAGCAAGCATTTGATCAAATAAATTTCCAATAAATGGCTAAGAGTAACGAAATCGACTCAATAAGAGAGTAATCAAAATTCATCCGAGAACAAGCGACAAACCAATACACTACTACCAAAAAAGGCGGGATAAACAATGAACTTTCAACTATCAGAAGAACATGAAATGATTCGGAAAATGGTACGTGACTTTGCAGAAAAGGAAGTAGGTCCAACAGCTGCTGAGCGTGACGAAGAAGAACGCTTTGACCGTGAGATTTTTGACAAAATGGCAGAGCTAGGTTTAACAGGTATTCCTTGGCCAGAAGAATACGGTGGAATCGGTTCCGATTATCTTGCGTATTGCATCGCAGTAGAAGAACTATCTCGGGTTTGTGCGTCAACTGGCGTAACACTTTCTGCGCACACATCACTTGCTGGATGGCCAATTTTTAAATATGGCAATGAAGAGCAAAAACAAAAATACCTTCGTCCAATGGCAGAGGGAACAAAAATTGGTGGATATGGTTTAACAGAAGCGGGATCAGGATCGGATGCAGGTGGAATGAAAACAACTGCTAAATTAGATGGTGATCACTACGTATTAAACGGCTCTAAGATTTTCATTACAAATGGTGGGATTGCTGACATCTATGTAGTGTTTGCAGTAACAGATCCAGAATCAAAACATAAGGGTACAAGTGCATTTATCGTAGAAGCAGATTTTGCAGGATTCTCTGTTGGGAAAAAAGAAAAGAAACTAGGAATTCGTTCTTCACCAACTACAGAAATTATTTTTGATAACTGCCGAATTCCAAAAGAAAACCTTCTTGGGGAAGAAGGAGAAGGCTTTATTATCGCAATGAAAACATTAGATGGCGGACGTAACGGGATTGCTGCGCAAGCAGTAGGAATTGCGCAAGGTGCACTGGATGCATCTGTGACTTATGCAAAAGATCGTGTCCAATTTGGAAAACCAATCGTTGCAAACCAAGGGGTATCCTTCAAACTAGCGGATATGGCAACTTCTATAGAAGCATCTCGTTTACTGACATATCAAGCTGCATGGCTGGAGTCAAATGGACTTCCATATGGAAAAGAATCTGCCATGGCAAAACTAATGGCTGGAGATACTGCGATGAAGGTGACAACAGAGGCAGTGCAAGTATTTGGTGGATACGGATATACAAAAGATTACCCAGTAGAGCGTTATATGCGCGATGCAAAAATAACGCAAATTTACGAGGGAACACAAGAAATTCAACGTCTTGTTATTTCTCGTATGCTGACAAAATAATAGATGCATATGGACAAAAAGCATGAAGTACTGACTACTGTAAAAGATGGAAATCTCATTGAAAAAAGACGTCAGCAAATGATTCAAGCAGCTGTTTCACTATTTAAGGAAAAAGGCTTTCACCGAGCGACAACAAGAGAAATTGCAAAGGAAGCTGGCTTTAGCATTGGGACACTCTATGAATATATTCGTACAAAGGAAGATGTCCTCTATTTAGTTTGCGATAGTATCTACAATGAAGTACACACAAAACTATCAGAATTTACACCTGAAAATGGGACAATAGAGGACTTGGAAAATGCAGTACGTCATTATTACGGTGTAATTGATGACATGTCTGATGAGTTTGTTGTGATGTACCAAGAATCTAAGTCCTTACCGAAAAACGCACTTGAATATGTACTAAAAAAAGAACTAGAAATGGTTGAGATCTTTCATAAAATTCTCGTTGGTTGTATACAAGCTGGGGAACTTGAGCTAACGGAGGCACAAGCTAAACTCTATGCTCATACACTTGTCGTTCAAGGACAAATGTGGGCATTTAGAAGATGGGCTTTGAGCAAGGAATATTCAATCGAACAATTTACAGAACTACAAATACAAGTATTACTCAATGGGATGAAGAAATAGTTTCGATTGCTAACAAACAAAGGGGGAACAACATGTCTAAGATAGAAGTATATCGTCCAACAAATCATGTTCGTTTTGTAACTGCATCCAGTCTTTTTGACGGACATGATGCGTCAATAAATATTATGCGTCGTATTTTACAGGCAAGTGGTGCAGAAGTTATTCACTTAGGACACAATCGTTCCGTAGAAGAAGTGGTAAACGCTGCTATTCAAGAGGATGTACAAGGGATCGCAATATCTTCCTATCAAGGAGGGCATGTTGAGTATTTTAAATATATGAAGGATTTACTGGTAGAACGGGGTGCACCACATATTCGCATATATGGGGGAGGCGGCGGAGTAATCATTCCGAAAGAAATAAAAGAACTGCAAGATTACGGTGTTTCAGGAATCTTCTCGCCGGAAGACGGCCGTAAACTTGGGCTTCAAGGTATGATTAATCAAATACTAATGGAATGTGATGTGCCAACGATATCGTCGGGAGCGGGGGATGAGATTGCTCATGTTTCCACCGAAAATCCAGAGAAGTTAGCACATTTAATTACGTTAGCGGAAGAGGCACTTCAAACTGGAGATGCGGAAACAAAAGCCATGATCGAACAAGCGAAAAGCTTGTCGAAAGGCACACCTGTCCTTGGAATTACTGGTACGGGAGGAGCAGGGAAAAGCTCCTTAACAGATGAATTAATTCGCCGTTTCTTACAGGAGCTACCAGACAAAAAAATCGCGGTTCTTTCGATCGATCCTACGAAGCAAAAAACAGGTGGAGCATTGCTAGGTGACCGTATTCGTATGAATGCTATTTTTAACAAGCGTGTATTCATGCGGAGTTTAGCAACACGTGGATCTCGTACGGAATTATCTGGTGCGCTTGCTGATGTACTAGATGTAGTCAAAGTAGCAGGATACGATTTAATTATGGTTGAAACAAGTGGTATCGGGCAAGGGGACGCGGAAATTACCAATGTATCGGACGTTTCGATGTATGTAATGACAAGCGAGTTCGGTGCGCCATCTCAACTAGAAAAAATAGATATGATTGACTACGCAGACTTAATTGTGATTAATAAATTCGAACGAAAAGGCTCAGAAGACGCACTTCGCCAAGTGCAAAAGCAATATCAACGTAGCCGTGAACTTTGGCATGATGAGTTGGATACGATGCCTGTTTACGGAACGATTGCTAGTCAATTTAATGATAAAGGAACAAATTCTTTATTTGCAGCGTTAGTTGCTGTGTTGAATAAAAAGACGGGGTCTGACTGGAAAACATCATACGAAAAATTTGTCAAAACACAAAAGCAAAACGTCATTATTCCGAATGACCGACGCTATTATCTGCGTGAAATAACAGATGCGGTTCGTGGGTATCATCGTAAATCTGAAGAGCAGGTCGGCTTTGCAAGAAGGCTGTTCCAATTAGAGGGCGCGATGGAAGCAGTGAAAGAAAAAGCAGCTGATGACGCTTTAGTACAATCATTGGAATCCTTAGCAAGTGGAGTTAGAGACGAATTAACTGCAGAATCAAAGCGCATACTGGAGAACTGGGCTGCTTTAAAAGAAGCATATGCTGGAGATGAGTTCATCACGAAAATACGCGATAAAGAAATTCGTACGATCCTTCGTACAGAAAGTCTTTCAGGGTTGAAAATACCGAAAGTAGTACTTCCTAAATTCGTTGATTATGGCGAAATTTTAAGATGGGTGTACAAAGAAAATATACCTGGTTCATTCCCATACACTGCAGGTGTATTTCCGTTTAAACGAGAAGGGGAAGATCCAAAACGTCAATTTGCTGGAGAAGGAACGCCAGAACGTACCAATCGACGGTTCCACTATTTATCGAAAGATGACGATGCAAAACGTCTCTCTACCGCATTTGACTCGGTAACCTTGTACGGAGAAGATCCAGATTATCGACCGGACATTTACGGGAAAGTTGGGGAGTCTGGGGTAAGCATCTGTACACTGGATGATATGAAAAAGCTGTATGCAGGGTTTGATTTATGTGCAGCCTCTACGTCTGTATCTATGACCATTAACGGACCTGCTCCCATTATATTAGCGATGTTCATGAATACGGCCATTGATCAGCAAGTACGTCTGCAGGAAGAGAAGCTTGGACGCATACTTACAATAGAAGAATATACAGAAGTAAAGGCTACCACCTTACAAGTTGTGAGAGGGACCGTGCAGGCAGATATATTGAAAGAAGATCAAGGTCAAAATACATGCATTTTCTCAACCGAATTTGCACTACGTATGATGGGCGATATTCAACAATATTTTATTGACCAAAAGGTTCGCAATTATTATTCAGTTTCCATTTCTGGTTATCATATTGCAGAAGCTGGTGCTAACCCAATTTCGCAACTTGCATTCACGCTTTCAAATGGCTTCACTTATGTGGAGTACTATCTGAGCCGCGGTATGCATATAGATGATTTTGCACCAAACTTATCATTCTTCTTCTCTAATGGCTTGGATCCAGAATATACCGTAATTGGTAGAGTGGCTCGTCGTATTTGGGCCGTTGTCATGCGTGATAAATATGGCGCAAATGATCGCAGTCAAAAACTGAAATACCATGTGCAAACATCAGGAAGAAGTCTACATGCACAAGAAATTGACTTTAATGATATTCGCACAACACTTCAAGCATTAATGGCATTACAAGATAACTGTAACTCGCTTCATACAAATGCATACGATGAAGCAATTACAACTCCAACCGAGGAATCTGTACGCCGTGCAATGGCGATTCAAATGATTATTACAAAAGAACACGGACTATCAAAAAATGAAAATCCGCTACAAGGGGCTTTTATAATAGAAGAAATGACAGACCTAGTGGAAGAGGCAGTGCTTTCTGAGTTTGATCGTATTAACGATCGTGGCGGAGTACTTGGTGCAATGGAAACACAGTATCAGCGTGGTAAAATTCAAGAAGAATCGATGTTCTACGAAATGAAAAAACACACGGGAGAACTACCAATTATCGGTGTGAATACCTATTTAAATCCAACACCTGCTTCTGCAGAAGACATTGACAATATGGAAATTGCACGTGCAACGAAGGAAGAAAAAGAAACACAAATTATGAATCTACAAAGCTTCCAAGCTAAGCATAAGTCAGAAACAACCGAAGCACTCAATCGTTTGAAACAAGTTGCCGTAACAGGTGGTAACATCTTTGAAGAATTAATGTTCACGGTTCAAAAAGCAAGTCTTGGGCAAATTACGAATGCCTTATACGAAGTTGGCGGACAATATAGACGAAACATGTAAAAAAAGGCACTTCTATTACAAGTAGCTACGGAGAGTGACGAACGACTACCACACCATTATCGAAAAAATACGGAGGGATGCGACTTTGTCACATCCCTTTCGCATCAAGAAATTCAGGTAATGGTGTAGAACTCGTTTAGTTTTAAGCACTCCAAAGCATCTATACATAGAGTGCTTACTGTGTTATCACCATTTTAATAAGCAATTTACAGGGTGCTTTTGGTTAATCAACACGTGTGTTAAAAAATAGAAAAGAAATACTTTAAAAAAAATCTGTGTCTCCATGTAAAAATGGGACACTTTTTTCCTAATTTTTTGTATAATGAAACTAACCTTATTCACCAGAAGTCCCAACTTTTGCTGAATATGGTTAGTGCCACCGGCGGATGTCACAGATTTTGGACAGGAATTGATTGAGTATACTCATTCCAAAATCTGGACGGAAATACGCCCAGGCGAATTTGATTATGTATTAAAGGAGCAATGGCATGAAAAAATCAATTCACATAATGGTCATTATAATACTCCTACTACTGGCCACTTTTCTGTATAATAGAAGACTGGCATCTATTCCATTACTCCTGCTATCTTTTTATTTATTTTCAATAGTAGGTATGAAAATTTCTCTTTTCAAAAAGAATAAATGAATGTAGCATATTACATAATTGTTTGTATATAATGGTAAGTATGCAAACGGACATAGAAAGGACGTGCACGATTTGAATTTTCGTGAAATGACAACAGCACAACTACAAGAAGAATCGTTAATAGATATCGGATTTGCGATTTTAGAAGATAAGAAAAACTCACTAACATTAACAGAACTATTTGATGAAATTCAAAATTTAAACGGATTTACAGATGAAGAAATGGCGTCCCGCAAACCTCAATTTTATACAGATATGAATATCGATGGTCGCTTTTTAGCGATTGCAGAAAACCAATGGGGGCTAAGAGAATGGTACCCAGTGGAACAAATCGAAGAAGAATCAGCTCCTACGGTGAAGGTACGTAAAAAGAAAGCTAAAGTCGTAGATGACGAGCTAGATGATCTTGATGAGGATGAAATCATTTTCGAAGAAGAATTTGATGAATTTATTGATGAAGACGACGACGAAGACGAAGATGACGAAGATGAAGCAGTCATTGACTTTGTTGGAGCAGAAATCGATGAAGTAATTGAAGAAGACTTAATCGACGAAGATGAGGATGAATTTGAAATTATTGATGAAGATTTGGACGATGAAGATTTAGAAGACGAAGAATAATTCTTGACTTCTAAATCTAAACGCTATAAGATTTTATTGGGCTCTTTTTAAAGAGACATTACTTATGTGCATATGCGCTCCCCTGCAAAACAGCAGGAGGAGCGCTTTTTGTTATTGCTTAACCTTATTCAGCAAAAGGTTTTTGCTATGAAAGTGAAACAATAGAAGCAGTTGTATTTTTGGAAGGAACTTGAGTAGGAGCAAAAGTTTCCCACTTTTATAAGTGGTAAGATGAAGGCAAATGATTCATCCTATTGTGTACACACAACTATCTGCTGAATCGTAGAACTCTGGCTAAGATCGCCGTGTCCTGCGGCAACACCATAGTAACCAACATCCTGTTGGCCCAAGCCTCTGGCGGATGCCATAGATTTTGTAAATCTGGACGCAATATGCCAAGGTGAATTTGATAATACATTAGGAGGAACTAACAATGACTAAATTTATTTTTGTTACTGGTGGAGTTGTATCTTCACTTGGTAAAGGTATCACAGCGGCGTCACTTGGTCGTTTATTGAAAAACAGAGGGCTAAATGTAACGATTCAAAAATTTGATCCTTATATTAACCTAGACCCTGGAACAATGAGTCCATATCAACATGGGGAAGTTTTTGTAACAGATGACGGTGCAGAAACGGATTTAGATTTAGGTCATTACGAGCGCTTCATTGATATTAACTTGAATAAATACTCGAATATTACAACAGGAAAAGTGTATTCTTCTGTATTAAGAAAAGAGCGTCGCGGTGATTACAACGGAGGGACAGTACAAGTTATTCCTCATATCACAAATGAAATTAAACAACGTTTATTTTTAGCAGCAAAAGAAACACATGCAGATATCGTAATTACAGAGATTGGTGGAACAGTAGGAGATATCGAATCTCTTCCATTCCTAGAAACAATTCGTCAAATGAAACGTGACGTAGGTAGCGATAACGTAATGTACATTCACTGTACATTGGTTCCTTTCATTAAAGCTGCTGGTGAAATGAAAACAAAACCAACACAACATAGTGTAAAAGAACTTCGTAGCCTAGGTATTCAACCAAACGTTATTGTACTTCGTTCGGAAATGCCAGTTCCTCAAGATATGAAAGATAAAATCGGGCTATTCTGTGATATTAAACCGGAAGAAGTAATCGAATGTATTGATGCAGATTCTTTATACGAAATTCCATTGAATCTACAAGCACAACATTTAGATCAAATCGTAGTAGATCATTTCAAACTGCAAACTCCAGAAGCGGATATGACAGATTGGAAAGTATTAGTGGATCAAGTGAAATCATTATCGAAAAAAGTTCGTATTGGTTTAGTTGGTAAATACGTAGAGCTTCAAGATGCGTACATTTCTGTAGTAGAAGCGATGAAACATGCCGGCTATAAATTTGATGCAGACGTAGAAGTGAAATGGGTAAATGCTGAGCATGTGAATGATGCAAACGTTGCAGAAATTCTTGCTGATGTTGATGGAATCCTTGTTCCTGGTGGATTTGGAGATCGTGGTGTAGAAGGGAAAATTGCTGCTACTAAATTTGCTCGCGAAAATAACGTGCCGTTCTTAGGTATTTGTTTAGGTATGCAGTTGGCAACAGTTGAATTTGCACGTTCAGTTCTAGAACTTCAAGGTGCTCATTCTACAGAGTTAGACCCAACAACTCCACATTCAATTATTGATTTATTGCCAGAACAAAAAGACGTAGAAGACTTAGGTGGAACACTTCGCCTTGGATTATATCCATGTAAGTTAATTCCTGGCTCAAAAGCACACCAAGCATACGGAGAAGAGCTTGTGTATGAACGCCACCGTCACCGTTATGAGTTCAATAACGAATACCGTGAGCAATTCGAAGCTGCAGGATTTGTGTTCTCTGGTACAAGCCCAGATGGTCGTTTAATCGAAATCATCGAGCTTCCAGAACATCCATTCTTCGTAGCTTCTCAATTCCACCCGGAATTTGTGTCACGTCCACAACGTCCACAACCATTATTCCGTGAGTTTATCAAAGCTTCCGTAGGTGAATAAATAGTGAAAAGCAGTTCGACTCGTCGAGCTGCTTTTTCTTTATGTTTTATAAGAGAATAAATGACCGATTGATACTGGACAGGCTGGGCGAGATAGGTTGGATTGTATAATAATAAATAACTGTAATTATTATTCATAATAAGTTAGAAAGTGGCTAAACGAGACCAATTCACTTGCGACCGCAATCAATTCGCAAACAACCGAGACAAATTCGCAAGCAACCGAGACCAATTCGCAAACAACCGCAACCAAATCAAAAAAGCACAAGGAAATTTCAAATTTCCTTGTGCTTTTTTGACTTTCTCTTTATTCTTCACCAAAAAGTATTTCGTCGAGCTTCATTTTCACAGCTTCATAAACGAACATCGCACTCAATGCGTACGGCAAGACAATCCGAGAACCATCTTCAGCAGGAAGTAACCCCTTCGTTAGTTTTAGTGAAATATATGTATAAGCAAGGGTTGAAAGCTTATTTTCTTCACTAGCAGGCTCGCTTGCAAGCACGCTAAATGGAATGAAGTCGGCCGCTAACTTTTCTGCTAAAGTAATGGCTTCTGAGTTTGCAGAAGATCTAGTTATTATCCAAATACGATCGGCACTAGTTAGTTGTACATCTGATGTCCACATCTGAAAACTCGGAAATGGTTCTGCAGCAAATTGAGCATTAATAGAAATACTTTTCATTTCTCCAAACGCTGCGAAATAAATATTCCCTTGGCCTGCAGCAGCTTGCGCTAGCAGTCGAGCTGTTTCTTCCATATTTTCTTCTTCTGAAGTTGCGATACGTTGTAATAGTCCAGAAAGTTGTGTTGTTAGCATTTTCAAAGTAAATTCACCTCGGTATTATTATATAAGAAAGTTCAATATATACATAGTTACTAGTGAGTATTACGTAAGATAGTCCCTGATAAACGGAATAATTATCTCTAAATATTTATAAATGGAAAATAATTCGAATTTTTAGCAGGAATGTGAAGGGGAGTATAGAATAGATATAGTAGTAGGGATATATGGGGAAAAATTTAAAAAGGGGTTTGTTCATCATGAAGCACATTTTAATTGTAGACGACCAGCTTGGCATACGAATGCTCTTAAAGGAAGTTTTTTCGCAGGAAGGATACGAAGTCAGTCTAGCTTCAAATGGGTTTGAAGCATTAGAAATTGTAAATGAAAGAGAGATTGGCGGAGTTTTATTGGATATGAAAATTCCAGGCATGGATGGGATTCAAATTTTAACTAAGCTAAAAATAAGTCATCCCGATTTACCAGTCATGATGATGACGGCATATGGAGAACTCAATTTAATCCAAGAAGCAATGAATTTAGGTGCCAGTCATTATTTTACAAAACCATTTGATATCTTTGAAGTGCGGGATGCTGTGAATAATTTAATAAAATAAGTACCTCGTAAGCAGGCAGTGGAAAACATCGCCTGTTTTTGTTATGATAAGAGAGGTATAAAAGGAAAATAAATGAGTGAAAAAGTGAATAGAGGAGGTCCATTTGAATGGCTTTAGTATCTATGAAAGAAATGCTTGAAAAAGGGAAAAAAGAAGGCTATGCAGTAGGACAATTCAACATTAACAATTTAGAATTTACACAAGCTATATTACAAGCTGCTGAAGAAGAAAAATCACCTGTAATTCTAGGAGTTTCTGAAGGTGCAGCAAAATATATGGGTGGTTTCACAACAGTTGTACATATGGTAAAGGGTTTGATGGAAGACTATCAAACGACTGTGCCAGTGGCAATTCACTTAGACCATGGCTCTAGCTTTGAAAAATGTAAAGCTGCAATTGACGCAGGATTTACCTCTGTTATGATTGACGCTTCTCATCATCCATTTGAAGAAAACGTAGAAATTACGTCTAAAGTTGTAGAATATGCACATGCACGCAATGTATCAGTGGAAGCTGAACTTGGAACTGTTGGCGGACAAGAAGATGATGTAATTGCTGATGGTGTTATATATGCAGATCCAGCAGAATGTGCCGAACTAGTAAAACGCACAGCTATTGATTGCTTAGCGCCAGCACTAGGCTCTGTTCATGGGCCATACAAAGGTGAACCAAACTTAGGATTTAAAGAAATGGAAGAAATCTCTCAATTAGCGGATCTTCCACTAGTACTACATGGTGGTACAGGAATTCCAACGCATGATATTACACGTGCTATTTCTCTAGGTACAGCTAAAATTAATGTAAACACTGAAAACCAAATTGCTGCGACAAATGCAATTCGTGCGTATTTAGCGGAAAATGAACACCAATATGATCCACGCAAATATCTAATCCCAGCACGTGATGCAATTAAAGCAACTGTTATGGGCAAAATGCGTGAATTTGGAAGTTCGAATAGAGCATAATGCAATATAAATAGATACAAGGAGAAGTGTTTTAATTAAACCTTCTTCTTAGAATATAGACAAATATTACTTCGAATGTGCCAATTTAGACTGTCTTGAAAACGCTTGGCAGTCGAGGTAACCTAAGTTAAAGAAATTCTTGTGGGAACTTTTACCGTTTTTCTGTGAAGAGCTTTGCGCAAGAGTACATTTAAAACATATTTATCAACAGTCTTAGGAGAAGTGTTCAGTTTAGAACCTTCTCCTGTTTTTCCATTATGAGGAGGATATTATTAATATGAAATTTTTTATCGATACGGCTAACTTTGAAGAAATAAAAGAAGCACACGCTTGGGGTATTTTATCAGGTGTAACGACAAATCCATCACTTGTTGCGAAAGAAAACATTTCATTTCATGATCGCCTTCGCGAAATTACAGCACTAGTAGATGGTTCTGTCAGCGCAGAAGTAATTGCATTAGACGCTGAAGGCATGATTAAAGAAGGTAGAGAGCTTGCTGCAATTGCACCAAACATTACAGTTAAACTCCCGATGACACCAGAAGGCCTGAAAGCATGTTCAGTATTCCGTTCAGAAGGCATTAAAACAAATGTCACACTTATTTTTAGTGCAAACCAAGCGCTACTTGCAGCCCGTGCAGGTGCAACATATGTATCTCCTTTCTTAGGACGCCTAGACGATATTGGTCATGATGGAATGGAATTGATTGCAAAAATTGCTCAAATCTTTGATATCCACCAAATCGATACAGAAATTATTGCCGCTTCAATTAGACATCCTCAACATATTACAGATGCAGCACTAAATGGTGCGCATATTTCTACAACACCATTTAAAGTATTAAAACAACTTTTTCATCATCCTTTAACAGACAAAGGGATTGAAGGATTTCTAGCAGATTGGAACAATCGTAAAAGCGAGTAACAAGATGAAGGAGAAACATTATGGAAGTTTATAAAATAAAAGGAGGTAATCGCCTCCAAGGAACGATAAAAGTAAGCGGAGCGAAGAATAGCGCAGTAGCGCTTATTCCCGCTTCTTTATTGGCGAACTCTCCTGTTACAATTGAAGGTTTACCAGAAATTTTAGACGTATGGACATTAAAAGAGATTCTAGAAGAAGTGGGAGCAACTGTTACTTTTGAAAACGGTACGATGACAATTGACCCAACACATATAGTGGATATGCCGCTACCTAACGGGAATATTAAAAAGCTTCGTGCTTCATATTATTTAATGGGTGCTTTACTTGGACGATTTAAGAAAGCAGCGATTGGGTTGCCAGGTGGATGCCATCTAGGTCCACGTCCAATCGACCAACATATTAAAGGCTTTGAAGCATTAGGTGCATCTGTAACCAATGAACATGGAGCTATTTATTTGCGGACAGATGAATTAGTCGGGTCCAAAATATACCTAGATGTCGTAAGTGTGGGAGCTACCATTAATATTATGCTTGCTGCAGTCCTAGCAAAAGGTAGAACAATCATAGAAAATGCTGCAAAAGAACCAGAAATCATTGATGTTGCGACTCTTTTAAGTAATATGGGCGCGAATATTAAAGGTGCTGGAACAAATGTCATTCGAATTGATGGTGTGAAAGAACTGCATGGCACGAAGCACACAATTATTCCAGATCGTATTGAAGCTGGAACATTTATGATTATGGCTGCGGTTGCTGGAGACGGCATTACGATCGATAATGTCATCCCTTTTCATGTCGAAGCTTTAACAGCGAAGCTTCGTGAAATGGGTGTCGGAGTAGAAGAATTTGAAGAAAAAATTTACATTGCAAAGCCGAAGAATTTACAGGCTGTGGATGTTAAAACACTTGTTTATCCTGGATTTCCAACGGATTTACAACAACCTTTTTCCGTATTAATGACGCAAGCGGCAGGAACATCTGTCATTACGGATTCGATTTATTCGGCACGTTTTAAACAAATTGATGAATTGCGCCGGATGAATGCTAACGGCCGTGTAGATGGTAGAACAGCGATTATTACAGGTCCGGCAAAGCTAGAATCAGCCACAGTACGTGCAAGTGATTTGAGAGCGGGTGCAGCATTAGTTCTTGCAGGATTAATTGCGGATGGCGAAACAGAAATTCAAGATATTTTCCATATCGAGCGTGGATATAGTTCCATTATTGAAAAGCTTCAAGGAATTGGAGCAGACATTCGAAGAGTGGAAATAAAAGAAGTCGAAGTAAATAACGAATAATATACCAGTAAATCCTATTTGACAAATATGCTACAATGATACAGGAAGAAACACATTCTAGAATATATAAACCGTAAAACGGGAGGCACATATTAGATGGAACGTAGTTTATCAATGGAATTAGTCCGAGTAACAGAAGCAGCAGCAATTGCATCTGCTCGTTGGATGGGACGCGGATTAAAAAATGAAGCAGATGACGCAGCAACTACTGCAATGCGTACAGTATTTGACACAATCCCAATGGAAGGTGTCGTTGTAATTGGGGAAGGTGAAATGGACGAAGCACCGATGTTATATATCGGAGAAAAGCTTGGACATGGATCTGGAGGACCTCAAGTAGATGTAGCAGTAGATCCGTTAGAAGGTACAAATATCGTAGCTTCTGGTGGATGGAATGCACTAGCAGTTCTTGCAGTTGCAGATCGCGGAAACCTTCTTCATGCTCCTGACATGTATATGGAAAAACTTGCTGTAGGTCCTGAATCTGTAGGTCAAGTGGACATTAACGCATCCGTACTTGATAATTTACGAGCAGTAGCTCGTGCAAAAAACAAAGATATCGAAGACGTTGTAGCAACAATACTTGGTCGTCCACGTCACCAAAAAATTATCGACGAAATTAGAGCCGCTGGCGCACGCATCAAGCTAATTACGGATGGCGATGTAGCAGGAGCTATTAATACGGCATTTGATAACACAGGTGTTGATATTTTATTTGGTATGGGTGGAGCTCCTGAAGGGGTAATCTCAGCTGTAGGTTTAAAATGTCTAGGTGGAGAAATCCAAGGGAAGCTTGTCCCACAAGATGATGCAGAGCTTGCACGTTGTCTTAAAATGGGTCTTGATGTGAATAAAGTTTTACGTATGGAAGACTTAGTAAAAGGTGACGATGCAATCTTCGCAGCAACTGGAGTAACTGACGGAGAGCTTCTTCGCGGAGTACAATTTAAAGGCGCTTTTGGTTCTACACATTCCATCGTTATGCGTGCAAAATCAGGAACTATTCGATTTGTAGAAGGACGTCATAGCTTAAACAAAAAACCGAATTTAGTTCTATAAAGTGAAACTTCCTAATGTATACCCGGTGAAATACTGCCGGGTATCCTCTTATTAAACTTCTTTCCCTTATAAATCCTGAAAATAGTAAACAATAAAATATAATAAAGAGTGGTGCGTTGCTTATGACACAAACAACAATTAACGAATTAGAAAATATGACGCTGAAAGAGCTCTATACACTAGCGCGCAAATATAAAGTTGCTGCTTATAGTAAATTATCAAAAAAAGAACTTATTTTTGCTATTTTAAAATCTCGTGCAGAACAAGAAGGATTTTTCTTCATGGAAGGCGTTTTAGAAATTATCCAACAAGAGGGCTTCGGTTTCTTACGACCAATCAACTATTCTCCTAGTTCCGAGGATATTTACATTTCTGCATCCCAAATTAGAAGATTTGACCTTCGTAACGGAGATAAAGTAACAGGAAAAGTTCGCCCACCAAAAGAAAGTGAACGTTACTATGGTCTTCTACATGTAGAATTGGTAAACGGTGAAGACCCAGAAATTGCAAAAGAACGTGTGCATTTTCCAGGACTTACAGCATTATATCCAGATCGTCATATAACGCTTGAAACAACACCAGATAAATTATCAACACGTATAATGGATTTAGTAGCACCAGTAGGGTATGGACAACGTGGTTTAATTGTTGCGCCTCCAAAAGCAGGTAAAACTTTATTAATTAAAGAGATTGCAAATGCGATAACAACGAATCATCCGAATGCAGAACTAATTGTGCTATTAATAGACGAGCGTCCTGAAGAAGTAACAGACATTGAACGTTCAGTTAAAGCAGATGTAGTAAGTTCAACATTTGATGAAGTACCAGAAAACCACGTGAAAGTAGCAGAGCTAGTGTTAGAAAGAGCGATGCGCTTAGTAGAGCATAAGCGTGATGTTATCATTCTAATGGATTCTATTACACGCCTTGCACGTGCATACAATTTAGTAATCCCACCAAGCGGTCGTACATTATCTGGGGGTATTGACCCAGCTGCATTCCACCGTCCTAAACGATTTTTTGGAGCGGCACGAAATATTGAAGAAGGCGGAAGTTTAACAATTCTTGCGACTGCTTTAATTGATACAGGCTCACGTATGGATGAAGTTATCTATGAAGAGTTCAAAGGAACAGGTAACTTAGAACTTCATTTAGATAGACATCTTGCAGAGCGCCGAATTTTCCCTGCAATCGACATTCGTCGTTCTGGAACGAGAAAAGAAGAACTTCTTATTCCAAAAGACCAGCTCGACAAATTATGGGCAATTCGCAAAACGTTTTCCGATTCATCCGATTTTGCGGAACGTTTCTTGAAAAAGCTTCGCCAAAGCAAAACAAACGAAGCATTTTTTGAACAATTAGCTGTAGAAATGAAAGCACACCGGAGTGGAAAAGTAACGCTATAATCTACCTGCGGGTTTTATATTCGATATTCCTTATAGATGAATTTAGAAGAGGAGGGGCTGTCCCTAAAGTCATATAGTGACTGAGAGATGGTCCCTTTTCCAATGTATTGATTTCCGTTCCAGACGGACGCTTTCCGCGGGCATGGCTTCAGTCTCCTCGTCGCTATCGCTCCTGCGGGGCCTTCAGCTCACGCTATTCCCGCTGGAGTCGCCGTCTTCCACTACATTCAATTGCCTACAAAAATAGTAGTTTTATAAAAAGTATACAAAAAACAGGTGTAGAAAAAGACTCGTTTTTCTACACCTGCTTCAATTTATGGGCTTATTGGACTCTTTGGCTACTTACTGTATTAAGGAAAGTGGCTATTTATTCATTTTCAAAAGCTTTAGCACTTCTATTACAAGTAGCTATGGAGAGTGACGGACGAACCACTACCAGATGATTATCGAAAAAATGCGGAAGGATGCGACAAAGTCGCATCCTTCCGCATCAAGAAATCTCGATAATGGTGTAGAACTCGTTCAGTTCCAAGCACTTTACATCTTTTTACTAAACTTCTTTACTTCACAAACTACTAATATCTTTTAGCAAGTCAGAAAAGGAATTAAAAAACTAACGACTTGTATATCCAAGATAGACATGTTATTATATTTAACGTAAGTTTATACATTTCTGCTACATATGCGATTGACATCAATCGGATCGTGTAAGGTATCAGTTTCATAACCAACTCTGTTCCAGATGGTTCAGGGCGAGAGGAGAGATAGAGATGAAAGCAGGAATTCATCCCGATTACAAAGAAGCAACAGTAACATGTTCATGTGGTAACGCATTTACAACTGGTTCTGTTAAATCAAGCATTAGTGTCGAGTTCTGTAACGAATGTCACCCATTCTATACTGGACGTCAGAAATTCGCAGCTGCGGATGGCCGTGTTGATCGCTTCAACAAAAAATACGGAATTCAAGAAGAAAACTAAAAGCAAAATACCTGTAGAGCACATTGTGCTTTACAGGTATTTTTGTTTGAAAGTGATAATTCATGCGATTTTTTTTGCATTTGGACATTTTCCAATATTCACCTACATTTAAACAGGACCATATGTTATAAATATATAGAGGAAAAAGAATATTTACAGACACGATTTATAAGGAGATATACAATGGCGCAATTATTTTTTAAGCATGGTGCAATGAATAGTGGAAAATCAATTGAAATTCTAAAAGTGGCACATAATTATGAAGAACAAAATAAACCCGTCATTATTTTTACACCTGGAATTGATACGCGGGATGAAGTTGGACATGTTTCCAGTAGAATAGGCTTAAAAAGAAAAGCTATTGCTATTTACGACGAAACCAACTTATATGACTTAGTGAAAGAACACTCTCCAAAACCATATTGCGTTCTGATCGACGAAGTACAGTTTTTGAAAAAAGAACATGTTTTACAATTAACGAAAATTGTAGATGAATTAAATATACCAGTAATGGGATTCGGCTTAAAAAATGACTTTCAAAACGAAATGTTTGAAGGTAGCCGATATATGTTAATTTACGCTGATAAAATTGAAGAAATGAAGACAATTTGCTGGTTCTGCCATAAAAAAGCGATTATGAATTTACGTGTAGATGAAGATGGGAAACCAGTTTATACTGGTGAACAAATTCAAATTGGTGGCAATGATGCTTACTATCCGGTTTGTCGGAAGTGCCATGCCAACCCACCTTTATAAAATGCCATGCAAAAATTCACTAATTTCTATAGGGGTTAGTGAATTTTTTCATGCGGATAAATGGTAGAGGTCTAGATTTGTGAATTGGTCTTGAGTGGAATGAAATAAGTATCGTTTAACCATTTTACGTAAAAAATAAGTAGAATTAATGACATGCACTTAAGTAATCACTCAGAAAAAGTAGCGGTGACATCACTTTTTCTTTATAATAGTACTATTAGACACTTAAACGAACGAGGTGAGCTCGATGTTTGATCGATTACAATCGGTAGAAGATCGTTATGATAAATTAAATGAATTGCTTAGTGACCCGGATGTGGTTAATGATTTAAATAAGCTGAGACAATATTCAAAAGAACAATCGGACCTACAAAACACAGTAGATGCCTATCGCGAATACAAAGAAGTGAAAAGTCAGTATAAAGATGCGAAGATTATGCTAGATGATAAGCTAGATGCGGATATGCGTGAAATGGTGAAAGAAGAAGTAAATGATTTGGAAGCTCAGATCGTGGAACTGGAAGTACGTCTCAAGGTTTTATTGATTCCAAAAGATCCTAATGATGACAAGAACGTTATCATGGAGATTCGGGGAGCAGCTGGAGGAGACGAAGCAGCTTTATTTGCAGGTAATTTGTTCCGTATGTACAGTCGCTATGCAGAAACGCAAAACTGGAAAATTGATATCATGGATTCCTCTCCTACAGGACTTGGGGGCTTCAAAGAAATCATTTTCATGATTAATGGAAGCAATGCCTATTCCAAAATGAAGTATGAAAATGGTGCACATCGTGTACAACGCGTTCCGGAAACAGAATCTGGCGGCCGTATTCATACGTCAACTGCAACAGTTGCGGTACTTCCGGAGGCGGAGGAAGTAGAAGTGGAAATCCATGAAAAGGATATTCGTACTGATACATTTGCATCATCAGGTGCAGGTGGACAATCGGTTAATACAACCATGTCTGCTGTCCGTCTTACGCATTTACCAACCGGAATTACGGTTTCAATGCAAGATGAAAAATCGCAAATTAAAAACAAAGAAAAGGCAATGAAGATTCTTCGAGCACGCGTTGCTGATAAATTCCGTCAAGAAGCGCAAGCAGAATATGATGCTGTACGAAAATCAGCAGTAGGTACTGGAGACCGATCCGAACGAATTCGCACCTATAATTATCCGCAAAATCGTGTGACGGATCACCGTATTGGCTTAACGATACAAAAACTAGACCAAATTTTGGAAGGTAAGCTAGATGAAGTAGTCGATGCACTAATCGTAGAAGATCAAGCGGAAAAATTAGAAAGATTGAATGACACCAATGTGTAAGACAATTTATGAGGCCCTAAACCGGGCTTCTTCTTTTTTAGAGGAAAATAATCGGGAAAAAGAAGTCGCTCGTTATTTACTGCAGCACGTGCTTGGGAAAAATTATTCACAATTAATGATGGCCATGTATGATGCGATATCCAAAGAAGACTTCCAAATATTTTGGAATTACGTGGAAGAGCATACAACAGGTAGGCCTTTTCAATATATTATTGGACAGGAAACATTTTACGATCGAAATTTTGTCGTCAATGAACATGTCTTAATTCCTCGTCCAGAAACAGAAGAGTTAATAGAAGAAGTAAAAAAACGCATGGACACTGTTTTTGAACCCAATAAACGCTTAATGATTGCAGACATTGGAACAGGAAGCGGTGCCATCGCAATTACGATAAAAAAAGAAATGCCGGATGTTGTTGTTACGGCAACTGATATTTCTAACGAAGCACTTCAAGTAGCAAGCAAAAATGCACAGCTTCTAGAGGCAGAAATCCAATTTAAACAAGGAGATTTACTAGCTCCAATAGCCAATCAAAAATGGGACATAATTTTATCGAATCCTCCCTATATTGGACAACACGAAGCTAAATCTCTTTCAGACACAGTAGTTGATTTTGAACCACATCTTGCTCTATTTGCAGAGGAAGATGGGCTGCAACTCTATCGAAAAATGACGGAGCAGCTTCCACATATGATGAATGTTCCAAGTTTTATTGGATTTGAAATTGGCTATGAACAAGGTCCAGCTGTTGAAAGTATGCTACAATCTGCTTTTCCAAATGCCACAGTGGAAATCGTGAAAGATATTAATCAAAAAAATAGATTTGTTTTTTGTACAATAATTGAATAAGTTATGAATCTATTGGTAACAATGTTCCTAAGGAGGAATGTTACATGTTACCAGATTACGAGATAAAGAGAGTGCCAAGTATTGGCCGAAAAATAGATTCAATTATTCTTTTTGTGTGGATGCTACTTATGATGCAAACGGTTTTATTTTTCCTATTTCAAGAATCTGATCAAGCGGAAGGTATGCGCTTTCGCCTAATTGCAAATAGCAATACGGTGCAAGATCAGCGAATTAAAAATGAAGTGAAAGACAATATAGCACCGATTTTATTAGAATATCAAAATGATCCGCACCAAACGTACGAGGAACTGGAAAAAGCTGTGGGGGAATTATCACATTCGCTTAATGAAAAGATTACGATAACTAAGGGGCAAGCTATTTTTCCGCCAAAAATGTGGAATGAAGGAATCACTTCTCAAACAAATGTAGAATCCATTGTTATTACAATTGGAAAAGGTCGAGGAGATAATTGGTGGTGTGCTCTATTTCCAAAAGTTTGCTATAAAGAAGAAGTAAAAGAAGAAAAGCCAAAATTTTGGGTATGGGAATGGTTAAAAAAGAAATTTTCCACATAGTTACCCACAATTTTCAGAAAGTTATAAACAATTTGTGGATAAACACAATAGAAAGGAGAGGATAAGCGTGAAAACGGAAATTATTGTAGTGGATAACTTTTCCACAAAAGAGATGGGTTATACACAGGCTGTTAATTTATTGATTGCCGGAGATACAGTTGCTTTTCCAACTGAAACAGTTTATGGCTTAGGTGCTATTGCAACAAATGAATCCGCAGTTGCCAAAATATTTGAAGCAAAAGGTAGACCACAAGATAACCCGCTAATTGTGCATATTGGTTCAAAAGAAGAGTTACAAGCCTTTACACATAATGTTCCCAATCTAGCGAAAGTGTGTATGGATACTTTTTGGCCAGGTGCTCTGACGCTCGTATTACCATTACAGCAAGGATCATTAGCAAAAAATGTTACTGCTGGACTCAATTCAGTAGGTGTTCGAATGCCTGATCATCCAGTAGCTCTAGAACTACTCAATCGTTTAAAACAACCAGTTGCTGCTCCTAGTGCAAATCGTAGTGGTAAGCCGAGTCCAACAAAAGCATCTCACGTCTTCCATGATTTAAATGGAAAAGTGCCATTTATATTAGATGGTGGGGCAACGGGAATGGGGCTTGAATCGACCGTTTTAGATTTTACTTCTGAAATTCCAACTATTCTACGCCCAGGTGGAGTAACGAAAGAAATGCTTGAACGAGTGATAGGACCAGTCCATGAATCCAAACTGACAGATCATGCAGAAGCACCTCGTGCACCAGGTATGAAGTATGCTCATTATGCACCAAATGCACCTGTTTATTTAATCGAAGCGAGTCTACAAAAAGTGCAGCTAGCAATTGAAAGTATACATAGCGAACAGAAGAAAGTAGCATTAATCGCAACAGAACAGTTTAAAACTACTCACGTCGATTACTTCTTTTCATTAGGAAAAGAGCATCAATTAGAAGATGCAGCTCAGCTATTATACGAAGCGCTTAGAAGCTGTGACGAAACAGATGCGGACATCGTATTGGTACCAACCTTTTCCAAACAAGGTGTCGGTACTGCAATCATGAATCGTCTAGAGAAAGCTGCGAATGGTAACTATTTTTCAACTAACTTGTAAATAATAGTACATGGGTGTAGAACTCGCTCAGTTCCAAGCGGTTAATCACCACGTGTAATAATATTAGATTGTATTCTCTCCTAATCTTTTGCATACATTTAAGTATGCGAATAGACGGGGGAGATTTTTTTGTGGCGTGAAATTTTGGCAGGCGGACTAATGTCAGTAGATGTATTAATACTATTTTCTCTTGTATCCTATAGAAAACAACTATTAACTCTTGCAGCATGGGTGGCATCCTTACATATGCTTTTCCCTTTAATAGGGTATTACGCGGGTATTCTTGTGCAAAGTTATTTACAAAATGCAAGTCCTTATTTATCTGGAGTTCTACTAGCTTTAGTTGGGCTGCAAATGATTCTGACTCAATCCCCAAAACAAGTTCCACTATTATCTCCATATATTCTTGCGGTTGTCGCGAGCTTTGATACCTTTTCAGTCAGTATTTCATTTGGTATGCTTAGAGTGGAAAAAGTCATATTTATATTAAGCGCAGGTTTATTTTCCTTTTTTGGAGTTATTTTTGCGCAGAAATTTATTTTTAAACATGCATTTATGGGTAGGGGTATCTTAATGAAAGTAGCCGGTTTGTTAATTTTACTAATGGGAATCATTACGTTGAAAAATATTTAGAAATTTTCAAACTTTTATCTGACTAATTAATATATACTAGAGATGAGGAAATGTAGCTATGAATATTTTATTTGTTTGTACTGGAAACACATGTAGAAGCCCTATAGCAGAAGCGATACTGAAAGACCGAAAACTAGAGAGCGTAGTGGTTCGATCGGCAGGTATCTATGCGATGGATGGAGGAAATATGTCTTCGAATGGGAAAATAGTCTTGGAAAATGAGTCTATATCTTTCGCTCATAAATCAACTTCTATAAATGAATCATTAATCGATTGGGCGGATCTCATTTTAACGATGACTGGATCTCACAAACATACAATTATTCAGGCATTTCCACAGGCGATATCGAAAGTGTATATGTACAAAGAATTTGTAGTGCCTGGAAATACGCAAGATGTAACGGATCCATATGGTGGAAGCTTACGTACATATGAACACACGTTTAAAGAACTATCTGCATTAACAGATGAACTAGTAAAAAAACTTCAGGGGGAACAGCGATGAAAGAAAAGAAAAAGAAGCACGCTTTTGGAATCCAAAAGAAGATTGTGCTATTTGTAACAGTATTAGCAGTAATTACGTACTCTACAAGTGCATTGTTTATTAATTATGTACAACCTTTTTTATTAGATAAGACAACAGGGTCTATCACATTTGAAATTCTAACTTATGCTGCGGGAGTTTTTTGGTCTGGTTTATTAGCTTATATATTCAGTGGTCTTATTATAAAACCTTTATTTAATTTAGAAAAAGTTGCCATACTTGCTTCAGAAGGAAAAATTGGTGTGGACGTGGAAGTACCAAAGTCGAAAGATGAAATTCAATCAGTGGCAGTTGCATTCCAAGCAATGCTAGTAAACTTAAGAGAAATGGTTCAAAGTATAGAAGAAAATTTTGATAAAACAAATAATACAGTGCAAAACCTTTCAAAAGAATCTTCGGTTGCTTCAGAGCAAGCAGAAGCGATTGCACATACGATAGCTCAAATTTCTGAAGGTGCAGAACAATCAGCTGTAGCAGTTCAAGAAACTGCAGAATCGGTAGAAGATGTACGTGTGCTTGCGTCAGAAGTTAATAAACGTGCGGAAAGATCTTCCGTTCAATCCAAAGAGATGATTAGAGGACTTGCACAAACAACAGATGTCATCCAATCGCTTGTAAACGGGATTCAAAAAATTGCTTCTGGTAGTGAATCTGCATTAGGGAATGTCCATCAACTAGAAGAAAATGCAAGAAAAGTGGAAAGTATTATTCAACTAGTAGGGGATATTGCAGCGCAAACAAATTTACTAGCATTAAATGCTTCCATTGAGGCCGCTCGTGCTGGCGAACATGGTAAAGGCTTTGCAGTGGTAGCAGAAGAAGTACGTAAGCTAGCAGATGAAAGTGCGAAAGCAGTTCAAGGTATTTCTGAGTTAATACTGGCTATTCAAACGGATGTACAGACAGTGGTACAACAAATGACTAATCAGGTAAGCTTCGCAGTGGGAGAAGCAAAACGCGTTTCAGAAACAAATGCAGCGGTAGAAGGTATGTCTAATAAAATACATGAAATGGCTGAATCTGTCGTTGAGATTTCTACGCTCATTGAAAGACAACTGACGAATATAGAGAGTACTGCTCGCCAATCACAAGACGTAGCGGCAATTGCAGAAGAAACGTCTGCTGGGGCAGAAGAGGTAAGAAGTGCAACAGATGAACAAGCACGATCAATTGAGCAAATAGATCAATTATCGTTCGGATTAAAGCGACAATCGGAAGAATTATTCAAGGTTATTTCGCAATTTGACAGAAATTCGTCAAAATAGTTCATATAAATACAATTCACTATGTGTGAATTGTATTTTTTTATGCAGAAAAATGGTATGATAAGATGGAGTACTAAACAGAAAAGAGGGAACAAATTGAAAATTGCAATTTCTTCCGACCACGGAGGTAATAATCTTCGTAAGGAAATTATTCAACAGATAGAAGAGCTTGGACTTTCTTATGAGGATTTTGGTCCAAACACCGACGATTCAGTTGACTATCCCGACTATGCAATTCCTGTTACTGAAGCAGTAGTTAGTGGGAAGTTTGATCGTGGAATCTTAATTTGTGGTACAGGTATTGGTATGTCGATTGCTGCTAACAAAGTAAAAGGCATTCGTTGCGCTTTAGTACATGATGTATTTTCTGCTAAAGCTACAAGATGTCATAATGACTCGAACGTTCTTGCAATGGGCGAACGAGTTATAGGTCCAGGCCTTGCTAGAGAAATTGTAGCAACTTGGCTTGCACAAGATTTCGAAGGTGGTCGTCATGTACGCCGTGTGGAAAAAATTTCAGCATTAGAAAATTAATTAATAAAAAGAACAGTCTAAAGAAAAGGGGATTTCAGATGGAAGCAAAAAATTTGTGGCAACAACAAATCGAACAGCTTCTCCTGGAAGTGGAGCAGCAAATAGACTTACATGAAGATGATCTTTTCGTTATTGGCTGTTCGACCTCTGAAGTAAAAGGCCAAAAAATAGGAACTGCTGGTGGTTTAGAAATAGCGGAAGCTTTATTCGAACCATTAAGAGCATTTGCAGAGCGCAATAAGGTGCATCTTGCTTTTCAAGGCTGTGAACATATTAATCGAGCTATTACAATGGAAAGAAAAACACAAAAACTATATAGACTATCGGAAGTTTCTGTTATTCCGGTTGTTCTAGCAGGCGGCTCTATGTCGGCTTACGCATACACTCAATTTCAAGACCCTGTAGTAGTCGAGCATGTTCAAGCACAGGCTGGCATTGATATAGGACAAACTATGATTGGTATGCAGCTACAACCTGTAGCTGTGCCAATTCGTGTGTCTATTAAGCAAATTGGGGAAGCAGTCGTAACGATTGCGAAAACGCGTCCAAAGCTCATTGGCGGGACGCGTGCATTTTATGGATGATATTAGAGGGGGAACTAAAGTGGAAAAAATTCAATCACAAGATCTAGCAGTTTACGAGGCAATGCTTGCCGAGAAAAAACGTCAACAAGCGAATATTGAGTTAATCGCATCAGAAAACTTCGTATCAGAAGCGGTAATGGAGGCACAAGGCTCTGTACTTACAAACAAATATGCAGAAGGTTACCCGGGTAAACGTTACTATGGTGGCTGTGAGCATGTAGACGTAGTAGAAGATATTGCTCGTGATCGTCTGAAAGAAATTTTTGGAGCAGAGCATGCAAACGTACAACCACATTCTGGCTCACAAGCGAATATGGCTGTATATATGACTGCTTTACAACCAGGTGACACGATTTTAGGTATGAACCTGTCCCATGGTGGGCATTTAACACACGGTTCTCCTGTAAACTTTAGTGGAATTCAATATAATTTCATTGATTATGGAGTAAACAAAGAAACAGAAATGATCGATTATGAAGATGTTCGTGCTAAAGCGTTGGAACACAAACCAAAAATGATCGTTGCTGGAGCAAGTGCATACTCTCGTATTATTGATTTTGCTAAATTCCGTGAAATTGCTGATGAAGTAGGAGCATACTTATTTGTAGATATGGCTCATATCGCAGGTTTAGTGGCTGCGGGTCTTCATCCTAACCCAGTTCCATATGCACATTTCGTTACATCTACTACACATAAGACATTACGCGGCCCACGTGGTGGCTTGATCTTAACAACAGAAGAGTTCGCGAAGAAAATTGATAAAACAATTTTCCCTGGAATTCAAGGTGGCCCATTAATGCACGTTATCGCTGCAAAAGCAGTAGCTTTTGGTGAAGCACAACAACCTGAATTTAAAGAATATCAAGCGCAAGTAATTGCAAATGCTCAAACATTAGCTGATAGTTTAACGGCTGAAGGTATTCGTATCGTTTCTGGTGGAACGGATAACCATGTAATGCTATTAGATGTTTCTGCTTTAGGCTTAACTGGTAAAGTTGCGGAGCATGTACTAGATGAGGTTGGTATTACCGTGAATAAAAACACGATTCCATTCGATACTTCTAGTCCGTTTATTACATCTGGAGTTCGTATTGGTACACCAGCTGTTACTTCCCGTGGGTTTAAAGAAGAAGAAATGAAAGAAATTGCTTTAATTATTGCGAAACTATTGAAAAACCATGAAGATGCTACTGTATTAAAAGAATCAAAAGATAGAGTAGAAGCTTTAACAAATAAATTCCCATTATATAACTAATAGAATAGTTTAAATGGGGGCTGTCCAATAAGCCCATAAATTGAAGCAGGTGTAGAAAAACGAGTCTTTTTCTACACCTGTTTTTTGTATACTTTTTATTCAACTAAATGTATTGATTTCCGTTCCAGACGGACGCTTTCCGCGGGCATGGCTTCAGTCTCCTCGTCGCTTTCGCTCCTGCGGGGCCTTCAGCTCATGCTATTCCCGCTGGAGTCGCCGTCTTTCACTACAATCAATTGCCTACAAAAAATAAGAAAAGGGACCATCTCTCAGTCAATGTATGACTTTAGGGACAGCTTCTTTTAGGATTCAGTTTTGAATTGGAAAAAAATAATGATCTTAAATGCATAATATGGAGATTAAAAGGAACACTGATTTTTGTATTATCCACCGTGTAGCTATACTTTGTTTGCTACTTTAGGTATGTTTTTACAAACGAGGAACTCGGGAGAAATAGACGCAATATTAAAACTTGGGTTTACTAGTATGTGAACTGCTTTTTTTGTTATAATTAATAGAATTTAAATTAAAAGATAAAGGAGTTATGCAATATGCCAAAAGTATTTGTATTCGATCACCCGCTTATTCAACACAAACTTACATATATCCGTGATGTAAACACTGGAACAAAGGAATTCCGTGAACTTGTAGATGAGGTAGCTACACTCATGGCCTTTGAAATTACTCGTGATCTTCCATTAGAAGAAACGGAAGTAGAAACACCTGTACAGCCCACTAAATCGAAAGTATTAGCTGGGAAAAAATTAGGGATTGTTCCTATATTACGAGCTGGAATTGGAATGATTGATGGTATATTAAAACTAATTCCTGCTGCAAAAGTTGGGCATATTGGTCTTTACCGTGATCCAGAAACATTGCAACCAGTAGAATACTACGTAAAACTTCCTGCAGACGTTGCAGATCGTGATTTCATTTTAGTGGATCCTATGCTTGCAACGGGTGGTTCTGCAATAGAAGCTGTTAATTCACTAAAAAAACGCGGAGCAACAAGTATTAAGTTCATGTGTCTAATCGCAGCTCCAGAAGGTGTAGAAGCTCTTCAAAAAGCACACCCAGATGTAGATATTTATATTGCTGCACTAGATGAAAAACTAAATGACCATGGCTATATCGTGCCTGGCTTAGGTGACGCTGGTGACCGTTTATTCGGTACGAAATAAAAGGAGTGTATAAATTTCATGCGTAAATGGAAAGTAATGACGATATTTGGAACGAGACCAGAAGCGATAAAAATGGCTCCTCTTGTTCTTGAACTTCAAAAACATCAAGAAGAAATTGAATCAATCGTTACAGTGACGGCTCAACATCGTCAAATGCTTGACCAAGTGCTTGAAACATTTAATATAAAGCCGGATTATGATTTAAATATGATGAAGGATCGTCAAACTTTAGTTGATATAACGACTAGAGCACTGGAAGGTCTTGACGCAGTCATGAAAGAAGCACAACCAGACATCGTGCTCGTTCATGGAGATACGTCTACAACATTTGTTGCTAGTCTAGCGGCTTTTTATAACCAAATTGCAATCGGTCATGTAGAAGCAGGACTTCGTACATGGAATAAATATTCTCCTTTTCCTGAAGAAATGAATCGACAACTAACGGGTGTAATGGCAGATATACATTTTGCGCCAACGGAAAAATCACGAGCAAATTTACTTGCTGAAAATAAGCTAAGTGATCGGATTTTTGTTACTGGTAATACAGCGATTGATGCACTTCAAACAACTGTAAAAGAAGATTATACGCATCCTATTTTAGAGAAGCTACAAAATAGTCGAGTAATACTATTAACAGCCCATCGTCGAGAAAATTTGGGAGAGCCAATGCGCAATATGTTCCGAGCTATTAATCGATTATTAGTAGAACATGAGGATGTACAAGTAGTGTATCCGGTTCATATGAACCCAGCGGTAAGAGAAATAGCAAACGACATTCTTGGAGAAAATGATCGTATTCATTTAATCGAACCGTTAGAGGTATTAGATTTTCACAATTTTGCGGCTAGATCATTTATTATTCTGACGGATTCTGGTGGAGTTCAAGAAGAAGCGCCTTCGTTAGGGAAACCAGTAATCGTTCTTCGCGATACAACAGAACGACCAGAAGGAATTGAAGCTGGAACGTTGAAACTAGCAGGAACTGAAGAAGAAACTATTTTCCGATTAGCAAATGAGCTACTATCTAACCCAACTGCTTATAACGAAATGGCGAAAGCGAGTAATCCTTATGGGGATGGCAAAGCTTCAGAAAAGATTGTGGATGCTTTAAAAGAATATTTAAAACAAAAATAATTTTTTAAATTTGTCGATAAGATGTCAAATGAGAAGTATTTGTGAAGTTTTTCACTTCTACTAATTGACATCAAATTGGCCCTATTGTATGCTTACAAAGGATGATCAAGATAGGTGTTTAGTGCTTGAAACACTTGATGTATCAACTTTCTACTAGATTCACAGTTTTTACTTTATGAGGAAAAACGTGAGGACACTTTTATGCGTCAAATAAGACGTCCGTTACAAGGGATAGCTATGTATTCAGCGATTCTCTCACAGCTTGTTGGTTCTATCTTAATAGGTACATTCACAGGAATGTGGATCGACAATACTTATGGAACCACTCCAGTACTTTTAGTAATATGTTTACTCGCTGGCCTTGCGGTTGGTATGTTTGCCATTATTACTACCATTCGAAAATATGATTCAGGAGACTGAAGACCAATGCATGAAATGCAACATATTTATACAAAGCAGAAAAAGTACATATTTTTTTTGCTCGCAGTATGTGCGCTAGGTTGGGGGTTTACCCCATATTCGACAATTTTTGCAGGCCTAGCACTAGGTTCTTTGTTTGGTCTGTATAATTTCTGGATTCTAGTACGTAGAATGGAGAAATTTGACCGTGTGTTAACAAATGGAAAAGGACGAGCAGGTCTCGGTACAACATTCCGCTTCGCATCTGGCGTTGCAGCTGTTGCAATAGCACTTGCCCTTCCACAGTATATTCATGTTATAAGCACAGTCATTGGATTAATGATTCCCTATGTTCTGCTTTTAGTAGAACGAATTATGTATTATGCAAGACACCAACAATGAGATTGTGAAAGTGAGGTGAATTAATCGTGGAACATAAAAATCCCACTTTTGAGTTTTTGGGGATGTACGGAAACTGGTCGAATATCCTGATGCTTGCAGTCACAACACTCATCGTATTTTTGATCGCTTTTATCGCGACAAGAAACTTGAAGCTGAAGCCAACTGGTATGCAGAACTTCATGGAGTGGATTATGGACTTCGTAAAAGGCATTATTAAAAGTAACTTTGACTGGCAAACAGGTGGGAGATTCCATATTCTTGGAATTACATTAATCATGTTTGTTTTTGTAGCAAACGTGTTAGGTCTACCATTTTCGATATCGTATGATGGTGTGCTTTGGTGGAAATCTCCAACAGCGGATCCGACGGTAACGATGACACTTGCAGTAATGATTATTCTATTAACGCACTACTATGGCATCAAAGCGAAGGGCATAAAAGAATATGGTAAAGATTACTTAAAACCGCTTCCTTTTTTAGCTCCTTTAAAAGTAATGGAAGAATTCGCAAATACGTTGACACTCGGTCTACGTCTTTACGGAAATATATATGCAGGGGAAGTTCTTTTAGGACTACTTGCAGGCTTAGCAACATCTAATATTTTTGGCTTTGTTGGAGCAATTATTCCAGCAATGGCATGGCAAGGTTTCTCACTATTTATCGGTGGAATCCAGGCGTTCATTTTCGTTATGTTAACAATGGTTTATATGTCACATAAAGTGTCGTCTGACCATTAATATAACTGCTCAGTATTACTAAGCAGAAATAAATAAAACAACATTCCAAGGAGGAAATTACACAATGGTAGGTTCAGTTGGTCTTTTAGCAGCAGCTATAGCAATCGGTTTAGGTGCACTTGGTGCAGGTATCGGTAACGGTTTAATCGTTTCAAAAACAGTAGAGGGTATCGCTCGTCAACCAGAAGCACGTGGATCTTTACAAACAGTTATGTTCATTGGGGTAGCATTAGTTGAGGCACTTCCAATCATCGCAGCAGTTATCGCGTTCATCGTATTAAACAAATAAGAACAACTTCAACAGGATGAAATGGCGGAAACATTTCCGCCATTCTCTTTATGAATTAGAAAACAATGAGTATAACATTACATTATAGAAGTAAGATCTCTTATTAGCGTTTGAAAGGAGTGAAACAATCGTGTCTTTTGATTACC
Organism: Psychrobacillus sp. FSL H8-0483; assembly: GCF_038637725.1. NCBI lineage: Bacteria > Bacillati > Bacillota > Bacilli > Caryophanales > Bacillaceae > Psychrobacillus > Psychrobacillus sp. FSL H8-0483. The sequence continues at coordinate 686,045 of NZ_CP152052.1, forward strand.
TTGTACTTGGTGCGAGTGGCCATGATGGGTTGAATATTTTGGATATCCTTGCTACATTATTCTTCTTTACACTACTTATGTTTTTATTGAAGAAAGTAGCATGGGGCCCACTTATGGGTATTATGAATCAACGTGAAGAGTTAATCGCAAGCGAAATCGAAGCAGCAGAAAATAGCCGCAATGAATCAGCGCGATTACTTGAAGAACAACGTGACTTATTAAAAGAAGCGCGTACAGAAGCATTAGCGATTGTAGAAAATGCGAAAAAGCAAGGCGAAGCATCTCGTGAAGAAATTATCACAACTGCTCGTACTGAAGCAGCGCGTTTGAAAGAATCTGCTATCCGTGAAATCGATACAGAAAAAGAGAGAGCGATTGCAGCAGTACGTGAAGAAGTAGTTTCACTTTCAGTACTTGCAGCGTCCAAAGTTCTTGAAAAAGAAGTTTCGGAAGAAGATAACCGTGCGCTAATCGAGGCAACGATTGCGAAGGCAGGGGAAGCTAAGTGAGTAATTCAACTGCAGCTAAACGTTACGCAATCGCTTTATTCGAATTAGCACAACAAAAAAATGAGCTTCAATCAGTAGAAAATGATTTACGCGAACTTAAAGTTGTCTGGAATGGCAATAAAGATTTGAAAACTTTATTCACATCTCCAAAGCTTTCATTAGACAAGAAAAAAGAGCTAATCCGCGAAGTTTTCAACAATGCTAATCCAATTGTTATTAATACACTTTTAGTGCTTATTGATAAGAAAAGATTAGGTGAAGTTTCAGACATTATTACTGAATTTATGGCACTTTCCTACGATGCACAAGGTGTTGCAGAAGCGAAAGTATATACTACACGTGAATTAACAGAAGAAGAGCGTGCAAACGTCTCTACTGTATTTGCAAAAAATGTAGGGAAACAATCTTTACGTATTCAAAACATTGTAGATCCATCAATCATTGGTGGAATGCGTGTTCAAATCGGAAACCGCATTTACGATAGCAGTCTAAGTACAAAACTAGATCGCTTAAAACGTAACTTGATCGGTTAATATTATGAATTTAGAGAGGTGACATACATGAGCATCAAAGCTGAAGAAATCAGTGTCTTGATTAAACAGCAGATTGAGAATTATGAATCTGAGATGAAAGTTAGCGACGTTGGTACAGTCATTAAAATTGGTGACGGTATCGCTCTTGCTCATGGCCTCGACAACGTCATGGCTGGAGAATTATTAGAATTCTCAACTGGTGTGTTAGGTATGGCACAAAACTTGGAAGCGAATAACGTTGGTATCGTTATCCTTGGACCATACACAGACATCAAAGAAGGCGATGAAGTACGTCGAACTGGCCGTATTATGGAAGTTCCTGTTGGTAAAGAATTGATTGGCCGCGTTGTCAATCCACTTGGCCAACCAGTTGACGGACTAGGTCCTATTGCAACTACTAAATCTCGTCCAATCGAAAGCCCTGCACAAGGAGTTATGGCACGTAAATCAGTACATGAGCCACTTCAAACAGGTATTAAAGCGATTGACGCTCTTGTACCAATCGGGCGTGGGCAACGTGAGTTAATCATCGGTGACCGTCAAACAGGTAAAACATCTGTTGCGATTGATGCAATTCTTAACCAAGCAGACCAAGATATGATTTGTATCTATGTTGCTATCGGTCAAAAAGAATCGACTGTTCGTAACGTTGTAGAAACACTTCGTAAAAAAGGTGCTTTAGATTACACAATCGTTGTAACTGCATCTGCATCACAACCAGCTCCATTACTTTACCTAGCTCCTTATGCTGGTGTAACAATGGCTGAAGAGTTCATGTTTGAAGGCAAGCATGTGTTAATCGTTTATGATGATTTATCAAAACAAGCTGCTGCATACCGTGAACTTTCATTACTACTTCGTCGTCCTCCAGGTCGTGAAGCATATCCAGGGGATGTATTCTACTTACACAGCCGTCTTCTTGAGCGCGCTGCGAAGTTAAATGAAACACTTGGTGCTGGTTCTATCACAGCATTACCGTTCGTTGAAACGCAAGCTGGAGATATCTCTGCTTATATTCCAACCAACGTAATTTCTATTACAGATGGTCAAATCTTCTTACAATCTGATCTATTCTTCTCGGGCGTACGTCCAGCAATCAATGCTGGTTTATCTGTATCTCGTGTTGGTGGTTCAGCTCAAATTAAAGCAATGAAAAAAGTTGCGGGTACACTACGTCTTGACTTAGCTGCATTCCGTGAACTTGAAGCATTCTCTCAATTTGGATCAGATCTTGACGCTGCGACTCAAGCAAAACTTAATCGTGGTATACGTACAGTAGAAGTATTAAAACAAGACTTGAATAGCCCTATTAAAGTGGAAAAACAAGTACTTATTTTATACGCTCTAACACGTGGCCATTTAGATGATATTCCAGTTAAAGATATTACTCGTTTTGAAGCTGAATTAAACAGCTGGATAGATTCAAACCACACAAACGTTTTAGATCATATTCGCACGACTAAAGATCTTCCTTCAGAAGAAGACTTGAATAATGCAATTACTGCATTTAAAAAGACTTTCGCTAAATCTGAATAATTCTTTTGTCTAAGTGAAAAAAACAATAAGGTGGTGAAATACCAGTGGCATCATTACGCGACATTAAAAGTAAAATTACGTCTACAAAGAAAACAAGTCAAATTACGAAGGCCATGCAAATGGTTTCTGCATCTAAATTGAGCCGTGCGGAAGAAAATGCGAAAGCATATGTTCCTTACATGGCGAAAATTCAAGAAGTAGTAGGTGCAATTGCATCAGGTACAAGTGATAGTGGACATCCAATGTTAACTTCTCGTCCTGTGAAAAAAACAGCATATCTTGTCATTACTTCAGATCGTGGTTTAGCTGGAGCTTATAACAGTAACGTTATACGTGCTGTTGCAAATGCTATAGCGGAGCGACATTCGTCAAAAGATGAGTATGTAGTTTTAGCAATTGGTCGTATGGGACGTGACTTCTTCCAAAAACGTGGTTCGAATGTAATCGGAGAAGTTATAGGTTTACCAGATCAACCTGCTTTTTCTGATATTAAAGAAATAGCGCGCAGAGCTGTTGGTATGTTCACGGATGGTACATATGATGAACTTTATATGTACTACAACCACTTTGTCAGTGCCATTTCTAGTGAAGTTACAGAGAAAAAGGTACTGCCACTTACGGATATTGCAGTAGAAACAGGCACAACAGCTTCTTATGAATTTGAACCTTCAGCTGAAGCAATTCTTGAAGTGTTACTTCCTCAATATGCGGAAAGCCTAATTTTTGGTGCATTACTCGATGGTAAAGCCAGTGAACATGCTTCACGTATGTCCGCGATGAAGAGTGCGACAGACAACGCAGCTGATTTAATTAGCAACTTAACATTAGTTTATAACCGAGCACGCCAAGCAGCAATTACGCAAGAAATTACGGAAATTGTAGGCGGCGCAGCGGCTCTAGAATAGTGAAGAAAAGTAAGACAGGAGGGAACAGTAGTGAACAAAGGACAAGTACTACAAGTAATGGGTCCAGTTGTTGACGTAAAGTTTGACAATGGCCATTTACCAGCTATCTATAATGCATTAACTGTAGCGATTGAACGTCCAAACCAAGCGCCTTCAACGTTAACATTAGAAGTAGCTTTACACTTAGGAGATGACTCTGTTCGTACTATTGCTATGGCATCAACTGACGGCCTTAAGCGTGGTACAGAGGTAATCGATGCTGGTGCAGCAATTTCTGTTCCAGTTGGTGACGTAACATTAGGACGTGTATTCAACGTACTAGGTGATGTTATTGACTTAGGGGAAGAGATTTCAGCGGAAGACCGTCGTGATCCAATTCACCGTCAAGCTCCAACATTCGAAAACCTTTCAACAGAAGTTGAAATTCTTGAAACAGGTATCAAAGTAGTAGATCTTCTAGCACCATATATTAAAGGTGGTAAAATCGGTCTATTCGGTGGTGCCGGCGTAGGGAAAACAGTTCTTATCCAAGAACTTATTAACAACATTGCTCAAGAACATGGTGGTATTTCGGTATTCGCTGGTGTTGGTGAGCGTACGCGTGAAGGAAATGACTTATTCCACGAGATGAGCGATTCAGGCGTTATTAAGAAAACAGCAATGGTATTCGGTCAAATGAATGAGCCACCTGGCGCACGTATGCGTGTAGCTTTAACTGGTCTTACAATGGCTGAATATTTCCGTGATGAGCAAGGTGCAGACGTACTTTTATTCATCGATAATATCTTCCGTTTCACACAAGCAGGTTCTGAGGTTTCGGCTCTTTTAGGTCGTATGCCATCTGCAGCTGGTTACCAACCAACACTTGCTACTGAAATGGGTCAATTGCAAGAGCGTATTACGTCAACTAATACTGGTTCTGTAACATCAATCCAAGCGATTTATGTACCAGCCGATGACTATACGGATCCAGCTCCAGCAACAACTTTTGCTCACTTAGATGCAACAACAAACTTAGAGCGTAAATTATCTGAGATGGGTATCTACCCAGCCGTGGATCCTTTAGCTTCTTCTTCTCGTGCGCTTTCTCCAGAAATCGTAGGTCAAGAGCATTATAATGTAGCTCGTCAAGTACAATCTACATTACAACGCTATAAAGAGCTTCAAGATATCATTGCAATCTTAGGTATGGATGAATTAGGTGACGAAGACAAGTTAACGGTTAACCGTGCTCGTCGTATTCAGTTCTACCTATCTCAAAACTTCCATGTTGCAGAACAATTTACAGGTCAAAAAGGTTCATACGTTCCAGTTAAAGAAACTGTTGAAGGATTTAAACAAATTCTTGAAGGAAAATATGACCACTTACCAGAAGATGCTTTCCGTCTAGTAGGACGCATTGAAGAAGTTGTTGAAAAAGCGAAAAGCATGGGCGTAGAAGTATAATAATTCGGACCTGGAGGTAAAAATATGAAGACACTTACAGTCAATATTGTCACTCCCGACGGCCCGGTATACGATTCTGAAGTAGACATGATTATCGCTAAAACAGCATCAGGTGAAATCGGTATTTTACCTGGTCATATTCCAACGGTTGCTCCACTTGTTATTGGTGTAGTTAAGTTGAAAATAGATGGGAAAACCGAGTACGTTGCAGTAAACGGAGGATTTGTAGAAGTTCGTCCTGAAAAGGTTACGATATTAACACAATCAGCCGAGGTTGCTTCAACGATCGATTTAGCTCGTGCAAAAGAAGCGATGAAACGTGCAGAAGAACGTCTTCAAACTAAGCAAGATTCGATTGATTTCAATCGTGCTAACCTTGCTTTGAAACGTGCAATGAATCGTATCAACGTTTATGAGGGTAACATTTAATTTGAATGGTTATGTAACGGGCAGATTTATTTCTGTCCGTTTTTTATCTTTAAGAAATAGAAAGAGAGGGAAATATAATGGGCTTATTGAATGGGGAGCAAGCAGTGATTGCAATTTTAGCCAATATTTTCTTTATAGGTATTGCCTTTTATGCGTTACAATCATTAATGGTAGACAAGTTTATTAAAAAAAATCACGTGTTTCAAGCTCAGCTTTTTTATATTTTAGCTAGTATTATGATTGGCTCTAGCGTTGCAAATTTTTTCTTAAATCTAACTGCATGGTCAAGTCAATTACAGTATCTATTTAATTAGATCCTATATGCTCATGCAAATTATGGACAAGTTTGTATGAGCATGTAGAATCTCCTCATATTTCCTGGGAAATTTCTTTTCTAATAGGTTTTAGGAGAAACATTGTAGGGTAATTTATAATTATCTACACGAAAAGACAGGGTATTACGTATAATAGAACAAGAAAATTTACCAATAAAGCCATTGAAAATAGTGTTTTAGATGCTTGTATATAGTCGAAATACGTTGTATGATGATAATGTTTTGTAAACCTAAAATATGACATCATACATATTTCTTTTATATAAAAGCAAATGAGGATAATGAACTCGGAGGGAACGAAGTGGATAAAATCGTTGTTAAAGGCGGCCAAACGTTACAAGGTAAAGTGCGAGTAGAAGGAGCTAAAAATGCTGTTCTACCGGTTCTAGCAGCAGCTTTACTTGCGACAAAGGGAAAAAATATTATTAAAGATGTACCGACACTTGCAGATGTTTTGACAATAAATGAAGTTTTAAAAAGTTTAAATACAGAAATAACATATAGTCCCGAGAAAAATGAAGTGATAATTGATTCACAACAAAGACTTTCTAGTGAGGCACAATTTGAGTATGTACGTAAAATGCGTGCTTCTATACTTGTTATGGGACCAATTTTAGCACGTAATGGATTTGCTCGTGTAGCTCTTCCAGGCGGTTGTGCAATTGGATCAAGACCAATCGATCAACATTTAAAAGGCTTTGAAGCAATGGGTGCAGAAATTTCATTCGGACATGGCTTTGTAGAAGCAAAAACAAATGGTCGCTTACAAGGTGCAAAAATTTATTTAGATGTACCAAGTGTTGGCGCTACTGAAAATATCATGACTGCAGCAGCACTTGCCGAAGGTACGACGGTAATCGAAAACGCTGCTAAGGAACCGGAAATTGTCGATTTAGCTAATTTTATTAATGAAATGGGCGGCAGTGTAAAAGGTGCTGGTACGGATACAATTCGAATCGAGGGTGTAACTGAACTTCACGGTACAGAACACCATATTATCCCGGATCGCATCGAAGCTGGTACTTTCATGGTAGCAGCAGCAATTACAAAAGGCGATGTTCTCATTGAAAACGCCGTGCCTGAGCATATGACGGCTCTAATTTCTAAAATGCAAGAAATGGGTATCGAAATCACAGAAGAGGATGAAGGTCTTCGTATACGTTCTACAGGCGATTTAAAATCTGTAGATGTTAAAACAATGCCACATCCTGGTTTCCCTACTGATATGCAATCGCAAATGATGGCATTAATGATGACAGCACACGGAACGGGTATCATTACGGAAACAGTTTTCGAAAATCGTTTTATGCATGTGGAAGAATTCAGACGCATGAATGGTAATATGAAAATTGAAGGTCGCTCTGTGATCATGGAGTCTCCATCTAATTTACAAGGCGCAGAAGTTGCAGCAACGGACTTACGCGCTGCAGCAGCACTAATCATCGCTGGTTTAGTCGCAGAAGGTATAACTCGTGTTACAGAGCTATATCACTTAGATCGCGGCTATGTCGATTTTGACAAGAAGCTTGCAGCACTTGGTGCAGATATCGAACGTATCGGTAGCGAAAGCACAGAGAAAACAGTACAATTCGTATAATAATATATGTAAAGCACTATCCAAGTATACATGGATAGTGCTTTTTTCAATTGCGTTAGGATAGAGGGAATGGTTGTGACTGTTGTGTTTGCAATGAGATTGGTCTCGATTCCAGGTTAATTGGTTGTGGTTTGGGGATAGTTAGTCTCAATTAGACATTTATCGTTATTCATTTACATTTAACGCGTCTAAGTTTGCCACTTTGCAGTGTTTATCTAAAGATAAAGCTTAGAAAGAAATACGGTGTCGAATTTCCGAGTAAGTTGTGGTTTAGGTTGAATTGTTCTCGTTTAGCCATTTACTTTCGAAAACAAAATGCTATATTTAGCGTTCCGAGATTGACCGGTCTTCATTAGCATCCTGTTTTTCAGAATTCTTGTTGCTTCATGTTTGTTATTTAATTTCAAAAATTGCTGGCATTCTTGTTAGTCATCGTATTTTTATAGATAAAGAAATAATCCTTCAACGCTTGTTCGTAAGCCTTTTTGTGATAGATTTTACAGCATGGACAAAACCAATTATGACTTACCTTTCTCATGCCAATTAAACCACACTGGACGCATTCTACTCCTTTTATAATGGATTCAGGTGATATAGAAAAGTGATTGCATATTGGGAAGGGAAGAAAATCATAATTAGAGTTTAGAATCCAGTCTTTGAGTTTATCTAGATCTTCACTTGAAAGGAGAGGTTTGTCTATCTTGATTTTTCTTAAAAAAGATTTGATTTCTTTTCGTGACAAAACAACTGTATCGCTTGGAGAGGTTTTTATATAACTAGTGAACGCAAAGACAATGGCACTATAGATTGGCAAATGAATGTACTTGCCACGTAATAACTGGTTTAAGTGATATACGTATTCCTCTAGTTGAAGAACTGGGCTATCATATGTATTGATTTCGCCAGTTTCGAGTTTACGCACAAGCTGTAGGGGATTTGTTGTAAATGAAATTTCTCCTTTTATATTTTTCACCTCAAATATAACCGCATAATACGGGGAAATTAATAATATATCCATTTGAAAAAGAGATTCTGTGTATAACGAAATATTGTGGAATACATAAAATTTATACGGCAATTGTACTTGCTCCAACACTTTCATCACAACTTCTTCACCTAAATCACCTGCAACCTTTTGATGGTATTCATCTTGAATCCATTTAAGCTTTGGATGCTTCCTTGGCAGACGTTTATACAGTGCTTTTAGTGCTTCTACATATAGAGTAGTCGAATATTTTTTTGCTATCATCAAATCACCTCGAAGCTAGAATATCACAATAGTATTAGTTTAATAAAACGATGAAAATGCGATTTTCATAAGGTAGATTGCGTAAAAATGATGGGAAAATTGAATTCTGATCCTTATTTATGCTTCAAAATTCAATTTTGGCATATTAAAATATATTTGGTCTCGCTTTGGGATGAAATGGTCTCGGTTAATCGTCATTTGATCTCGGTTAGTAGCCAATTGGTTGTGGTTACATACATATTGGTCTCGTTAAGCCATATAACGTTATTTACTGTGAAATATTACCTCTAGAAGCTTATGGAATGTATTTAAAATATATTTAGTCTCGCTTTGGGATGAAATGGTCTCGGTTAGTCGTCATTTGATCTGAGTTAGAAGTCAATTGGTTGTGGTTACATACATATTGGTCTCGTTAAGCCATATAACGTTATTTATTGTGAAATATTACCTCTAGAAGCTCTTGGAATGTATTTAAAATATATTTGGTCTCGCTTTGGGATGAAATGGTCTCGGTTAGTCGTCATTTGATCTCGGTTAGAAGCCAATTGGTTGTGGTTACATACATATTGATCTCGTTAAGCCATATAACGTTATTTATTGTGAAATATTACCTCTAGAAGCTCATGGAATGTATTTAAATTATAATTGGTCTCGCTTTGGGATGAAATGATCTCGGTTAGAAGCCAATTGGTTGTGGTTACATACATATTGGTCTCGTTAAGCCATATACCGTTATTTATTGTAAAATAAGGCCTCTAGAAGCTCATGGATGAACGTATTTAAAATATAATTGGTATTGCTTTGGAGTAAAATGGTCTCGGTTAACAGTCAATTCCTCTCGGTTCCCTAACCAATTCTCCTAAACTACTTCCAACAGAAAAATTCTATTAATTCAAAACTACTTACTCATTAGAATCTATTTGCTAGCATATAGTACCCCTATGAAACAATATATCCTTTTATTAATCCTTTGCATTGGCCTCTTGTTCTTACCGTTTTTACTGATCAAAGAAAAACAAGAAGTAAAACCTGTACCAGAAATCACACCGAAACTCGAAATTGCCTGTCCAATACTAATCGAAGTGAAAGGGGTTAAGGAGAAAATTCCTCTCGAAACGTATGTATTAGGAGTAGTTGCTGCCGAAATGCCGATTACCTTCCATGAAGAAGCATTAAAGGCACAATCGATTGCTGCAAGGACATATGTGCTAAAAGCAACAAATTACGGAGAAAAGACCATCGATAAAACAGTGCAAAAGCAAGTGTATGCGAGTGAAGAAGATCGGAAGAAAAAATGGGGGGGCTCCTTCGAGCAATATGAAGCAAAACTCCAAAAGATTATCGCGTCGACAGAAGGCGAAATCATTGTATATAAAGACCAACTTATTACTGCAATGTTCTTCTCCACGAGCAATGGACAGACAGAAAGTGCTGAGAACTACAGTGGCTATGCCATTCCTTACTTAGTTTCCGTGCCAAGTGAAGAGGAAGAACTTTACGCGCAGAATATGAATAAACAGTTTGAATTCACGAATAAAGAATGGTCGAACGCATTTGGATTAAAGTGGTCGTCTTCTATACCAAATACGCTAGAAGTTAAGAAGACGGATTCTAATAGAGTGGAGTCTATACAAATGAACGGAAAAATATGGACAGGCAGAGAAGTGCGTACTTTACTTGGATTACCCTCTACCGATTTCTCCATATCTTTTCAATCTAATAAAGTCGTAGTGGATACCGTAGGATATGGGCATGGAGTAGGGATGAGTCAGTATGGAGCAGAGGTTTTAGCCAATGATTCTGTAAAGGCTCACGACATTTTACTTCATTACTATAAAGGAACAGAAATAAAAAGTTTTTCTCCATGTTTAAAATCTCCATGATTTGCTAAGAATAGCAATTGAGGTGATGAAAATGAGAGAAGAACAATCAAACAAGCCTTCTCAGAAGAAAAAGAACGACCCGAAGAAACCTTGGTTTTGGCCGGTAGTATATGTTGGTTTTTCGGTAGTATTTGTAGGAATGATTTGGGGTTACAATGTGTTTGTTAGCACAGATTCAGCAGAAAAGTCAGAATGGACCGATGCGAGTAAAACCGATAAGGTGACAATTGAGACGAACGCTAAAGCAGAGTCAATGAAATATCCTTTCAAGGAGACAATGTTAGATAACGTCGAGATTGTACAGCATTATTATGACATGGAAGCTGATGAAGCGACACGTGAGAAATCATTAGTCGTATTCAAACAATCATACGCAATGAGTACAGGTGTATCTCTGTCTATGAATAACGAGCCTTTTGAAGTTGTCGCTGCATTAAGTGGAAAAGTAGAAGAAGTCAATTTAGACCCATTTGAAGGGGATGAAATCGTCTTATCACATGCAAATGGTATGCAAACAAAATATCGCTCAGTCACTGGCATTCTAGTAAAAGTTGGGGATGTAGTAGAACAAGGTCAATCTCTTGCAACCTCTGCTGAAAATGAATGGAATCCAAATGCTGGAGTTCACTTGCAATTCGAAGTACTTGAAAACGGAGTACTAATCAATCCGGAATCATTACTAGCTTTTTAATTCATAATACCTTATACGTATGCATAAAGTGATGGAAAGTGTTCCTTTACTAACGAAAGGAAGAGTTAGTGCACGAAACGATTCGTCATAGATGCATACGTTTAGGTGAAATGGTTATTGAAACAAAAAAAACCGTTCGTGCCATCGCGAGCACAACCGGGCATTCCAAAAGTACGGTTCACAAAGATTTAACGGAAAGACTCCATTTAGTAGATCCGCAGTTAGCAAGAGAAGTCAAAGAAATACTTGCGTATCACAAATCAGTGAGGCATTTGCGAGGTGGAGAAGCTACGAAAAGAAAATGGAAAACCAAAAAGGAAGATAGGAAAGGTCGTGAATTGTAACAAATCACGACTTTTTCTTATTGTTTAGAAATGAATTAATTGCTGTATTAACTAGGATGTTCGGGTATCCGACTATTTTCGTTCTGAAAATCCATTTATTTCTAAAATTTATCCCAATTTTCTACATATTCTAGCACTAAAAACAGTGTATTTATGACAAAACTATGCTAAAATTATTAGTTAGGAACGTACATATAAAAAGGTTTTAATAGGGAAGGAGAAACACTGTTAATGTTTGCTAAGGATATTGGAATCGATTTAGGTACGGCAAATGTATTAATTCATGTAAAAGGCAAAGGAATTGTTTTAAATGAACCTTCCGTGGTTGCAATAGATAGAAATACAAATAAGGTGCTTGCAGTTGGAGAAGAAGCTCGCCAAATGCTTGGTAGAACACCTGGTAACATTATAGCAATTCGTCCTCTAAAAGATGGAGTTATTGCTGATTTTGATGTGACGGAAGCAATGCTAAAACATTTTATAAATAAATTGAACGTAAAGGGATTTTTATCTAAGCCTCGCATTTTAATTTGCTGTCCTACTAATATTACAAGTGTAGAGCAAAAAGCAATTCGAGAAGCAGCAGAAAAATCTGGCGGGAAAAAAGTGTATTTAGAAGAAGAACCAAAAGTAGCTGCAATCGGTGCTGGTATGGATATTTTTCAACCGAGCGGTAATATGGTAGTGGATATTGGTGGAGGTACGACAGATGTTGCAGTTCTTTCTATGGGTGATATCGTAACTTCTGAATCTATTAAAGTAGCTGGTGATGTTTTTGATAACGATATTTTACAATACATAAAAAAACAGTACAAGCTATTAATTGGTGAACGCACAGCTGAAAATATTAAAATAACGATTGGAACAGTTTTCCCTGATAGCCGTCATGAAGAAATGGACATTCGTGGACGTGATATGGTAACAGGACTCCCAAGAACGATTACGATTAAATCAGATGAAATAGAAAAAGCACTACGTGAATCTGTTTCCGTTATAGTACAATCAGCAAAAAATGTACTAGAAAAAACACCACCCGAATTATCTGCTGATATCATTGACCGTGGAGTTATTATTACTGGCGGTGGAGCACTTTTACATGGAATGGATCACCTTCTCATGGAAGAATTGAAAGTACCTGTACTTGTAGCGGAAAACCCAATGGATTGTGTTGCGATTGGTACTGGATTAATGTTAGACAATATTGATAAAATATCTCGAAGATAAATAAGAAAAATGTGTGATGCGGTTTAATTACTGCGACAACCTTTTTCTGAAGCTGAACAACTATAGAGTGGAGGCTTTCTCATGTTTCGTGGATTTAATACAGTTGCATCAGGTATGATTGCGCAACAGCGTAGAACGGAATTGCTGACAAATAATATGGCGAACGCAAACACACCAGGATACAAGGCGGACCAATCAACAATTCGTTCATTTCCAGAAATGCTTTTATCACGCGTTGGACCAATGAAAATACCGACTGAAAACCCTATAAACGGGAAGTATGCTACAGAAGTTGGGGGACTTAGCACGGGTGTGTATATGCAAGAAACAATTGCTTTATTAACACAAGGTCAACTGCAGCAAACGGATTTTAATACGGATATTGCTTTAATCGATGGGAGTCTTCCAGTGGACGAGGAAACTGGGCAAACAGGTGCATTATTTTACCGTTTGCAACATCCTGGACAAGGGGAAGCATACACTCGCAATGGGAATTTCACGCTCGATGCAGAAGGGTTCTTAACGAACGCACAAGGCTTATATGTGTTGGATGCAGAAGGGCAACGTATTCCATTACAGAATGACGATTTCCGAGTTGCGGACGATGGACAAATCTTTGTAAATGATGCGTCCGTTGCACGAATTGGAGTATCATTTGCAGCACAACCTGAGAAATTAATGAAACAAGACAATGGATTATTTCGTACAGCTGATGGCACAGATTTACCATCAGCATACAACATTGCTGACGTAAGCTTTTCAATGCAACAAGGATTTATCGAGCGTTCGAACGTCGATTCTGCAAGAACAATGACGGACCTTCTAACAGCATACCGTGCATTTGAAGCGAACCAAAAAGTACTGCAAGCATACGATCAAAGCATGCAAAAAACAGTAAATGAAGTTGGGCGCATCAACTAATTTAGAAGGAGGTTCTTTTGAATGTTACGTACAATGATCACCGCAACGAACACAATGTCCCAATTGCAAAGTCAATTAGATGTAATTGGAAACAACCTTTCCAACTCCAATACACACGGCTTTAAAGCGAAAGATGTAAAGTTTCAAGAGCTTCTTTATCAGCAATATAATAATGATAAGTTAGATAAAGTCGATCGACAATCTCCTACAGGGATTCGTTACGGAGTAGGTGCATCACTTGCTCAAGCGCAGATGAACTGGAAACAAGGAAGTATTCAATCGACAGATCGCGATTTAGACTTCGCTTTTCAAGAACCAAAACAATACTTTAATATATTAATGCCAGACGGCGAAAATGGGCAACAAACAGCTTATACTCGCCAAGGAGCATTTTATGTGTCTCCACTTGAAAACGGACAATTAATGCTCGTAACCGGTGATGGATATCCTGTTGCTGACTCGACTGGACAACCAATAACGATTCCGGAAAACGTTTCGAGCTTTTCTGTAAATGATACAGGCATCCTTACAGCAACCTACTCAGACGGGGCAACAGTACAAAGAGAGTTAGCAGTATCTGTTTTACAAAAGCCAGAGTTGATGGAACATATTTCTGGCACGTATATTGGGATGCCTGAGAATTTAGCTGCATTAGGTGTGAATGAACAAGACGTGATGACAAACTTGCAAGGGGCAGATCGAGGCGAAATCGCTCTTACAAACAAAGTGCTTGAAATGTCAAATGTAGATATATCAAAAGAAATGACCGATCTTATGACGGCACAACGATCGTATCAATTTAATGCTCGTTCTATTACAATTGCGGATCAAATGATGGGTCTCATAAATGGAATACGATAATCATTCCCGTAAAAGGAGTTATCTTTATGACCGAAGAAGGAAAAATTTCTGGCAGACAACAGCGTAGATTAGAAAAAGAACAGGCAGCCGATGTGAAAAAAACAAAGTGGGTACAAATTCGCATGTTCCCTATTTGGCTACGCATACTATTAATCATCGTGCTTTTTGCTGGAGCAGCTGCTTTAGGACTAATGGTTGGCTACGGAGTTTTGGGAGACGGATCACCAAAGGATGCGCTCAAATGGGAAACTTATCAGCATATTTTAGATATAAAAAATGGCAAATAAAGCTATTGGAGGACCATAACATGTTAACAACAGAACAAGTACAAGCGATTTTACCACATCGCTACCCATTCTTAATGATAGACCGAATGTTGGAAGTAGAGGAAGGTAAACGTGCAGTAGGATTAAAAAATGTAACGATAAACGAAGAGTTTTTTAATGGCCATTTTCCAGGATATCCGGTAATGCCGGGCGTTCTAATTGTGGAAGCACTCGCACAAGTTGGAGCAGTAGCTGTTTTGCAAATTCCTGAAAATAAAGGCAGACTTGCTTTCTTTACAGGAATAGACAACTGTCGTTTCAAACGACAAGTGAAGCCAGGCGATCAATTAAGATTAGAAGTAGTACTTACTAAGCTTCGTGGACCAATGGGAAAAGGTCATGGGATAGCAACAGTTGATGGTGAACTTGTTTGCGAAACAGACATTCTTTTTGCACTAGGACCAGTTGTAGAAGACAAAATCTAATTTGCAATATTTGGTTACATAATATAAAATAGTATGAGCAATTATTCTAAAGTGGATATATTGGCTTTTTAAATGTAGGGAGGATTAACATCTTCATGTATAATGATTTATCATCAGGGATAAAAAGTAGTATTACTAGATCGATATCAAAGGCATTTGAACTATATATGGCAAAAATCGGCTGGGATGAAAATTCGTTTACAATGGAGGATTTTGTCAAGAGTTGGCAGGAGTACATAACGGAATCCGCTTCATGGTACGACAAAGTTCCTCTTGAAGTAAAGGAAAGTACAGATTTTCATGAAGAAGTTGCTAAAAAAATCAATGCTTCTATTGAAAAAATCTTAGCAGAACCTGTGCACGAAAATTTAATTGCATCTATAGAAGTGATGCAGAACAAATTAAATACTCATTATAAATATGGATGTAAAGCGGAAGCATTATACGTTGAATCTGTATTAAAAGAATTGGAAAAACAGGCATAATTGCCAGAGGATAGTTCCTTCTTGTCTTGGATAACCTATCGTAAGTCACTAAAAGGTGATGAAGATACCAAGAAAGGAGGAATTTTTTTTATGTGGAAAAAAGCTGTTCCAGCTGTTGCTTTATGTTCACTTTTATTAGTCGGTTGTAACACCAATGATGATACCGTCCCGTCGAATAATGAAACCCCAATGCAGGACATTAAGAGAGACGTGGAGGATGGGTTGACTCCGAATGTAAATACACCTTCACCGGATAGAGATGTGAACAACAATAATAACGGTGTAAATGATGGAACTATCAACAATGGAGTCAATGGAAATGGAACTCACCAAAATCTTCAGGAACAACCTATAACCCCTAATGCGGAAAACAAATGGATAAAAGAACCAAGCGTAAATGATAATGATGGAGTAATAAATGACGGCACGATGAAATAGAATTTGAAAAAGCTAACCAAATCAGTAAATTCTTTTTAAACAAAAATCCGGCACTTCTTGTTCAAGTTGTTTGAACAGGAAGTGCCGGATTTCTTCTTTCATTTTCCAAATCCATTTCGATTTTCTTGAGCGTTGTGGGTACGAAACGGAGGCCTGCACGATGCAGGTCACACATTCGTTGCGAAATGTTCTTTTATTTTGCGATGAGCTTTGCGCAGGAGCACCACGATGTCGCGTACTTAGACTGTGCTCCTTTAAATATCCACAACGATGATCGAAAATAGTGTATCAGGAAGTGAGGCAGTTACTTCCTGATACACTTAGCCCTCGGTAACGATGTAGTAGTGATTATTTCGTCCAAAACGAACCAAAAACGTACAAGTGCAAAATCGACTCTATCTATCATACTGTGATGATAGAAGAAAATTCTGACCAAAGCACTCCGGAAACGATGAAGAAAAAATTGATGCAAAAAACGGAAGATATCCGTTAATCTTTTTTTAATGAAGGTCTTGTTTTCATGTCATGCTCAAATTTAGCTAAAAGTTCTTGTCCTGTATATCCATCTTCAATTAAGTCTGCAAGTAGAGATTCTGCATATTGTCTTCTAGCCCGCTTCAATGTCCCACGAAGCAATACGGATAGATGTTTTCCAATCCGTTTGACCGAATAGGTAGCGACTTCAAAATGAGCAGGTTCGTTTTCTGGATAAGAAATGACAACTTTTGCTCTAAACAATTCGTTTGTTGATTTTAATTCGTTAAAAAAATCCTCGAATTTTTGATCAATAAATAATTCTAAAATCCAAGAACGACTGCTATTTTCTTGGTTAATGACAATGCCATCTTCAAGGACAATTGGTACTTCTTCGTTTTCCCGAATCAGATTAACTGAGATCATTTTAAACGTTTTCATGGGCAATCCACCTTTTAAGGACTAATTAAAACTAATTATAGCATAGTGAGACATTGGAAAAAAATAATTGCAAAAACTACTAAAATTGTATTCTTGATTTAATCCATAACACAGTTTTCTAAGAATTAGTTAAAAAGGAGTGTGCAAAAATGGAATTTTGACAAGGAAAAACGCTTCAAAATGAAATTGCTGGCTTTTGCTAACAATTTACAATGGCTTTATGATAATGCTAGTCAAAGAAAAGGAGGTGACAGGGTGAACACAGTTTCAATAATCGGACGAATGACAAAATCTCCGCAACTCAAACAATTATCAGAAGGGAGGGTGCAAACAAGTTTTGTAATCGCCGTCAGTAAAGCCTATAAAAATGATGAAGCGGACTTTGTGCTATGCACGATTTGGGGAAAGCTCGCAGAAACGACCGTTAAGTATTGTGGGAAAGGCTCGCTTGTTGGGATAACAGGTAGGCTTAATACGAGGTCATATGAAAAAGGCGAAGGAACAAGAGTATTCGTAACAGAAGTAGTTGTGGAGGACATCCGATTTTTAGCAACGAAGAAACGGGAAGAGGGAGAAGATAGACAGGAACAAGACAAGAAAATGGAGAGCGATTTTGAATTTCCAACAACACAATCCAATCAACTTCCAGTATAAATATTAAATGGCCGCAACCAATTTAATGCTGAACACGAGAGGAAAACCTGACCGATGAAGCGCGGTCAGGTTTTTTATGTTGGAGCTGTTAAACTACATTGTTGCCATTTGGTAAAATCCATTTGTTTTCCGCGGGCGAACCGCCAAGCCTCCTCGGCTGGGCCTGTTGGGTCTCATCTGGCTCTTTAACGCAGGAATCTGTGCGGATCCTACCGCTAATTAATCGCTAAAAACAACTGTAAAATATAATAGTAGTTTAATGTTCTATTCTATTCGAGAGTGGCTCAATATCAAATCGATAACGTCAACAAATCTTTTAAATCTGTATCCGACATTTCAGTAATCCACTGACTAGAATGAATGAGCTCTTCCGACAACGCTTGTTTTTCTACAAGCAGCTTGTCAATTTTTTCTTCAATCGTCCCAATGGTAATGAATTTATGCACATGGACAAAATTCGTTTGTCCAATCCGATAGGCACGGTCAGTCGCTTGATTTTCTACTGCTGGGTTCCACCAGCGATCGGCATGTAGCACATGGCTTGCAGCGGTTAAGTTTAAGCCAGTTCCACCTGCCTTCAAAGATAGAAGGAAAATAGGGAATTCTTTTGCTTGAAAAGCTTCTACTAAATGATCACGCTGATTTTTTGGCATACTACCTGTTAAAAATGGCGTATCAATGTCATAAAGTTCAGCTAGACAATGTTGTAGCAGATGTCCCATGCCAATGTATTGCGTAAAGATCAGACATTGCTCTCCACGGGCTGCAATTTCTCCAGCTAGAGTTACAATTCGTGCAAGCTTCTCGGAGCGTTCTAGCATATCCTCTGCGTCATCAAATGGTTCTTTCAGATAAAGGGCAGGATGATTACATAGCTGCTTTAACTTACTTAGCATCTTCAAGATAAGCCCTTTCTTCTCAAATCCAGTAAGCGTATCCAACTTGCTCACTGTTTCCTGAATAAGCGATTCATACAAAGCAGCTTGCTCCGTAGTCAATGCGCAATATTCACGTTGCTCCAGCTTTTCAGGCAGGTTAAGCAGTAACTCAGGATCTTGCTTCGTTCTTCTCAGTAAGAAAGGCTGAATTTTTATGCGTAACTTATGCTTGGTGGAATCTGCATTATCGCGTTCAATTGCTGCGATGTAATTTTCCTGAAACTTACGGAATGATCCTAGATAGCCTTTATGAATAAAGTCGAAAATGGACCATAACTCCGATAATCTATTTTCTACAGGTGTTCCTGTTAAGGCTATATGGTGCCCTCCAGTTAACTTGCGAATTGCACGAGATTGCTTCGTATGCATATTTTTAATGTTTTGCGCTTCGTCCAGTGTGATGCTAGACCACACAATCTCTTGAAGAGATTCAATATCTTGCATCGCTGTACCAAACGTTGTAATAACAACATCTGCAGTCAAATCTATTTCTTTCGTACGAGCAGATCCATAATGTGTATGCACTTTCAGCGAAGGAGCAAATTTGGCTAACTCTTTTTGCCAGTTCCCTAAAACGGAAGTTGGGCAAATGATAAGTGAAGGTGATTGCTGTTGTTCACCTTCATGTACGTGTAGTAAATAAGAAATTAACTGAACTGTCTTGCCGAGTCCCATATCATCCGCTAAACAAGCGCCAAATTTTTCATTGCGCATGAATACGAGCCACTCGAGACCGAGCTGCTGATAAGGTCGAAGGGTTGTCAATAAATTTGGAGAAACTTCGACAGTTGGAAATCCTTTTTTCTCGGAAAGCTGTTCCATAAGTGATTGAAGAGATTTCTGCATTTCAAACTGGAATAGCGGATCTTCTTCTGACTGTTCGTTATCGTCATCTAATGCGAGTGCGATTTCTTCTGGAATTTCTCGGAATAGAAGCTCTTTTACTGTCCAATTTTCATCTTCTGATTTCTTCATTAATTCACGAATCTGATGCATCCAAGCCGCGTCGATACGGAACCACTCATTACCTGCTTGAATGTAAGAACGATTTTCATTCACCATTTGCTGAAAATCTTCCGCAGAAATTTCTTGACCGTTTAAAGAGAAGCTCCAGTTAAATTGCAAAATCTCGTTGAGCCCAGCTGCCGTTTTATACGTATTAGCAGTTTTGGCAATCGTTTTGACCTTCATTTTCGTTTCTTTCACGGCCTTTAACCATGCAGGAAGGACAACTTCAAAACCGAGCGCTTGTAATTTTATTAAGTCATCACGAAGAAACATTCGTACTTCCTCATCGGTTAATGTAGATGAGAAGAATGTATCAAGATTGGATGGGTCAATGGAAGAAATAAGTGAAAATATTTTTGCTTGGGTTTCTTCAATATAGCTACCGAATTCATTCCATTTGTCTGGTAATGCTTCTTTAATTGGTAATGTTTTTTTCCGAAATGCTGGCGTCCAGTATACACTGCTTTTTTTCCCACGTACGACTGTTTCTAGTAACCATGTATCATCGAGTCCCTCTGGTTCAGATAAACGCAATGCGACTAATAAACTAGGGTGAGTAGATTGTGATTTAATTGGCCAACCACCTTGTTGAAAAAACGGTACAAGTGCTGGAACGTCCTCCATCGTAAGACCTGCTTGGAATAGCTTTTGTTTCACTGCATTTTCAATAAGAACTTTCGCTTTTACATCTATGTCGGCATTTACTTGAATCATGTTTCCATCGAGTTGTAATACACTCCATAAATCTGGATTAGACCATACGCTCGCAGTTTCTTTAAACGTCTGTATCCATCCCTCTGAATCATCATTTGCTCCTGAAAATGAAATAAAAGGATGTGCTTTTCCTGAAAATAGTTCAACCACTTCAACGGGTGTTGCGATTAGTGCATTTTCTTCCATTTGTGCGGTTAGTCCGAAAAAACTCTCGCGATGATCTATATATAAAGAGGGAACCCACTGTTCTACTGGAGTGGCAGCAGATGTTAGGTGGAAGCTTCCGTTCTCGGTTTTATGAATAGTTAGGGAAAATTCTTTTGTAATAGATAAAGGTTGAGTCATAGTGGCAAGTTTCCTTTCTCTATTTCTTGTTGTAATGCACGAAGACGGCGATATTTTTCTCGGACATTTTCGACGTATGCATTCCAATATTCCGTTTCATTAGATTTTTTCGCTACCTGTTTCATTTTCTTCCAAATTCGTACCGCTTGCTTGTAGCTGTATCGGTTTTTTTCTTGGATAAAACGCATCGCGTAATGATGGTAAAGCGGTAGCAATACTTCAGGGGCATCTTCCTTCACGATGGAAAGTCCACATGCCTCTGCATATTCAAGAGAAGAATTCGCTGACTGATGAAGCGCCATCCAATCTCGGTAACGTTTCCCTTTCAACAACAAATTCGAATAAGACTGTATGCCGTACAGCCCAAAGGATTTGTATAGGTTTTCAAGTTCTTCAGGCTCTAATCGTATAGAATCAAACAATAATTCTAATCTACGTATAAGCATGACACGAGATGGGTTTTGAATCACTTCATTCAAATAGTACGAAATATGAGGCAATAGCTTTCTTGCAAGCTCATTCACTAATTCTTTATTAGCGGAATGAAGCGCCTTTTCACAGACTTCCACCCATTCCAGCAGTTGTTCTCTCTCCATATGTTCAGCCGCTTCTAGCAGTTCGTCTGTCTTAGACAAGGTAAGGTAGAAATACGGTAACACCATATTTAAAGGTATATCATCTTCTGTTTTATCAAGCTGTTGTAAGTATGCCACTTCTTTTTCGCGCGTCGCTTTGTCGGTCACAAGTGCATCCCAAAAAGACAAATACACATGCTTTCGATAGCGAATAAGCGTCTCTGTCTCCAAATAGAATGTACGAACTTGTTCCATCATTTCGTCGTAAAAGGGATCTGCTGCAAACATTCTAGGTTTGGAAGCGAGCTGGGACAAGTGATCATCTATTTCATCTACAAATTCATTTAGAAAATGGAAGACACGGTTGCGCATATTAGATTCGGCGAATGGCTCTAAATACGGCCATATTTTTATTAATATAGAAAGGTCTATATACACGTCAAAGATAGGTTGCCATTCGCGTTCAAATGGGCGAGACTTACGTATCTGTGTTTTTAAATCATGGACTGCAAACTCTAACAAATAGAAACTAGCAGGTGGGTAATTTGAAATAAACTTACGGAAAAAATTATCGACAAGAATATTCCAACTTCTAGGACTACGCTCATCTCTTAGTAAGCTCAACTGGGCGTGGTCTGCATTGGAACGCCAAGCTGAAATCCAATTCGACAACGAATCATTTTGTTGATACAAATAAAAAACTGCCGCCACAATATGTCGACAAGGCTTGTGCATTGGGCAAGGGCAGTGAAACGAATCGGTCAATAAATTATACGTAACATCAATATTGCTTACATCACGAATCGAAAAATCAACACGGTGATCCTGCGGATAGTAATTCGTAATCGAAACAGCACCATTTCGAACAAAGAAAGTTGCACGTCGAACGAGCTCCTCGTCCTCTATAATAGCAGGATGTAGCTTCTTTTCGATTGTCTTCATTGACTCATCGATATACTTTTTATAATGTGTTGCAAGTTTTTGGTATGAAGTAAGATTCAAACGGATCTCTCCTAAGAAAAAAGGCTTTCCTTCCATTATACGTATAAACGGTCACGAATAAAAGCCGTACATCGAATCCTTCTTCAAAAAAACGGATGGTGTCCACAATTTCTTATTATAAATGGCTTAGAAATGCCAATTAATAGAACAGCGCTTATCTTACACGGTGGAAAACGAAAAAGCTTTTACCCAGCCTAAGTTGGAGGAAATACCCCAAAGTAGCATTAGCAAAAGCTTTAATCCTTTTTCATTATATTAGTAATGAAGCGTTTACGTTCTTTATCATCCGTTGAAGTGGATACTACTTGCATGGTGAAGTCTCGATATTCTTTCAAATGTACCACTTGCGAGACGTACTCCTCTTGAAAAGACTCTATATACCTTGTTCGACTTTCCCTTGCTTCAAGTCCGGGATTTTTACTTTTGAACGGAATGTCCTTCAACATATTAAAAAAGAGGTCTTGTGGGATGGCATAAACCTCCACAAATTTCATTAATAAATCAATTGGTATTGCCAAATCGCCTCTTTCATATTTCGACAAGACGGAATGATCAATACCTAGGCTCTTGGCAGCTTCCATTTGCGTAATTTCAAGTTGTTCCCGATATGCACGAATATGTTCGTAAAAGGCCATCCTATCCATTTCCCTTCGATATTCAATGGAACAAGGATATCGAAATAATAGGAGGAAATAGTTAAAATCGCCAAAATGGAGATTTTAATATAATTATATGATTTATAGTGTATATAGAATATATAATTACTATTACATATAAGTAATTTTTAGGAAATATATAGATAGAATGGAGTGGTTAATGTGGAGAAAATACAGTTTTATATACCTAGCTTGTTGGACTCAATAGATCAACAATCAAAATTAGGGTTTGATGAAGTAAAGGTAGTTGGGGTAAAAGGAAGTAACATAAAGTATTTTATAGAATATCCCAAAAAACAAATAACTTGTATCGATCAGATTGTGGCAGAAGATTTTGCGCTTTATGATATAAAACTCGATTTTCATGCAAAGACTATTTCTTTTTATCTAAAAAGTGAAACAGAATATACGCAGTCTGAGATTTTACAAAAAGTTTTTCAAACGTTTGCTGTCAGATATAGTCCCAATAAAATTGGTTTTTTTCTTTATGCGGAAGGGAAAAATAGACCAAATTATGTGAGGAAATAAGGAATAATAAATAAAAAAAGCGAATGCAGTAGGCCTTCGCTTTTTTGTGTTGAATGCACTACACGAAATAATAGAATTGTGATATACTAACAATAATCAGAAAATTCAAACATGCGAGGAGGGGAAGAGATGTTACAAGTTCAGTTAATGAAACCTTTTTGCCGAAAGATTGAAGGAAATCGGATAAAGCTAGTGTTTGCATATCAATACTTCTCCATAAAAAAAGACAACGATCTCTTTCACTTTATTCCAGTGGAAGGAAAAGAAATTATTGTTAATACACAGTCGTTACAAGTAGAAAACCTATCGGAAGTTTTTGTATTCCAAAAAGGAAATCGATTCATCCGTCTACCACTCTATCAATTACTACTCGTTTCCGACATTCATATACATCTTCAAACAATAATTGGAGACGATGATCAGCATGAGTCAGGTGTTATCCTTTTGGAAAGTACCGAAGAAATAATCCGACAACTAGAGCAAGAAAACTATGAGAGAATGATTGACTACGCATTACTTCATAAAAATGCAGCTTTATTTAAAGAGCTACAACAATTAAAAGACTCTAACGGAGGCTATCAAGTTGAAAATCAATAAATAGAAAACACCTAACGAAAAACCAATTTTCGATAGGTGTTTTTATGTGCTTAAAATTGAGGCTCTGTTAATCGATCATGTTGTTACCAGCCTAAAATCCGCTCGCTTTCCGCAGGAGTTTCGCTGATTTTCGTCACAAAATATATACTTCAAAAAACAACAGCCTAAGTTTAATAGAGACAAATTTTAAGAGGAGGTAATAAAGTAAAGAAACAAAACAAATCCACTTGACCCGAGCACTCCAAACAAAATGTCTCCCCAATTCAACCCTAATTTGTCGATTTTCATGTACCAAAACCCCCTTCATGTAAATTTCCCAGGAAATAACTCGATTAATGGTCTGAACTAAAATCCATCCAAAAGTTACCATCAGCATTCCCTGAAACACAACAAAATATACATTAAACCAAAATTATCCATTTTAATTACAGAGGTGTTACTGGTGCCAGGCACCAGTAACACCTCTGTAACAAATCGTCACTTTAGTATCACTAATAAAGCACATAGAATTCTCTTTGGTATGGCTATATTGCTATAAATGTATTAAAATATTGTGAAGATTTTTCTGCGTTATGGAGATTTTTGGGTTAAGATAGGTTTATATACTATAGAAAGGGGAATTGGAATGAGGAAGATTTCCATTTTAGCGTCCATTTTATTAGCACTTGGTATGTTATTGGTTCCAGTTTCAGCATTGGCTGCGCCTCTCGATGAGGTGAAGCAACTTGTTAGTGAGAATTATAAAGGCGAGCTTCCATCCAATTTACAAGACTTAAATTCGATTGATGCAATCATGGAGCAGCTCGATCCATATTCTACTTATTTTACGAAGGAAGAATTTGAATCATATACAAGCTCTATTAACAACACGACGACTGGTATTGGGATAGTTATTGAGGAACATGAAAAAGGTATAGAAATCGTCAGTACTTTTGAGGGAGCGGCTGCATGGGATGCAGGTATAGTACCAGGCGATATTATTCTATCAGTCGACGGCGTTTCTACTGAAAAAATGTCGATTCAGCAAGCCTCTTCTATTATTACTGGAAAAGAAGGTACGAAGATTCGCGTACAAGTTTTAAAAAATACTAATTTAATAGAAACGTACACATTAACTCGCAAGAAATTCAGCGTTCCTGTTGTGTCCAAGCAACTTTTATACGGCAATGTCGGGTATATCGGTATTAATTCGTTTTCGGATAATGGCGCAACGCTCGTGCAACAAGCTAAAGATGCACTTTTAAAACAAGGGGCTACGTCTTTTATTCTAGATTTACGAAATAATGGTGGTGGCTACGTCCATACCGCAGAAGAACTTATTGGATTATTTCCAAATAGCCCAAACGCTTATATTCTTCAAACCAGAGATCAGAATGGGTTAGTACATGCTACAAAACAACCTTCTTTATTTCCAAAAGATACAAAAGTACTTATTAATGGTTACAGTGCGAGTGCGTCAGAAATGACTGCTGCAGCGTTATTAGACCAAAAGTCAGCGACACTTTATGGACAAACTACGTATGGCAAAGGCTCCATGCAAACCTTTTATCATTTATCGGATGGCTCCTATCTAAAGCTGACAGTTGCCAACTTTACTGGTCCAAAAGGTACGATTATCCATAAAACTGGTGTGAAACCACAAATCGTTACAGAAACAGGTCGAGAACTCACAAAAGCGCATCTAGACACGCTAATCGCTGCAAATAAAACCTATAAAAAACTAACTGCTCTTGTAGACGTACCGACAACTAAACAATTTACAGTAACATTTTCAAATAATATACAAAACAATAATAAACAAAAAATGGAGTTAGTTAAGCTTGGAGGCACGAGTAACGTTCCAGTAACGATAAAACAAAAATCCTCCAACCAATTCATTGCAACTCCAAACGCACCACTTGAAAAAGGAGCAGCATACTTACTACTCATTCATCCAACTTTCCAATCGGAAACTGGTGCGATGATGAAAACTGGTGCATATGTGGAAGTAACTGTTCATCCATAAGAGGGGGAACAATTTAATGTTTTTTGAATTTCGATTTTGGAAATATCTTTTTAGCCAAAATGACTTAATCGTATCGCTGAAGGACAGTACGATGCGCCACTTTGAAAAACGCGTATGGTTCGTCGCGTTATGTGGTGTTATTCTTTTTGCACTCCGAGATATGTGGGGGATGCATACAGAAGATCTCACATCTATTTTCGTCAACGGTTATGACGATACATTTATTATTGCAAGAATTACATCATTGATAGGGGCAGTTATCGGCTCCTTCCTTTATATGGCGTTTCATTTCTTCGGAATCGCCTTTTTATTACATAAAATGACTAGTGTCGATTTATCAAAAGTGGCCGTAGTACAACTTTTTGTAGTCGCACTATTCTTGATGGAAAAAGCATTCACCTTTTTCCTATATGCAATCGTCGGCTACACAACGGATTTTTCCATATTATCCTTTGGTCCGCTTGCAGCAACGTTTCTAAGCAATGAATTCTTTATTTACTTTTTTAATGAATTAACGATTATTACAGGGGTAATCATTGCAATTCAGTTTCGTTTTCTACGTGCATTCACTACAATATCGACTCGCAATCTATTTATTATGTTAATAGTAATTCAGCTTATACTCGCATGCTTGTCCGCGGGTATCGAAGTACTCCCAATTGCATCATGGTTCGAAAGGGGGACAACTAGATGAATAAATGGCTTGTAATCGGTATATCAATTGTCGTCTCTATCTTCATTGCAGCAAATGCGGTGCTTTTATTTTCAAATAAAAGCGAGATTACTAGATCTTATTATGTGAATGAGTACGATCGTGTGTACGAAAACACCTTTACAAAAGAGCTAGAAAAAGAATCGGTCATCGTTCCAGTAAATGAGAGCACAGTCACGATTGATGTAGACGCGGTAAATAATATCCTCGTCGCAGCAGGAGACAGTGTGCAACAAGGAGCAGATCTTGTCCAACTAAAAACGGAATCTGCCGATGACCAACGAATGCTTTGGCAAACGGAGCAACAAGCATATATGAAAGAGCAATCTCAGCTAAATCAAATCATTGGGAATCTTGAATCAGAGCGCGCGGAAGCAAACTCTACCTCATCTAATAATGGCTCGACAACAGGTAACACAGAAGATGAGGTGATAGATGTAAATGTCCAAGTAGACGTGAACGTTTCACAAGAAGGTAACTTCGCACATGCAATTGCTGAGGCGGAACAAAAACTGGCGGAAGTAACTCGAAAATTGCAAATCGTCAGCGCCCAACTAAGTCAGGAATCAGGCGAGCTTGCGCTACTTAGCCCAATAGAAGGCACCATAGCAGCCATTGAAGAACGAGATGGAAAGTATTTTATTGACATTTACGGCAATGAAAAATCTGTTATCACGTTCGCAAATGAAGTTGAATGGCATCAAATCAAAGAAGGCCTGCAAGTGAAAAACTACTCGTCCCATCTAGAAGGTGTTGTTGAAGGGAGCATCCTCGCCAAAGCAGAAGTACCAGCGAACGCGTTCAAATGGCTAACAGCATACGAACAATTCGGAAATAAAACCGAGGGACCTGTATACGAAATGCAAATCGCATTAGAAGAACAACGTTTAGTATTGCCATTCGGCGCTAACATAAACTCCGTCATCATCACAGATGAAGCAGAGAACGCAGTGCGCGTAAAAACAAAGTGGCTTCTAAATCGATCAAAAGAATTAGCAGAAGTATACACACTAACAAATGAAGGTAGAATCATGCGCTCACCTGTCACTGTCCCATTTGATGTAAAACAATATGCCATTTTATCAGAAGGACTTCAGAGTGAAAGTGTCGTATTAAACGCCGATCCCAAAAACGTAGATGCTCCAGCATTCCTACCCTTTCCACTAGACCTACCAACATGGAGCAGCATCAAAGCAGTCAGCTGGAAAGACTATATGAAATACTTAACCTATAAATAGAATAGTGTTCCATCGAAAGCAATCGGGAGCCAAACCGCTCCCGATTGCTTTTTCTATTTGTTACAGAAGTATTACTGGTGCCTGGCACCAGTAATACTTCTGTAACACTCTTGGTGCCAATAATACTTTTGTGACTACTATTAACAAGTCAATTTAACTTCGTTATACTAAAGGAATCATTATAAAATGCAAGGGTGGATGAAAGATGGATCATAGATTTAAAATTGCACATCGAGAGGCGCTAATTGGGGTAGGACTTGCGATCCTTCATTTTGTTTGGTGGTTTGGTTTTGCTTATGGGCTTGGCTCACGACCAGTAGAGGAGTATACTTATATACTTGGTTTCCCAGATTGGTTTTTCTACAGCTGTGTCATAGGATTCATTTTAGTATCTGTGACCGTTATTATTCTTGCGAAATTTGTGTTGAAGGATGTTTCGTTTGAAGAGGAGGGAGATGAGCTATGAATATCGGTGTGATTATACCGCTCATTATTTTTCTTGCAATTATTTTTTTCATTGGCTTTTGGTCTAGTAAAAAACTAGAGGAGTCCACTGGCGGATTTCTACAAGAGTATTTTTTAGGTGGGCGAGAGCTTGGTGGTTTTGTTCTAGCAATGACGATGGTTGCGACGTATGGAAGTGCATCAAGTTTTTTAGGTGGGCCTGGTACAGCCTATACGATGGGCTTTGGCTGGGTTTTACTTTCGATGACACAAGTTGTCACGGGCTATTTCGTGTTGCTGATTTTAGGTAAGAAGTTTGCGATTTTAGCTCGCAAATATAATGCCATCACTTTAATTGATTTCCTAAAAGTGCGCTATAACAGCACAGCAGTCGTATTACTTGCAGCCGCTAGTATGATTATCTTTTTATTTTCCGCTATGACGGCACAATGGGTTGGCGGCGGTCGCTTGATCGAGTCGTTAACAGGGATGCAATATACAACAGCTCTATTTATTTTCGCTGTTTCCGTATTGGTGTATGTAGTGATCGGAGGCTTCCGCGCGGTTGCGGTAACAGACGCTGTGCAAGGTGGAGTTATGGTCGTCGGAACGCTCGTTCTATTGATCGCAGTCATTATTGCTGGTGGCGGGGTACCGAATATTATGCAGGATCTACTTGCGGAAAATCCAAATCTTGTGACGCCATACGGCAATGAAGGAAATTTATCCGCTGCATATGTATCCTCCTTTTGGATACTTGTCGGAGTAGGTGTTGTCGGGCTTCCGCAAATGGCAGTACGTGCCATGTCGTATAAAAACACACGCTCAATGCATCGTGCACTTGTAATTGGAACAATCGTCACTGGTTTCATTATGCTGAACATGCATCTGATCGGAATCTTTGCTCGACCAATTTTACCTGGAGTGGAAGTGGCAGATACAGTCATTCCGCTTGTCGCACTGAAGGTTCTTCCTGCGTGGCTTGCGGGTATTGTCCTGGCAGCGCCATTAGCTGCAATTATGTCGACGGTCGACTCACTCCTAATTTTAGTGAGTTCTTCTATCGTAAAGGATGTCTATATCAATTATCTTAATCCAAATGCAAGCGAGAAAAAGGTGAAACGCCTCAGCTTTGGGGTGACGACTCTTTTAGGTTCCGTTGTCTTTTTATTAGCATTGAATCCTCCAGATCTGCTTATTTTCTTAAATCTTTTTGCTTTCGGTGGTTTAGAGGCTGCTTTTATTTGGCCAGTCGTGCTTGGTCTTTATTGGTCTTATGGCAATAAATACGGTGCAATTGCATCGATGGTCACAGGTATCGTTTCTTATATTGCGTTACATTTTTATAATCAAGCAAATGGCAACCTATTCGGTGTGCACACAGTTGTTGTACCAGTTATCTTATCGCTTATCGCATATGTGATCTGCAGTTTATTAATCAAAAAAACAAAATACGTATTCTAACAAGGAGGTCCTCAGATGAAGCAATTAAATATTTACTTAATGCTCGTGTTTGTCATGTTCGTTTGGGGAGCAAACCTACCGATACTTAAATACTTGGTAACAGTAGTTCCCCCTGTCACACTAACAGCATTTCGAATTCTTACTGCTGGTTTAGTAGTGCTTGTGATTTTATGGCAAATGAAACTCCTGCGT
This sequence comes from Psychrobacillus sp. FSL H8-0483, assembly GCF_038637725.1. NCBI lineage: Bacteria > Bacillati > Bacillota > Bacilli > Caryophanales > Bacillaceae > Psychrobacillus > Psychrobacillus sp. FSL H8-0483. The sequence goes on from NZ_CP152052.1 coordinate 716,169, forward strand.
AAGCCAACAAAACAAGAATGGAAATACATATTATTAGGGGCGCTGACGAATGTAGTTGCCCATCACTATTTTCTGAACATGGGACTTGCCATTACAAGTGGAACCCACGGAGGACTTATATTAGGGACAGGTCCAATGCTAACGGCTATTTCTGCGGCTTTTATATTGAAATACTCTCCAACACGGATTCAGTGGCTTGGACTCGTATTGGGTCTCTCCGGAGTGAGCGTGTCCATATTAGTGGGCGGAGGAGAATCCAGCGGAGCAAACCTTGGGGATTTCTATGTTTTCCTCGCTATTTTAGCGCAAGTACTGAGCTATATGGTCGTGAGTAAAGCTGCAAGAACGCTTGATCCAAGACTGTTGACAGCCTATATGATGATGATCGGCTCCATTGTTTTAATTGTCATCAGCTTTGTGCAAGAACCTGGGGGAGTATATGCATTCTCAGAAACAACGCCATTCTTCTGGGGGTTATTTATAACATCGGCCATCGTTTGTACAGCTGTTGGGCATCTCATGTACAACTATGCGGTCGGTAAAGCTGGCGCAACAAAAGCGGCCATCTTTATGAACCTTAACCCAATATTTTCATTACTTCTTTCCGCTATTTTCTTAGGTGAAATACTAAACATCCGCCACTTCATCGGCCTCATCCTCATCGTTGCTGGCGTTATGCTCGGATCCGGAGCAGCGGAAGATATGTGGAAAAAACATAAAGAAAAAAGAGCAACCTCATAAAGTTGCTCTTTTTCAATGGAAACAAACGAGTTCGTAATAGAAGTAGATTTTGTTACAGGTATATTACTGGTGCCTGGCACCCGTAATATATCTGTAATAATACTTTTTACTTTCTACCCCCAGAAGATGTGGTTGTCCCACGAATAATAAGGTGTCCAAAGATATAGAGGACAAATATTAGTCGAGGTGATGGAGAAATGAAGATGAAATTTAAGAAAACTAGTGCAGCTTTATTAGTTGCGACAATGACGTTAACAGGAGCAGGTTACGCTTGGGCGGATGAAAATTTATTTGATACAGTAGATTTAAACGATGTAATGAATCAAAAGGAAAAAGAGACGGAAGAAACGCCAGTAGCAACAACTGGAGACACTGAATCCGTTGTTACAACAGAAGATTCTGTAGGATTGGATATTAAAATTCCTGAAGGATATCCTGCAGGTAATCTTGCAGCACTTTCAAAAGCATATGAAAATGCAGGAAGTGAAACAGCAAAAGCAGCAATTAAACGAAACGCTGAGCGAGCTATCGCTAAATTTGAAGCTTCTCAACAAGAAGAAACAGAAACTCCAGAAGTAGAAGAACCAGAAACGGAAGAACCAGTAGTAGAAAAACCAGTTGAAGAAAAACCTGTAGTGGAAGAACCAGCTAAGGTAGAAGCTCCAAAAGATACAACTAAGAAAGAAGAAAAATCTGCTGAAAAAGAAGTACGCAAAGCCCTTCAAGCAGAGCAAAAAGAAGAGCGTAAAGCCCTACAAGAAGAGCATAAGGAAGAAAGAAAAGCTCTTCAAGAAGAACACAAAGCTGAAAAGCATGAAAATAAAAAGAACAATAAAGAAGATAAATAATCATTAAATATATAGAACCGCTTTTCATTTTCCGCAAAGCCGTATACAATCAGAAGGCATTCGGAAGAAGTGAGAACGGAGGGTATGTATGCTTTTGTCCATTATTCATGGTTTTTACAAAACAAAAACGAATATGAGTGAGCTTGCTAAAAAGGCGAAAGCAGGCAATGAGGAGGTTCTTAATGACCTCCTTTTTGCCAATACTCCGTTTATGAAAAAAACAGCGTCTTTTGTTTGTAAACGACCGATTGATGAACACGATGAAGAATTTAGTGTGGCAATGAATGGATTTCATGAAGCAGTGATGGCTTTCGATGCAAGCGAAAACGCTTCTCTTCAAACATTCGCTCACTTAATAATAAAAAGAAGATTAGTAGATTACATTCGAAAAGAATCCGTAAGAAATGAAAAAGTTATGTTACTTCACTTGGAGAATGAAGACTCCTCACAAACGCAACATTATTTATTCGATGAAAAATCGATTCATACATACACAGAAGAACAACAATCTGCAGCAAGAAGAGAAGAACTTTCAGTTTACAACAACTCACTAAAGGAATTTAACTTGTCCTTTGAAGAACTAACACGCACAGCTCCGAAGCATGTAGATGCACGAAAAACTGCATTTCAAATAGCTCAAATTATTGCAGAATCGGAAGAACTCTATAACTACTTAATGATAAATAAAAGATTACCTTTGAAAGAAATCGAAGCATTGGTTGAGGTATCACGAAAGACATTGGAGCGGCATCGGAAATATATGATTGCTATTGTACTACTGTTAAACAGTGACTTCGTTTATATAAAAGACTATGTTAAAGGAGAAATCATATGATGCACGCGTACAGAGGCATTGTTTGCGAAAAGAATACGAACGATATGATTTTTCTGACGAGCGAAGGAGAATTTGTTCATGGCATTCCGCTAGTCACTGATCCAGAAGTGGGCGAAGAAGTGGAGTTCCATTTAGTAACAACTACCAACCTTCGACGAAAACGAATGAAACCCTTTTTCATTGGGCCAGCTCTAATCGCAGCAGTGCTACTGGTATTTTTAGTAGCATCATTGATTCCTCAAACGAACAGTGCATACGCATACGTACAAGTAGAAGGTGACCAGGCAATCGAATTTGGCGTGGATGGAGAAGGTAATGTCGTGTCGCTACGATCACTAGATGAAGCACCAAATTTAGAGCTTCAAGATTGGGAAGGACTTCCTATTGGCATCGTATTAGCAAAAGTAGTGAAACAAATAGCACCAAAAAATGATGAACTTGCAGTAACAACAGTGTATGAGAAGCAAGGTCAGGCGGAATTAAAAAAACGGATAGACCAAGCTGTGAATAAAATCAGCAATGACCATGCGGAGAAAAATTGGAGTATACAAGAAAGCACTGTGCAAGAAAGAAAAGAAGCAAACAAAAACAACAAATCCATAAAAAAATTCAAGCAAGAAGAACAGCAACCACCAGTTGTAGAGCAAAAAATTGAAAATCCCAAAAATCAGCAAGAAAAACAAAAAATACCTGACCAATCAAACGAAATAGAAAAAGAAATGAACACACCTAATCCGAATAATAATAAAGAAAAATCAACTCCAGCTAATAAACAAATTAATAACCATAAAGAAAAACAACAAGAAAATAAGGATCAAAATATATCACCAGCTTCCCAACAGAAATCCGAAAACCATAACAACGTCAATAGCAATAACAAAGGTAATAACAAAAATAATGACAACGGCGGCAACAAAAACGAGCACAGCAACAAAGATAACAATAACGGTAATAACCCAAACAAATAATAGGACTATCAAAAGAGTGATATCAAATCGCTCTTTTTTTATGGGGAAATATGGATGGAAGACAAATCGACCGTTCAACTTTACAAACCAAGCCGCTAACGCGACAAATCCACCTCCGAACACGACAAATCCACCTCCGAACAGATAAACCACAGACTAAATTACAGGAGTATTACTGGTGCCTGGCACCCGTAACAAACCTGCAATACATATATATAAGAAATCTAAAAAATATATAAAAATACATTTGACTTTATATTTATGCAGTATTATACTAGATTCTATCTTAGTGAAGAGGTGATAGATATGAAAGCTGGTATTATAGGAGCAACAGGATATGGCGGTCTTGAATTAATAAGACTACTACATAATCATCCTGAAATCGAAAGGCTTGACCTGTTTACATCTTCTGATGAAGGGAGTGTCTTTTCGAATAAATATACACATCTTTTGCATATCCATGATGAGCCTCTTCTTAAAATCGAGCATGATAGACTGACAGATTACGATGTGCTTTTCACTAGTACGCCCTCAGGGGTTTCTACTGAACTTCTACCACCTCTAATTGGAAAAGGTCCAAAACTTATTGATTTATCTGGTGACTTTCGTTTAAAAGATGCAGTTGAATACGAGCAGTGGTACAAAAAAATGCCGGCTCCAGCGGAAGCAATCGAAAAATCTGTATACGGTCTCACAGAATGGAATGAAAACGCAATCGCGCAAGCACCCTTAATCGCAAACCCAGGATGCTATCCAACGGCGGTTCTGCTTTCGTTGTTACCACTCATCAAAGAAAACCTGATCGACGCAACACAACTCGTAATCGATGCAAAAAGTGGCATTTCAGGTGCAGGAAACAAGCCAAACCAAATGACACATTACAGCGAGACGAATGAAAACATAGCCATTTACAAACTACATCAACATCAACATATACCGGAAATCGAGCAAGCAATTCAAACCTTTGCGAATCAAACATCACCAATAACATTCACGACACATCTCGTACCGATGACGAGAGGCATCCTAGCAACTAGCTATGCCCCCGTCATCGAAGGCGTAACTGAAAAACAGCTCACTAATGTACTACAGGAAGCTTACGCAAATCACCCGTTCGTTCGAATCATTAAAGAAACAAATAAATTCGGAACAAACCAGGTCTACGGTTCCAATTTCTGTGATGTCCATGTCAAAGTTGATCCGCGAACAAACCGCGCGACTATTGTATCCGTTATTGACAATCTAGTAAAAGGTGCTGCCGGGCAGGCAATCCAAAACATGAACGTCCAGTTCAACCTAGATCAAACGACTGGTCTGACGCACGTCCCACTATTCATTTAAAACAAGGAGGAAACCAATTTGACAACCGCAACTACTACGATGAAGCGAATCGCCTATAAGAACATCGCTTCGCCAAAAGGTTTCAAAGCGACCGGCATCCATTGCGGCGTAAAGCACAAGAAAAAAGATCTAGCATTACTTATAAGTGAAGTGCCCGCAAGTGTCGCAGGCGTTTTCTCCACAAATGCTATCCAGGGGGCTCCCCTTGTTGTCACAAAGGAGGTCGTCTACACAACAAAAAAAATGCAGGCAATCATCATCAATTCTGGCATCGCCAATTCGTGCACAGGCAAGCAAGGCATAATAGACGCCTATACGATGCAAGAAAAAACAGCACAACACCTTGGCATCTCACCAGCTCTAGTCGGTGTGGCATCCACGGGAGTAATTGGCGAAGCGATGAAAATGGAGCCGGTCCTATCAGGAATCCAAAAACTCCACCCAATCGACGAGCTGGAAGGAGCAATCCAATTCTCCCAAGCAATAATGACGACAGATACGGTGACGAAAGATACGGCTTACAAAACAATTATCGACGGCAAAGAAATCATGATCGCTGGAACTGCAAAGGGCTCTGGCATGATCGAACCAAATATGGCGACGATGCTCGCGTTTATTACAACCGACGCGAACATTGAATCCGACCATCTCCAAGCTGCGCTCAAATCGATCACGGACGTAACGTTCAACGCTATCACAGTAGACGGTGACACATCCACAAACGATATGGTCATTGTTATGGCAAATGGCTTAGCGGAAAATAAAACACTCACGCCAGCTCACCCAGACTGGGATGCCTTCGTAGAAACCTTACATGTTGTGTCACAGGATCTAGCCAAAATGATTGCGAAGGACGGAGAGGGCGCAACGAAACTTATTGAAGTCGAAGTGCAAGGAGCAATTACAGATGCGGAAGCGCGTATGATTGCTAAAACCGTTGTCGGCTCACCACTTGTCAAAACTGCCGTCTTCGGAAGCGACGCAAACTGGGGAAGAATTATTGCGGCTGTCGGCTATAGCGGGGCAACGCTCGATCCAAATGACATCAAAATTCTAATCGGCACAACACCAGTCGTAGAAAACGGAGAGCCAGTCTACTTTTCAGATGAGCAACTCCATCTTTATTTAAAACAAGCAGAAGTGAAATTCGTCATCGAATTAAACCAAGGCAACGGCCAAGGAACTGCATGGGGGTGCGATTTGACATATGACTACGTCCAAATCAATGCAACATACCGCTCCTAAACGCATCGTCATCAAGCTAGGTGGAAGCATGCTGGAGGGGCTGAATGAAAACTTTTTCGCCAATTTCAAGGAACTGCAAGCTGCTGGTAATGAACTGATCATCGTCCACGGGGGAGGCCCTGCCATCAATAAGGCACTCGAAAAAAATGGCGTCACCTCTACAACGATTAACGGCTTCCGCGTCACTTCCGCAGAAGCAATCAGCATCGTCCAGTCGACACTTGTCGGCCAGGTCAATCCTGCACTCGTGCACCAGCTCAATAAAAACGGTATTGCAGCAATCGGATTAAGCGGCTACGACGGCAATTTACTAGCATGTACGATTTTAGATCAAGCATTATACGGCTTCGTCGGCGAAATAAAACAAGTAAACAGCGCACTACTCGAAACGCTGCTCGCAAACGGCATCACACCAGTCATTTCGAGCATCAGCTGTACAAACGACGGAACACCACTCAACATCAATGCCGATACCGTAGCGAGTAAAATCGCACTGGCAATCAAAGCAGAAAGTCTGAAACTCGTAACCGATACACCAGGAATAAAAATTGAAGGGCAAGTGCAACAGGTTGCAACCTCTTCAGACATTACCTACTGGATCTCATCGGGTGACATCTACGGTGGCATGATCCCTAAAGTGACGGCCGCACTAGATTGCCTGGCAGCAGGAATTCCTTCCGTTCAAATTGTCGATGAACAGCTAAAAGGCACAACCATACTGCATCAGGAGGTTTTCGCATGAGTGCTTTATTTCCAAATTACACGCGTCGCCCTATCCAGCTCATAAAAGGAAAAGGGACGATCGTAACCGATAGTAATGAGAAAGAATATCTGGATTTCACGAGTGGTATAGCTGTACTTAGTCTCGGGCATACTCATTCTGCAATCGTAGAAACAATTAACCAGCAAAGTGAGAAGCTATGGCATACATCGAATTTATTCGAAAGTCCAGGCCAGGAGCAGCTTGCTGAATCACTTGTGAAAGATACTCATTTTGCGCACGCTTTTTTCTGTAACAGTGGAGCAGAAGCAAATGAAGCGGCGATCAAGCTCGCGCGCAAACACACAGGCAAGCATGTCATCATCACATTCGAGCAGTCCTTTCATGGAAGGACATTTGGTGCGATGTCCGCAACAGGTCAAGAGAAAGTTCGAAAAGGCTTCGGACCATTGCTTGAAACGTTTCGAACGGTTTCATTTAATGACGTGGAGCAACTAGAAGCAGCGATCGATGAAGAAGTTGGCGCAATCATGCTCGAGGTCATCCAAGGAGAAGGCGGTGTCAACCAAGTAACGCCAGCATTTGCACAAGCAATCGAAGACATTTGCCGGTCAAAAGGAATTCTGCTTATCGTCGACGAAGTACAAACAGGCATAGGCCGTACAGGAACTCGCTACGCTTACGAGCAAACCGTCCTCCAACCTGACATAATGACGTTAGCGAAGGGACTCGGTGGCGGTTTCCCTATCGGAGCAATGCTCGGCACTAGCGCACTGCGCGACACATTTGGCCCAGGTTCCCACGGCACAACATTCGGAGGGAATCCACTAGCAGTTGCTGTCGCACAAACCGTATTAGGCCATGTGTTTGCTACCGAATTTTTGGAAGCAGTCCAAGAAAAATCAAATTACTTTATAGACAAATTAAAAACAGAACTACCAGCATATCCAATTGTTGGCTCGGGACTACTACTCGGCATCGTCTGCCCAGTGGAAGTCGCACCCTATATAGTGCAAGCCGAACAAGCAGGTCTCTTACTAGTTGCAGCAGGACCAAACGTCATCCGACTCCTGCCACCACTAACCGTCACAGCCGAAGAAATCGACCAAGCCATCGACATTTTATCAACCATATTACTATAGAAGAAACATACTTGAATTAAAGCGCTCAGAGAACCGCTATTCACACCCAAGGACCTGCTAACTCAGCAGGTCCTTTATTCACACCCAAGGACCTGCTAACTCAGCAGGTCCTTTATTCATGCTACAAATATATGGCTATACGAGAGCTCCAGTGGCTCATCCAAAAGCCCCTAAAATGTTTCTCGTCGCCTCACTAAAAACCCTTCCCCCACCCATGCATAAATATGGTACACTTTAGGGAAAATACACTATTATTTTCCTTATATTAAAGCATTCAATAGGAAAGTCCAATCACTTAGGAAATGGGGTAAACGCATGCTAACCTGGAACAAAGAAATCATCATCGAAGCACCAATCGAAACAATTTGGAATCTCTTTGAACTAGATCAAATCCAAAGAATCATGCCGAACATCGTAGAACACAAACCACTCGAACTAAAAGAAGGGGTTGTCGGATCAACCTATGAGCAAACCTATCAAGAGGGCAAAAGAACCGAAAAGTACATCGTGACGGATACCGAATACGAAAATACCGATCAAATGAAGCACAAAAAAATTGAATTTACATTAGCAAAAGCTTTTAAAATTCAAACATCATTTACCCTCGTCAAACTAGATAACCAATCGACAAAATTTATTTATGCTGGACAAAATGAAGGACTAAACCTAATGGGCAAGACATTTATCAAACTAGGTTCAAGCAAGAAAAATGATCGAGTAGTAGAGGACTTTGTAGAAGTAGTCCGCACGGAAGCATTAAAAGATTCATAAATAAGGAGGATTTTCATGTCAATTGACTGGAATAACATAAATTACGTAGCCATCATTATTGGTGGATTTCTGTACATGATCTATGGCACGATCTATTATTCAATTTTATTATCAAATAAAAAAGAGAACCAAACAAATGGACCGTTGAAATATATTTACTCAGTTATCATCGCATTCATCAGTTCCTTCCTAGTAGCCATTCTAATAAATTTAGCAGGAGCAGATACCCTACTTCAAGGTGCTCTATTCGGTTTCGTCATTGGAATAATTATTAAAATGGTCTACGTAAAAAATGCATTATTTGGACTAATTTCCAAAAAGTCAACACTTATCGCGATTTGCGATCACCTTATAATTTTCACTTTACTCGGCGCATTACACGGCTGGCTAGCATAGCAAATAAAAATCCCTTTGAGCCAATCAAAGGGCCATTTTTATCCAAAAAATTCCTTTAAATATAGTTTTTTATATAGATTCAATCATAGGGTTATGATAATCTACTTACGAGGTGATCATTATTGATAGCTAAATCATTTGCAAAATCACTCCATGCAGATGCACTTACAGCACTATCTAAACGCCTGCGCAAATCGCATCCCAACTACGCATACATCCGTGACGAGCTGATGCAAAAAATCGCTGGTGATCTTGGCGAAGAAGTAGTCATGAAAGAACTAGAAAATTTAAAATTACCCCACGAATTTTTTATTTTTCACAACCTCAGTCTATACTCTGAAAACAGTTTTCAAATGGACATCCTGTTAATTTCACCCTATTTTGCGGTAATACTAGAAGTAAAAAACATCTCAGGGGAAATAGAAATTCTCACTAATCCCAGCATACTCGTAAGAACAAAACCTAACGGAGAAAAAAACACTTATAAAAGCCCCATCCCCCAACTCGAAGAATACATCTACCAACTATCCCAAATCTTTAAACGTCACAAAATTAACCTGCCCATTTATGGCGCCGTTACATTCGCCTTCGCAAGGTCCTATGTAAAGTCGGCTCCAACAGAGACCGTTTTTCTATTAACCAATGAAGTGCGTAAGTTCATAAGGGGAATAAAAACAACAAAGCCACTCCTATCAGAGGATCAACTCGAAAAATTAAAAAACTGGATCTTAAATAATAATAAAGAATATAACTCTTTCCCGTTAAGTAAGCATTACTCCATAAACCCATTAGATATCATCACAGGAGTAGAATGTCCAACATGTACATTTATCGGAATGAAAAAAGTGATCAGAAACTGGACCTGTCCTAAATGTAGAAACTTTAGCAAACTAGCACACGAGCAAACAATAAAAGACTACTTTCTAATATACAAAGAAACCATTAACAACCAAGAATGCCGCAGATTCTTTCATCTGCAAGACAAACACGATGCCACCCGAATACTAAAAAACGCTAACCTAATAGTAACTGGTAAATCCAGAAAAACAGAATACACAATGAACCTACTAAAATGAATAAAAGCTCTTTGCCAAGGCAATGAGCTTTTTTTATGTCAAAATGTTCCTAGTAAATGTCTCGATAAGACAAATATTACCATCAATGAGACCAACTATACATCGAACCAAAAGGAAGCTCTTTGCATCCGCAAAGAGCAATTTCCAAGGCAAAATGTACCCAGTAAAATGGGTGAACGAGACAGACCACACCGTCAACACGACCAACTACACATCGAACGCGACAAACAACACCCCGAACACGACAAACCACCATCCCAAAGCGACAAACCCACAAATCGAAGCTTTTCGCCTCTGCGAAAAGCCACATCCAACCAAAAGGAAGCTCTTTGCATTCGCAAAGAGCAATTTCCAAGCCAAAATGTTCCCAGTAAATGGCTGAACGAGACAGACCACACCGTCAACACGACCAACTACACATCGAACGCGACAAACAACATCCCGAACACGACAAACCACCAGCCCAAAGCGACAAACCCACAAGTCGAAGCTTTTCGCCCCAGCGAAAAGCCACATCCAACCAAAAGGAAGCTCTTTGCATCCGCAAAGAGCAATTTCCATGCCGAAATGTTCCCAGTAATTGGCTGAACGAGACAGACCACACCGTGAACACGACAAACAACACCTCGAACACGACAAACAACACATCGAACACGACCAACTACACATCGAACACGACAAACAACACCCCGAACACGACAAACCACCCGCCCAAAGCGACAAACCACCAACACAACCCGCTGAACCCAACAAAAAAAGCCCTCCGCCTAAGCGAAAAGCCCAAATAATCCACTAAAAACTGTGCGTCATCGCCCAAACTGCCACGGCATCCTCGTCGCTTACATTCATAAACCGATGCGGCAGCGTGCTATCAAAGTAAATACTATCCCCTTCATAAATCGTATGAATTTCTCCCTCGACTTCCACGCTCAAACTCCCAGCTAGCATAAGGCCGCACTCTTCGCCAGCGTGATACATAAGCGGCGCGTCCAAATCTTCCCCAGGAGAGACGATCATCTTAAAGAAGCTCATCTGCTTCCCGGTACTCGGTGACAACAACTGGTAGCTTACATTTGGTCGCACACGCTTGATCGAATTAGTTTCGCCAGCTCGAGAAATAGTAACTGCATTGGATACTTCAGTCTCAAAAAATGAAAACACGGGAACTTTTAAACTATGACTTAATTTCCAAAGTGTCTCTAAAGAAGGGGACACTTGTCCTCTCTCAATTTGAGAAATCATACTTTGGCTCACCCCCGCAAGCCTTGCCAGTTCTTCTGATGTCAAGCCTTGTAGCCTACGTAAATACCTTATTCGCTTGCCGACTTCCTCTTTTGGAAATTCCAATTTAGCACCCCTTTTTGAATAAATATGCATAAAACAGAATAATTAAAATTGTAAATAATGAGAATAATTGCAAGGAGTTACACATAAAATGCTAATGTAATAGGATTTTTCCTATATTTTACACCTTTTTACAAGCAGTGTAAATAATTAAAATATTAAGCTAATTAATTTTTTATGTAGACACATGAATATCAATAACTTATACTACTAATAATTCAGTAATTTCAGAATGGGGAACTGAATAATAGTTAAATGGGGGTAAATGTACATGAAAAAATGGTTAGCAGCAGTACTTATGATTTCATTTTTAGTCATTGCAGGTTGTAGTAATGATTCGGGTGGGGGAGTATCCACGGAAAACTCAACTATTCAAAAAGTATTAAAAGAGAAAAAACTAGTTATCGGGATGTCTCCAGGATATTTCCCATTTGATATGAAAGACCCAAATGGCGATTTCGTTGGGTATGATGTAGACACAGCAAACGCACTTGGAGCAGCACTTGGAAAAGATATTAAAGTAGAATTTAAGCAATTCACATTTGACGGCCTAATTCCTGCGTTAAATACAGGCGAAGTCGATATGGTATTCGCTGGTATGACTATTCGTGGTGACCGTGCATTAGCAGTAAGTTTCGCAAACCCATATTTCCAAACAGGTCAAGCTGTCATGGTTCCAGGATCAGATACAACGACAAAAACATGGCAAGAACTTGATGTAAAAGGCAATAAAATCGCTGTAGGAATCGGAACAACAGGCGCATTACTTGCAAAAGATGTATTTAAAAACGCGCAAATCTTAGACTTCGAAGAATTCCCATCAGCAGCAGCAGCTATGGCTCAAGGGGAAGCAGATGCAGTAGTATACGATGAACCTGCTATCGCAGTTTGGAAGTTGAGAAATGGTGACTCTATTAAACAATTAGAAGGATTAATTTCTACGGAAAATCTTGGGATTGCTTTAAAGAAAAACGACTTCGAAACAATTCAATGGGTGAACTCATTCCTGGACAGCTACTTAGGAAGCCCAACAGAGCTTGCGTCTCGCGAAAAATGGTTTGAAACTTCTGATTGGTTATCGGAAGTAGTAGAAGAGTAAAACACTCTGGCAGCTTAGAGGAGGATCAACAATGTATCAATACAACTGGAGTGTCATTCCACAAAATATGGATGTGTTCATCGATGGTGCACTCAAAACGCTGGAAATCTCAGCAATCGCGATCCTTTTGGCGATTCCAATCGGCATCATCTTTGGCCTTGGCCGTATTTCCAAAAACAAAGTCATTCTATTTATATCATCTACGTACGTAGAAATAATTCGCGGGGTACCACTACTCGTTCTATTAATGTGGATATTCTACGTGCTAGGACAGGTATTTAGATTAGGCTCGTATTGGGGCTCCATTGTGGGACTCGCGATATTTGCCGGTGCATTTATCGCTGAAATCGTTCGTACGGGGATTCAAGCGGTACCTAAAGGACAGATGGAAGCAGCGCGATCACTTGGTATGTCTCATACAAAAGCAATGACACATATTATTTTGCCGCAAGCATTTAGACGAGTATTACCGCCGCTTGCATCACAATTTATTATGTTAATAAAAGATTCATCCCTTGTATCTATTATCGCAGCAACCGACTTAACACTAAACGCAAAAAACCTAGTAGCAACATCGTTCCGCTCGATTGAAGTATGGACTTTCGTTGCACTAATCTATTTCATCATGACCTTCAGCTTATCGCTAATCATTCGATACTTCGAAAAACGATTACTGAAAAGCGAAGCATAACGTTAAGGAGGGTGTACCCAAATGATTTCTATCAAAAATGTCAATAAAAGCTTCGGCGACCACCACGTCCTAACCGACGTTTCGCTCGAAGTACCAAAATCGAATGTAGTTGCACTAATCGGACCAAGTGGAGCAGGAAAATCCACCCTCATCCGAACAATCAACGCACTTGAACCAGTGGACAATGGTGAAATAGTCGTAGACGGAATCTCCATCCACGACAAAAAAACGGATATTAACGTTGCTCGATTGAACATCGGCTTCGTATTCCAAAACTTCAACCTATTTCCGTTTTTAACGGCATTGGAAAACGTAACCATTTCACCGATGAAAGTAAAAGGACTTTCGAAAGAAGCAGCTGAAAAAAGAGGGAAAGAACTATTAACGTCTCTTGGATTAGCTGACAAATTCGACTCGTACCCAAGCAGACTTTCTGGTGGACAACAACAACGTGTAGCGATCGCACGCGCATTAGCAATGGATCCAACTGTCATGCTATTTGACGAGCCAACATCCGCACTTGACCCAGAAATGGTAACAGAAGTGCTTGATGCGATTCGCAAACTAGCAAAAGACGGTATGACTATGGTTGTAGTAACACACGAAATGGGCTTCGCCAAAGAAATCTGCGACGAAATCGTCTTCATGGCAGATGGCAAAATCGTCGAGCGCGCCGCACCATCCAAATTCTTCACAAACCCAGACACACAGCGCGCGCAAGACTTCCTATCCAAAGTCCTAAACCACTAGAATTATCTAGTGGTTTTTATTTTGTCTATATTCTCTTTGTCTATTCTCACATCATTATTACAGTTTTGCTACTGGTGCCTGGCACCAGTAGCAAAACTGTAATAACATCTACTTCAAAATCTAATCACGATGCTAAATAGTACAAGCGCACACACGAGGGGGAGTGGAAGCGTCAAACGGAGTAATAGAAATCGTACCAACTAATGGAGTAATAATTAATTAATAGCCAACAAACATAAACCGAAAAAAACTTACCATTATATACCGAAAATAGATGATGAAAACAAAACTCAGAATATTAGGAGTGCGAAAAAAAATTCAGAGGTAACAGCATAACTAATAATTCATGCAAAACCGCGGTACGAAGGGTTTTGTAAACCAAATAATCAAGATGTATAAATATAACTTAAATAGTGATAAATCCCTAATAAATATCAGAAAAAAACAAGATTTTACTAATTGGTAAAGCACCCTCAAATTGGCCGAACTAGAAAACGGAACCCCATGATAATATTAATTGGAAGACAAAAGGCTAAAAAAGCCAATTATAACGGGGGTTATATAATGAGTAAATATCAAAAATTATTGAATGTTGCCTTGGCAACAGCACTAGCTACAGGAGCACTTGTTTCTGCTGCACCATCTCTAACACAAGCAGAAGAAGTACAAGTACTAGCGCCTACATTTTCGGATGTGAAAAACATTCCGAGCCATCATTTCTATGAAGCTGTTACAAGTTTAGCTTCAAGAGGAATCATTAAAGGATATGAAGATGGAACATTCAAGCCGAACCAAGTCATTAGCCGTGAACATGCTGCTAAAATTATGGCATTAGCGCTTGATTTAGATGTTAAAAATGTAACAGATCCAGAATTTAAAGATGTGAACGAGGAAAATCCGTATTACGTTTATATTGCAGCTCTTGTAAAAGAGGGAGTAATCAAAGGATTTGAAGATAAAACATTTAAACCAAAAGAAACGTTAACAAGAGCTCAAATGTCTCAAATGATCGTGTTAGGCTTTGGATTTGATGAAGTGAAGCTGGCAGCAGATCTTCCTTTCACAGATGTAAACGATAAACAATGGTCTGCAAATTATATCCAAACGTTGTATTCAAATGAAATTACAACAGGAGCAACAGCAACTACTTTCGAACCAAAAAAATTAGTAACACGTGGACAAATGGCTTCATTCATTTTTAGAAGTGAAAACAAAATTGGCGGGATCGTAGCAGAAGACTTTGGAAACCTTACTGAAACAAGCTACACAGCTGGCGCGGCATTAACAGAAGGAAAAACACTTAGTGACGTTCAGTCGTTTACTGCAGAGTGGTATGACCATGCAGGAAACGTAGTAGGAAAAGGAAAGCTAACAGATAAATTAGCAAAAGAATATCCAACAGCTACTCAACTTTCTATGCCTTTCGATGCAAAATTTAACTACATTACAGACGGTTATTGGACAGTAGAAGGTAACTTCACTGGCGAACCAACAAAAGTGAAGTTCACAGTAACATACAAAACTGGCGAAACAACTTCTGTAGAAAACACTAGAATCGCTACAGGCGATATCGAAGCACAAGACTTCGGATTAGTTAGTGGAACAATGTACTCAGCTGGAGCTGGCCTAACTGATAATAAAACACTTAGTGATGTAGAATCACTAACAGCAGAATGGTATGACCTAGCAGGAAACGTATTAGGAAAAGGGACGCTAACAGACAAATTAGCAAAAGAATTCCCAACAGCTACACAACTTTCAATGCCATTCGATCCTGCATTTGACTATGCAACTGACGGCTATTGGACTGCAGAAGGCAAATTTACTGGTGAACCAGCAAAAGTGAAATTCACAGTGAAATACAAAAACGGTAAAGAAGCTTCTATTGAAAACACAAGAACCGTATCAGGCGGTATCGTAGCGCAAGACTTCGGATTCGTTAGTGGAACAATGTATTCAGCTGGAGCAGGTCTAACTGAAAATAAAACACTAAGCGATGTTGCTACCCTAACTGCAGAATGGTTTGACGAAGCGGGAACTGTACTAGGAAAAGGAACACTAACAGACAAGTTAGCAAAAGAATTCCCAACAGCTACGCAACTTTCAATGCCATTTGACCCTGCATTTGATTATGCAACAGACGGTATTTGGGCAGTAGAAGGTAAATTTACTGGAGTACCAACAAAAGTAAAATTCACAGTAACATACAAAAACGGTAAACAAGCATCAGTAGAAAACACAAAAAAATAATACACCAGCAACCACAACAATAAAAACCATTGACCTTTTACACAGGTCAATGGTTTTTATCTATATCTAACTAAGTATTCCCCCAAAAAAATCCTGCACCAAAAACCCCAATCTCCTCAATAATCGCCCAATCCAACAAAATATGCTATAATATTGCAAGGTAAATAAAGAAAGGAAGTACCCAAAATGCAAAAAAAAATATGTGTGGTAGGCCTAGGCTACATCGGACTTCCAACCGCAGTAACATTCGCTAACCACGGTGTCCGCGTACATGGCGTAGACGTAAACGAAAAAGCAGTTGAAATGATTCAAAACAAGCAACTTCATATAGAAGAAAATGGTCTTCAGGAGCGTCTAGATAAAGCGATAGATGAAGGCTACTTAACAGCATCAACGAAACCGGTGGAAGCAGATGTATTTATCATCGCAGTTCCATCGCCAATAAATCCAGACAAAACAGCTAACTTAGAATATGTTCGCGCAGCAACAGCATCTGTTGTTCCTTACCTGAAAAAAGGAAACTTAGTCGTATTAGAATCGACAGTTCCACCAAAAACAGTGGAAAACGTGATGCTGCCTGAGCTAATTAAAGCAAACCTTGAACTAGGATTAGAACTATTTGTATCCCATTCACCAGAGCGCGTTATCCCTGGTAAAATATTTGAGGAATTGATTAAAAACGACCGTATCGTTGGTGGTATCAACGAGAAGTCTTCACTACTAACAAAAGAACTATATGAAACTTTCGTAAAAGGACAAATTCATATTACGGATGCAACGACAGCTGAGCTTGTGAAAGTAATGGAAAACACTTACCGTGACGTCAATATAGCATTTGCAAACGAACTTGCAAAAATAGCAGAAACAATGGACGTAAACGTTTGGGAAGCTATCAAATTCGCAAACTTCCACCCACGAGTGAACATTCACTTTCCAGGTCCTGGAGTGGGGGGGCATTGTATCGCAGTAGATCCTTGGTTCCTAGTGGAATTAAGCCCAGAAGCGAAAATCATCGAGCTTGCACGTAAAACAAACGATGGCATGCCTGCTTACACAGCACAAAAAACAAGCCAAATTCTACAAGAAGCTAAAAAAACATCAGGAAAAATTGCTGTTCTTGGACTAGCTTTCAAAGGGAATGTCGATGATATGCGTGAAAGTCCATCAACCGACGTTATCGAAGAACTACAAAAATTAGGACTAGAAGTAGTGTCATACGATCCGCATATTAAAACAAATACGCATCCGACACAAACGCAATCACTTCAAGAAGCAACATCAGCAGCAGACGTTATCCTGGTACTAACAGATCATAACGAATTTAAAGAGCTACAACCAACAAGCATCCTAGATAACGTAGCAACACCAATCGTATTCGATACGAAAAACTGTCTGCAACGCGATGTATGGGAGCAAGCAGGATTTGTTTTTAACACTCTAGGTGACTCTAAAAACAAAAACCTTAACTAATAGGAGCAATCAAACCGATGAAAGAAATCATACTTGGCGTTAAAGTAAACACCGAAAATTACGATGAGCTGATCAAAAAACTATTCCAAAGAATAGACAACAACGAAAAATCACTTGTTGTGGCAATAAATCCAGAAAAGCTCATGAAAGCAAAAGAAGACCAATCTTTAAAAGACCTTCTAAACCGTGCGGAATTCCAAATTCCGGACGGCATAGGAGTAATTCTAGCTTCCAAGCTAAATAAAGGGAACATCAAATCACGCGTAACGGGTATTGATATGATGGACCGCATCGTTAGAGAAGCTGCGAGAACACGTAAATCAATTTTCCTATACGGAGCAAAACCGGGTGTTGCTGAACAGGCAGCGGAAGCACTTCAATTCACATACCCATCACTAATTGTCGCTGGTACGCAAGATGGCTATGAAAAAGACAATGAAATCGTCAAAAACAAAATCAACGAAGCAAAACCAGACATCCTGTTCGTCGCAATGGGTAGCCCAAGACAAGAAGAGTGGATCGAAGCAAACAGAGATCAACTTCATCCTTCTCTCTACCAAGGAGTAGGAGGGTCTTTCGACGTGCTTGCAGGAAACATTAAACGCGCACCAGAATTTTTCCAAAAAACAGGACTAGAATGGTTCTATAGACTAGCAAAAGAGCCGTCACGCATACAACGACAAATGGTTTTACCTAAGTTTTTACTGGAAACACTAAAATCAAAGTAAAGAAAATTTTCTAAAATTTTCTTGTTGACAGGCTTTTTTCTATTGAAGTATGGAAGAAAAGATGGTAGCATAAAAACTGTAAGGATAATTTCCTCAATAATATATATGAACAATTTCCAAAAAAAGTCGGTTGGTTGCCCACGCAAAAAAGCCTAAGTAAATGAAAATTTACTTAGGCTTTTTTGTGTTAGTTATTTTCTATTACTTTAACGGACCAACTAGAAAAATCTGGCTGCTCTTTCAAGACCATTTCATTAGGGAAGATAAATGTCCAAGGCTTACTTGTATTCGCTTGAACGGTAAGAGGAGGTAGAGTAAATGCGCCTTTAGCAACAATTTCTTTTGCTGCATCCATTACCTCTAATGGTAGTTTTTCAATGGATACATTCTTTTCGTGACCACTGCGAATTAAAATTGTCACAGCCAAGCTGCCATCCTCTTGAAAACGCTGGTTTAATCCCATGAAATTCAATTCATTTTTCTTGGGAACAGCTAAACCTTCCACCACTTTAGCTAATTGTTCTTTATCTGCACTCGCTAATGATTGTTCCCAATTCTCGTCTAAATCTAAACGGTGCGGAAGCTTTTGTTCAAAAGCAATGGACCAGTTTTCCTTTAAAATATCTTCTACAGGAACAAGTAAATGCTCTTTTTCAAAAGCGACAATCCAAGGCATAGCGCTTTCAGCGGGTATTACACCAAGTTCACTCAAATCTGCATCGATTCGGCCTAACGTTTTTCCACTTTCATCTAATAAAACAAGGGGAGTGGTTCCCAGAGTAATCTCTTTCTCTAAAGATTGACGGAAGAAGAACTGTGCGTACACAGTTTCTTCTTCGATTCTCAACTCAAGGGGTGAAAGAGATAGCTGATTACGTTTCAAAGGAGCTAACTCGTTCAATAAAAACTGAAAATAGTATTGATCCTCTATTTGCTTTGGTTTTCCACCGAAAAAGTATAATTTCGTAAGTACCTCTTCCTCTCCAACGGCAGCGGCATTTTCTAAAATTTCTTCCGAAGAAATGGCTGTTTCTTTCTGTTTGTTCTTAGAAGTGCCTTTGAAAAATGGGATTTTTATGCTCATTCTGTTTCGCCTCCATTAGTAGTATGCTGGTTAACTAAATTGGCAATCTCCATCGCGACGCCTTTCCCGATTCCATGAACCATTTTGGTAAAGAGTACAAGACCTTCACGTTCATATTGTCTCATCGGATCCTCTTGTGAATAGCTACGCATACCGATTCCTTCTTTTAGCTTATCCATCGCATCCATATGCTGCAACCAGTGACGATCTACTCTGCCAATTAAGTACAAACGTAATTGTTCTTTCTCCGTTGCACGGCTCAACAGCTCCAATACCGTATCCTTATACACATCGATTTGTGCATTTACTTGCTTTTTCACTTCATCCATAGAAGGGGCTACATCCCAAGCAGGTAACGATGTACCAGGCATCGCATCTAAAAATACCTGACGAAGTGTTTGGAAATCGGCTTCCGTATGCTCACGTTCTTCATCGAAGAAAAAGTTAATTTCATGTACAGGGAACTCTTTAATGAACGTAACAAAAGTTTCTTCTATCTGTTCACCATAAATTAAATGGTCACGAAGTTCATAAATAGTCTTCCTCTGAACATTCAACACATTATCCAGCTTTAAATTGTACTCACGAACACTGTAACTTGCACCTTCGCAAATACGTTGTGTTCTAGTAATAAATTCTTCCACCTTTTTATTTTGCACAAGCCCATCAGTTGCTGGTTTTACAGTAGCAACTAGCTTCTCTAGTTCTTCCCCAGCATAGCGCTTGAACATTTCATCCTCTAAAGAGATGAAAAACTCGGACATACCAGGGTCTCCTTGACGACCAGAACGACCTCTTAACTGATTATCAATACGGCGAGACTCATGCAGCTCTGTCCCGATAACATACAATCCGCCAAGTTCAGCCACACCTTCTCCTAGCATAATGTCCGTTCCACGGCCTGCCATATTCGTCGCAACTGTTACAGTACCTTTTTGACCTGCTAATGAAATAAGGGAAATTTCTTGGTCGATACTTTTCGCATTTAACACTTCATGAACAATACCTTCATGTTTTAAATACTTCGAAACTTCTTCCGATTGAATAATAGAAGTAGTACCGATTAACACAGGTTGCCCAGTCGTATGAAGTTCCTTCGTCTTCTCTGCTACAGCTTTATACTTATCTTCAATTTTTGCATAAATACGATTAGGTAAGTCCTCACGAATAATTGGTCGATTAGTAGGTATTTTCATAACGTTCATCGCATATAATTCCTGGAACTCTTTTTCTTCTGTTTTCGCAGTACCTGTCATACCTGAAAGTAAAGGGTACATACGGAAATAGTTCTGAATGGTAATAGAAGCTTGTGTTTTGTTCTCTTCTGAAATAAGTAATCCTTCTTTTGCTTCAATTGCCTGGTGAAGGCCATTGGATAACGTTCGACCTTCCATGGGACGACCAGTGAACATATCAATTAGTAATACTTTGCCTTCTTTCACAATATAATCTACATCCCGGGCAAACATCATGCGTGCACGTAATGCTTGAATCATATAGTGATAGAGTGTTTGGTGATCCAAATCATATAAATTATCAATAGAGAAGAAGCGTTCGATCAGTTCGATTCCTTCTTCGGAGTAGCTTACTGTCTTCGTTTCTAAGTCATAGTGAAAATGCTCATCCACTTTAAACGATTTTACAAGCTTTGCACAAAGAGTACTTAGCTGATCATGAACATCTGTTTTCCCTGCAATAATTAAAGGAGTTTTTGCTTCATCTATTAAAACACTATCCACTTCATCAACTAAAGCAAAATGATACGGACGTTGCACACGAGAAGTGGCATTGTACGTCATATTGTCACGTAAAAAATCAAATCCAAATTCAGAACCAATACCATATGTAATATCTGCTGCATAAGCGGTAGCCTTTTGACTCGGATCCATCATGGGTAATGTAATCCCAACAGACAAGCCTAAAAATTCGTGAATTTGACCGATTAATTCACGGTCACGCTTCGCCAAATATTCATTCACGGTAATAACATGAACACCTTTGCCTTCTAAAGCGCGAAGATACGAGGGAAGAGAAGCAACTAATGTTTTCCCTTCACCAGTAGGCATTTCAGCGATATGGCCATCAGACAATACCATGCCTCCAATTAGTTGTACATCAAAATGACGCATGCCAAGCACGCGATCTGCAGCTTCCCGAATTACAGCAAACGCTTCAGGACGAATGGTTTCCACCTTTTCTCCTTGAGCAAGACGTTCTTTAAATTCAGAGGTTTTTGCTTGCAACTGCTCGTCTGTTAGAGCGCGAAGCGTATCACTCCAATTATCTATTTCTAGTAATTCCTTCTTATATAAATTCAATTTTTTTTCATCCACCGATGGGAAAATTTTTTGCCAAAACAGAGCCATTTGCCAGTCTCCTTTTTTATAAGTACTCAACAATTAATAAGTATAACATAATTTATAAGAAAAATTAAAATTGGTTAAACATGGCAAGGGAGGAATGAATTTTGTTTAAAAAGATTGTATTCCTTATATTTATCTATATAATGGTAATTAGAGTTCGACAAAAATGCTTAATTTTGGATATTTGTTTAATATGTTTCCAATAAAGTAATTGACAGAATTCTATTACCAATTTATACTTTAATGTGTAGTTGATAATCTATTAGCATTTTGCCGTGTTAATAGATTGCAAATTTATATTTACCTAGAGGAGGAAATTATTCAATGGCTAACCAACCAACGAAGTATCGTAAATTTTTAGCTGGTGCAGCTTCAGCAGCATTAGTAGCAACAGCGGTAGTACCAACTGCATTAGCAGCAGAATTAACAGACATCAAAGGGAACACGCACGAAGCAGCAATCAAATCTTTAGTTGAAAAAGGCATCATTTCTGGATACCCAGATGGTACATTCCAACCTAACAAAGATTTAACTCGTTCTGACGTAGTTAAATTACTTGGTAAATGGTTAGAAACTTTAGGAGCAAAAGTTCCTGCAGATTACAAAACAGTTCAACGTTTCGACGATGTTCCTGTAACTGCTAACGAAGAGTTAGTAAAATACGCAGCTCTTGTTAAAGACAATGGCGTATTTGTAGGTAGCAACGGTAAATTACTTGCTGCAGACAAAATCTCTCGTGAAAACATGGCTCTTGTATTAGTTCGTGCTTTTGACGCAGTCAACAAAACAGAAATCGTAAAATATGTGAATGCTCAAACTTTCACTAAAGAAGTAACTGACTTAGCAGCTGCTAAAGAAGAAGCTCGTGATGCAATCAATGTATTAGACTTCTTCAACATCACAACTGTTACTACATTCAACCCAAAAGGTAATGTAACTCGCGGTCAATTCTCTACTTTCCTTAACAACTTGATCAAAACTGAAGTTCCAACTACTAACGCAACTAAAGTTGCATCAGTAAGTGCGACTAACCTAAAAGAAGTTACTGTAACTTTCGACGGTACAGTTGATAAAGCATCTGCTGAAAACAAATCAGCTTATAACTTAAAACAAGATGGTACAACTTTAGGTCTTAAATCAGCTCGTTTACAAGCAGATGGTAAATCTGTAGTTCTTACATTAGATGCAAATCCACTTGTTAACCAAGAAGAGCACACACTTACAGTAACAAATGTAAAAACTACTGACAAAACTAAAACTGTATCTGCAAAAGACGTTGCGTTCACTCCAGTTGATGGTGCATTACCAACAGTTGAAAAAGTTGAAGGTCTTGGAAATAAAGCTGTCAAAATTACTTTCTCAGAACCAGTTAATATTAACTCTACAGTAGCTGGAACTTTCAAATTAGATGACAAAGCAGTTTCTGGTATTATTTCTGGTAACGGAACTCGCACTGTAATCGTTGAACTTTTCTCTACCCAAACTACTGGTAAACATACTCTTTCAATTAATAATCAAGTACAAGACTTTGCTGGCTATAAATTAGTTTCAACATCTGTAGATTTCGATGTAGTTGAAGATGTAACAGCACCAACTGTAGTTGAAGTGAAGGATGTTACTCTTGAAGGTGCAACAGTTGTCTTCAGTGAAGATGTTAAAGATGGAGAAGCTCTTAAAGGTAGCAACTACTTCTGGATGAATGGTTCTACTAAACATGCAGCTAATGCAGTAACTGAAAAAATCGACGGAAAAACTTTCAAATTAACTTTCTCTGGCGACCATAAACTTCCTGCAGTAGCTACAGACTTGAATGTTACAAACGTTGTAGACTACAGTGGAAACAAAATTGCTGCTGATACAAAAGTAACAATTAATCCAGTAATTGATCAAACTCGTCCTGAAGTTGTTAGTGCGATTTTTGCTGACACAAATGATTCTTTGACTCTTACATTCAATAAAAATATTAATCCAGCATCATTTAAAGTTGGAAATGTTGTATTAAAAGATGAAGATGGTAAAGCAGTAACTGGCTATGGTTACACAATCACTGAAGCTGCTTCAACTTCAAGTCGTACTCTAACTGTAAACTTCTCTGAAGCTCTTGATGCGGGAACATATACATTTGAGTTAAGTGGTATCCAAGATACTACAACATTAAAAAATACTGCACTTCCAATTGTAGAAAAAATCGTTGTTGAAGATGTTGCTAAACCAAGTGTTACTTCAGTAACTGGTGACGGAAATGTATACTATGTAAACTTCAGCAAAGACATGGATACTTCTTCTCAATATTCAGTATTAAATCCTGAAAACTATTATGTGAAATATGTACAAAATAACGTTACTAAAGTTGGTAAACTACCAGCGAGCACAAACCTTACACCGGTTAATGGAAACAAAGGAGTTATTATCACTCTTCCGTCTTCAGTAACAAGTTTACAAGAAATCACAATTCAAGGTGTTAAAGGTGCTAATGGAGAATATATAAATGGATTCTCGGATAAATTCTCTGTTAATGATGCTAATCCATTAAAACGAATCACTAACAGCTTTGATGTAGTAAGAGTACATGCTACTGCTACAAACAAATTATTGGTTAAATTCAACCAACCAGTTAGCTCAATTGATAAATCTCAATTTACTTTATCAAATGGTGTAACTGTATCAGACTATGCAATCCAAGCTGACAATACTTTAGTTGAACTAACACTTAGTGGTACAGTATCTCAAGATGCAGTTGAAACAATTAGTTTCACTGATACAGCTGCTAGAAACTTAGTAGATAAAAAAGTTACTTTAGGAACAGCGGTTAACATTGAAGATTCGATTGCACCTTCAATTGTTAGAAACAGTGCAGATAATATTGCAGTTGTAACTGTTGCAGATGCTCTTGATACTGCAGGTTTAGAAGCTGTAACTACTTCAGGAGACACTACAGTTGAAGTAAACTTCGGTGAAAATATCACTGTTAAAAATGCTTCAAATCTAATTAATAACTTTAGTGTTTTCCAAGCAAATGGTCTTGAATTAGAATACGGTGTTGGTGGAGATTACACAGTTGCTACTGATGCAAATGGATTCACACTAAATTTCTCTAATTCTTCATATGCTGGCGTAGTATACATCACATTCGACAACGCTAATGGTAACGTAGTTGATGCATCAGCTGTTAAAACATCTGATGGTACTGCTACTACAGCTCTTGCAGCTAAAGGATTTAATACTCGTACAGAAGGAGTTCCTGTATCAGTTTCAGTTTCTGCAGTATCTGATGCTACAGCTGCTAATGCAGTTAAAGCACAAATCACTGCTGCTACTACTCAAGCACAAATTGAAGCTGCAAGAACAGCATTTGCTGGTCTAACAGCTGCTCAAAAATTATTAGTTACAAATGAATCAGATCTACAAACTAAAGAACAAGGTTTAGTTAATGCTGTTGCAGCTGGAATAACAACATTTGCTCCAGCAGCTGCTGCCGCAGGAACAGTTGCTTTACCAACTGTTCCAACTGGTTATACAATTGCAGTAAACACTACATCTGCTGCAGCAGTTTACGATACAGCTGGTAAATTACAAACAACTGGTTCATCAAACGTTGTTTACACTGTAACACATACTGCTTCACTTAAAACAACAGATACTGTTTCAATTGCAGTTGCTGTTACTGTTACTCCTTAATTGAATTTAAGAGCCAGAGTTTCTAACTCTGGCTCTTTTCTTATGTACGCAGAGCAAGGGCCTAGTATCTTAAAGTCAGGTATTAAGTTCGGGTGCGAGGTTCTAACACAGTTATTGGGTACTAGGTTATAATAAAATTCAGACAATTACATTATGTTGATTAAATTTAATGCTTGAATGAGAGAAAGCCTTGTGGAGAGAGATCTCTGCAGGGCTTTTCTTTTGCCATTAATCTGTATTTAATGACTTTTCAACTATTTATATTATTTAGAAGGATAGTATTTATTACTAAGCCCTAACTCTTTAAGTTGAGTTAGGGCTATTTCTATTTTAGAGGAACACATTTTCGACAATTCATTTGTAAGGAATTAGATTTGAACTTTAGTGGAATAATAAAGGAATAGCATGTAGAAACTTCACAAGGTATTTTTGTTGGAATCGAATCAAAAGAATAATGTAGTTTTTGTGATGTTGTTACAATGTAAATGGAGAATTATGTATCTACATTGTTTAAAGTTGGGTTGTGAATAGTTTAGGGTACCAACTTCTAATACACGTCTGAGAGTTCTATTCAAATGCATTGTGGAGAGAAGAAGTAGGAAAGATTGTAGAAAAAATGCTATTTAAGTTAGTGACAGAAGGGTTTTTTTATAAATAAGTCGAACTTAATAGCATAAGATATTAATAGGTATTAGTGTACATAATCGAACTTCCATCTTGAAATGCTCTTGTAGCTGTTGGATTAATGTAGTCAATGTAGGGAGTTTTTTTAAAAGAAGCTGCAATTCGCATATCGTCAATTAGTATTGGACAGACGCCGCCAACGTGATTTGTAAATGCATTGAAAGCTTCTATAAAAGAACGTCCGTTGAACATTCCAGTTATAAGTTTCAAGAATTAGTAAAAACGAGAAAAAAGTCCTCTGTGTTTGTCGAATCACAGAGGAATTTCTGTTCTGTCAATGGTAATTCATGTTATACTGGTTTCAAAGAGTAGTGGCAGGAACGTTCCCTATGTCGACTTCCAAACCTGCAGAAAATATAGCAGCAGAAGATATTACAGTAGTAGAGGACTCAATTCTACCAGTAGAACCTGAATTAAATAGACATGTGAGATCCAGCGGCAATTAGCCTCTGGATCTTTCTTTTATGTGGTATTATTACCATAATTTCGCATTAGACTTTACTAAATACTGGTCTTATACTAATTTAGTAGGTGTTATTTCTACATAAGTAGGACCAACTTTACTAAATAATAGTTTACTAATTTATATTTACCAATTAGGAGGAAATCATCCATGGCCAACCAATCTACGAAATACCGCAAATTTTTAGCTGGTGCAGCTTCAGCAGCATTAGTAGCTTCAGCGGTAGTACCAACTGCATTAGCAGCAGAATTAACAGACATCAAAGGGAACACGCACGAAAAAGCAATCAAATCTTTAGTTGATGCAGGTATCATTAAAGGATATCCAGATGGTACATTCAAACCAAACCAAGAACTAACTCGTAATAACGTAGTTAAAATGCTTGGTAAATGGTTAGAAACTTTAGGAAAAGCAGTTCCTGCAGATTACAAAACAGTTCAACGTTTCGACGATGTTCCATTAACTGCTGACGATGAGTTATTAAAATATGCAGCTCTTGTTAAAGACAATGGCGTATTCAATGGTAGCAACGGTAAATTACTTGCTGCAGACAAAATTTCTCGTGAAAACATGGCTCTTGTTTTAGTTCGTGCTTTTGACGCAGTAAATGAATCAGATCTAGTAAGCTATGTGAATGATCAAACTTTCACTAAAGAAGTAACTGACTTAGCAACTGCAAAAGCTGAAGCTCAACCATTCATCAATGTTTTAGATTTCTTCAACATCACAACTGCAACTACATTCAACCCGAAAGGTAATGTAACTCGCGGTCAATTCTCTACTTTCCTTAACAACTTAATCAACACTGAAGCTCCTGTAACAACTCCAGAAGTTGTTTCAGTAAGTGCGATTAACGCTAAACAAATCGAAGTTAAATTTAACAAAGCTGTTGATACTGCAACAGTTATCAACGCTGCTGATAAAGCTTTGAAAGGTATCACTGTTTCAGGAGTATCTGCAACATATACTGCAAAACTAAGCGAAGACAAAAAAATTCTTACGATTACTGCAAGCACATCGCTTGATGGAAAAGATTTAATTGTTGACCTACCAAAAGAAACAGTTAAGGATGAAAAAGGTGAATTTGTTACTTCTCACCTAGTTAAATTATCAGTTAAAGATACTGTTGCACCAAGTATTCTTGCAACTGAGGCTGTTAACGCTTCAACAGTAAAGGTTAATTTCTCTGAGCCTATGTCTTCTGTACCAACTCCTTCTTTCAAATATGCAGATGGTACAACAGCAAACGTAACATTCACTTTGGATGCTTCAGGTGAGTTCGGTACACTTGATCTAACAAATGCGGTTGCTAAGAAAGATGTAACAGTAGGATTCATTGGTGCAAAAGATATCGCTGGAAACCTAATTTCACCAAATCCATCTAGTGTTACAGTTCAAAAAGGTGACAAAGACGGAGTAGCTCCTTCAGTTGTTTCACTTGACGCTTTAGCTCCAAACAAAACTGTAATTAAGTTCTCTGAAAAAGTAAATGGTCTTGAAGCTTCTGATTTCACTGGACTAACTGTATCAGATGTTAAACAAGATTCGACTGATAAAACAAAATATGTGTTGACTCACACTTCTGTAACAGGACTTAATTCAGTTAGCCTAAATGCAAGTGCTGTATCTGATTTCTCAGGTGAACAAAACGTTGTATTCACAAAAATCCTTGATTACAAAGCTGACACTGTAGCACCTTCACTATCAAGCGCAGTTGTTTCTAAAGACGCTAAAGATGGTAAAGAGTATCTAACTCTTACTTTCAATAAAGATGTAACAGTACTTGGAGATATCACTCTAGCAGGTACGGAGCGTAAAGATGGAGTTTCCACTGATGTAACTGATGTGAAAATTTCAAAAGCTAGTTTAACTGGAGTTGATGGATCTACTTCTGTTTACAAAGTAGCTCTTGCGGATGTTGCAAATGTTAAATCTGATGCTTCTTATGTATTAACTCTTCCAAAAGAAGTAGTGGAAAACATTTCTGGTGTTAAGAATGTTGCACAAACTAATGCTATCAGTTTCACTCGTACAACTGATTCTAATACATTAGCACAGTCAGTTAAAACAATTACTCCAAGTCTAACTGATAATAATGTAGTAACAGTAGAATTTAACCAAGCTTTCGATGTTGCTTCTGCTGAAAATGCAGCAAACTACACTATTGATGGTGCAGTTGTTAAACAAGCAATAAACAAAGATGCAAACAAAAAAGTAGTTACATTGATTCTTGAGACTGGGAAAACAACTTTCTCTGGAGAACGTAATATTTCAATCAGTGGCGTAAAAACTGCTGCTGGTGTTTCAATGGAAAAAGCACATTCAGATAAAGTAACATTAACAGAAAATGTTGCTCCTAGCGTAGTATCGGCAGTTCTTTCAGTTGATCTTAAAACAATCGTTGTTACATTTAGTGAAAACCTTGATGCGTTAACAGCAGGTGATGATCTAGAAGTATTCAAAGGAACTGACACTGCTGCTCTTGTAGAAGATGCCGTAGCAGTAGAAAAAATTGTTGATAATAAGTTGACAATTACTTTGAAAGATCCTGTAACTACTCTTGATCTTAAAGTTAAAGCCTCTTCTACACTTGATTTAGCTGATACAAACAAGAACCTTGTTGTATTCCCTGCAAGTGTAAATGTAACTTCTAACTAATAGATAAAATTAACTCTCAATCTTCGGATTGGGAGTTTTTTGTAGGCTTCAAAACTTATTTATGCTACCCAAAAATTCTACACCTTATAATTGCTACTGTTTGTGCTGCATTTAATCTTTCCTTACCGTGGAAAATGGTAAGAATTTGCTTACGTTAACTACACAAGTGGAGAGAATTATCTCTGTGGTGAGAAGTCTTTACAGAGCTTTTTTAATGCTATTTTCACTGTTAAATGTGTTTCAAAATCAATGTTAAATTTGGTGTCATTTGCACTTTGCTCCCTTCATACACATGCATTAATTGTGAGGTGTAAAAGAAAACAGAGAGTATAAAGCTCTCTGTTATTCTATTTTCACCGAATCAAATAGAAAATAAATTAATATTATTACAACGAATAACAATAACACAGGTCCCTAATTCCTTTTGAGGAGTTAGGGGTGTTTCTATTTGAGGAGGAAAAGAAATGCTTTTGGGCAAGGTAATGATAATTTAGATGCACTTGAGATTAAAATGTCTCCCAAATATTCTTCGTAGTATTTTCCAAAAGATCTTTACCTATGTGATATTTATAATAAAAGAAACTCAAAAATATTTGTAGCTTTTTAAGTACTAAACTGTGTATTTGGTTAACATGGATACTAATTATACTTTCTTTATTAAAATTGAATAGAATGAAAAGTAGTCAAATGAAGACTGGATTTGATAAGAGATACATTTCCAGGTCTTTTTCTTTTTTATATATGTTTTTTTCATTCTTCTTTTCCTACCCCCATTTCACCGTATGAACAATCTACAAAGTACCGACTTGTCATTTTTGTTGATAAAGGTGAAAACTACCAAATGAACTTCGAGACAAGTTTTTAAAAATAGTAGTGAGTTACTAGGTTCACAATTCTGCTTAACATCATAGAATTGTCTTAGAATCTGGTAACCTACACTAGTATTTCCCTCAATTTATTCAACAGTCGCTCCCGTCGCTTTTTAATACCTGATTGACTAATTCCTGCTCGTGTTGCAGCTTGTTGGAGGGAGATACCTTCGATGAAGAGCCATGACAATAATCTTTGCTCGTCCCATGTTAATTTCTCTAGTGCGAGTCCAAGCTCTTCATGTTCAAAGGTACTGACTAGTGAGTGGTCTATTAAGAGACTCAGCTTTTCATCCTCCACTGGGTTAATAGTATCTTCGACATGCTTTTCCTTCTTTAACTCGTCCAGCATAGCCCCGTACATACTTCGATAGGCATACGGTGTGAATTCTCCTTTATCCTCATCGAACTTCACCCATGCTTTCCATAATGCAATATTTCCAGCTTGTTTGTATAACTCGTGATTTTTGTAAATGTGCAGTTTTCGAATGCAGGCCGAAATCATTGGTTCGTATTGTATTAGAACTTCTTCAAACGTCTTCACTGTGCTTTCCTTTTGGAGTCGTGCACGATTCGGTTATTCCTAGGTAGCACTAGCATAATCGGTTTTTACAGGAAGTACGAATGACCAGATAGGACGTTTACTTAGGGTAAACTGCATATTTGTTCTAGACAAACTAGCTGTTTGATTGTTGTAAACGTGAAAAAGAGGAGTATTTTCTTTTAGTGTGCCGTCACCAACTCAACACGCTTATATATAGGAAACTTAATACCAATATTAGTAGATAAATGTTATATTATAGTAATAGGTGTAAACTTTAGCAATATTTTTTTCGTACTGTTTATAAGTATTGTTCATATAAAAGGGGGAACTTCATTCATGAGAAAACAAAGTAGATTTCTAGCAGGAGCAGTTACGGCGAGCTTAGTAGCGACAGCGGTAGTACCAACAGCGTTTGCAGCAAGTTTTTCCGATACAAAAGGAAGTACACATGAAGAAGCGATATATGCACTAGTGAAAGCAGGTGTTATTAATGGCTATCCAGATGGCACTTTTAAACCGAACAAAACGCTGGTACGCTCGGACGTAGTCAAGTTAATAGGGAAATATTTAGTATCGAAAGGCTATAAAGTACCTACTGACTATAAAACGAAGAGTCGTTTTACAGATTTAACAACAAAAAATACAGAAGATGAGTTATTAAAATATGCAGCACTAGTTAAAGACAATGGAATTTTAGGAGGTAGTAACGGAAAACTTCTTCCGAAAGAAAATATGACTCGTGAAGATATGGCCATTGCTCTAGTACGCCTGACCAATGTTGTAGAAAAGGTTGATCTAGGAGCTTATGTGGCTACTCAAAAATTTACGGGTGACGTAAAAGATTTAAGTGCTGCGAAACAATCGGCTCGAGCTTATATTAACGTGCTAGATTATTTTGATATTACGAATCCGAAGTTAGATAAATTTAATCCGAAAGACACAACGACACGAGGGCAATTCGCAACGTTCCTGCAGCGTACAGTAAAACTAGATCTATCTGCAGTAAAAGTAAAACCGATAGAGCTTACAAATTTCCAAGCAACAGGTGTGAAAGCATTAACCGTAACTTTTAATAAAGAAGTAAATCCAACTACAGCAAAGTTTACCGTGAAAAAAGGAGCTTCTACTGTAGATATCTCAAGTGTTGAATTCTCACAGGATAAAAAATCGGCGAAACTCCTATTACCTATTAGCCTAACAGCAGGAACATATGATGTTTCTGTAACGGGTATTGGAGAAACAACACGCTCAAAATCGGTAACTGTTATGAATGAAAAGGTAGATTCCATTGTAATTCCAACAAACAATGCCATTATAAATGCAGTAGGAAATAAAGTAAAAGTTCCTTATAAGGTATTAAATCAATACGGAGAAGATATTACATTAAATAGTACAAACTTAACGGTGAATTCGAATGTAACTGGAGCTGGCAGTGACACTACTGTGAAGCCATCTGAAGGAATCGTAGAAATTACAAAAGCAACATCATCTGCTAATTTTAAACTAGGAGATAAAATCTCTCTTACTTTACTTGATACAGCGACGTCTACCTCTCAATCGAAATCAGTAACTGTTTCGGAAAAGTCGAAAGTAAATGAAGTAAAGATTACTAGTGTCTACAATGATATCGATGCTGCAGCTACTTTAAATGTAGATGCGACATATGGAGACTTTCATTTAGTACTAAAGGCAATCGATCAATACGGGTTAGAAGTTCCGGCTCAAGACATCGCGAGTGATGTAGTAGTAGCAATTTCAGATACTTCCATTATAGATGTGAATAGTAGTGTGAGCTCACCAATCTTTACTCAACTGACAATTGATGGACAAAAGCAAACCGTATTGGAACTAAAACAACCGAAGAATAAAAAAGTAGGGAAAGCAACTGTTTCTATTACGTCAAAATCGTCAGGAAAGATTGGTAAGTTTGAGGTGACATCCGGTGAAGGGGTGAAGGCCGATACTATTACATTAACGGCTCCATCATTAGTCGTTGCAGGTGAAAAAACAGAAGTACCTTTCAAGGTGTACGGTTTGGACGGCAGAGAAATTACAAATGCAGCTACATTAAATAACACAAATGGTGTGAAGGTAACAACCAATGATGCGAACTTAAAAGCTTCTATTGAAAATGACCCAATGACAGGCAAAGCGAAATTAGTAGTGACGGATACTTCCAATACTACAACAGATCGCCAAGTACTTATCTCAGCTACGACAGCGAATATGAAATCAGCAACACTTGTAGTAACCATAAAAGCAAAAGCAGAAGCAAAAGCCATTATTGCAACGAAAGACATCGAAACGAATTTGCTAGTTGGTGGAGCAATTTCATTATCCAAAGATACAGTACTTGTAAGTGATCAGTACGGACGTGAAATTGCTTTATCAGCCTCGAACTTGGCAACAGCTGAGACAACTGCGAATGCCGGAAAATATTTGATCAAAGTGGAAACAACAGACGACAAAGTAGTGCTTTCTTCCAATAAAACTATTTCCGCAACAAATGCGGTCACTGTAACAGGCAATAAAAGAGGAAACAATTCCCTTAAGCTTACACTGCAACAAATCGATGCAAAAGGTGTCGCAAAAACAATCGATTCCAGCGCTTATGAAATGAATCTGAAGGTGACAGACAAAGCAAATATCTTAGCATATGAATTGAAAAATATAGAAGTAATTTATGATAATCCTGCAAGTACATCAACGAACAACTATGCAAGAGAGATAGTCGTCTATGGTATTACAACAGATGGAAACAAAGTAGTCGTACCAAAATCGGATTATACAGTGATTCCAGGTCACAACGATCTAGTATATGACGCTACGGCAGGCACTTTATTTGTCCGTGGCAATAAAGACATCGTAGACAAAGAGGACAAGTACATTCCTGTGAAAGTCATCGTAAATGCAGAACGACAACCATTTACACTGGACCAAACAGTAATGATCACAAAAGCAGTACCATTCGCAAACAAAATCGAACTACAGGCAATAAATAGTTTAACAGTTCGTGAAAATATCTTATATGTCCCAGGAACAACAGCAACCGTGAACATATCTTCCACTGATTTAAAAGGCGCATTGAAAATTATCGACCAATACGGCGAAGATATTTCGAAAACGGCAGCGGATCGTATCAAACTAACCGCAACAAACCTAGTCAACTCAGACAATGACAACGTAGTACCAACAGCATCCGGCAACGGCACGAATACACTAACATTCACTGGTGTAGAACGAGGCGACACATTCTACCTAACATACATCGTAGACGGCAACACACTAACAGCACAAGTGATTGTAGATTAGGGTCTGATTAGGTGCCAGTCACCCATGTAATTCAGATACTATTCTGACAATAAAAATCCCCCGATCAATTTGGATCGGGGGATTTTTAGTTATTACGGGATTGTTACTGGTGCCTGGCACCAGTAACAATCCCGTAATAGATCTATAGCAATTCTGATAGGTAGTATGGTTGGTGGAGATATCAATACGTCCCTAATAATAAAGCTGAATACGAATGAATAGTATGAATAGAAGGTGCATTTTGTCGATAATAAGAGGAATGGATGGGATAGGCATTTCTATTTACAAAAATATTTTTCATTATTATCGTGGTCAAACGAAAAGAGGATCGGAAGAAACGAAACAATTACAAATAGAAAATAATACTACGAAGGCTTTTATGAATGTATTACAAAATTCTTCGCCAACTCTCACGATTAGATTTATGGAGTGGCTAGGCTTCCAAGTTTTCGAGAAGGAACCGTTTGAATATATGTATCAAGTATCTAGCGAATTACATCGAAAGACACCACAAGCAGTTGTAATTGGAATCGCTGAAACAGATAAGCTAATAAGTAAAGAGCAAAGTAAAAAATACTACATTCCGGATGGTGCAATCCTCTGCGAGTCGGTTTCCATATTTATCGAAACGAAAATTGGGTTAAAATCTTATCTTGAAATAAACCAAATAGAAGGACACAAACAACGATTTGCTATTGATCAAAAGGTGGAAGAAAATATCCTTCTAACTTGGAAGACAATAAGAGATTTTTTTCAAGCGCAGCTTCCATCTTTTAAACAATCCAATGACATATTGACAGCTTTCTTGTTGGAGCAGTTTGAAGAATTCTGTGTCATTAATTGTATAGGTGGCTTAAAAACTAACGAATACTTCTTTTTACAGTTTGAGAAGGTTAAGGCACAGGAACTCGCAAGAAAAATTCACCATTATATTTGGAATGAATCCGGATACCAAGATATTCGAGATGCGGGTACAAAAGATGGAATTGGATATAAAAGAATCGGAAAACCCAAATTTGCTACTTTATCAACTACCAGACAAAGACATTTCATTCTTCATATAGGAAATAAAGAGAACAGATTAGGTTTAAGTATGCAAAAGGAAATTGACGTTGTACTTGGAAGGGAATTTGCTAGACCAGATTATGAGATTGAAAAGTATCCGCATGAAGCATATATAAGATTAGAATGGGTAGATCATTTAGAACAGATTAAGCCATTTATAGATTTAACCTATGAACATAGGTAGAGAATAGTCTAGAATTGCACCCTATCATAAAATCCATATAAATACATTTCTATTGAAATCCCTTGAAGAATAATCTTCAAGGGATTTTTTAGCTAGATGGAATGTTGCTGGGTCCTAGTATCTAAGCATATATTTACAATTCCTTTATATGACCTTAATAATATTGAGCTATTCTTGTGTGTGACAGATACAATTTAAAGTCACTCTAACAAATAGAAAGGGGTTTACAAGTGAGAAAGAAAAGTAGTGTTCTATGGAAAAAAAGTATTGCTCTATTAATGCCGTTTGCTTTAATTATGCAAACGATTCCTGCTTATGCAGCAGAAAATAGTGATACAGAAACAAATGACCGTGCAGAGTATTTAGGAATGAAGTTATATACGGGGGAGTTACATTCTCATACGTCTATAAGTGATGGGGTTTTGTTCCCAGAGGACGCGGTTAATCATGTGGCAAAAAATACGAATCTGGATTTTTACAGTACGTCAGAACATGATGTGACTTTTGATATAACTACAGGCAATGATTATCTAGAAAGATACATAGATTCTTACTCGGAAGAATATAAGTTTTCAAGGTCAGAGCTCGATCGATTAAATTCTGACAGTCTTGTTACAGTACCTGGGGTGGAAGTAACTTGGTATGACAATGCAGGTCATATTAATTTGTTCAATACAGAATGGTTTCCTAGAACAACTGGAGAAGGTGCGACAGGACAATTTGGTATGGGTCAATTAATGTATGATCTGCCGACTTTTTATGGTCGTTTGGCAGAAGAGGAAGGTGCAATCGCGCAATTTAATCATCCAGATGCAAATAGTAAAGGGAATTTTAATGGCTTTCGTCATTTAAATAAAGACATCGATGATAATGTTACGTTATTTGAATATAAAGTTGCACGTTATTTTGATACTTTCGTACAAGCTTTAGATAATGGGTGGCACCTTTCACCTTCCTATGGTGGAGATGAACATACAGCCAATTGGGGTAGTGGAAATCCTGCTTTAACTGGAGTATGGACGGATGAATTAACAAGAGAAAGTATTTATGATGCAATGGCGAATCGTCGTACGTATGTAACTTTTGATGAAAATTTTGAATTAGGCTACTCGGCTAATGGAAAAATGATGGGTTCTATTATCACGGAAGATACAAAAGAACTTACGCTTAATGCGACATTAAAAGATCCAGATAAAGATGATCTTATAGACAATGTCACCATCTACACCAACAACGGTAAGATTGTAAAAGAATATAAAGATATTAATAGTAATGAGTTTGTGATTAATGAAACGGTCCCAACTAACGCTGGGGAATATTTCTTCGTAAGAACTTTCCAAAAAGATGGTGATGAAATACTTAGTGCACCAATTTGGGTTGGAGAGAAAACAAAAGGAACTAACTATGCTCCTGATATCACGATAGACGAGCAATTACCTACTACAGTTCAATTAGGAAATACAGTGGAAATACCTGCTGCAACATCTATTGATGATAGTGGAGAAACTCCTAGCGTAAAAGCAGAAGTTTTCTATTCTAAAGGCATGGCAGAAGTGGTAGATAATAAATTCAAAATAGAAGAATACGGCGAATATTTTGTTCGATATAAGGCGACAGATTCGGCAGGAAATGCACGAGTGAAGACCGTCAGAATATTAGTAGATGATACTAATTTAGATGGGAATAAAATATTAAATGAATTTGCGCCAACCGTAAATGTTGGAGCAACGGAAAATGAAGTTGGGATTACACTAGTTACAGATAAAGTACTAAAAAAGGCATACGTTCAGTATAAGCCTGCAGCAGAAGAAAATTGGGCAAATGCAAACGTAATCGAAACAGAAGTATCTTACTTTGAATCTGCTTATGGAGAAAATATTGATAAGAGTAATTACAGAATTCTAGCTTCCCATGAGGCAGATTTATCTGGCCTACAAAAAGGTACAGAGTATGAATATAGATTTGGAATTACTTCAGAAGGTCCTTGGGAAAATCAAAGCAAATTTGAAACAGCTCCTGAATCAGAAGATACTACTATTTACATCATGGGAGATCTTCAAGTACCGGATCGAAATCCAGAAAGCTTTAAACTATACAGAGATATGTTAGATGTATTGAAACAAAAAAAAGCAGATGGAAAACTGATGATTCAAGTCGGTGACCTAGTAAACTCAGCTGGAATGACAGATACTTGGACGGATGTATTTAAATACATTTACAAAGACTTGAATTTGTTATCAGCTAATATGATTGGGAATCATGAAGTCATCCAAGATGTGGATGCAAGTTCATACAGAAACTTCTTCAACTTACCTGATAATGGGGAAGGTACGTATACAGACGGGAATTATTCGTTTGATTACGGCGATGCGCATATCGCTGTATTAAACTCAATGGATTTCAACGATGAGCAGCTAAAGTGGCTGGAGAAGGACATGAGAGCGACCGATAAAAAATGGAAAATTGTCATGGGACATTTCCCTTATTATGGTGGTTCACATAGTGACGATGCTGGAATGAGTACAGGCAGAGCACAAATAACAAAAAAAATGCAACAATTAGGAATTAGTCTTTATATTGGTGGACATGACCATGTTTATAAACGAACTACAATTAGAGATGGTGTGATGAATAACGATCAAGAGGCTATGAACTTAGGAACTACTTTTATAACAATGGGTTCATCGGGTCCTAAATTCTATGACAACGAAGTCTATGAATGGGATAACGTTGTATATGATGAAGATGTCCAAACAGGTATGATTTTAGAAGCGAATGAAAGCTCTTTAACAATTAAGGCCTACAATAACGCAGGTACTGTTATTGATGAATTTACATTAACTCCACCTGAAAGTCATTTGGAATTATCGAGTGTAGATGTAGAAGATGGTGCATTTAATGGAGTAGGTATATTAAATTATCCAAATTCAACTGATGAAGTAACTGTAGTTGGAGCTACTTATGATGCAACAGGAACAAAACTGATCGATGCACAGATGAAAGAAGTAACATTAGAGGGACTTGGTCGTGAACAATTAATCAGTTTCGACAAGCCACTTGTTTATAATGATCAAAATATAGTAAAACTTTTTGTTTTGGACAATTTAACCAATCAAAAACCTATTTTTCCTTCTGTAACCGTTAGAGAAGCGATGGACGGGGAAGGTACTGCAGAAAATCCATATAAAATAGATAGTATTCAAGATTTCGATAAAATTCAGTACTATCCTGATAAACATTTTGTACTGACGGAAGATATTATCGGAAACCAAGATGTTATAACTGCAATTGGCTCCGATGCTATACCATTTAGCGGAGTTTTTGATGGCAATGGGCACTTTATTAAAGGTGTTGAAATTGCAACAATTGGTGCTGGATTATTCCGAATAAATAACGGAACGATCAAAAATATTGCTGTTTTAGATGCAAACGTTACGGCAGGAAAAAATGATGTAGGACTTCTAGTAGATGTTAATAACGGGACAATTGAAAACTCGTACACGACAGGATCCATTACTGGCTTATCAACTGTTGGTGGTCTAGTCGGTATGTCCAATGGAGTCATTAGGAATAGTTACTCTACAGCAAATGTAAAAGCAACGGCAAAACAAGCTGGTGGACTTGTTGGTATCACACGTGAAGGAAGTACAACAGAGAATGTATATGCAACTGGATCAGTTACTGCCGGATCAAGTAACGCTGGTGGTATTAGTGGGTATGGGTATGAAAATACAATCATTCAAAATAGTGCAGCATTAAATACTTCTGTCATTACGATTTCAGCAGCTAACCGAATTGTCGGACGAGTATTAGCTGGAGAAACAGCGACTTTGGAAAACAATATTGCTAACAATAAAATGATCGTAAGTAAAGAATCTGTTACGTTAGAGGATGCCTCTAATGAAAAAGGTCTAAGCAAGACACAAGAAGAACTAAAAACACAATCTACGTATGAAGATTTATTACAATGGAATTTTGAATCTGTATGGGCTTGGGACGAAATTATGGAAAGACCAGTATTAATGCAAAACAGAGAGAATGCGGAAAATAATGGGGCAAGTAAACCAACATTAGATCAAGACGAAAATGGTTTCTATATGATTAAAACCGCAGATGATCTTATGCAAATCAATCAATATTTAAATGAGAAATATATACTTCAAAATGATATTGATTTAACAGGACAAGTATTAAATCCAATTGGTGTTGATGCACCATTCATGGGGACCCTAGATGGTAACGGTAAAAAGTTAATTAATTTTAAATCGACTTCTGGTGCGTTATTCCATTTACATGGTGGATCTATTTATAATATCGCAATGATTAATGCAGATGTAACGGGAGAAGCTGGTTCTCCTCAAACAGGAGTTTTAGTTAGTGTTAATAGCGGGACGATTGAAAATAGTTATTCGACTGGTAAAGTAACTGGATCGAGTACAGTAGGTGGACTAGTAGGTTATTCAAATGGTGTAATACGAAACAGCTACTCAAATGTACATGTAACAGCAACAGGGAGTCAAGCTGGTGGACTAGTAGGTATCACGAACTCTGGTAGTTTAACAGAGAACGTATATACAACTGGTACCGTCAGTGCCATTAAGAGTAATGCAGGTGGTATTTCTGGATATGGATATAACAATACAGCTGTGAAAAATGCCATCGCATTGAATACATCTGTGACATCTCCATATGCGAATAGAGTACTAGGCCGTATTTATAGCGGACATACACCGATATTAGAAAATAACTTCTCTTACAGCGGAATGATGGTAGACATAGAAAAAACAAAAAACAACGTTGGAACATCAGTAACAGGATTAGGTAAAACAAAAGAAGAAATTGAAACGAAGGAAACGTATAGCACTTTACTAGGTTGGGATTTCGAAACAGTTTGGACATGGGATGAAGTAAATAAAGTCCCTGTACTACAATCGAATGCTCCAGTTGATGGGAATCCGGGCGAGGAACCTGAAATTCCGGTGGATGCTCCAAATTTAGAAAAAGATAGCAATGAAAATTATATAATTACTTCTATAAAAGATATAGGAGAATTGAGTAAGTATCCAGCAGAAAGCTACATTTTATCTGCAGATCTTGATTACGCTGGAATCACAGATGCAACTCCAATTGCTACATTTTCAGGTGTATTAGATGGAAATGGTAAGGTAATTAAAAACTACACGTCTACTGCTGGTGGTTTTATTAACACGAACGAAGGAACAATCAAAAACCTAGCAATAGTCGATGCAGAAATTACGACTGGAAATAGTAAAGTAGGAATTATGGTCGATGTCAATAAAGGAACCATTGAAAATTCTTACTCTACCGGAAAGATTATTGGTAACTCTACTGTAGGTGGGTTAGTAGGGGAATCTGTTGGAACAGTGAAAAATGCTTATTCACTAGCTAATGTGAAAGCTAAAGTAAGCCAAGCTGGTGGCCTCATTGGAATAACGAATGTGGGAAGTACTACTGAGAATAGTTATGCAACAGGGATGGTAAGTGCAGCATCT
Organism: Psychrobacillus sp. FSL H8-0483; assembly: GCF_038637725.1. Classification (NCBI taxonomy): domain Bacteria; kingdom Bacillati; phylum Bacillota; class Bacilli; order Caryophanales; family Bacillaceae; genus Psychrobacillus; species Psychrobacillus sp. FSL H8-0483. The sequence continues at coordinate 757,002 of NZ_CP152052.1, forward strand.
AGTAATGCTGGCGGACTTAGTGGTTATGCATACACGGGCACAACTATTCAAAACAGTGTTTCGCTAAACATGTTGGTCAACACAGCATCAGTTGCAAACCGAGTTGTAGGTAGAATAAAAGATACTCCAACCTTAGTAAATAACAGTGCAAATACAGACATGCTGATAAGTACAGAAGGTCAAACAGTCGCAAGTGCTGATAATGAAAAAGGTATGGATAAGTCCCAAGCTGAACTAAAATCAAAAGAAACTTTTGAATCAATTGGATGGGATTTTGAAAATGTATGGATGTGGGATACAAATGTCGAAAGACCAGTATTAAAAGTTGCAAAAGAACAAACACAACCTATTGATAGTGAATCAATTCCATCTTTACCGCAAGATGAAAATGGATTCTATATGATCGAAACAGCGGAAGGCTTACAAGTGATTAATAGCTTTCCTAATGCGAATTATATTTTGCAAAATGACTTAGATTTAAATGGTACAACCATTTCGTCATCAGCAATAGATGCATTTTTTACAGGAACTTTTGATGGAAATGGGAAGAAATTAAAGAACTTCACATCTACTACGGGTGCGTTATTCAATCTAAATGCAGGAACAATTAAAAACATTGGGATTGAAAATGCGGCTGTTACAGGAGCTAATGCTGCAGCTCAAACAGGTATCTTAGTTAATTTAAACTTTGGAACTGTTGAGAATAGTTATTCCACTGGAGAAGTAACTGGCAATATTGCAGTCGGAGGATTAGTAGGTTATTCGAATGGAATAATCCTGAACAGCTACTCGAATGCAAATGTAACAGCAACTGGCAATCAAGCAGGTGGATTAGTCGGAATGACAAACTCCGGAAGTGTTACAGAAAATGTATACGCTTCTGGTAATGTGACTACTAATGCGAGCAATGCAGGGGGTATTACGGGATATGCATACAATAATACAACCGTAAAAAATGTCATTGCATTAAATGCATCAGTAAAAGCTACTTATGCGAATAGAATAGTAGGCCGCGTAGCTAGTGGACAAACAGCAACGTTGGAAAATAACTTTGCCAATGAATTGATGACAGTTGATAAGAAAGGCGTAGCCACTAATTCATTAGATAATCAAAACGGTCAAGATGTTTCATTGACCTTATTTGAAACACAAGCATTTTATGCAGACACGTTAAAGTGGGATTTCGAAACGGTTTGGACATGGGATGAAGAGAAGAAAGTTCCTGTTCTAAGAGTGTATGAACCTATTGAAGAAGCACCTGTTGAAGAACCACCTATTCTAGAGGAACCGGTGGAACCTGAAGTTCCAACGGATGCTCCAAGTCTAGAATAAGATAGGGGACGATAAGGATTGTTCTAGTCAGTGCGGAGCAAATTTCTCACTGTCAGAACTTTCAATGTACGAATGAATTTTTAGGGAGGTAAAGAATGAAAAAAATAATAGGTACGTTCATCGCTGCTGTTGTAATGAGTCTATGTATTCCATTAATATCCTTTGCAGCAACGACTAATAATGGGGATGGAACTTTTACAACAAGTGGCCAAGATGCCAATCTTGCTAATAAAGTAATGACGATAACTGTTTTTAAAGGGAATGCATTCACATCTGAAAATTTAATGTACATCGATGAATTTACAGCGGACGAAACTGGTAATTACTCGATTACATATGAAACGAAAGAAGCATTAAAAAATGGCTTATCCTTTACGGTTCAAGTAGCTTCAGAAGGTAATTTAATAGAGCAAAAAGTGTTTAAGTTAAATGGATCAACACCAGATCCAGATCCGACTCCATCAGACCCAGATGATAAAGAGGACGATGGAACAAAAGAGGATTCAGGAAAAATTAAAGTAGATGAGAAAGACGTTAATAAACAATTAAGTGATCCTAAAAATACAAAAGTGGAAATTAAAGCTCCAGCTTTAACGGATGCACAACCTAAAGTAAATGTTGAAATGTCTGAGTCAGTCTTGAAATCTATTGCGGCTTCTGGAAGGCCATTTGTAATAAAAGCAGGAGAAATGGAAGTAACCATTCCTTCCCAAGTACTGAAGGAAATTTCGAAGAATTCAGCTGGTAAAATGAATTTTGTAATGAATTTAGTGAAAGATTCAAAAGTTCCTCAAAACGGAACTACATTATCTGAAGTACTTGAATTTACTATTACAGTAGATAAAGATGGAAAAGCATCTAAAGTTTCTACATTCTCTAAGCCTATTGAAATTTCTATTCCAGTGAATGTATCTGCAGTAAAAGATGCAAAAAAAGTGGCAGCATACTACGTAAATAATGGAGTGCTAGAATACGTTAACAGTAAATACGCAAACGGAAAAGTAACATTTAAAACAAATCACTTCTCTCAGTTTGTAGTAGTTGAAAATGACATTACGTTTAAGGATCTAGAGAAAACTTGGGCAAAAGACTATATTGAATCTCTAGCGTCTAAAACGATTATCAAAGGGAAAACAGCAGATCTATTTGCACCAAATGATCAAATCACACGATCTCAATTTGCATTACTTCTGACACGTGCACTAAACCTTCCTAAGAAAGATTACGAAGGAACATTCTCGGATGTCACAGAAAAAATGACTTGGAACGTATTAGAAATTGAAGCTGCAAACCGAGCAGGCATCATTCTAGGCAGTGATGGTAAATTCAATCCAAACGAAAACATTACTCGTCAACAAATGGCAACAATGATTATCCGTGCAATTCAATATAACGACGCATCTGTACTAGAGGGCGTAACAAGTAAAGCATCATTCGCCGACAATGCATCTATCAGCGATTACGCGAAAGAAAATGTTGGTTTAGCAGCTCAATTAGGCATCATTAACGGAAAAGATCAAAATGGTCAACAAATTTTCGCACCAAAAGACAACGCAACACGCGCACAAGCAGGAAAAATGCTTTACAACATGTTAGAAAATCTTTAAACCACCTAGTAACCTGGGAGCAAATTCAAGAACTAACATATAATATTCGACGGTTATGTAGTGAATCATATAGTTTTGAATGATTACAACTTACACACTATGTAAACTCTTTGCCTGCACCCAAAAGCACTTATTCCCTAGAGGAATAAGTGCTTTTTATATTACAAAAATGTTACTGGTGCCTGGCACCAGTAACATTCCTTTTTTAATCTCTTGAAGAATACTCTTCAAGGGATTTTTTTAGTTTAAAGCTAACTCTTTTTCTATCTATTAAACATCTTTATCAACTCTCACACATATGGTGAAGGGAGAGGTGATATTAACGTCCAATACGAGTAAATCTAGTTCATAGTTTCGAAACTTGGAAGGTTGATATCGCCTCATATATTAGAACAGTTTCAGTAAGACTATTAGATAAATAGGAGGCTAGGAAATGAGAGCAAGCAAGAAACTTCGCCAAAAATCGTATCGAGCTGCGTTGGCAACAACGTTGGCAGCTGGATCACTTGTCGCGGCAGCACCAATAAACATGAACGTGGCAGAAGCACAAGAGGTTTTCTTCAAAGATGTAACAGATAGCCAGTATTTCTACGAAAGTGTAAAAGAGTTAACTGCTAGAGGATTTATTAGTGGATATGAAGACGATACATTTAGACCTGCTGAAAATATTACTCGAGGACAGGCTGTGAAAATAATTGCCCTTGCATTAGGGTTAAACACAGAGAACGTAAAAGATCCTGGGTTTAAAGATGTGAGTAAAAGTAATCCTTACTATGCTTATATCGCAGCACTTGTAGATGCAGGAATTATTAAAGGGTATGAAGACGATACATTTAAACCAAACGGGAATCTAACTCGAGCACATATTGCTCAAATGCTAGTAGTAGGTTTTGGGTTAGAGGAAGAGAAACTCTCAAACCTACCATTTAAAGATATTAATAATAAACAATGGTATGCACATTATATCCAAACCTTATTTACAAATAAAATAACAACAGGTAAAACAGCTACTACATTTGAACCAAATGCATTTGTAACACGTGGACAAGCTGCCGCTTTTATTTATAGAACAGAAGCAGCTGTTGAACTACAAAATGTAAAAGTAATAGATATCTCTAAAAACGAATTGACCTTATCTAATGGAAAGTATGCATTGAATCCAAGCTTGCAAGGCATATTTAACGAGTCGAATTTAGCCGTGTTAAAAGGTGCAAAAGTTAAGTACACATTGAAAAATAATGAGATTGTGGACATTAGTTTGATTGAAATTAGAGCAAATGGAACTGCAAATGGTTATCTTGTACTTGATGGGAAAGGTTCTACATTTGCAGGTGAGCTTTCTATAAAAGGTAATTATGTATCGGTTAAAAACCTTACGTTGTCGGTATTAAACATACAATCTGGAGCTACTCATGTAACGTTGGACGCGAAAGTTGGTAAATTAAACATCCAATCGAAGGATGCCAAAGTCTCATTAGGAGCTAATGCAAGAGTGGGAGACCTTATTCTTCCAACAGGAGTAAAAGCGAAAGATATAATCCTAGACTATGAAAAAGTAAAGGGAAATATCGTCAAAATTAATGGCGCAGCAAACCCTGATATAAAACCAGTGACACCACCAGCAAGTAATGGCGGCGGAGGTAGTGGCAGTGGAAATGGAAATAATCCACCTCCAGTTACTGAAGATAAAAACTTTGAATTATCCCTGATGCATTTCAACGATACACATGCCCATTTAGATAATGCTGCGAAACGTGTAACAGCAGTGAACGAAGTACGCGCTAAAAAACCAAACGCATTACTACTAGATGCAGGCGATGTTTTCTCTGGAACATTATACTTTAATGAATTCAAGGGACAAGCAGATTTAGAATTTATGAATCTAATGAAAGTCGATGCAATGACGTTTGGTAATCATGAATTCGATCTTGGTTCATCTCCTGAAGGCCACAAAGCATTAGCAGATTTCATTAAAGCAGCAAATTTCCCGTTTGTATCAGCAAACGTAGACTTCTCAAATGATGCGTTGTTCACTGGATTGTTTAATACCAAAATATCAAACGCTCCAAAAAAAGGTAACATTTATTCAGGTATTGTAAAAGTAGTGAATGGCCAAAGGGTTGGAATTTTTGGTTTAACAACTGCCGATACGAAAGATATCTCTAGTCCTGGAAGCATTACATTCTCTAACTATATTGAAGATGCGAAAAAGATGGTTGCTGAATTTGAAAAAATGGGTGTTAACAAGATCGTTGCTATCACACATATCGGCTATGACGATAATCCAGCAGTTGATAATGACATCGAGTTAGCGAAAGCAGTAAAAGGTATTGACGTAATTGTCGGCGGACATAGTCATACAGCATTGGAAAAACCAGTTTTAATTAAAGCAAATGCTGAGCCAACAATTATCGTGCAATCAGGTCAATATGCTGACAATCTTGGTACGTTAGATATTACGTTTAATAAAAAGGGTGTAGTTGTTGCACATGAAGGCAAGCTAATCAATGTTGCTGGGAAAACGGAAAACCCAGAAGCGGCTGCAATACTTAAAAAATATGCTGATAAAATTGCAGAAATAAAAAATGAAGAAACTGGTGCAACTGCCGTAAATGCATTAGAAAACCCTCGCACTGGTGGGGATAATACAAAACCGAGTGTACGCAAAAATGAAACACCTTTAGGAAACCTGATCACGGATGGCATGCTGGCAAAAGCAAAAGAATATAACAAAGAAGTTGTCATGGCATTCCAAAATGGTGGCGGGATTCGAGAAGCTATTAATCAAGGACCTATTACAGTAGGTGAGGTAATAACTGTTCTACCTTTTGGAAATACATTAGCGACAATGAAACTTACAGGTGCGGAAATTAAAGCTGCATTTGAAATTAGCTTTAAAGAACTTCCACGTGAAAACGGAGGATTCCTTCATGTATCAGGTGCAAAAGTAGAATTTGATTCTTCTAAACCGAGTGGAGAGCGAGTCGTATCGATAGCTTATAAAAATGCAGAAGGTAATTATATCGCAATTCAAGATACTGAAAAGTACACAATTGCGACGAATGCGTTCACAGCTAAAGGTGGAGATGGTTATGACGTACTGAAAAAAGCATACGAAGAAGGAAGAGTAACTGATCTAGGTCTTTCAGATTGGGAAAATTTACGGGACCATGTCGTAAGCTTAGGTAATGTTGATCCGAAGGTAGAAGGACGAATTGTAGATGTTAAGGATGAACCTATTCCAGAAGAGTTTGAACTATCCCTAATGCATTTCAATGATACGCATGCTCATTTAGATAATGCAGCAAAACGTGTAACAGCAGTGAACAAAGTACGTGCAGCAAAACCAAATGCATTGCTACTAGATGCAGGGGATGTATTCTCGGGGACATTGTACTTTAATGAGTTCAAAGGACAAGCAGACTTAGAGTTTATGAATTTAATGAAAGTCGATGCGATGACGTTCGGTAACCATGAATTCGATCTTGGTTCATCGGAGGAAGGTCATAAAGCGTTAACAGACTTCATTAAAGCGGCAAACTTCCCGTTTGTATCAGCTAACGTGGATTTCTCAAATGATGCATTGTTTACCGGTTTGTTTAATACGAAAGTCTCGACCACTCCTGAAAAAGCGAACATCTATTCAGGTATTGTCAAAGAAGTGGACGGAGAAAAAGTAGGGATTTTCGGTTTAACAACAGCGGAAACCAAAGACATTTCAAGCCCTGGTAGCATCACATTCTCTAATTATATTGAGGATGCAAAAAGAATGGTTGCTGAGTTTGAGGCAATGGGTGTCAATAAGATCGTTGCCATTACACATATCGGCTATGATGATAATCCAGCAGTAGATAACGACATCGAGTTAGCAAAAGCAGTTGAGGGTATCGATGTAATTGTCGGCGGACATAGTCATACAACATTGGCAGAACCAGTTCTGATTGGTGTAAATGATGAACCAACAATAATCGTTCAAACAGGTCAATATGCAGATAATCTAGGAACACTTGATGTAACGTTTGATAATAATGGTGTAGTTGTAGAACATGCAGGGAAATTGATAAAAATTGCAGACCAAACAGCGGATCCTGAAGCAGCAGCATTACTTAAGAAATATTCTGATAAAATTGCAGAAATATCAAATGAAGAATCTGGTGCAATTGCTGTAAAAGCAATAGAAAATCCACGTGCAGAGAATAATAGTGTTCGAAGAAATGAAACTCCACTAGGAAACTTAATCACGGATGGCATGCTTAAGAAAGCAAAAGTATACAACAAAAATGTAATCATGGCGTTCCAAAATGGTGGGGGAATAAGATCGTCTATTAATCAAGGTCCTATTACGATCGGAGAAATAATCACGGTTCTTCCATTCGGAAATACACTAGCAACAATGGACTTAACAGGAGCAGAAATCAAAGAAGCATTTGAAATTAGCTTCAAAGAACTCCCAGGTGAAAATGGTGGATTCCTACATGTTGCTGGTGCAAAAGTGAAATTTGACTCTTCTAAGCCAGTTGGACAACGTGTCGTATCGATTGCCTATAAAAATGCAGATAATATATATACTCCAATCCTTGATGATGCAACTTACACAATTGCAACAAACGCATTCACAGCTAAAGGCGGAGACGGCTATACAGTACTCAAAAAAGCTTACGAAGAGGGCAGAGTTACCGATTTAGGTTTATCAGATTGGGAAAATCTTCGTGAGCATCTTGTAAGTCTAGGTAACGTAGATCCAATAGTAGAAGGACGCATTGTCGATGTAGTTGGAGAACTTCCTGGTGGAGATGTACCAGCTACAGATTTCTCTGGTACACCTGAAAAGCTAAAAATATACAATGGCGACGTTACAGTAGACGTTCAAGACGTATCCTTCCTTGGTAATGTAATTATCAAAGGAAACTTAATCATTGTTGGTACATCCACTGCAAACATTTCTCTTGGAAACATGATTGTAGAAGGGGACTTGGACCTATCAGGACATGAAGGCAACGTTTACGGACTAGAAGATATCGAAGTATACGGAGAAACAATTTTTTAATTGATTTGAAGCAGATAGAATAGGCATCTCCTATTGTTTAAAAAATCTGCAAAAAGAGGTGCCTAGAAATACTAGAATGAATAAGCTAGAGGAGGATAAATATTGAAACAACAAAAACGTAAAATTTCCTTGTTTCTCATCTTTATTATGATTGTCAGTCTCATTAATCCAAATTTGATAAACAAGACTATGGCAGCAACTTTCGTGGAAAACTTTAATAATATTAATATTGCCGGAACTAGTTATATTAATGGCAGTTTTATAGGAGAAAATGACATAGTGTGGTCCTATAGCGGTGCTAGGGAAGCAACAGGAAATGAAATTGATGGTAAAGGTATTTTATTTAGAGATACAGGAAAGTATATTGAATCTAATTCCATTGAGGGAGGCATAAGCTCCTTTTCAGTGAAGTTTAAGAAAGCATTTACAGGAGCGGGAGAACGTAAGGTAGAAGTATTTATTAATGGTCAATCTATTGGGATATCTCAAGGTTTTGATGACACAGAGATTCATAATTTTTCTGTTGATAATGTAAATGTGGAAGGTCCTTTTACAATAAAAATCACTAATGCTTCTCCAGGAAATAAACAAATAGTTTTAGATGATATTATATGGTCAAGTAATGACAATCAAGAGCCCGAAAAAGTATCAACAATATCAGCAACTGTTTCGCCCGGTCAAGTAAATGTTGGAACGATAGTGGAGTTATCAACAAACACAGATGGTGCAACAATCTACTATACAACCGATGGTTCAGATCCAACGAGTTCAAGTGTGAGATATGAAGCTCCGATTGTTATCGATAAGGACATGACGATCAAGGCGATAGGAGTGAAGGAAGGTCTTGAAAACAGTTCAATTGCTGAGTTCGCTTATACAGTAATAAGTGAATCAGGAATATTGTCCATTGCTGAAGCACGCGCTACAGCTGTTGGTGAAACTGTGACGATTAAAGCGATAGTAGCTGCGAACTTGAAAAATACTATTTCTGTACAAGATGCAACCGGAGGTATTGCAGTTCGTCCTGCAAATCTATCTGCGACAGTAGGCGATGAAGTAACCCTTACTGGTAAACTAGGAGAATTCCGTGGACTTCTTCAATTAGATGGAGCAACCATCGTTGAAAAAACGGAAAATGTCGGAGCACCAACTCCTAAAGTTGTTACAGGTGCAGAAGTAAATGAAGCCAATGAATCGCTTCTTGTGCAAGCAAAACAAATTACAATAACTGCAGTAAATGCATTAAACTATTCAGCAACTGATGGAACTACTGAATTCATCGTTCGTGATGAAAACAATTCACTAGGTCTAAGTGTAGGTAAAACGTATGAATCAACTACTGGTATCGTGCAACAGTTCGATGCAGCTTATCAAATCATTCCACGATCTATTCAAGATATTGTAGAAGATAGCACCACACTACAACCGGTTGCAGCAAATCCTGGAAGCGGTACGTTTGTAGGTGGTACAACCGTAACATTATCCACAACAACGGCAAATACAGAAATTTATTACACAATAGATGGTTCAGAACCGACGAATGCAAGCACAAAGTATACAGCACCAATCGAAATTAAAAAAAATACAACGCTTAAAGCTGTAGCAATTACGGCAGATGGCACTGCAAGTGAAGTAAAGACTTTCGAGTATGTCATTACAGATAGTCTTCAAATTCATGACATCCAAGGAGCAGGACACTTTACTTCTTTTGACAATAAATCAGTAGAAGGAATTCAAGGGGTAGTAACCTATTCATTTACCTTGAATGGGTCAAATTATTATCATATCCAAACGCCAGATGAGTTAGCGGATAATAATCCAAACACATCGGAAGCAATCCTTCTTTATAGCGGTAATAAATCTTTAACAGTAAAAGTTGGAGACTTAGTATCAGTTACAGGGAAAGTAAGTGAATTTGCATACGACGGATATGATGATCGTCAACAAACAGACTTGAAAACTACCCAAATCAATGTTCGTGATGATCAAGGTGGAAAAGTGGAAGTCATTAAAAGTGGCGTAGCTTTACCAGCTCCAATCTTAATTGATGAAACTAAAATGTCTTTAGCTAAAATTGATAGCGACAATCTTACAGTTTTCAATCCAACAGTGGACGCAATCGATTTCTGGGAAAGTATCGAAGGAATGCGCGTGCAAGTTGGAAATGTGAAAGCGGTAGCACCTCAAGAGCATGGCGATTTGATTACGGTTTTAGAAAATGCACCTACGAACTCCCTTCATGGCGGTGTATTATATGAAAAAACTAATCAAAATCCAAATCGTATTCAATTCCGTTTAGAACCAAACGGACCGGGACGTGATTTTGAAGTAGCGACAGGTGATAAATTTAGTGGTCCGATTACTGGAGTGGTAGGCTATTCATTCCAAAACTTTAAAATCTATGTCTCTTTAAACGAAATGAATGCTGCCCATACAAAAGGAACTGCAACACCAGAAAAAACAACCATTGTGAAAACAGAAGATAAGTTAACGATTGCTTCCTATAACTTAGAAAACTTCTCGAATAACAGAACATCCACTTCAGACGACAAAGCACGTAAATTAGCAAGAGCAATTGCTACGGATATGCAAAGTCCTGATATTGTTGGTGTAACAGAAGTGCAAGATAATAACGGTGAAAGTACAGGGGATTCAAAAGCAGATCAAAGCTATGGTAGATTAATTGCTGCTATAAAAGCTGCAGGTGGACCAGAGTATAAATATGTAAATATTGACCCTGTGAACAACCAAGACGGTGGAGCACCGAATGCGAATATTCGTGTTGGATTCCTATACAATCCAGAACGAGTTAAATTAACGGAAGGTATTTCTGCTGGGGATGCTACAACTGCTGTAGGTTACGAAAATGGTAAGTTAACACTTAACCCGGGTCGTATTGATCCAAAAAATAGTGCATTTAACAGTAGCCGTAAACCGTTAGCTGCACAATTTGATTTCAAAGGGGAAAGCGTCATTGTGATTGCGAATCACTGGAATTCAAAAAATGGTGATACACCTCTATTTGGATCGATTCAGCCACCAAAATACGACAGCGAAGTACAACGTAAAAAAATTGCAAAAATAGTTTCTGACTTTGTTGTAGATATTAAAACGAAAAAACCAGATGCAAACATTGTATCTTTGGGTGACTTTAACGATTATCAATTTGCCGATGCACTTTTAATTCACGAAGGCGAACAGATGACAAACATGATAAACAAAGTAGAAACACCAGATCGTTACACATATCTATATCAAGGGAACTCACAAGTGCTAGATCATATTTTAGTCACGAAGAATTTAGAAAGCAAAACAAAAATCGATATTCTTCATATCAATGCAGACTTCACGGATATGGCAGGTCGTGCTAGTGATCATGATCCAGTAATGGTTCAAATTGATATATTAGCCGAAGATGAAGTTGTAGTACCGATCGTAGCTGAAAAAACATACAATATTAAAAATCTGCAAACGATGAAATTAACAATTGGCAAACCTAGCGTTTCTATTACGCTGGATAACCATTCGCTCATTTCAGAAGGCATTCTTTTCACAGGGGCTTATGCAGAATTCCACGGAGCAGGATTTGCAGAGCATACTGTAACGATCAAACCAGTAAATGCTGGGGCGATTTTAGATTTCAAAGGAACAGTAATGAAAAAGGTTATTATTGATGGGACTAATGTAAAGGAAATAAGAGGCGCTGAAAATATTCAAGAAATTGAATTCATTAACGGTGCAAATCCAGATACGATTAAATTCACAAATTCGAAAGGGGAGCCCATTGAGGTTCCTTCTTTTCCAGGTGAAAATAAAGCACCGGTAGTAAAAAGAAGTATTCCAAATCAAACAATTAAAGTCGGAGAATCCATTTCGATCTTACTAACAGATCATTTTGCAGACCCTGAAAACAAAGCACTAACTTTTACTTCTACATTAGGAACGATAGAAGGTTCTACGTTAAGCCTAACTCTAGGTGAAGGAAGCCATATTGTAGGGGTTACTGCTACAGATGGTGAAAAAAGTGTAACGACAAGCTTCAGTGTGAGTGTAACATCTAATGAAGTTCCAACAGATGATTATTACAAAGACGCATTCGGCAAAGAGGGGCAAGCATTAAAAGATGCCTTACATGAAATTATTGATGAGCACACTCTACTATCATACGACAAAGTCTGGGACGCATTGCGTGAAACAGATGAAGATCCAAATAACTCAAATAACATCATTTTGTTCTACTCTGGACTATCGCGCTCTAAAACTAGTAATGGGGGGAACGTAGGCCAGTGGAATCGAGAACATACATGGGCGCAATCACATGGCGGTTTCGGTACAAGTCAAGGACCTGGTACTGACATCCACCATTTGCGTCCAACAGATGTACAAGTGAACAGCACCAGAGGGAACTTAGATTTTGATAACGGGGGAAGTCCTGTTAATAATTGTAATGGGTGTTATAAAGATGCGGATTCATTTGAACCATCTGATCGTGTAAAAGGCGATGTCGCTCGAATTTTATTCTATATGGCAACACGCTATGAGGCTGGAGATAGAGTGGACCTCGAATTAAATGATAGAGTCAATAACGGAAGTATCCCTTTCCACGGCAAATTATCCGTTCTTTTACAGTGGCATGAGCAAGATCCAGTCGATGAATTTGAAACAAAACGCAATAATGTCATTCAAAAATGGCAAGGCAACCGCAATCCATTCATTGACCACCCAGAGTGGGTAAATTCCATATGGAAAAAAGCAAACTAAGTACGTGCCAGTCACCCGCACAATTCAGAAACTATTCTGACAATAAAAATCCCACGATTGATTTCAATCGTGGGATTTTTAACTGTTTTGCTCATCAGGCAACTCAGCCTCACAAAATTTGCAATAATCTTCATTTGTTTGGTTAAAAGATGTTGGAAGAAAAGTGGGGAGTATATGCAAATGCAGAAAAGGGTGAGTAGTGGACTTTGTAAGTTTGTAAAAAGCATAGGAACTATTTTCATATAGTTCCATATGAGAAACAATTGGCACCTTTGTTTCGATCGGATTTCTGTGAATATATCGACTTACAGCAAGAATGCTTCGTGGGCTAATAAGGAGTTCCGCAAAATACCGACTATCGTAGAGAAATCCGCTCGTATTATACCTTTTCTTATAGTACTCACTATAGCGGCGATTGATAATACTCATTATTTTACCTAACGGCACTTCCGGTGACTGAATAAGCAGATGATAGTGGTTCGTCATTATACAATACGCAACAATTGAAAATGGGTATTTATCGTAAGCATAGTGAAAAATGCGAAACAACTCTCGCAAATCATCACTATTCCGGAAAATATTCTGCCTATTATTCCCTCTCATTACCACGTGATAATACATGTTCGGATGCCAGTGTCTACGTTTCCTACCCAACCTCTAACCCCCTCCTCATTACTAAACCCCTATAGAAATTAATAAATACAGAATAAAAGGACTAAGGATTAAAGTCAATTGTACAAAAGTGTAGACAATTCAATTTTAGAGCGATTTAGACAACCAAAATTAATTTTCCCTTCAAAAGACACAATTCGACCCAAAAAATATTTCGGTCGAATTGTGCCTAAATTGTGTGAGTATTGTGTGAGTGACTGTCACCAAAAGTAGACCAAAAGTATTGTGCTTTCATGAGGTGTGAGTTGTTTCAAAAAGAGAGGAATTATGGTGACAGAAATATGTATGAAACCGGTCTAAACGAACTAAAACTATTTAACTAACCGTTTTCTAATAGAATCTTTTGTTACCAAAATGTAACATAATATATTATTCCAAATAATCCGAATATATGGTAAGTTTCTATTGTCACATAATTTAGTAGGGAGTTTAATAGATTTGTAGATTCCGATTAAATTATGAACCACGAATAGGGAGGAAAGTAAATTGGGGATTAAGAGAAAAAGTATGTTACTCGCTCTTGCTGGAACCTTAGTAATAAGCACCGCTTCTTTCGGTGCACCAGTTCCAACAGCCGCCAACGTATTGGCGAAACAGATTCCACCGCTTCAATTGCAAAAGTCGGCAACCACAGTACCTCAGCAACTGATTGCTCCAAAAAATCCAAGTGAAACTGTTCGCATCATCGTGGAGCTAGAAAAAGCACCTGCGATTGAGACGGCTACCAAAAAAGGTGTCCTTTACAAGAACCTTCCTAAGTCACAACGAAAAAGCGTGGAAGCATCTATTGAAGCAGATCAAAAAAATGTAAAAGAAAAAGTGAAACAAAAGTCAAAAAAAATTAAATTCAAAGAAGAATTTACAGCTGTCTTCAATGGATTCTCAGCCGAAGTTGAAGCGGGAGATGTCGCAGCCATCGCGGAAACGGAAGGTGTAAAAGCAATCTATGAGTCTACAGAATATACGAGACCAAATATTGAGCCAAACATGGTCCACTCGAAAGAATTAATACAAGCTCAATTGGCTTGGGAAAAATATGACTTCAAAGGTGAAGGAATGGTAGTCGGTGTAATTGATACGGGTATCGATCCAAGTCATCGCGATATGATTTTAACGGATGATGCATCCGGTGACATTACTGCTTCTGAAGTGGAAGCTTTAATTGGAGACGGTTCTATTGAATCAGGTAAATACTACTCAGCCAAAGTTCCTTACGGTTATAACTACATGGATGGAAACCTAGAAATACGGGATCTTGGACCAGATGCTTCCATGCATGGGATGCACGTTTCTGGAACAGTTGGAGCGAATGGTGATGAAGAAAATGGAGGGATCAAGGGAGTAGCTCCTGAAGCTCAACTTTTAGCACTTAAAGTATTTGGTAATGATCCATTATTCTCTTCAACATATGGAGATATTTACGTAAAAGCGATGGACGATGCGATTAAGCTCGGCGCAGATGTGTTGAACTTGTCACTTGGATCGACTGCGGGTTATGTGGATAACAGTAACCCTGAACAGCAAGCTGTTACACGGGCACAAGACAATGGACTGCTAGTGGCCATTTCTGCGGGTAATTCAGATATGTTTGGTTCCGGTTACTTCTATCCAATGGCTGAAAATCAAGATTATGCGTTAACAGGTTCACCTTCTGTTTCGGAAGATTCATTTGGTGTGGCATCGTTTGAAAATAGTACGATCACGGCTTCCAGTTTTAAATACAAATTTGATAGTGTGGAATCTGGTCGTTCACTGTTCTTACTTGCAAATGACCAAAATCCAAACGATCTTCCTGAAGAGGAATATCAAATTCAATTCGCAGGTTTAGGTAGCCCTACTGACTTTGAAGGGAAAGATTGGACAAACAAATTTGCATTAGTAGCTCGTGGATCGTTTTCTTTCGTTGAAAAAGGACTAAATGCACAAGCTGCTGGTGCTGCTGGTATCATCGTATATAACAATGCTGCAGGAACAATTAATATGGCATCTGACCCAGCGATCGATATTCCGTTCATGTCCACGCTTCAAGCGGATGGATTAGCGATCAAAGCAGGGCTTGATGCTGGACAAGTCGTTTCAGTTGGATTCGACGGTCAGTATTTAGAAACACCAAGTCCGACTGCAGGAAAAATGAGTTCATTTACGTCTTGGGGTCCTACACCGAATTTAGATTTCAAACCTGAAATCACAGCACCGGGTGGAAACATCTTCTCGACATTAAATAACGATTCCTACGGTTTGATGAGTGGAACTTCAATGGCAGCTCCACATGTATCAGGTGGTACGGCGCTTGTGATGGAACGCGTGAACGAAGAGTTCGGATTAACTGGTGCAGCACGTGTTCAATTAGCGAAGAATTTAATGATGAATACAGCTTCGAAAGTTATATTTGCTGAATACGACGGTATTACTGAATATGTATCACCACGTCGTCAAGGTGCAGGTATCATGCAACTTGCGAATGCTTTGGAAACTGATGTTGTGGTGACAGACAAAGTAACTGGTGAAGCAAAAGTAGCACTAAAAGAAATAAGTAATGGCCAATTTAACTTCACTTTAACAGCGAAAAATTACTCAGACGTAGAGAAAAACTATAATGTAGACGTTCAGCTTCAGACGGATTATGCATTAACTACATCTGGATATGATGTCGTTGTACCAAATATTGCAGGATCTAACGTTGTTACGGATGCTGTAAATGTAGATGCACCTGAAACGGTTGTTGTTCCTGCAAATGGGGAAGTGGAAATTCGAGTATCTGTTGATGCGTCTGCATTGAAAGACATGGATGGCTTTGAAACATTCGTAAACGGATTCTTCATTGACGGATTCGTTTCTCTTATTGACCCGAACGAAGAAACAACAGGAACCGTACCATTAACAGTACCTTTCTTCGGATTTAATGGTTCGTGGGATGACGCATCCATTTTTGACTACTTTGCATGGGAAGCAGAAAATTATTATGGCATGCAAGCTTTAGCTGATGAACAAGGAAACTTGATCCTTGGACCAACCTATCGTGAAGGTATTGACCCATCGAAATTCGCATTCTCTCCAAATGGTGATGGCAATGTGGATAAGGCAATTCCTGTTTACTCTCTAATGCGTAACGCGAAAAAATTTGAAGTAAATATATTGGATGCAGAAGGCAATAAAGTACGTACAATTCGTACAGAAAACAATTTAACTAAACATTACTCGGCTACAGCACCTAACTTACCATACACGTACAATCCTGTTTATGGGTGGGATGGATTAATTAATGGAAAAGTAGCTGTAGATGGACAATACCAAATTCAGCTACGAGGAGTCATTGATTTTGAAGGCGCAGAATGGCAATCCATTGAATTCCCAATCATCGTGGATACAGTGAAACCTACAGCAGACGTAAGTTATGACAAGAAAAAACAAGTCATCTCCATTGCTAAACTTTCGGATAACCAAACAGGTATCGGTATTGACCGCGTAGAAGTCCTTTTGAATGGTGAAGAAGTGGCAGAAGCGGCAAATATTGAAAAGTACACATTTGAGGAAAAAGTTGCTAAGGATGACAAAATTGAAGTTAGAATTTGGGACATTGCTGGTAATGTTACAGCAAAAGAGTTTAAAGGACACGGAAAATCGACAGATGAAGTAGGAGTAGAAGATCCTGCAGACGAAGGTACTCCGGGCGAAACAGATCCAGGCAGTGAAGATGACTCAACTCCTAATGAGCCAGAGACAGTTGAACCAGTCATCTATATCAATACACCTGAATTCTTCAGCCACCATACAGCATCTGAAGTATTGGTTGCGGGGACTATTGAAGACGATTCTAATATTGCATCATTAAAAGTCAATGGACAAGACGTAACAACTTTTGATGGTGAAAACTTTACGCACACATTGATTCTTGAAGACGGTGTACAACTTATCAATGTGGAAGCGATTGACGAGTTCGGAAATGTAATGGCGATCACACGCAGAATTTTCGTTGATACGACAAAACCAACTGTGCAAGCTGTTTCTACAACCGTTCCGAAAAACGTTTCATCGAATCAAGGAAATCCCGTCATTCAAGTGAATGTGGGCGACAATTTCGATGAAATCCGCCTTTACCTTAATGGAAGTGAAGTTTACTACAAACCAATTTCTGAACCATATGCAATGTTAGGTTATAGCCAGACAATTGATATCGAACTTCCATTGGTTACTGGTAATAACACATTTGAATTAAAAGTGGTGGATCTTGTAGGTAACGAAGCTAAGCAAATCATCAAAGTGTCAAAGAAAAAATAAGTTTCAAATAGACAAACTAATTAGTTATGGGATAAAAAGTAAACCTCTTTTCCGTTTAGGAAAAGGGGTTTATCTTGTTTTTATATGGAGATTTCCCAGGTTTTCTACTTTTCATAGTTTTAGCCAAAGTAAAGCTTAAAACCTAGTACATAAACTATTAAAATCAGACACTTAAACGCTTGTGAATTGTGCCTAAATTGTGTGGGTGACTGTCACCCATAAGAACCCTCAAGTATTACGAATAATAGTAGACAAGTAATCATACAAATTAGATTAAGGGTAATAGTTTAGTTCGAACAACTAGTTGTGAAGAATACTAGACTGTTATCTTTACATTTGTTTTCTGTACTTGTGCTGCAATTTTACTATCATTTTTAGTTGGATCGCAGCAACTATTGGTAAGGGGGAAGAATCTATTGAAGAAGAAACAGTTTACTAGGTTATTTAGTGCATTCATGGTATTGACCATGATCTTCGCACTATTGGCTCCAATGAATGCGTTTGCGAACACAGATGCAAAACCGTTCAAACAAAGCGTTCCAAGAGAAAGCACGCTGCAAATGAAGGCAGCTATCGCTGAACAATTAGTATTGACGGACAGTGGACCAACACTTCACAAAGATCTACAAGGTTTGTCAGGAGATGAAGAGGTAGCGGTTATCGTTCATTTATCGGAGAAACCAGTAGCGCTTGAAAAAGGAATCAAAGAATTAGCAGGAAAAAAATTCACTAGTGCAGATGCAAGTACAGTGAAGTCAAAAGTGATTGCGCAGCAATCATTTATCATAAAAGAAATGCAATCAAAGGCAGTAACATTCACGCAAGGGTACTCCTTTGATACAGTTTTAAATGGCTTTGCAGCAACTGTAAAAGCCGACGATCTTACAAAATTACTTGGAATTAAAGGTATTACATTAGTAGAACCAGATGCGACAGTGTATGCATTTGAAGACTCAAGTGAATCAGCACCATCTAAACTTGAAAAAGATGGCCAAGTAGATGCTGCGATGAATACAAGCATTTCGTTCCTTGGAATTGAAAGACTTTGGAACGAGGGAATTGAAGGTCAAGGCATTAAAGTTGCAGTACTTGATACAGGAATCGATGCAGATCACCCAGAGTTTGCGGGAATTTATAAAGGTGGTAAGAACTTTATCCCGAACTCATCTGTCTATACAAGAACACGTTCGGCTGATGATGCATCGGAAACTTCTCCTGTAGAACGTCCAGCGGGAACTCCTGAGTTTAATGAAAGAGGAAGTGCATTCTATACTTCTCACGGTACGCATGTTGCAGGTACAATCGCAGCAATTGGCGCGAATGAATACGGCATTAAAGGGATTGCGCCTAAAGTTGATCTTTACGCTTATCGCGTGCTTGGAGCTTATGGAAGTGGATCTAATTCTGGTATCGTAAAAGCGATTGACACTGCTGTAATTGAAAAGATGGATGTTATCAACTTATCTCTAGGTGGAGGATCAAACTCTGAAACGGATGCAGGCTCCTTTGCGATCAACAACGCAATGATGGCGGGGACAATAAGTGTACTTGCAACTGGTAACGATGGACCTAATCGTGGAACAATATCTCCTCCGGCTACATCACGTTTAGGTATTGCAGTAGGGAACACAACAAACCCTGAGAAAATGCATAACGGTAAGGTAAATGTAACTGTCGGGGATTATACTCTTTCTAAACAACTACAATTGATGGGAACTACTTTTGGGAAAGACTTAGCAACACAACTTCAAGGTGAGTTTGACGTAGTTGCTGTTCCTGGAAACGGGGAAGCAAAAGATTATAATGGAATCAATGTGACTGGAAAAGTTGCTCTGATCTCTCGTGGTAGCATTGCATTTGTCGATAAAATTGCACATGCAAAAGCAAACGGAGCAGTAGGAACAATCATTCACAACTCTCAAACTGGATC
Organism: Psychrobacillus sp. FSL H8-0483; assembly: GCF_038637725.1. Lineage (NCBI taxonomy): Bacteria > Bacillati > Bacillota > Bacilli > Caryophanales > Bacillaceae > Psychrobacillus > Psychrobacillus sp. FSL H8-0483. The sequence goes on from NZ_CP152052.1 coordinate 776,629, forward strand.
CAATGCACCAAATGAATCTGGTGTGTTCCTAGGTGATTCATTTGAATTCGTTCCAACGTTCGATATGTCATACACAGACGGTGTCGCAATCCGTGCAGCATTAGTAAATGGGGCAGGAAAAGTTACTTTTGGTAATTTTGCTTCAGCAAAAACAATTGGTGATGATGTAAATGATTCAAGTTCACGTGGACCAACCACACCTAACTTTGACATCAAGCCAGATGTAAGTGCACCTGGTACGAACATTATGTCAACGATTCCAATGTACAAAGCAGACTTTCCAGATGCTGTTTACGGTGAAGCATATGACCGTAAAACGGGTACATCGATGGCTACACCGCATGTCACAGGGATCGCAGCACTTGTAAAACAAGCGAATCCTGATTGGAATGCTTTTGACGTAAAAGTAGCCCTTTCTAACACAGCGAAAATCCTTGATACAACGAAATACGATGTATTCGCACAGGGTGCAGGTCGTGTAGATGCATATGCAGCAGCTCATCCTGCGGCACTTGCATATGCAATTGACGAGGCTGTGCTAGATGCAGATGGTGAAATAGTTGAAAACTTAAAAGGGACTGTTACATTTGGTCCGCAATCTTTAGAGGAAGATATTACAGTTACAAAGGAAATACTAGTCAAAGATATTAAAGGTATCGGCGGAGATTATAACGTAACAGTAGATGTAACCAAAGAATTTGGCAATGCAACAGTAACTGTCGATAAACCATCCTTTACATTAGATGGAGAAGAATTGTTGAAAGTAACATTAACAGCTTCCAAATCAGAAGCTACAGAAGCTGGTGATGAAATTCTAGGATATATTCACATTACGCCAGCAGATGAAACTAAAACTGAAACCTCCCTTTCTGTAGATAAAACAGAATTGAACATGAAAACAGGTGACAAACTTCAACTGAATGTAATAGAAACAACAACACCAGTAGAAAGTGAATACACGGAAATTTCATTGCCATTTGCAGCAGACTTTGGTGGTGCAGCAGTAACTGAAATCAAAGATATGGCTATAACAGAAACAGACTTATCGTTTGATGGAGACGGTGTGCAAGATGCAGCTGAGCTGACATTTAGGTTGACAGGTGAGGTTGGACTTCACTTCGTCGAAGTTTGGGATGTCATGAATCCTGATGGTGGAGAATTTGGTGACGGCTATCTTGGTTACTTATATGGAAATAATTCACTAGGTGCGGGATCTTGGAAACTACCGATTAACGGTATATACCAGCCTTGGAGTGGAGAACCTCTAACAATTATTCCAGATGGTTTGTATACATTTGACTTCAATGCGTACGACGATAATCTTTCTGATTACGTGGGACCAATTGTCGTTAAAACTACTAGCCCAGAAATTACTGGTACGGTAACAGAAGGCGTGGTAACAGGGCAAGTAACAGACAAATATATCGAATACAATGAAGAATTATATTTATATGGTTTAGAGTACGATTTGAATGAAAAATTAAATGCATCGTATATTGCTACAGTAGATGGTGAAGCAACAGCAGCGGTTGACTTTGATTTGAATCAGGATGGAAGCTTCTCATTCCCAGTGACAGCTGAAACAGAAGCGGTAACAGTAGTAATTGAAGATGCAGCTGGTAACAAAGGGGAGCAAGTTATTGAAGGTGCATTCATACAAACTGAACCAGCAACACCAGAAGCACCAGTAACTCCTGAAGAAGGAGCAACACCAGGAGAGCAAGTAGCTCCAGAAGTAGGAGCAACACCAGAAGCACCAGTAACTCCTGAAGAAGGAGCAACACCAGGAGAGCCAGTAGCTCCAGAAGAAGGAACAACGCCAGAAGAACCAACAGCTCCTGAAGAAGGCACAACACCGGAAGTACCAGCAACACCGGCAGAAACAGTAACACCAGCAGAAGCAACAACAACTCCAATCAATGAAAATGTGGAGCTTCCTAAATTAACTCTTGTGTCGCAAATAGATAATTCAGAATCTAATAATAACGCTGTATCATACAATAATAGCGCGTCGGATGGACCAGCAAGATACGGTTCATTTGAGTCGGAAACTGTTAAGAACGTTACAAAAGAAGCAACGTATATAGTTGGGGATGAAAAAGTAGTTTCAGTGTCAGAAGGTTTAGTTACTGCCAAAGCAGCAGGTAAAACAACAATAACGGTTAAACACGGTGAAGATGAAGTAACCGTAAACGTTACAGTTACAGCTCCTCCAGTAGATCCAGGACCAGGAAACCCTGGATCAGGAAACCCAGGCACATCAAATCCGGGAACTGGTACAACAGGTCCAACTAAACCAGTAGACCCTAAACCAACAACACCTATTAAGTTTACAGATGTAACAGGGCATTGGGCAGAAAGCTATATTCAAAAAATTGCTGGATTAGGCTTCATAAATGGCTATGCAGATGGAACATTTAAACCGAACAATCATTTAACACGTGCACAAGCAGTTTCTTTGATTGTCCGTGCTTTGGGATTAAAAACAGATGAAGTCGCACCATTTAACGACATTGCTAATTATGCAAATGAAACAAAATCCGAAATTGCAGCGGCATATAAATATGGAATTATCAAAGGCGATAATGGTAACTTCAAGCCTGCTGATAAAGTTACTCGTGCACAATTAGCATTAATGATTGAACGTGCATATGCACACAAAACTGGCAAGCAATACAAAGCATCCACAATAGCTCCGTTTTCGGATTTAGGAAACTATAGTCCGGAAACAATAAATGCAATCTCTATGCTTTATGAGCTTAAAGTAGTTACAGGATTTGAAGGGAAATTTATGCCATCTAGTCCAACAACACGTGCACAAGCTGCAAAAATCTTTGTTATTTTTTCTGAAGGTTTAAAGTAAGGTTGCACGGTACCAGGTTCAAAACAGTTAATGATATGAGAACCTGGTACCATTGGATAAATAAAAATCAAAAACCTCCATCAGTCTATTTAGATTGATGGAGGTTTTTTGAATTGTTTCTAAATTGAGTAAGTGACTGTGGTCACTCGAAAAATCCACGATCAAAACGGTAAACTATTCATCACCTTATTCTTTATCTTCCTCATAATTCTGCTTTTCATTTTGCCATCAATAAATGGGTGATGTGTGGGTGACTGGCACGTTGAAGGTCACTGGCACTTTGAAGGTCAAAATTTTGTCAGTCCCCCGGAGATAGTAAACACTTTTTTTGTAAGCTTTTATTTTATTACACTCTTTCATATCCTTTGAATCGTACAAAAAAATAAATAACAAGATTGTATCAAAAGTAACAATAAATTGTATGGTGCGAAAGTATACCAAGGGAATCATCCAAAAGTAGAATACTGAAAAGTCAAAAATTACCCGTTCGAGGGAGGCTGAATTGTTTGGCGCTGTTTATACTGAAGTTAGTTCCATTGCATGGTGATCAAAACGAAAACGAAGTCTAAGGAGGCACTGAATGACATAAAAAGAGGAGCTTAAATCTAGAATTGAATATCAAGCAAAAAGTGGCATTATAATTCTATTATCTATCGCTGTTACAGGCTAAGAAACTAAATTTGCAATGAGAGACTTAGCCAAGGAATTCTCTAAAGTGGGGTAATAAATCACCTCGAACAAAATGTAACATTCGAAGTAAAACAGCTATCGGACTAGGAAATGGTGCATGGAACCAAGTCTCCCTTAGCACAAGTAAACTTCGAAACAAAGCTGGAAAAAGAAGACGAGTAAGGAAAAGCAATAACAAAACCAAAAACTACAACTAATTGGAGGAAATTAAAAATGGGTATCAAACAAAAGTTAGCAATGGGTATTTTAACAGGTGGATTAGCTATTAGTATGATCGGTGGAGGAACTTATGCTTATTTCAATGATGTAGAAGTAAATAACAGCAAATTTGCAGCAGGTACATTGGATATTAATGTTGCAGGTAATGATGCGGCAAATGCCATTATTGATGTGAGCAATTTAAAACCAGGTGACCATATGTTACGTACTTTTAAACTTAATAACACAGGCAGTCTGGATGTATCTAAAGTATTACTGACTTCAACATATAGTGTTACCGATGCAAACGGCAATAATGCAGGCGTAGATTTCGGTGAGCATATTAAGGTTAAATTCCTTGCTAATGAGGACAAAGAGTCAGCGGTTATTTGGGAAACTACTTTAAAAGAATTGGCTAGAACAGACGTTGTGGATAGAGATCTATTAGGAGCTATTCTTGGCGGAGAGAGAGATGGACTAAAAGCAGGTACATCTGATGATCTTACTGTAGTGTTTGAATTTGTTGATCAAGGGGATCAAAATAGATTCCAAGGGGATTCTTTACAGCTTAAATGGTCATTCGATGCAAAACAGACAGCAGGAGCATGGAAATAATACTACCATATAACCTGGGAGGAGAGCCCTTCTCCTCCCTTATTTTATTTAACCAATCCGTCAGTGTCATTATTTATATATATTTCTCAACATATAAACTTATTTTGTGTTTTGAGGAATATATTTAAGAAAATCCGGTGATAAAACTTCGAAAGGCGGGATCAGTTTGAAAAGCAATCGTAGCAAGCGTAAGGAGCGTAGGCGCAGGTATAAGAAAAAGAAACTTGACCTTTTCCTGTGTTTAAAAATTGCCCTCATTTGTTACTTAGCCATTTTTGGCGTCGGTTATATGTCATCTGACACATCCGCATATTTCAGTAGCCAGTCGGAGATCTCACAGATAATTACTGCCGGTATATGGGAAGTGCCGGAAGTTCTTATTAATGGATGTGGCGAGGAATACACAATCGGTGAGGTATCGAGCGTGGGAACCAAACCTAACAATGAGGACAATGATGGAAATTCTAATGTAGAAACCGAAAATGATGCATTACCGGGTGAGGAAATCAATGTCGACCACGAAGACAAAGATGATAATCCTATAGAAGAAAGCGAAAAGGATGTAATAGCAAGCGGGGAAGATGAGGTTGACTGTGGAGACAAAGATGACGTGCCTAAGGAAAAAGATGAAAAGGATGCTGCAGAAGAGCTATTATGCGAGGGCAAAGATGAAAACCTTGTAGAAGTAAATGAAGAGGATGCCGCTACAAGCGTGGAAGTCAAGACCGACTGCCCGAAAAAAGATGACGAGCCTAATAATGAAATTGAAAAAGAAAAAGCGCCAGAAGATATAGAAACGATTGAACCGATTATAGAGAAACAAGATGAATTAAAAGAGGGAGATATTGAAACAGAGAAAGAAAATGCGGATAAAACAGATGTGGTTGATAGCAAAGAGGATGAGCCACAGAAATCTAACGAGGAAAGTCCAAAACAACCGGAAGCCAAGGATGAATCTGTAAACGAATCGAAAGAAAAGAACCCAACAGAAAAGGACTCCGCAAAAGATGAAACTTCAGAAAGTAGTAGCAACACAAAGAAAGATGATGAAATAAACGACGCAGTAAAACAAGAAAAAAACATAGAAAAAGCAGAGGGGGATACAAATGAGATATAAAATGAAAGCAAAAAATCAAAAGATAAAAAAGTGGGTAAATAACATTGTAACCGGCATATTAATGATTCTGTTGATCACGGTAGCTACCGTAGTTGTTATATCGAAAGCCTCCGGCGGAGAACCAGAGTTTTTCGGTTACCAGTTAAAAACCGTTCTATCGGGATCGATGGAGCCAGGAATTCAAACAGGCTCAATCGTCGCTCTCAAGTCTGCTGTAGTTAAAACTGGCTTCGAAAAAGGCGATGTCATTACATTTCAGACAGAAGAAGACATTTTGATTACACACAGAATCACAGAGGTAGTCAGAACTGGTGACTCCGTACTTTACCGTACAAAAGGCGATAACAACAATGCGGAGGACATGAATCCGGTTCTTTCTGACAATGTGGTAGCAAAATACACGGGTTTCACAGTGCCTTACGTTGGATACTTCATTAATTTTTCTCAGTCTAAAAATGGCGCATTACTACTGTTGATACCTGGATTCCTGTTGCTTATCTACTCCGCATTTACAATTTGGAAAGTACTATCTGTAATTGAATTGCGCCCGAAAAAACAAGTAGACATAGTAGGCGAAGATAGCGGGAAAAGTACTACCTGAATGATTGATAGAATATGTAAGGAGGTATTACTATGACCAAATTCTTTCGGCTATTCACGTTTCTTCTATTGATTAGCGTAATCTGCTTCTATCCCTTGACGAGTGTATTTGCAGATGTTGATAATGACACGACTGAGAATGATATAGTCATCAGTATTTCACCAAAAGAAAATTTATTTGATATTACTAACATGAAGCCCGGTGATTGGGCGCCTCGGACCATTACAGTTCAGAATTCCGGAAGCAAAGATTTTGTCTACCAAATGCAATTGCAAAACAGTGGAGAAAAAAAGCTTTTCAATGAGCTGTTGCTGGAAGTTAAAGAAGGTGACAAAGAATTGTATCAAGGGAAATTGGCTGGATTTAAATCATTTCCAGGAAGAAAACTTTCAAGCGGCACCGAAGAAAACTTAGATATCACTATTCGTTTTCCAGAGCATCTTGGAAATGATTTTCAAGGTCTTAATTCTGCTTTTACTTTCTCTTTTACGGCGGAAGGAAAAGATAACACGACGGTTCAAGTCATGACAACAGGGCAGGTTGCCAGCGTCGGTCCAACATCAACTGGGTTCAGCCAGCCTAGCACTTCGACAAATATATTTTTTCTGATATTATTTGGAACTATACTTGTGGCAAGTGGAATTGTGTTGATGATCATCAGACATTACAGACGGATGAAGATAGCTCAATAGACACTAAGATGTCAAAAGGCTGATCAGTTACAGGGGAACTTTTGAAAAGCTGCCTATGCATGGCGTATCGTGCATTGGCAGCTTTTCCGTTTTTCGTAGACTACGGTGAATATGAGATGGATAAAAATATCCTTTATTAGCTTTACAGCAGGATAACTTGTTTGTAGGAGGTGAAGCATTTTACTGAAAAAAATAGCTGTGATTTTGCTGGTGATTGGATTGTTTTTCATTAGATACGCCGGTGTGTATGCTTTAAAGCAAGGTGTTGTTCTCTATACAGGGACTGTTTATCCCGGTAAAATGATCAAATTCTGTTATCCAGACATGGGATACCGTTTTTACAGGACTGGACAAACTGCAAAATGGTGATACGATCATCGTAAAAATGCAGCATGGTAACTTTACATATGCCATTGTGGATGAAAATAACACAACCGTCATCGGTTCTACAGCACCGGAAGGAATGCTTACTTTATCCACATGCTATCCATTCGGGAATATTGGAAACGCGCCAAACCGAAGTGAAAAGAAAGGTGGGTAAAACTTGCACTACAACAAAAGCCTATACCCTTTTCTTAACCTCCAGCTTCTTTCTTCCCTGATTAAGATAAATTAATAGATGAACTTGAAACAGCTCTAAGGGACTTCTTAGAGCTGTTTTAGACTGTAGAAAAGCGAAATTTACTTGAATCTTACAGTCTATTATTAATAGAACAAGGTATTGTTATTCAAATAAGTTCTTGAAATCAAAATGAGCCCTGTTGTCTATTTAATTTTTCCAGGAAAAATTAAATAACTAATACATGCCTACAATCTGTGCAGTAGAACTGAAATTTTTAAAAATTTGAATATTACAAATACAAAACAAAGGTAGACAATCCCTTCCGTTTTCCGACAAAAATAGAACCTACAAAACCGCGCAAAATGACGTTAAAATTGGTGTAATTTGGCTATACTGAATTCTGTAAAGTAATAAATATTTCGGAAACTGTGAAGTACGACCTGTATTTGGGCACCTGGGACGTATGGAGTTATTGGTGCAACCGGCCTGATTAAACTTGGACATTTTGTTCAATTTAATTAGGCCTTTATTATGTATTCAGGAGGAAACGTATTGAAACTGATGTTTGTTCAATCCGCACTTTTTGTATCCATGATTTTACTTCTATTGCAGAGCACTAGTTTACAACTGCAGAAATAAAAAGTGATGCAACAATAACCATGGTTTTAGAGAATAGCGCACTTGTTGCAATAACTTATGGGGAAAATAAGACACTTAAGGTCACAAATAATACTGATAAAACCATTAAAAAATTGAATTAATGGGGGAATCAGTAAAAGAGATTGTTAATATGGAAGAATCAGATTCCGATGTCATGGCAGGAGAAATAAAAGAATTTGCTTTAACTGGTAGTCCTAAGGAGTTAACAGGCAAAGTTATTAAAATAACAGCAAGTTGGAATGGAGGCAGTGCAGAAATTACATCCATGTTTCCGAAATTCGCAGAAGATAAAATGCTTTTAGTACTAAATGAAGAAGAAAAATATTTAGGGTGTGAAAAAGAGAAACATTCAGAACTAGGTGAAGAAGTAGAAGTTCCCAAAATAGATGAAGGAGATAAGACTCCAGTATTATGTGAAGAAGAAAATGCTCCACACCAAGTTGAAGAAGTGCTTCCGGTATTAGGTAAAGAACAAACTGTTCCAAAAGAAATTGGGAATCAACTAGAACTAGACTTAATAGAAATACATTCAACTCCAAAAATTACTGAAGAACCAATTACACCAGAAATTGCAGATGTACAATAAAAGGGGAGAGCAAAATTGGGAGGAATCTTTGCTAATTTCTATAGGGAAAACAATACGAAACTTACTTTCATCCTATTACCACTGCTAATAGTATTTGTTGCAATATCTGTCTATTCTCTGTCGCGACCTGTAACAACTACTAACCAAATCAATGGTAACACCTCTCAAATTGAGACAGTCTATGATTACAAGGCGACAATTACACCAAATGTCCTATATCAAGTAGAATCCATTCGAAATAGAAGTCGAAGTGCGAACAAAGGTGCAGAAAGTGATCCAGCTTATGCACTGGACTAGTCAAGTTTATTCTTTCATAGAAAAGAATCCTTCCAGCAAACCGCATCTGGTGCTTGTTTATCGATATATTTCACTTATCTTAACTTCTTGCTTTTTTTTGTTAGGACCGCCCCAATCGCCATTTGTTTTTAAAGTCGGGTTGGTTGTATCACTTGGTGTAGCAGCTTGGATCTTAACGGACTTACAAAGAAAATATGTAGGGAATAGTAAGGTATTAAAAACGATTGTCTTAACCGAAACAATTGGTTTGACTTTATTACTCATCCCTACAGGTGGTATTGAAAGTCCGTTTATATGGTATGCGCTGAATCCTGTATTGGCAGCTGCAAGTTTTCTAACGCCTTTGTTCTGTTGGGGAGTATTGACCTTCTATCTAAGTAGTGCGACTTTCATTGCTTCTTCTCTATTCCGCATAGACAATATGGTAACGATTTTAGAAGAAAATTCTTATATTTATTTAGTCTGTTTATTAATTACATTGCTTGCAAGTTTGTTTTTGGGTCTAACGAAGGAGCTAGATGCAAAAGCTACTGAACTAATGCTCGTAAATAAAAAACTGTCGGAATCAAATGAAATGTATGAGAATACGTTAGAGCATATCATGTCTTTGTATCACTTAATGGATAACTTTTCAGCCGATAAAAACCCTGAAAAGTTAACAACAGATATCACATCTTCTTTAATTAATTGTACGCAAAAAGAATCTGCATTCTTTTGGTTAATAGATCTCCATAAACAGAAAAGCTATTTAGCAAATACAACGAGTATTCTAAACATGGAAGAGGAACTTAAGAAAGACTGGCACAATATTAGCCAAAAGAAAGAATCATTTATGGACAAGATTCACGATGAATACTTTTGGATGAAAGTAATTAGAACTTCTAAAAATGTTGGTGTTGTAGGAATTAATGTCAGCAGTTTCAGTGAAGTAAGAGATACTTTCTTATTAAACCGGACATTTGAGTTTATCGCAGAGCTCAGTGAAATCATGCTCGAGAGAATTCATATGGATAAAATGATGGATCAGCTAATCATTATTGAAGAGCAAAATCGTATAGCCAATGAAATACATGACAGTGTTTCTCAGAAACTATTTGGAATCGTCTACTCATTGCACAGCTTACAGAATAAAAGTCGGAATATTTCGAAAGAAGAGTTAAATAGAGAGTATCAATTTCTATCAAAGATAGCGAATTCGACCATAAAAGAACTAAGAGCAGCTATTTACCGACTAAGCTCAGTAAAAAAAGGAGATAAACCATTTCTGGTACTCCTAAAAAATTATTTAGAAGAGTATGCCAAGCTGAATGACGTGAGAATTGACTATCAAATAGAGGGAGATGAATCCTTCATTCCTCACGATCTAAAAACTGGACTCTATCGGGTCATTTGCGAGGCATGTGGAAATGCAGTTAGACACGGGAAATGTCATGTGATGGAAATAAGAGTTTCTTTACTAGAAGAGAAGACATTAGTAGTAATCCAAGACGACGGGATTGGAATTAATTTGCATAAACAGGAAGAAAAGAAGGAAAAAGGAATAGGCCTCTTTAATATGAAAAGTATTGTAAATTCGTTTAATGGAACATTCTCGATAGAAGGGATACCAGGTATGGGAACAAAAATACAAATTGATATTCCACATGTAAAAATGCTAAAAAAACAAGAGGTGCTAGGATAATGAAAGTAGTTATTATTGATGATCATCCTTTAATAAGAAAAGGTCTAAAATCATTATTTTCGTTAGATGGATCAATGGAGGTACTTGGTGAGGCAACGAATAGTAGGGATGCCTTAAATCTTTTAAACATGGTCAAACCTGATATTGCGATAGTGGACCTTCGATTAGGGGAAGAGTCAGGCCTAGAACTTATAAAAGAGGCAATTCGAAAAGGAATCGTGTGCAAATTTGTTGTGCTAACTTCATCAGCAGAAGAAGAAGACTTTAAGCTAGCAAAAGAAATAGGAGTAGACGGTTACTTGTTGAAGGAAGCCCTTCCGGAGGAACTTTTACATGCTCTATCCATGATTAGCAAAGGAAGAAAATATTACGATCCAGGAGTACTCGATTTAGTGATGAAATCAAACACATCTCTCCAAGATGATGAGCATATCGAACAGTTAACCCCAAAAGAGAAGGAAATACTAATAGAACTAGGCAAAGGTCATTCCAACAAGGAAATCTCCAAGACCTTATATATCACCGAATTCACCGTGAAAAAACACGTAAGCCAAGTATTCGCAAAACTAGGTCTAGCCGACAGAACCCAAGCAGCCTTATACGCCAACGCAAAAGGTTTAGTCAAGTACGTCATAAACTCATAAAAGAGTGTTTTGTTGCAGAAGTGTTACTGGTGCCTGGCACCAGTAACACTTATGTCATAATAGAGGAAGTCCTGCGAAGAGAAATCTTTGTGGGACTTTTTTGGGTTTGAAGTAGATAAATTGGTCTATCTAGGACACTTATTTCGATATAAAACATTGTAAAGGAATAGTAAATGTAGGTAAAAATGATTAAGAAATTGTAAATTTGACCTATTTATATATTGGTAAATGTTAGAATGGTTTTTGCAAGAGTATCAGATAACTAGGAGGATGGGAAATGAAAGAAAGCAAGAAACTACGACAAAAGACGTATAAAGCGGTGCTGGCAACAACATTGGCTGCTGGAACACTTGTCGCGGCCGTACCATCAAGTATAAACGTTGCAGAGGCACAAGGAATTTCCTTCACAGATGTAAAAGAGCATCAGCATTTTTACGAAAGTGTGAAAGACCTAACATCTAGAGGAATAATAAGCGGATACGAAGATGGTACCTTTAAACCAGGAGAAAACATTAGTAGAGCACATGCTGCGAAAATAATTTCCCTAGCATTAGGCTTAGACACTAAAAATGTAAAAGATCCTGGATTTAAAGATGTGAGTAAAAACAACCCTTACTTTGGTCATATCGCTGCGCTTGTAGATGCGGGAATCATTAAAGGGTACGAAGATCAAACATTTAAGCCAAATGGAAATTTAACTCGTGCACATATCGCGCAAATGCTAGTAGTTGGTTTTGACTTAGAAGAAGAGAAACTTTCAAACTTACCATTTAAAGATATTAACGATAAACAATGGTTTGCAAATTATATTCAAACCTTATATAAATATGAAATTACAACAGGGAAAACAGCTACTACATTTGAACCAAATGCACATGTAACACGTGGACAAGTAGCTTCCTTTATTAATAGAGCAGAAGCAGCTGCTAAACAACAAGCTGTTGAAGTAATCGATATTTCCAAAAATGAACTAAAACTATCGACCGGTACGTATGCAGTAAATACAAGCTTACAAAACATATTCAACGAATCCAATTTAGCTGTGTTAAAAGGTGCCAAGGTTAAATACACAGTGAAAAACAACGAGATTACAGAAGTTAGTTCTATTGAAATCAAAGAAAGTGGAACTGCAAATAGCAATCTTGTACTTGATGGAAAGGGCTCCAATTTTGCTGGGAATCTTACAGTGAATGGTGACTTTGTTTCCGTAAAAAACCTTACGATTAACAATGATTTAATTATCGGAAATGCAGTAAAAAATAGTTTCCTAGGTGATGCAATTACAGTCATAGGGAAAACTATTATCTCTGAGAATGCAGTTGCAAAAAATAACAATATTGCTAGTTTAACTCCTGTTGCAGCAATTGCTCCTTCATCAACTGTTTTCAATAACTCCAAACTTGGTACGGTCGAGTTATCGAAGGCCGGTTCTGTATTAGAAGCAAAAGGTACTACTTCAGCAAAAACGATCAACGTTGGATCCAATGTGGAAATTAAAGCAGATAAAACCATCACATTACCTGAAGTTAAACTTCTAGCTGGCGCTACTCAAGTAACAATCAATGCAAATGTTAGCAAATTAAACGTAGATTCAAAAGGTACTAAACTTACTCTAGGGACCGGAACAAAAGTAGGGAATATCTCGCTTCCAGCAGGAACAGATGCGAAAGATGTCATTCAAAACTATGACAAAGTAAAAGCAAACGTCGAAAACATCAATGGCAAATCAAATCCTGATGCAAAACCAGTGACACCACCTTCTAATGGTGATGGAAATAGTGGTAACGATGATAACGATAACGAAAATAATCCATCACCGAAACCTGACGATGAAAACTTTAATCTGTCTATCATGCACGTAAATGATATACATGCGAATACAGACAAAGCACCAAAGCTTGTTACAGCAGTAAAAGAAGTACGCTCAGTTAAACCGGATGCATTGCTATTAAATGCAGGGGATGTTTTCTCTGGTACTTTGTATTTTAATGAATTCTTAGGCAAAGCAGACTTAGAGTTTATGAATTTAATGAAAGTAGACGCTATGACATTCGGTAACCATGAGTTTGATCTTGGCTCATCTCCTGAAGGTCATCAAGCATTGGTTGATTTCATTAAAGCAGCAAAATTCCCGCTTGTTTCCGCAAACGTAGATTTTTCAAAAGATGACAAATTCACTGGTTTATTTAATACGAAAATACCTACAACACCTGAAAACGGGAATATTTACACAGGAATTGTAAAAGAAGTAAACGGAGAAAAAGTCGGTATCTTTGGACTTACAACTGCTGAAACGAAAGACATTGCAAGTCCAGGAAAAATTACATTCTCAAATTATATTGAAGATGCCGAAAAGATGGTTGCTGAATTTGAAGCAATGGGTATTAACAAAATTGTAGCACTTACACATATTGGTTTTGATGATAATGCCGCTATGGACAATGATCAAGAACTAGCTGCAAAAGTCGATGGCATTGACGTTATTGTTGGCGGACATAGCCATACACAATTAAATGTTCCTGTAGTTATAGACAAAGATGAAACTGGTGCAACGAAAGACAAAACAATTATTGTACAAGCATATCAGTATGCAGATTATCTTGGTACTTTAGATGTTGAATTCGATAAAAATGGTGTCGTAGTAGGACATGCAGGAAAGTTAATTGAGACAAAAGCTAAAGCAGAAGATGCTGATGCAGTTAAGCTCTTAAAACCTTATAAGGATCAAATCGAAGCTGTAAATAAAAAAGAAATTGGAGTAACACTTGATAAAGCACTTTTAAGTCCAAGAACATCGGATAAAGATTATGTACCGGGAACAAGTGTAAGAGTTAGTGAAACTATTCTAGGGAATTTAATTACAGATGGTATGCTTGCAAAAGCGCAAGAATATGTAAAAGGCAAAAATGTAATCATGGCATTCCAAAATGGTGGAGGAATTCGGGCTGCTATTGATGCCGGTCCAATCACAGTAGGTGAAGTAATTACAGTACTTCCGTTTGGTAACACATTAGCAACAATGGAAGTAACAGGTGCAGAGCTTAAAGAAGCATTCGAAATTAGTGTGAGTCAATATCCAAAAGAAAATGGAGGCTTCTTACACGTTTCAGGTGCAAAAGTAGAATTCGATTCATCTAAAAAAGGAAGAATTGTAGATAACAAAGGTGTTGTCACACAAGAAGGAGAACGTGTCGTTTCAATTTCATATAAAAGCGGAAATGATTCGTACACTGAAATAGACTTAGAAGACGATGAAACGAAATACACAATCGCAACAAACGCATTCACTGCAAAAGGTGGCGACGGTTATACAGTACTTGCAAAAGCATATACAGAAGGTCGTGTAACAGACCTCGGTTTATCAGATTGGGAAAACCTTAAAGACCACTTAATTGCTGTGAAAAATGATATCCCGACCGAAATAGAAGGACGTATCGTAGACGTTAAAGCTCCAACAGAACCAGTAATAGTGGAAGATCCAGGTACAACTCCAGCACCAGTTCCAACAACTGCACCACCACTTTATAACTCTAACCCAGAGAAATTAGGAGTTTCTCAAGTAGCTCGCTATGACAGTGGTCAAGGATCAACGGGAACAGAGATATTGGCATTTGATAAAAATTCTAAAAAAGCTTTTGTTACAAATGGAGCAATTGGTGGGTTTGATATCCTAACTTTTGCAGATGTAAAATCTGGAGAGTTTAAACAAGTTGATTCTACTAAACGTGTTGTTATTGAGGATTACGGAATCCCAGGAGTTAAGAACATTACAAGTATCGCTTCTCATCCAACAGCAGATTTAATTGCCATTGCTGCATATGGAGAAAAAACAGACCCTGGTTATATCGTGTTTGCAACGAAAGACGGAAAATATGTGAAACATGTTAAAGTTGGAGCACTACCAGACATGGTGACATTCACTCCAGACGGAACAAAAGCAATTGTTGCAAATGAAGGTGAGCCAAATATGGATACAACTATTGATCCAAAAGGTTCTATTTCAGTTATTGATGTAACATCATTAACTGCAACAACACTTAATTTTACAGAGGCTATGTTGGATGAAAACGTTCGTACTTCTTATAAAGGGGCTTCCATCCTAGAGCAACTAGAACCTGAATACGTAACGGTTTCAGAGGATAGCAAAACTGCTTATGTCACTTTACAAGAAAACAATGCAATTGCGACAGTGGATCTCGTAAATAACGAAATTTTACATGTAAAAGGTCTTGGAGTTATTGACCATTCTATAGAAGGAAATGAAATGGATGCAAATAAAGATGACAAAAAAGCTGACATCTTAAAACAACCAATTCTTACTTTCCATATGCCAGATGCGGTTGATACATTCACGGTGGCTGATAAAACCTATATCATTACACCAAACGAAGGTGATTCTCGTGATTATGCTGATGACGGTGGATACTCAGAAGTAGAAGAATTAGGAAAGTTAGAATTGCCGATTAAATTAAAAGCTGCTAATTACAAAAACTACACGCAATCAGAATTAGACGCATTTGACTTAACAACTTTAGCTGGCTATAAAGTAACGATTGAAAATGGATTAAACGAAGAAGGCACAGAATATGACGCAATCTATGGTTATGGTGGCCGTAGCTTCTCTATTTTTGATGCAGCATCAATGAAGCAGGTATTCGACAGTGGTAGTGAGTTTGAACAAATTATTGCTGAAAAAACTCCACAATATTTCAACACTAGTCACGATGCGGTTAAAGTAGATAATCGAAGTGATGATAAAGGACCAGAGCCAGAAACAGCAGTTGTTGGTGAAGTCGATGGAAAAATGTATGCATTTATTGCTCTAGAGCGATACAGCGGAATTATGGTTTATGATTTAACAAATGTAGCAGCACCTGAATTTGTTACATTGATTTCAAGCCGCGACTTCTCTCTTGATGCTGCTGGCGATGTTTCTCCTGAAGGATTACAATTTATCCCGGCT
Source organism: Psychrobacillus sp. FSL H8-0483 (assembly GCF_038637725.1). Classification (NCBI taxonomy): domain Bacteria; kingdom Bacillati; phylum Bacillota; class Bacilli; order Caryophanales; family Bacillaceae; genus Psychrobacillus; species Psychrobacillus sp. FSL H8-0483. The sequence continues at coordinate 792,798 of NZ_CP152052.1, forward strand.
TCTGAAAGCCCTACTGGTAAGGCTCTATTAGCTGCAACGCATGAAGTTTCTGGAACAGTTGCAGTTTATGAATTTGGAGTTGGTGCAGTTGATATTCCTGCTGAAAACTTCTCTGGTACAGTTGATGCACCAAAAGTCTATGAGGGGAACGTTACAGTATCTGTTACAGATGCTGAAAAACTTGAACATGCAGTTATTAAAGGAAACTTGATACTGACTGGTACCCAAAAAGATACGTTCTCAATTACAAACATTGTAGTTAAAGGAAATGTAGATCTTTCAGGACTTAACGGAAAAGATTTTAACTTTAATGGATTGAACGTAGATGGAGAAATAAATCTTTAATTATTTTATGCAAAGCCTTCTACCTAAGGTTTGAAGGCTTTGTTAAATCGTTTGTTTTGCTAAAAATCCCTAACTAAAAAGGAGAATTATTTAGATGAGTAAAAGGAATTGGAAAAAGCCAATAAATGCTTTTCTATCTGCTAGTTTAATAGCAAGTCTAGTACTGCCAGCGATGCCAACAAAAGCTGTAGCTGCTACAAGTGCAACCGATTTGATTATTTCGGAGTATATTGAGGGTGGAAATTTTAATAAGGCTATTGAACTTTACAACGGGACAGGAAAAGCTGTTGATTTAAGTGCCTACTCTTTAGAAGGTTATATGAATGGTAACGCTTCTTCACCATTAAAAGTAAATCTAACAGGTTCATTAGATCACGGGAAAACCTATGTTATTAATCATAAAGATGCACATGCTGATATTAAAAGTAAAGGTAATCAAGTAGATTCAAACGTAATTAATTTTAACGGCGATGATGCAATCGTTCTAAAAAAAGCAAATGAAGTCGTTGATTCCTTTGGACAAGTAGGTGTAGACCCTGGGACTTCATGGGGAACAACTATAAAAACAGCCGACTTTACACTTGTTAGAAAAAGTTCTATTACATCTGGTGATACGAATCCTAATGATGCATTTGATCCAGCTACAGAATGGATTGGTTATCCAAAAGATACGTTAACTTATATTGGCTCCCACGATATGGACGGCTCAACAGATCCAGATCCAACTGATCCAGTAGCAGTAACTTCAGCTACAATCACTGGAACGGCTAAAGTAGGAGAAACTTTAACTGCTTCAGCAAATGAAGGAGCAACAAATGTAAAGTATCAATGGCAAGTAGCTGATACAGCAGAAGGCACTTACACAAATATTGATGGAGCTACAAATGCAACATTAGTATTAGCTGCAGAACAAGAAAGTAAATTTATCAAAGTTACCATTAGTGGTGACGAGGAGTCATCTATTACAAGTGAAGCAACAGGACAAGTAGCTGCAGCAGATCCAGAAACACCTGTTGAAGTAATGTCAATCGCTGATGCACGTGCGCAGAAAACTGGTGAAGTAACGGTAAAAGGTATCGTAACAGCGAAATTAAAAAACACGATTCATATTCAAGATGAATCAGCAGCAATTGCAGTTCGTCCAACATCTCTCAATGTTCAACTTGGTGATGAAATTACGGTTGACGGTTCATTAGGTGAATATAATGGTTTATTGCAACTAACAGGAACACTGGTGGGTACCCCAGTATCAAAAACAGTGCCAAATCCAGAAGTACTTACTGGTGCACAACTTAACGAAACGAACGAATCAAAGTTAGCAACAGTAAATAATGTAACAATTTCAGGAGCATCTCAGAACTATACAGGTACGGATGCAGCTGGTACTACATTTACTGTTCGTGATGAGAATAGTAACTTAGGATTAGTAGCTGGTTCAACATACGAGTCAATCACAGGTATCGTTCAAGAGTTTAATGGGACTTATCAAATCATTCCACGCTCTACTCAAGATATCGTGGAGGATAGCTCCGTAATAAAACCAGCAGTTGCAACTCCAGGTAGTGGAACATTTGTTGGAAGTACAACTGTAACATTATCTACAACTACAGCAGGTGCTGAGATTTATTTCACGCTAAATGGTTCGGAACCAACTGTAGAGAGTACTAAATACGTGAATCCAATTGAAATTAAAGAAAACACAACAGTTATGGCAATCGTGAAAACTCAAGAAGGTACATTAAGTGAAGTATCAACATTTGACTATACAATCACAGATAGCCTACAAATCCACGACATTCAAGGGGCTAACCACAAATCATCATTTGACGGTCAAACTGTAGAAAATATACAAGGTGTTGTAACATATTCTTTCAAACTAGGTACTGCAAATTACTACCATATACAAACACCAGACGCACTTGCTGATACTGATGCAAAAACGTCTGAAGCAATTTTACTTTACAGTGGAAATAATGCTTGGCCTATTCAAGTAGGGGATTTAGTATCCGTTACTGGTAAAGTAAGTGAGTATGTTTATGATGGATATGCTGGTAACGAACGTCAATTAACTGATATGAAAACAACGCAAATCAATGTTCGTAATGATCAAGGTGGAAAAGTGGAAGTCGTTCAAACAGGTGTTGAATTGCCAAAACCAATCATTATTGACGAAACTAACCTACCTACTCAATCTATTGACAGTGATCAACTAGCACAATTTAACCCAGAGGTAGACGCACTTGATTTCTGGGAAAGTATTGAAGGAATGCGTGTAGAAGTTGGAAATGTGAAAGCAGTTGCTCCACAAGAGCACGGAGATATAGTAACAGTTCTTGAAAGCAAACATACAAATTCTTTACAAGGTGGAATTTTGCTAGAAAAAGATAACCAAAACGCAGATCGTATTCAATTCCGTTTAGAGCCAAACAATACAGCGCGTAATTTTGAAGTGGCGACTGGTGATAAATTTACAGGGACGATCAATGGAGTAGTTGGTTATTCATTCCAAAACTATAAAATTTACGTTTCTTTAGATGAGATGACCCAAAAGCATTCAAAAGGAACAGCAAAACCAGAACAAACAAAGATTGTTAAAGAAGATGACAAATTAACGATTGCTTCTTATAACTTAGAAAATTTCTCAAATAACACACAGTCAACGACAGTTGATAAAGCAAAAAAATTAGCAAGAGCTATTGCAAAAGATATGCAAGGTCCTGATATTGTTGGAGTGACTGAAGTTCAAGATAATAATGGTCAAGATGCTGGTGATTCAAAAGCAAACCAAAGTTATCAAAGGCTAATCACTGAGATTGAAAATGCAGGCGGGCCGAAATATGAGTATTTGAATATCGACCCAGTGAACAACCAAGACGGTGGTGCACCTAATGCTAATATCCGTGTGGGCTTCTTATACAATCCTGAACGTGTATCTTTACCAGAAGGAATTAATGCTGGAAATGCAACAGAAGCAGTTGGTTACGAAAATGGGAAGTTAACGTTAAACCCTGGCCGTATCGATCCAACAAATGCTGCATTCAATAGCAGTCGTAAACCATTAGCAGCACAATTTGAATTCCAAGGTGAAAGCGTTGTTGTTATTGCGAACCATTGGAACTCAAAAAATGGAGACACTCCATTATTCGGTTCACAACAACCTCCTGTCTATGGAAGTGAAACACAACGTAAAGAAATTGCAAACTTAGTGTCTAATTTTGTTAAGGACATTAAAACAAAAAATCCAGATGCGAACGTTGTATCTCTTGGTGACTTTAATGACTTCCAATTCTCTGAAGCATTAAAAATCCACGAAGGCGATCACATGACAAATATGATCAACAAAGTAGAAACGTCTGATCGTTACACATATGTATTCCAAGGTAATTCTCAAGTACTAGATCATATTTTAGTATCAAACAACTTAGCAGCTAAAACAAAAATTGATATTCTTCATGTCAATGCTGACTTTACAGATATGGCAGGACGTGCAAGTGACCATGACCCAGTAATGGTTCAAATCGATTTACTTGCTGGCGATGTTGTTGCACCGATTGAAGCTGAAAAAGTATACAACTTAAAAGGCTTCGCAACAAAAAAATTAAACCTGGCATCTCCAAGTATTGCAGTATCTGTAGATGAAACTTCTATCATTTCAGAAGGAGTTTTCGTAAAAGGAGAATACGCTGAGCTTACAGGTGCTGGATTCAAAGACCTAACTGTGACGATTAATCCAAACAAAGCAGGTGCAATTGTCGACTTCAAAGGCACTGAAGTAAAAGAAGTTATTATTGATGGAACAAATGTAAAAGAAATCCGCGGTGCGGAAAATATCAAGAGCATTAAGTTCATCAACGGTGCAAGTGCAGAAACAATTAAAATTACAAATGTGGAAGGGGACCTCATTGAGGTTCCTTCTTTACCTAATGGCAACAAAGCACCTATAGTGAAAAAAGAGATACCTAACGCAACGATTAAAGCTGGAGAATCCATTTCTATCATATTAACAGATCATTTCTCTGATCCTGAAAATGATAAGCTGACTTTTACTTCTACTAAAGGAACAATCAATTACGCAACTTCAACATTAACGCTGAATCTAGAAGCAGGTGACCACATCGTAGGTGTTACAGCAAACGATGGAAAAAACAGTGTAACTTCAAGGTTTACTGTTAAAGTTACAGCGGAATCAGGCTCAACGGATGCCTATTACCAAACAGCAATCGGCAAAGAAGGTTTAGCGTTAAAAGTTGCTTTACATGAAATTATCGATGACCATAAACAACTTACATACGACGGAGCATGGGAAGCATTGAAAGAAACGGATGAAGATCCTAATAATAAGAGCAATGTTATTTTGTTCTATTCTGGAATTTCTCGTTCTAAAAGTTTAAATGGTGGAGATGTGGGAGATTGGAACCGTGAACACACTTGGGCTAAATCACACGGAAACTTCGGCACGAGCATGGGGCCGGGAACCGATATTCATCACCTTCGTCCAACAGACGTTACAATCAATAGCACTCGAGGTAATTTAGACTTCGATAATGGTGGCAGCCCTGTGAAAAATTGTAATGGATGTTATAAAACATCGAATTCATTTGAACCACCAAATCGTGTAAAAGGCGATGTAGCACGTATCCTGTTCTACATGGCAACTCGCTATGAACAAGGTGATCGAGTAGATTTAGAATTAAACGAAAAGCTAAATAATGGAACAAACCCATACCATGGAAAGCTTTCAATTTTACTAAAATGGAACGAACTGGACCCAGTGGATGATTTCGAAAGAAACAGAAACAACGTCATTCAAAAATGGCAAGGGAACCGCAACCCATTCATCGACCATCCAGAGTGGGCAAACGTTATTTGGAAGAAGTGATACACTCAACTGCGTGTTAGTCATCCATACTATTACTAAACTATTGATATTTAGAATTTCATGATCAATTTTGATAATTTGTGTGGGTGACTGGTACCTTGGCTTAGCAGCAGAGCTAGGCATCATTAGCGGAAAAGACGAAAATGGCAAAACTGTTTTCGCACCGAAAGACAACGCAACACGTGCACAAGCGGCAAAAATGCTTTATTTCTTAATAGAAACATTTTAATAGGTAGATAGCTTGTGTAAATGAATAAATAGCAAAAAACCTCCTTCTGTCTCTTTAGACTCAAGGGGGTTTTTTCATATAGGCTAATTTAATGGAAAATTTTGCACAAAAATAGAGAATTATATGTTAATATAAAATGGTATAGTCAATTATCATCATATTATTGGGGAAATAAGGAGGAAGTTTAATGAAAAAAAATACAAAAATGGCTCAAAAACTATTCAAAGCCGCTCTTGCTACTTCAGTTGCAACTGGTGCTATGGTAGTGCTTGCTCCAGTAAATTCAGATGCAGCAACTACTAGTTTCAAAGACCTTAAGTCTACTAGCGATCACTATCAAACTGTACTAGATTTAGCTGCAAAAGGAATCATTCAAGGATATGCAGATGGTACTTTCAAGCCAGACAATACAGTTACACGTGGACAAGCAGCTAAAATTATCGCGCTTGCTATTGGATTAGAAACAAAAGATGTCAAAAATCCCGGTTTCAAAGATATTAAAACAGATAACCAATATTATGGTCCAATCGCTGCACTTGTTCAGGCTGGTATTATCACTGGATTTGAAGACAATACATATCGCCCTGGTGATACATTGACACGTGGTCAAATGGCGAAAATTATTGCTTTAGCGTTTGATCTTCCAGAAGAACAAACAATCAGTAACTCTTTCAAAGATGTAAAAGAAACACATTGGTTCAAAGGATATGTTCAAACACTAGTAACTCACAACATCACGAAAGGAACGACTGCAACAACTTTCGATCCAGGCGCTGCGGTTAAACGTGGGCAATTAGCTTCTTTCGTTGTTCGTGCTGAAAAAGCAATAGACACTGGAGAGGTAGTTGTAAGTTTGAAAGAAGGTTCAATCGAGCTTGCTTCTGGCACATATACACTTTCTGCTGATCTACAAAAAGTATTAAATGTAGCAAATGCGGACGCTTTAGCTGGTGCAAAACTAAAATTCACAGCGAAAGATGGAGCAATCACTTCTATTGAATCATTAAATATTACAAAAGACAAAGTTACACTTGATGGTGCTGGTGCATCAGTAGCGGGCAATGTAGTAGTTAGTGGAGATTCAGTTATCCTTAAAAACCTTACAGTTACAGGTGACTTGAAACTTGGAAATGAAGTAAAAACTAGCTTTACAGCTGAAAAAGTGACAGTTAAAGGAAAAACAACTGTATCTAATAAAAAAGCATTAGTAGCAAGCTTAGACAATCAATTCCTTGCTGCAGTAGCAAATGGTACAAGTATTACTTTCAATAACTCTACTTTAAATGATGTAGACATTGCACAATCAGGCGCGAAGCTTGAGCTTAAAGGTACAGGTACTGTGAAAAATGTAACCGTAACGACAGATGCTTCTGTGACAGCTGCTTCAGGAATTACAATTTCAAAACTTGCAATTGCTGCTGGAGTAAAAGATGTAAGTGTTAATGCGAATGTTACAACATTAGACGTAAAAAATACTTCTACAAAAATAACACTTAGCGCAACAACTAAAATAACAAACCTTGTATTACCAGCTGGTGTAAAAGCTTCAGATGTTATCACAAACTATGAAGCAGTAAAAGCTAACATCTCTCAAATCGGTGGAGTAAAAAATCCTGACTCATCAGCATTAACACCACCAGCAGGCGGCGGCGGTGGTGGTGGTTCAACTGGCGGCGGTGGTGGCGGTACAGTTACACCCCCTACTCAAACAGCTCAACAAAAATTAGATGCAGCAATTCTTGAAGGACTTACTTCAGCTGATACTAAAGATGACACAATATCAATAGTGCCTAATGGGAATACTTTTAACGTCACAATTGATGTTAATAGTACTTTTGCAAACTTTACAGGGTTAGCGAGAAGTATCCATGGTAAGTATTCTCCAATTGCTACATTAAAAAGTATTACAATACCATACGAAGGTGTAGATATAGTAAAAACTTTCACTACTAATGTTCCTTTTGATACTGCAGTAGAAGAAGCACTGGAAGATATTAATGCACTTACTACAAATACCGACATTACATTAGGATCACCACTAAGCCTGCTTAAAGGTAAAACTATTAGCTTTACTGTAGCTGGAACATTTGACAATGAACCTGTAAATGGTACTTACACATTTGTATTTGCGAAATAAGTAAGTGCCAGTTACTCATACAATTAAAAAACTCTTATGTCCTTTGGGGCATAAGAGTTTTTTGTGTTTCTTCGAGTGCCAGTCACTCACACAATACGCCCGAAGTAAGCATAACCCCCAACGAACTAAGAATAAGTCACTGAATCCAACATAACCCTCAACGAACTAATCATAACCATCTTCGAATCCAACATAACTCTCAACGAACTCAGCATAACCATCTCCGAACTTAGCAAAATCACCCCACTCCCCACAAAACTAATACATAAGTACTAAAAACCAAATAACCAAACCAGTAAAATTTATTAACTAATATCCTATTTTTCCAATTTTAGCTACTCATTCGACATGCTTCATGCTAAACTTATGCTAAGATTAAGTAAAAAGGGGAATTCCATGAAAAAGAGAAGAAGGCTAAAAATATTTTTGTTAACAGCTTTAATCATTATTATTGGGGCAGGAAGCTATTTACTATATGAATTTAAATTTAAAAAATATGACGTTGCCGATGAAGCGGTAACAGAGATTATGGCAGATCCTTACACAGTGGAGTTACCGGATGGAAGTAAGATTACAATCGATGAAAATGGAAAAGTTATAGAAGATAAAGCAACGGATACTAAGACAGTATCTGCAGGCCATTCAATAACGGGTAGTGTTGGACAAGCTAACGATCAAACACAATCTTCCAGTCAAACAAGTTCAACTGGATCAACTGATTCAACAACAGCCAACTCATCCACGACACCAACTGTCGGTTCGATTAAAGAAAAATACATACCTGCCCTTCAAGGTTTAGAAGCCCAAGCAGACTCGAAAATAAACGCACTTGTCGGCCGTGCAAAGGGCGAATATCAGGACAAGAAAGCAAACGGAGAAAGTATCAATTTCGGATACTTCTACAATAAGTACATGGCTGCTGCAAAAGATTTAGAAACAAGCACGGATGCTGTATTTTATGGCGTACTAGCAGCAGTAGAAAAAGACCTAGTAGCAAACGGTTTTGATAAATCGTACGCAAAAAGCTTCAAAGAAGAATACGAAGCGACGAAAAAAGCAAGAAGAGATAGTTTATTAAACAAGGCCCTTGGCAAATAATTAAAATACAAAAAAATCCGCTAGGACTCACTTTACAGAGGGATCCCGACGGATTTTTTGTATCCATTCCATAAAAACTAAAACACCTAAAAACGTAATAGCCCCGCACATATCAAGAAAAACATCATGCCACGTAGGAGTCCGGCCTCCCGTAAGCAACTGTCGATACTCATCCGTACAAGCAATGATAAAAGTGGACAAACCAGCAAGCAATACTCGGAATCTCTTCTTTGGTAAAACGAAATAAACGGCAACTGCGACAAAACCAAAAAGAAAGAAATGTGCACCTTTCCGAATAATAAACTCCAAAAATCGATAATATCCACGCTGCTCAATAGAAACTGTTTTTCCCCAATAAGGTATTTCCAGCTTCGCTAACTGCGTTTCCAATGGCTTATATGGTAGCATTTCCTGAAGTGTAGGTATAAGAGATTGTTGCTCGTACGTTTGACCGGAAGATAGGAATAAAATAGTCACAAGAAAGAGTAAAACAAGTAGTTTATTCATAACAAAATAATACCACAATTTACAAATATAATTGGTACTAAATGAATTGTAGAAATGTCTCGTTTTCAATAGAAAATTGAGATTATTTGTAATAGAATAGGTAATATTTATGTTATACTAGAATTTGTTGGTAAAGAAGATATTTGAGATGTAAAGGGGTAGCAAATACATATGGAAGAAACAATTAGTTTACAAGAATTATTTAAGACATTGAGGAAAAGGCTTATATTGATTATCAGTATGGTCGCAGTTGTAGTAATGATTGCTGGAGTTATTAGCTACTTCTTTTTGACGCCAATCTATCAAGCTTCTACACAAATCCTTGTCAATCAACAAAAAATCGAGCAGCAACAATTCAATTCCCAAGACATACAAACGAATCTTCAGTTGATTAACACATATAACGTAATTATTAAAAGCCCTGCTATTCTATCAAAAGTAATCGAGAATCTAGATCTGGACACGACACCAGCAGCCCTAACAGATAAAATCACCGTAACGAATGCACAAAATTCGCAAGTAGTGAACATTAGTGTAGAAGACCCTGAACCTTTTAAAGCGGTGGATATTGCTAATACAACTGCACAAGTGTTCCAAGAAGAAATCCAAAAATTAATGAAAGTCGACAACGTAAACATCCTGTCACCAGCAGTGCATGTAGAAAATCCATCGCCAATTAAACCGAATCCTGTTCTTAACATGGCTATTGCAGCGGTTATTGGATTAATGCTTGGAGTGGGGATTGCATTCTTACTAGAATACTTAGATACGTCGATAAAAAATGAGCAAGATATTGAAGATATTCTTCAATTACCAATACTAGGACTTATTAGCCCAATTCCAGAAATAAATGATGTAAGTGTTACGAGTCAGATTAAGTCCCGACGAAAGCGAGTGTAAAGTATGGCGAAAAAAACTAAAAGCTTAAAAGAAGTCGCCCGTAAATTAATCGTGAAAACCGATCCAAAATCTTTTGTTTCAGAACAATTTCGTATCGCTCGTACAAACATTAACTTCTCGAAACCAGATGGAGAGTTAACTACTTTACTATTTACATCTTCTGTACAAGCAGAAGGGAAGTCAACTTCTTCTGGTAATTTAGCTTGTTTGTTTGCACAAGAAGGAAAAAAAGTGATTCTAATTGATGCAGATATGCGAAAACCAACTGTCCAATATACATTTCATTTAACGAACACGATAGGTCTGTCCAATATACTAGCGCAAAGTACACCTGTGATGGATGCAGTGAAAGAGACGGATATTGAAAATCTACACATCATTACAAGTGGACCAATCCCTCCAAATCCGGCGGAATTGCTTAGTTCCAAGTCCATGGATGAAATGGTTGTGGAATTAAAAAAGCATTATGACCTCGTTATTTTTGATGCTCCTCCTGTATTATCCGTGACAGATGCGCAAATTTTGGCGAATAAGTGTGAAGGAACTGTGCTTGTGATTAGTGCAGGTGCAACCGATAAAAATAGTGTGCTAAAAGCAAAAGAGTTGTTAGAAGCCTCAAAAGCGAAAATTATCGGAACTGTACTCAACAACTTCAAACTAGAAAAAGATCATTATTATTACCAATACTATGGAACGGAAGAGTAAAAAGGCACTTAGGTGTCTTTTATACTCTCTTTTTATGTTAATTTAATTTTAAATAATAGGAGAATCTAGATAATGATAGATATACATAGCCACATTTTATATGGAGTAGACGATGGACCAGGTGTAAAAGAAGTGACGATCCAAATGCTAGAGAAGGCAGTAAAAGAAGGAATAACGGAGATTATATCCACCTCTCATGCGTTCCATCCGCAATACCATGCAGAAGCACATGAAGTAAAAGAAAAACTGCTCACGCTACAACAAGAAATAGCAGAACAGCAACTACCTTTAAAATTACATATCGGACATGAAGCGAGACTAAGAGATGATTTAGTAGAGTTAATAAAAGAAGAGAAAATTCATACGCTTGCTGGATCTAAATACCTACTACTTGAACTCCCTTCGCAAGGTATTCCAAAGTACACGACAGATATTATTCATCAATTATTATCAGAAGACATACTGCCCATTATTGCACATCCGGAAAGAAACAAAGCAATTGCAGAAAATCCAAGTAGATTAAAGAAACTGATTAATCATGGAGCGATTGCACAAATTACATCAGGAAGCTTAGCAGGGCACTTTGGAAGAGGAATTCAAAAACTATCCTTACAGTTAGTTGATGCAAACTTAGTGCATACATATGGTTCAGATGTACATAATTTAAAAACGAGACCATATAAATTTGACCGGGGATTAAGATACTTAGAAAAACATAAAAGATTAGATGCCGTAGACATTTTTCTCGAAAATAATGCAAGAATCGTAGAAAATAGCGAAGTCATCATATTAGAGCCAGAAGACCTACAATTACCAAAATGGTGGAATATTTTCGCTTAACGATGTAACTATTTATCATAAATAGGAGAAAATTATTTGTCTTAATTATCTGAATAATGGAGGAGTCCCGCCGATGGAGTTTTTTTGTAATTAAAAATACCTAAAACTATAATATTTAGTAAGTATTATAGTTTAAGAAAATCCCTATAAAATCCCAAAAATGCTATAATAATTAGGGTGAAAGTATTATTTGGGAATGGGGTTGTAATAGTGTCATTAGGAAAAAGAATGTCGCTGTTAGTTTTTGTCGATTCTGTTATCGTATTGTTTTCTATCTTCATCGGATACTTTTTACTGCATCCAATCGACAATCCTTTTACAGATTCATTTTTAGTAACAAGCTCTATTACTATTTTCATAGCACATCATGTCTTAGCAATGTATTTTGGATTATATCGAAAGGTGTGGGAGTACGCTTCTATTAGAGAATTAGAATCCATCTTTAAAGCGGTAACGTTATCCATTATTGTAGTAGCAATCGTTCAACAAATCATTCGAGGAGATATATTATATAGAGCATTATCCATTACGTGGATGCTACATATGTTACTCATTGGAGGATCAAGGCTTTCTTGGAGAGTGTTCCGAGATACATATATATCAGGAGAAAAAGTAAATAGCGCAAAAAAGCGAACGCTCATTATTGGGGCTGGATCAGCAGGCACCATGATTGCTCGTCAATTGCTGAAGAACATGGATTCACCACTAGTTCCAGTAGCTTTTATAGACGATGATTATAAGAAAAAAGGTCTAGAAATCTTCAATATTCGAGTAATGGGTGGAACAGACATTATACAAGATGCTGTGAAAGACTTGGACATCGAACACATCATCATTGCCATCCCATCACTCGACAAAACAACGAGTGCCATGCTAATGCAACAGTGCTTAGACACTGGAGTACATACACAAATCATGCCGCTTATTGAAGACTTATTGACTGGTAAAGTATCAGTCAATGAAATTAGAGATGTAAAATTAGAAGACCTACTCGGACGCGACGAAGTAGAACTAGACTTAGAATTGATCTCTACCAAATTGACAAATAAAAAGATTCTCATAACCGGAGCGGGCGGCTCCATAGGTTCAGAAATTTGTCGTCAAGTAGCAAGATTCGATCCAAGCCAACTCATTCTACTCGGTCACGGAGAAAATTCTATCTATACAATAGACATGGAATTGCGCCGAAAGGTTTCACCAAACACAGAAATAATTCCAATAATTGCAGATGTTCAAGATCGAAACCGTATCTTTGACATTATGTCTGAATATAAACCAGATGTTATTTACCATGCTGCAGCCCATAAACATGTTCCTTTAATGGAAGGAAACCCGATGGAAGCAGTCAAAAATAATATCTTTGGTACAAAAAATGTAGCAGAAGCAGCAGATATGTTTGGCGTCGGCTATTTCGTCATGATTTCAACCGATAAAGCGGTTAACCCACCGAATATCATGGGTGCAACCAAACGCTTTGCTGAAATGATTGTTCAGAATCTTGCAAAAGAAAGTGAGACGAAATTCGCAGCAGTCCGCTTCGGAAACGTGCTTGGTTCTCGCGGAAGCGTAGTACCACTATTTAAAAAACAAATAGCTGCTGGTGGACCGGTGACCGTAACCGATCCAGAGATGACACGATATTTCATGACCATACCAGAAGCATCTCGACTAGTCATTCAAGCTGGAACACTTGCAAATGGCGGAGAAGTATTCGTCCTCGACATGGGAGAACCGGTTAAAATTGTGGACCTAGCTAAAAATCTCATCAAGCTTTCTGGTTACGCAGCAAACGAGATTGGCATCCAATTCTCAGGCATTCGGCCAGGCGAGAAGTTGTTTGAAGAACTTTTGAACGAAAATGAAATTCAAAATGGCTATGTATTTCCAAAGATTCATATTGGACGCGCTACTCCAATTAGTCAGCTGGAGTTGGAGGATGTGCTGGATAACCTACTGGAGATGCCGGTTTTAGAAGTGAAAGAGACGCTAGTAGGGATTGCTAATAGGAAGAATGTCGAATTAATGAATAAGAGAATGATGGCATGAAAATAGCTACTAAAAATTTGCTAGAGTTAAAAACTTTTATAGAAGGATTTGGAACGGAGAATAAGATGAGTACATTGAAACTACAAACAGGTTATTTAAAGTCATTTATTCAACCGGAAGAATTACTTCTATTAAAAGACTCTGTTCAACGTATTCACGAAAAAATGCATAAAAGAAGCTTAGAAGGAAACAAGTTTTTAGGATGGCTAGATTACCCGTTAGAAAATCATGACTCTCAAATAGAAGAGATGATAGCAATTGCCAAAGGAGACGCTATCAAGTAAGTAACTTTGCGGAAAAGCTAGGACAAGGTACAGCTCCTTCTAATTTGGCAATTATGGGACGTTATATTTTAACACCGGAGATTTTTGAGTTTTTGGAAACACAGGAAACTGGTGCTGGTGGAGAAATTCAGTTGACGGATGCGATCCAACAGTTAAACCAAATGCAGGAATGTGTATGCGTTTGATTTTGAGGGTACGCGATTTGTGAATGTGAATAGTTAGTTAGGTGGAAATATTTAAATATTGAAGCCCATACTAGGTGGGCTTCCAGTTTATAAATAGGTTTAGTTGATTAGTAGTTGGATAGAAAAAGCTAAAAATCTAATCAAGTACTAGACAACTAAAAAACCACAAACAATAAATTTAAATTAAAGTGAGGGAATATAATTGTCATATTTAATAGTTGTTGCGCATCCAGATGATGAGGTTTTAGGAGCGGGAGCCACAATGTACAAACTTGCTAAACAAGGATATTCAGTGAATGTTTGTATATTATCGGGAGAAGTGAATGCAAGAAATTTCCGCCCTTCTTCCAATGAACTTGATGAGGATGTGAATAACTCTATGGATATAATTGGCGTTGATAGAGTCATTAAAGGTCATTTTCCGAACATAGAGTTTAACAATACGGGACATATAAAACTTGTTGAGTTTATAGAGAAAGCAATTCTTGAAACAAATGCGGATGTAGTATTTACTCATCATCCAGCAGATTTAAATAATGACCATCTACATACATCTCTTGCTTGCCAGGCCGCAGTGAGATTATTCCAAAGAAGAAGTGATGTAAAGCCGTTAAAAGAGCTTCTTTTCATGGAAGTTCCATCTTCAACTGAGTGGGGATTAAATAAAGCGATGAACCAGTTTTCTCCAAATACCTTTATTGAAGTTGGTGAACTAAGTGTCGATAAAAAGATAGAAGCCCTTGCTCAATATCGTGGAGTTATGAGAGATTATCCTCATCCGAGAAGTAACGAAGTTATTAAAGGTCTTTCCGCTTACCGTGGTGGACAAGCCGGTATGGTCTATGCCGAAGCATTTGAAAGTGTATTCAGACGGGGATTCTAATGTCAGAAAGGGAGATCTAGATTGAAGAAAAAAATCGCTTTTGCAACTTGTGTTCAATTAGGATTAAGCTGCATTGAAGAGATATATCGTATTGGTGGTATCCCTGACTTGCTTATTACACTTAAGGATGAAAAGGCGAAGAATAAATCAGGAAGAATAAACCTTGATAAGATTGCTTACGAAAATAGTGCTCCGCTCTTAAAAGTTGATAATATCAATGATCAACAAGTTCTTAATGAATTGAAAGAACGTCAAATCGATTGGCTATTTATTATTGGTTGGTCACAAATTGCTAAGAAAGAACTTCTTGAAACACCTTCTTATGGTTGTATTGGAATGCACCCTACCTTATTACCAATTGGTAGGGGACGAGCAGCAATACCCTGGGCAATTATTAAAGGTATAAAAGAGACTGGTGTAACGATGTTTAAGTTAGATGAAGGTGTTGATACAGGTGATATTATTGGACAAGGCGTCATCGAACTAGATGAAAACACAACAGCAACGAAGCTTTATAAAGAAGTTGATGATATGCATATCTCCCTTATGTCAAAGTATTGGGATAGTATTGTAAATAACGATATTGTACTTACAAAACAAAATGAAGTTAATGCGACTGAATGGCCGGGAAGAAAGCCAGAAGACGGTGAGATTTTTAGTAGTTTGACAATGGATGAAGCTAGTAAATTAGTAAGAGCAGTAACATATCCATATCCAGGTGCTTTTTATAATAGAGGGAATAATACATACAGAATATGGTCAGCTAAAACGAGTAAAGATGAAGGTGTAATAGAACTTAGCGATGGATATTTGACACCCATGGATTATGAAGTAGAGGTAAAGCTATGAAAGAAAAGAAAGTTCAAAAACTAATAAAGCGTGTCTTTGATATTGTTGCTTCTTTACTAGTACTTGTATCTTTCCTTCCTGTTTGGGTAATAGTTGCTTTGTTTATAAAGATTACTTCTACCGGTCCTATATTTTTCTTGCAAGATCGCCCTGGTCTGAACAAAAAGATTTTTAAAGTATACAAATTTCGAACGATGAAACCCGGGTCAGAAAAAATGGTTAAGGGTCATGAAGTAATGAAAGACGACAATCGGATTACTACAATTGGCAAGTTTCTAAGAAGAAGCAAATTGGATGAAATACCACAAGTGCTTAACGTGTTGAAGGGTGAAATGAGTCTTGTTGGTCCAAGACCTGAGAGAGTAGAATCACTAAGTGATTATACAAATGAAATGTCTAAAAGACTTTATATGAATCCAGGAATGTCTGGATTGGCGCAAGTAAGTGGTAATATATATCTATCATTAGAAGATCGTTATAAATTGGATGTTTATTATGTAGAACAATATAGTTTGTGGCTTGATTTGAGGATTATTATAAGGACCATCGGTGTTGTTTTATTTGGAGAAGAGAAGTATGTTGATAAGTGCTTAGTTGAGATTAATTTAGGATTTACAGAAGTAGCAGGTACTAAAGAGGAGAATGCATAAATGAAAAAGATACTTATAACAGGAGTTAATAGTTATATAGGTACTTCATTTCAAAAATGGGTTTTACAATATCCTGATATGTATTCGGTAGATTTTATTAGTATAAGAGATGATCATTGGAAGGAAAGCTCATTCTCTGGATACGATATCATTTTTCATACAGCAGCAATTGTTCATGTTAAAGAAAACGATACACTTAAGTATTTTAAAGTTAATAGAGATATAACAATTGAGTTAGCTAATAAGGCGAAAGATGAAGGTGTGAAGCAATTCATATTTTTAAGTACTATGGGGATTTATGGTAATGAAACAGGTTATATTACTGAAGAAACAATACCAATACCAAAGACTCCATATGCCCAGTCAAAATATGAAGCTGAACAGCTTCTGTTAAATCTTAACACTACTGATTTTAACGTAGCTATTCTTCGACCACCGATTGTCTATGGAAAGGATTGTCCTGGGAACTACGCTAGACTAGCAAATATGGTTATAAAGCTACCGATTTTTCCTAAAATAGAAAATAAGCGTAGTATGCTATATATTGATAATTTATCTGAATTTATTAGGATATTAATAGATAATAACCAAGGTGGTATATATTTTCCGCAAAATAAGGATTATGTGAATACTGCTGATTTAGTAAGGCTTATTGCAATAGCCCATGGCAAGGAAATTAGAGTATCTAGTATTTTTAACTGCGGGGTTGAAATAGGACTTAAACTGTCAGGAACTTTAAGGAAGGTATTCGGGACATTTGTTTATGATAAAGGAATCTCGGGCGGACCGTTATATACGATAAATGGAAAAAAAGTAGATTATGAGACTGTGTCATTTGAAAAATCGATCATAGTTACTGAAAAGAATATAGGTGGTTAAATTATGGGGAAGAAGACAGATTTCAAGAATATATGGGTTTTTCATCACTATGCTACACCGCCAACAATGAATGGTTTTACAAGGCCTTATAACTTTGCAACAAATATGAACGATAAAAATTATAAGACTACAGTCTTTGCTGCGTCTTACCTTCATTTTTCAGACATAAATTTAATAAGTGATAAAACTCCATATGTTGTAGAAAATCACTCAGAGGTTTCTTTTGTATTTGTAAATACACCTTCCTCAGGTAAAAATTCTTTGGCTAGAATAAAAAATATGGCTTCTTATTATAAAAAATTGTTTAGTGTAGCAAAAAATTACTCTGATAGTTATGGCAAACCTGATGTTATTATTGCCTCATCCCCGCACCCTTTAGCCATGGTTGCTGGAATTAAAATTGCAAAAAAACTCAATGTTCCTTGTATTTGTGAAATTCGAGACTTGTGGCCAGAAGCAATATTTGCCTTTGGAAAAACTAAAGAAACAAGTATTTTAGGTAGACTTCTAATAGCTGGAGAACATTGGATTTACAAAAGAGCAGATGCATTAGTGTTTTTAAAAGAAGGAGATACGGACTATCTCAAAGATAGAAATTGGGCAACAGAACAAGGTGGGGAAATTGACTTAAATAAATGTCATTACATTAATAATGGTGTTGATATTGCTGCATTTAACAGGCAGATTGAAAATAATATTTTAAAAGATAAAGACTTACTTAGTGGTAAGTTTAATGCTGTTTATACAGGTGCAATACGTCCTATTAATAATGTAGAGAATATTCTCGATGCGGCTAGGTTATTAAAAGAACACGAAAACATTCAATTTTTAATTTATGGTGACGGGAATCAATTAGAATCTTTGAAGAAGCGTGTAAAGGACGAAGGATTAACTAATGTTAAGATGAAGGGATATATAGATAAGAAATATATCCCTTTTGTGTTGAGCAAATCATCAGTTAACATATTGAATTATTCTCAAACTAAATATAATTGGTCGAGAGGGAATAGTTCAAACAAGTTGTTTGAATATATGGCATCTGGTAAGCCTATTATATCAACTGTTCAAATGGGGTATAGTCCATTAGAAAAATATAATTGCGGGTTATCATTAACTAGGGATACCCCAGAAGATTTAGCAAATGTTATTATGCGTATTTATGACATGTCTAAAGAAGTGTACAGTGAAATGAGTGAAAATGCTAAGAACGGGGCGCGAGAATTTGAATATAAAGTATTAACCCAAAAATTGATTTCAGTAATGGAGAATTTTAATTCATGAAAAAAATAGCTAAAACAGTATTAACTGAATATGGAGTAAAGTGGACAATCAATCGAGCGTTATATTCAGCTAAACTTAAAACGATGTCTGCAATTCCTGTTACGGAAAAGCTTTATGAAAGAAATGTAAAGGTGACGAGAATTGATATATTCGATTTTGATGTTTTTTCAATTATGGCCTTTTTATGGGGGTTATCGGAAGAAAAAAAAGCAGAAATAATTTCTGTTGCTGATAAAGCCATCGATGGGGTTGTTACTGGTTTTTCTTCAATTAATCTTGATTATGGAAAACCGATTAATTGGCACTTTAATCCGTTAACGGGATTGGAAAGCAAAAAACATGTTAAGTGGTATGAAATACCGGATTTTGATAGTGAATTAGGAGATATAAAAGTTGTTTGGGAAGCATCACGATTTACACATTTCTTTTATTTTGTTAGAGCATATTTGTTGTCTGGTGATATGAAATATTATAGAGCATTTTCAGAACAGCTAAAGGATTGGCTGAAAAATAACCCCTATCCTTATGGTGCTAACTTTAAATGTGGGCAAGAATGTACTCTTCGTATGATAAATCTACTTATGGCTTATTCAGTTTTTAAGAGTTGCGAAGTAACTACTAAGGAAGACTCAGATAATGTAACGACACTAGTAGAGGTATGTTATAAGAAGGTGCTATCAAACTTTTTTTATGCACATAAATGTATTAAAAACAATCATACCTTTTCAGAAATTTGTGGTTTAATTGTTGGGGCTTGGTGTTGTGAAGATGAGTTAGCAGTTAAAAAGGCCTATATATTTCTTGATAAAGAAATTCGAAATCAGTTTCTCCCTGATGGAGGTTTTACACAATATTCATTTAACTATCATAGATTCACCCTTCAAATAATTGAGTGTGTTTATAAACTAAGTGAAAAAACTCAGTTGTATATTACTGAACAAGAAAGAATAAAAAGTAGCGTGCTTTTATTGTATCAGGTTCAAAATGATAACGGAGACGTTCCAAACTATGGATCAAATGACGGAGCACTAATATTCCCAGTAACATCTTGTGGTTATCGTGATTTTCGTCCAGTTTTAAATACGATGTACTCATTAATTGAGGGAAAAAGACTCTATGAATCTGGTGATTATGATGAAGAACTATTATGGTTTGGTAGTAGAAGAAAGTTACCATTTGAAAAAGTATTACGCAAAACTTCTTCCTATGATGAATCTGGCTTTTATAAATTTCACCATGATAATGGCTTTTTGATGACTAGCCTACAAAATTTCAAATCCAGACCTGCTCACATGGATCAACTCCATATTGATTTATGGCATAAAGGGGTAAATATCCTTTGCGACAGTGGTACTCATTCTTATGCTAGTAATCTAGGTAAAGAACTTACTTCTACATCAGGTCATAATACCGTAAAAATTTCTGGTATTGAGCAGATGAATAAAATAGGTGCATTTTTAGTAATAGACTGGACAAAACGAAAAGATGTCCATTTTGATAATACCTCTTTTAAAGGGACTATGGTTTCAAAGAATGGCTATGAACATAGCAGATTTATTGAAAAATATGAACAGGGTTATTTGATTACTGATGATATATACGGTGCAGGGGAGTACAGTGATTTTTATTTTCACACCCCATGTGATGTCAAAATAAATAAATCTGGTTTTGAAATATACCATGAAAATCATCTCATGTGTAAGGTTTTAACTAATGGTCTTGTAGAAGTAGAAAAGGCTTTTAGAAGTTTGTATTATTTAAAAAAAGAAGAGATAAATTGCGTGACAATTAGAAGTGCTATAACCCAAAATAGATGTAATATGAAGTTTAATATAAAGCTAATTAACTAAGAAAAGAAAGGAAGTTTATTCATGATTAATATTATTGGGCTTGGGTATATAGGTTTACCAACAGCTCTTATGTTTGCAAAAAGTGGATTAAAAGTAGTAGGAACTGATTACAACGGTAATTTAGTAAGTTCATTAATAGAAGGTAGGCTTACATTTGAAGAAGAGGGACTAGAAGAACTATTCAATGAAGCTCTCGCTAAGGGAATTGAATTTACTACCGAATACCAGAAGACACATACTTATATTATTTCGGTTCCAACTCCTTATATAAAAGAAAGTAAGAAACTTGATCCAAAGTATGTTATCTCTGCAGTGAATAGTGTTCTTGATGTTTGTGAAAAGGGTGCAGCTTTAATTGTTGAGTCTACTGTTTCACCAGGAACTATTGATAAATACGTACGTCCTGAAATTGAAAAAAGAGGTCTTGTTATTGGAGAAGACATTCATTTGTTACATGCTCCGGAAAGAATTATACCTGGAAACATGATTTATGAACTTGAGTACAATTCAAGAACGATTGGCGCAGATAATTCAGAAATTGGAGAGAAGATTAAAGGGCTATATTTGAATTTCTGTAAAGCAGAAATTGTTGTGACTGATATAAGATCAGCGGAAATGTCTAAGGTAGTAGAAAATACTTATCGTGATATTAATATTGCCTTTGCTAATGAGTTGGCAAAAATTTGTCATACAGACAATATGGATGTTTATGAGATTATTCGCATTGCAAATATGCATCCACGAGTTAATATCATGCAACCCGGACCTGGAGTTGGGGGGCATTGCATCTCAGTGGATCCGTGGTTCTTAGTTGGAGATTACCCAGATCTAACAAATCTTATTTTGACTGCGCGTAAAGTTAACGATTCGATGCCAAGGCATGTATTAGGACGAATCAGAGATATCATGAGAGAACATAACATTAAAGATATATCCAAAGTTGGTCTATACGGGTTGGCTTATAAAGAAAATGTTGATGACACAAGAGAAAGCCCTACACATCAATTATTAGAAAGAATGGATGAACACTTAGCTTTTGGTGTTAAAGTGTTTGACCCATTTTTAAAGGAAAGAATTATAGATCATCAGTTTATGAACTTTGAAGACTTTCTAAATGAAATAGAAGTTCTCGTGATAATGGTAGGACACGATCATATTAAAAACAATACGGATATCATAAAGGACAAGATTGTTCTGGATACTAAAAATATTTGTTTATTCGATGGTGTTTATAAGTTGTAGAGCAATGGTTGACTATGAATTGCAATGAAAAACTATTATGTGCTTTCAATAAAGTTTAAATATAGAGGGGCAATGAGAATACCAAAATAAGGTGGAAGTGCAAGAATTTTAGCCAAAATTAATCAATATGGCAAGAAAGGAATTATGAATTTGAGTATTGTATTTATTATTCCATATGTACCAATTCCTAGAATGGTTAAGCGGATAAAGACATCATCTTCCATAGATAATACTTCAGTAATATTTTGGGACAGAGGCACTGATGAAATTACGAATTTAGATTTACCTTCCAATGCGGAGATTCACCATATTAAAGAGAAAGCAAATGAAGGCCAACCATTGAAAAGACTTGGTGCTACATTTCGTTTTAGTAGGAAAGCTTTTTCAATCTTAAAAACTGAAAATCCAACATGTATCCATGTAACTAAAACTGATATGTTGCTTTTAGTCTGGTTGTTTTGTATTACAAGAAAAAAACGACCATCCGTAATATATGAGGTAAGTGATATTCATGTAATGGCTTTTAATAATTCTAAATCTTTATTTAAGAAAGTAATAAAATTGTGTTTATATATTTTAGAACGTATTGGCATGAGTGTAGTAGATCGATTAATAATTACCTCTGAGTCCTTTTGGAATGCATATTATAAGCGTCTAATTCCAAAAAGAAATGTATTATTTTTACCTAATACCCCACGCGAGTCTATATTTAAAAGCTACAAGCCTAAAGAAGGAGGTAGATTCCGAATTGGTTTTATTGGGAAGGTTCGGTATAAGGAACAACTTAAATTATTGATAGATGCTTCAGAAAGAGCTGATATTGATATTTTAATTGCAGGAAATGGAGTTGATCTAAGTGAAATCACTGATTATTGTAGAGGTAAGCAAAATATAATTATCTATGGTCCTTACAAATATGAAGAAGAGATAGCTACCCTATACAGTGAGGTAGATTGTATATATTCTATGTATGATACAAAGATTCAAAATGTCCGTATTGCATTGCCTAATCGACTTTATGAGGCTGCAATATGTGGATTACCACTTATTGTATCTAAAGAAACTGAACTATCAAATATAGTTGAGAAAGAAGTACTGGGAGTATCTGTAGCTGATGGTAACATTAATGAATTGACTAATGCTTTATTAAAACTAAAAAATGACTTTTTCTTGCGAAGAGAGATAAAAGAAAATTGTAGGTCTTTTTATCTTAAGTGGAAATATGATGTTGTAAATCAAAAACTTATTGATACATTTAAGGAACTTACTAAAAAAGTATAATTAAATAAATTTAAGCTTTAACTACAAAGAGTAGGTAGTATTCTTGATAATATAAGCTTTATAAATGGATTCAAGTGTTATTTTATTAGGAGCGATGAAATGAGGCAAAAACTGCGAGAAATTATTAGGTACCTTATAAAAAGTAGAGAAAATGAAAAAATATCAGATGCAATCGATAGGCATAAAACGAGACTTCAAAAAAAAATAAATAGAAAAAAAATCTCTGAAGAAGATTTTTTAAAAATAATAAAAAGTATGGGGATAAAAAGTGGAGACACTGTAATGCTGCATGCTTCTTGGAGAAAATTCTATAATTATTCAGGAACTCCTAAAAGTTTGATTGAAAATTTTATTGAGTTACTTGGTAATGAGGGAACGCTTTTAATGCCATGCTATGGTGATAATAGAAAATATTTTGATGTTAAAAATACTCGATCGACTGCAGGAGTTTTATCAGAAGAGTTCAGAAGATATCCAGGTGTTAAGAGAAGTGAATGTTCTCATTTCTCTGTTTGTGCTTTTGGTAAAGATGCTGACATCATAACTAAATATCACATCAAAAGTGAGTTTGGTTTTGATAATTTTTCTCCATATTATATTTTTTCACAAAAAGAAAATAGCAAAGTTGTAATGTTAGGTATGGGAAAATATCCTATTAAATTAACATTAATTCATTGTATTGAGTATATTTTTAAGGATGTTTATCCATATTTTAATCGTTATTTATCCAAAAAATACACAGCAACTGTAATAATTAATGATGGAACTATTACCAAAAGAGAAATGATTGAAGGTAATTATGCTAAATTATATAAAAAAAATATAAAAAAAGTATACAAAAATTTGCCTAAAGATAAAAAATTTTACGGAAAAATTGGAAATATCCAAATTAGAATAATTTTTGCAAAAAAAGGGTTTGATGAAATTTCCAAATTGGTTGTTAGCGGGAAGTCAATGCTTAATCCACCTAAAGTTGAAAAAAATTCATTTAAGCCATATCTTTAGAAATGAGGATTAAATTTGGAAGTTAATAGTTTAATTACAAAGAATAAAAAAATATATCAGCCTAGTCTTATTTTAACAATAATAGGAATTTTTTTTTATAGAATATCGCTTGATTGGATATATGTTTATCAAGTAAATCCAGTTTGGGCATATAGTGGGTTTACAATTAATTTTGATTTTATAAGATATTTTCTGACATGGTTGGTATTAATCGCATTAATACCCTTTATTAGCAAAAATTATAAAAGTAATAAACCTTCTAGTGCTATTATTACTATTTTTTATCTTATTGCTTTTATTCCTGCTTCTGTCTTAATGGCTTTTAAGCCTATGGACAATGAGTTTATAATTTTGTTCTTGTTGTATTGGGTAATATTAAGTATATACCATAGAATAATTCCTTATTTTAATTTAAGAAAACCTATCGCTAAAGAAAGTCATTTTGTTACTAATAGCGTATTAATCATCTTTTCTCTAGTAGTTATATACATATCTTATAAATATACTAATTTTCGTATAAATCTAAATATTTTTAATGTTTATGAATTGAGGGAAGAAGCAAAAGAGTTTGATATGTTTATCATCCTAAAATACCTTTATTCTGCATCAAGGGTTGTTTTACCTACTCTTATTGTATACTTCCTAGTAAACAGTAAAAAACCAATTGCCTTTTGGCTAGCTTTAATACAGTTACTTATTTTTTCCGTTGATGGATCAAAATCAGTTTTATTTTCTTTAATATTAGCTTTTAGTGGTTATTTCATTTATAGAAGTAATCGAATATCTTGGTTCGTATGGTTACTTTTATTTATTAATGTTTTGGCTATATTGGAAGAAAGAATATTGGAAACAACGTATATAATGACTATTTTTATTAGAAGACTTATGTTCTTGCCACAATTATTAAATTATTTTTATTTTGATTTCTTTTCAAAAAATGAGTTTGATTACTTTAGACAAAGTATTATTGGGAATTTAGGCATAGATTCACCTTATATCGTAAGGATCCCAATTATTATAGGAGAAAATTATTATGGGAGTTCAGCGAACAATGGATTATTTTCTGATGCATTTTATAACATTGGTATTATAGGTATATTGATTATGCCATTCCTAATTATTTTGGCGTTAAGATTGCTAGATGCTTGTACTATGGGCTTAGATTCCCGAATATTAATCGCAAGTATAATTACAACTAGTTTAAATTTAATAAGCTCATCATTTTTTACTGTACTATTATCTCATGGTTTTTTAGCTTTATGTCTAATACTATACTATTTGCCTAGAAAAGAGCATTTAAATATAAGTTCTTCAAAACAAATTGCGGTGAAACAATGATACTGTAGGTCAAAATATAATTGTGGTATTTCAACTTTCAAGCTATTACTTTTAATTATAATATCGATGATTTATTTTAAGAAAAAAGGTGAGAAAGTGAAGGAAATAAAAAAGTCTAAAAAAAATAGTTTTTTTAAAAATGTATTAATCATTACTGGTGGTACCGCCACAGCACAGTTAATAAATACACTATTAACGCCAGTTATAACAAGAATATATTCTCCAGAAGAGTTTGGGATACTAACTGTTTACCTTGCAATTTTAGGGATTATTGCTATAACTGGTTCACTAAAATTTGACTTAGGTATTGCAATTGCTGAAGATGATGAAAAAGCAATTAATGTGGTAGCGTTAAGTATTATAGTTTTGGTGATGTATGTGAGTTCAATAACTTTAATTTTATACTTTTGGGGAGATAATCTATTAGAACTTTTTTCAAGCACAGTAATTATTAAATATAAATTTTTAATACCTTTAGGAATATTATTTACAGGCTTGTACAATATATTTACTCAATGGGCTTTAAGGAATAGAAATTACAATTCAATATCAAAGACAAAACTAAACCAAAGTTTAATACAAAATATATTTACAATTAGTTTTGGATTGTTTCATTTAGGACCAATAGGTCTAATCTTAGGAAATATATTTGGTCAAAGTTCTGGTATTGGGACATTATCAGCACCATTAATAAAGGAAGATAAATATCTATTTAATAAAATTAATATTAAGTATATATTATGGTGTGCTAAGAGATATGTTAGATTTCCATTATACACAGCACCTAGCCAATTTTTAAATATAGCCGGTTTACAGTTACCTATTCTGTTTATGACATCTTTATTTGGCAGTTCAGTTGTTGGTTTCTATGGATTAGCAAACATAATTGTTAGCCTTCCCATAAACTTAATTGGTCGATCTGTATCTGATGTGTTTTATGGAGAAGCAGCCAGAATCGGAAGAACTAGTCCAAATGATTTAAAAAAAATATCAAATAATTTATTTAAAAAATTAATATTGATTGGATTAATCCCATTAATAATTTTATTAATGTTTGGACCATCTTTATTTGCATTTGTATTTGGACAAGAATGGTATACATCAGGAGTTTATGCAAGAATAATAGCGTTTTTAATATTTGCGAGGTTAGCTTTTACACCAATTACTAGGGTATTTTCAATATATGAAAAACAAAAAGATGAGCTATTCCTTGATATTTTTAGGATTATTATGGTTTTATTGGTATTTGCATTGTCAAAGATTTTTTTGTTAAACTCATATGGGTTTGTAGGTCTATATACAATAGCCATGTCTATTGTATATATTATAGGTTTTCTGTGGGCCAGAAAAGTTATTAATGATGAAGTTAAAAAGGTAGAATTAAAGTGTTGATGCTTGAAAAACGCGTTACTGTAGTCTAGCCCCTATTTTATGTACAGTGTAAAATTGTGCATTAGCTAGCAGAATATTTTAAATTTTAGTAAGTTGCTGGACTTAAATAACCCATTCTTTTTTGACCTCGGTTTTCGTAAAAAAAGCGTCCCAGTGTTAGAAAGAATTCTACACTATTCTGACAATAGACTACAATTCACTATTAATAACGCGCCAGTATGTTTTTGGTTAGTGGAAGTACTAACTCACGAAATTCAATTGATGGATTAGCTGCATTGAAAGTTTCTGCAAGATCATTATTTAAAAAGGAGTTCGGTGAGTTGTGCCGAATTCCTTTTTAGTATGGAAAGAAGTAAGGAAGTTCTAAAACAACTCCGATGTTAATAGGCTATTCTTACTTTGCAATCGCAAACTTACTGACATAACGAGTTAAGACGAGGAGGACGTACATTGGAAAGAGTCGTAGATCTTCATAATGATTTTTATAGCAAGAAGACAGCTGATCTAGAATTTTTGCAAGTGCTTGAAGCAGAGAATGTTATAATTTTAAATGGATTTCATAACAACATAGAACTCGTCCGCTCCTATTATAGAGAGATGTATAAGGGTCAAGGAAATCGCATCGTGTTTTGCGGGATAAATCCTGGCAGAAATGGGGCGGGGAAGACGGGGGTTCCATTCATCGATTTTAAAGGGTTATCCCAGCTGCTTCCGGGAATTACAAAACAAGACCATGAGTGCAGTGCACAGTTTATCATGTCTGTGACCAGTGAAATCGGAGCAGAGACATTTCATGATTGTGTCTACATGACAAATCTCTCTTGGTTTGGCTTTACTCGGAACGGCAGTAATATTAATTATTACGAGCTACCCAAGCACTTGCAAGCAACATTCACCGATTCCTTTATTGACGAGATGGACTTAGTCTGGCCTACGATCATTGTGCCGCTCAGTGAGGAAGTGGAAAAGACGTTAAAGCAGATGAGGGCAGAAGGAAGACTGAAACACCCAATTGCAAAGCGTCTTCCGCATCCATATTATTGTTCAATCGGTAAGAATGTTGAGAAATACCGGAAGATCTATGTAGACCTCATTAATGAATATAGCGTTCCACGCAAAGAGGTTTCTGAAATGAAATTCATCGATTACTTGAAGAAGAGACATACAATCAAACTCGGAGAAAGGCAAATCAAAGACCTATCAGCCGAGCAGTATAATAACAGACTAATCAATTTGCAGAAACGCAAGATTTATAATGGAGAACTTACTGTTACTGATGAGATGTTGAAAAGAATCAATGAGCATTATAAAGATGCTTCCAATAACTATCCACGGGCTATTAAGTATTACATTGAGTTTGTGGAGTATTCAAAGCAGCGTTAATCTATAAAACATAAAAATTGACTTTCTAGTAATCTGCTTATACTACACGATAAACTCTTTCATTAACAAAATTTTTACTTTCTAATTTTAGGATGTGTTCACTTACCAATATTTCAAGGTAGGTACAAACTTCTGGATAGATTTTATATCTTCCAGTTGAAAATGAGTCTTGAGAAGCACCGCATTTTAATACTAAAAATTCACATACTTCTGTTGCTGAAAAAACAGAGTTATGACGTATGAAACTATTTATCGCTGGTTTTATATCTTTCAATTGTTGTACTGATTTAAGAGGGGTTCTCTTCGGTTTTACTGTAGATGTAATAGAAAAATTAGATTTTAGAGAATCATTTACTGTAATAGCTGCAGCTGTTTGAAGAAATACCTCTTCCTCTTGTTGTTTTGCAATGTATTCAGTTTCTTTTTCCTTAACCTCTTGTATAAAATGTTGTCTTTGTTTATTTTCCATGACCTGATCGCTTAATTGTAAAGTTACAGTTGTCCGCAGAGCAGTAGAAAGACTCATTTGATAAGCCTCATTCAATGCAAAAGCACGAAAAGGATATTTATCTTGATCTTGGATAAAGCGTTGAACGCTAAAAACGATGTTAGTATCTGTTGAACTGATGTAATATAAGCTGCGTACATTAATAGGTACTGGTGAATAATTATTGTGATAATCGAAGAGCTCAAATAATGGATATTTAGGAGATAAAGTATTTATACAATCTTCCCATTTTCTATCCTCAGCAGTTTTAGAAGCTATGTCTAACTCAGCTTCCCAAAGGTGGATAACATGATGAGCCATATCAATTGATTGTTCCGTATTTTCAACAAACCAAACAGTTTCTAAATTTTTCCTTTTAAAATATCGATTCCGATTTTTAATTCGTTTTACTAATTGTTCATCTTTATTAGAGGTAACTTCTGATAGAATGGAAATTGCTGATTCTTTTCCTTTAAAATTAATAATGATATCAGGGTAGTATTTCCATTTTTCCTCAGCTTTTGACATATATCCATAGTTAACATGAAGGTCAGTATTAATTTTTTCTTGAGATTTTAATTCATCATGGATGATATCTTTCATTACAGAGTGCCGTTTGGATTCCCCTTTAAGCTGTTTTTGATATACTTCACTAGCGACAGACATCGCACAAGATTTAGAATGGCGATGTGCAAAATGAACTTCTCGAATTTCACCAGATCGAATAATTAAAGTTTCATTGCAGTAAGGACACGAAAAAGCACCTTTATCCGCTCTTTTCTTTAATTTTTCAATTTCTTTCGTGTTTGATTTTGATTCCAAATAAACTACTAAGTCAAAGTTCTTCCCTTCGTAATGTGCCTCCCTCAACTTAACACTCCCCCTTTTTACAAATTTCCCTTACTTTTCTAATTATATCAAATATTAAATTTAGAATGAAAAATATGTCACAGTGCTATTAAGGTTCTAAACTATTCATGCATAGAGGAATAGACTTAAATATTGCGAATAAAACATCACTATAATATTATACAGTATTGTAAAATTTATCTATTATCATTATTGATTTTTTTTGTCCATTCACATTCCAAGAGGGCGACGGACAAACATCCACCATAAGATTACCGAAAAAGGAGGAGCTTAATGTGACGCAGTCACATTAAGCTCCTCTAAAAATCCCACGGTAACGGATAGCTAACGTTTCGTCCAAAGCACGCTGGAATTGGCAAAAGACATGCTGCACTTAAAGGGCGCATGCGCTTTTCTTTTTATATTCACTCGATATAGAATATTCAGAAAAATATATTGCAGGTTTAAAATCATTATGTTATATTTGGAGGAAATCCTTCAAAGAAGATTTTTAAAAGACAAAAATAGTTTATTGGAGAAGATATGAAATGGAAGAATTTATGAAAATTCTAAGAGAGAACTTTGAAATTCTAAGTAAAAGTCAACAAAGGGTTGCTAAGTTAATTTTTGATAATCCTAGTATTATTACTTTTTCAACTGCTTTGGAAATTGGCGGGCTAGCTAATGTCAGTGAATCAACTGTCATCAGGTTTAGTCAAACATTAGGATACAAAGGTTTTACAGACCTCCAGGATACGATTAGACAATCTATACCTCAAGGTAGAATTTTAGTTCAATCTCAAGAAGTTACGAATTTTGAGCAAAGTTCCTTACTTAATGATTTGGTGATTGGGGATATCCATAATCTTCAGCAACTAATTCAAAATATTGATGATATTAAACTGAGAAAAGTGGTTGCGGATATTGGAAAGGCAGAGAAAATTTACGTAGTTGGAAATTTATCTACTTATGGCTTGGCACATTTTTTTTCTCAATGGTTACAAATGTTACTAGGAAATGCTGAATTACTTACTCTAGATTCTATAAACTATTACTCACAGATAAGTAAGATAGATAAAAATACAGTTGTAATTCCTATAATTTTCCCAAGGTATATAAATAGCACACTAAAAGTTGCACAGCAATCTAAGGAACATGGGGCAAAAATTATAGCAATTACGGATTCAGAGCTATCCCCAATTGCTGCATATGCAGACGAGTTATTAACAGTCCCTATAAATTCAAAGATTGAAATTGACTCATATACAGCCGTAATGGCGTTAATAAATGCATTAACTAGGTATATTTCGATTCTGGAAAAAACTCGTGTAAGAGAGAACTTAGAAAATATAGAACAGCTATATTTAAGGAATAATATATTTTTTAGCAAATAATTACTTTGGCTTCAATTATTTTAAATATAAAAAATAATCTAGGGGGTAATTGTATGAAGAAGTTTTTCAGTTTAGGGGTTGTAGGGATATTGTTAGTAACACTATTTTTAGCAGCATGTGGTAGTGAGGGGGATTCAGGAAATGATGCCTCTGCAAAAGATAATACTAGTAATGGTTTAGATTTATACAAGGAAGGAACACTAACGTTTGCCATGAGTGGAATGTATAAACCTTTCAATTATGTTGAATCTGGGAAACTTAAAGGTTTTGACGTTGAAATTGGTAAGGCGTTAGCTAAGGAAATGGGACTTAAACCAAATCCAGTAACAAATCCTTGGGAAAGTATTATCCAAGGACTCAAAGGTAAAAAGTTTGATGTTGTCATTGGTAGTATGGCTATTACTGAAAAGAATAAAAAGGAAGTAAACTTTACAGAACCTTATTACTATTCAGGTGGTTCAATTTTTGTAGCTGAGGGAAATGAAGAAATTCAAGGTGCAGAAGATTTGAAAGGTAAAAGAATTGGTGTAGTGGCGCAAAGTACGTATGATGTGGCTGCTAAAGAGTATACAGATGATATTAAATATTACACCGGCGACGTAACAGCGTTAAATGATTTAACAATCAAAGGACGCTTAGATGCAGTAATAACGGCACCTGTTATTGGGCTAGAAGCAAAAGCAGCAGGTTTGGAAATTAAACAAGCTGGCGATCCAATATGGATTGAGTTAGCAGGAATTGCTGTAAGAAAGGAAGACGAAGAACTACTTAATGCTCTAAATAAAGCACTGAAAACTATTATTGAAAATGGTGAATATGAAAGAATTTCAAAGGAACTTTTCGGAGAAAACTTACTTGAATTGGAAACGGAAGGGATAAAAATTTTAGAATAGATTCTGTTAAATAAAAAGAAAGGAAGATTTGGTTGATAGCAAATATAATTGATTTATTCTTGAGAACATTCACAGGCTTCCTTAGTGCTAGCGTTGTTACTCTCCAACTGACCGTTGTAGGTTTACTAGTAGGGGCGACTTTGGGAATAATTTTTGCCCTTTTCAAAGTTTCCAATAGTAAGGTGTTACAAACAATTGCAGGCTTTTATATCACTATTGTTCGAGGTACACCGTTAATCGTGCAAATTTCTTTTTTATATTTTGGGATATCTTCATTCATCGTTTTGTCGGGGTTTTGGGCAGGAGCAATCGCATTAGGAGTCCATACTGGTGCTTATGTTGCAGAAACGTTCCGAGGAGCTATACAAAGTATCGATAAAGGTCAACTAGAGGCTAGCAAATCTCTAGGAATGACTACAAAGCAAAGTATGCAGCGCATCATATTTCCACAAGCATTTAAAATTTCCTTACCTGCTTTAGGAAATCAATTTATTATTCTATTAAAAGATTCTTCATTAGTTTATGTAATTGGGGTAGCTGAGATTTATTCTTTAGCTAATATGGAGGCAGCGCAATCTTTTCAACAATTCGAATCATTCTTTGTAGCTGGTTTATATTATTTAGTTTTAGTTATTCTATTTTCATATATCTTTAAAATGATGGAAAAAAGAATGGACGTTGATAAACGGACTGAGGTGAATTGAATGTTAATTGCAGAAAATATAAGTAAATCATTTGGAAATTTGAAGGTACTTGATGAAATTGATATTCATATCAAATCTCAAGAAGTAGTAGTGTTAGTAGGTTCGAGTGGTTCAGGTAAAAGTACACTACTTCGCTGTTTTAATTTTTTGGAGAAAATCGATTCGGGAAGAATAAGAATAGACGGTCAAGAAATTTTGTTAAATGAAAAAGATTTGCCAAAAATACGGGCTCAAGTAGGAATGGTTTTTCAACACTTTAACTTATTCCCCCATAAGAGTGTATTAGAAAATATTATTGAGGCGCCAATAATTGTCAAAAAGATGGAGAGAGAAGAAGCTATTTTGGAGGCTATGACATTATTAGATAAGGTAGGACTAAAGGATAAAGCACATACTTATCCAAATCAACTTTCTGGAGGTCAAAAACAACGTGTTGCTATCGCAAGGTCACTTGCTATGAAACCCAAAGCTTTATTGTTTGATGAGCCAACTTCTGCTCTCGATCCAGAACTTGTCAATGAGGTACTTCAAGTTATTAAAGAACTCGCTAAAGACGGTATGACGATGGCAATCGTTACACATGAAATGAATTTTGCTAGAGATGTAGCTGATAGAATTCTGATGTTACATAAAGGAAAGATTATTGAGGAGGCGCAACCATCTGCTTTCTTCAATAATCCTCAGCATGAAAGAACAAAACAATTCTTGCGATTAGTAACTTAACTAATGAAATTTAGAATTGAAATGGGCTTAAATAATATGTTTAATTTTAATTGTAATTAAAGGAGAAAAAATGCCAGAGAAATTTTCAATTAGAAGCATAGAGAGTTCAAACGATTTGAAATTTATTGCAGAGCTACAAGAACTTGTTTGGGGGGCAGAAGGTAGAATTCCTATACCCTTAATGCTTGCTATGATAAAAAATGGAGGTCTTATTGTAGCGGCAGTGGAAGAGATATCAGGTTTATATAGTGGGTTTTGTTTAGGTTTTTCTGGGCAAACAGAAGAAGGAGATAATTTCTTATATTCCCATATGCTTGCAATCCATCCTCAGTTTCGCAACAAAGGATTGGGAACTCTATTAAAAATAAAACAAAGAGAAGTAGCCTCTGATAAAGGATATTCCGACATGAAATGGACTTTTGACCCTTTAGAGATTAGAAATGGTTATCTTAATATCTGTAAACTAGGTGGTAGCATAGAAGCTTATAAACCTAACTATTACGGATATATGGATGACAGAATAAATAAAGGCTTACCATCAGATCGATTTATTTTATCTTGGGATTGTCAGACGGATTTAAAAACATTAATAGAATTAAAACAAGATCAACATGACCATTGGAAAAATTACTCTCCAGCTTTAACTTGGCATGAACAAGGAGAATTCCCAATAGTTTCTAGTGCCTCGATTAATGAAAAAGCATTTGGACTATTAGTTCCTATACCTGTAGATATAGAAGAAATGAAGACGAAATGTATGGAAGAAGTAATTAAATGGCGTGAGTGTGTAAGGAATGTAATGCTGAAACTACTCCAAGCAAACTATAAAATTGTTGGAGTTCATCGCTCGGACACAATGGTGAACTACTATGTTTTGGAAAAACTAATCAAGGTGGAGTGAATGATGGACAAACACGTATCTCTTGAACAGAGAGTTTTAAATTTCTATTCTTACTTTCATTTACATCCAGAAATTAGCTGGAATGAACATGGTACAACAGAATATTTAAAAAATATTCTTGAAGGGTCAGGATGCCGTGTAGAAACCTTTGAAGATTGTACTGGGGTCGTTGCTGAGATTGGTGACGGATACCCAATTGTAGCAATTAGGGCAGACATTGATGCCTTATGGCAAGAAGTAGACGGTGAATTCAAAGCGAACCACTCTTGTGGCCACGATGCACATATGGCTATTGTTCTAGGTGTTATGCTTAAGTTTATACAAAAGAAATTCGTTGGTAAAATTCGTTTTATTTTCCAACCTGCTGAGGAATTTGGACAAGGCGGATTAAAAATGATTGAAAAAGGGGTTCTAGAAGACGTTGAGTATTTGTTTGGTTTACATTTAAGACCAATCGATGAACTCAAATATGGCAAGGCTGCCCCGTCAATACAGCATGGTTCTACAAGTTCAATAGTAGGGAAAATTATCGGTCCTGATCTACATGGGGCAAGACCACATTTAGGTAAAAATGCTATTGAAGTAGCAACATCATTAGTTAATATGTTAAATACCATTCACTTGGATCCCGCTGTTCCATATTCAGTTAAGATGACACGACTATTGGCTGGAGGAATAAATTCAAACATAATCCCTGGTAAAGCAGAGTTTAGTTTAGATCTAAGAGCCCAAACAAATGAGGTAATGAAGTCGCTAACTGATAGTACTGTGCATATTTTAGAAAAAGTAAAAGAGATATATCAAATAGATATGGATTATAAAATCAATACTTATTTACCAGCAGCAACGGTAAATTTGACAGCTCAAGATTTTATGCAAAAAGCAATTATTAATATATTAGGTAGTGAAAATTTAGTTACTAGTGTAACAACAACTGGTGGAGATGATTTTCATTTTTATGCTCTTAATTCCCCTGGATTAAAATCAACCATGCTAGCATTAGGCTGTGATTTACAACCGGGATTACATCATGAAAAAATGACATTCAATTTAGAAGCACTGAATAAGGGGGTACTGATACTAGAAAATTGCGTAGAACTAGCACTTAAGTCCATTGAACGGAGTGAAGGTATTGACAAATCAAAAAATAGATATTGAGAAAATAATTCTACGAAAACTTAAAGTACGTATGAAAAACCCATTTAAAACTAGTTTTGGATCTCAACAAGATCGACAGTTGTACATTGTGGAGGTTATAGATTCGAAACAGCGTAGTGGCTGGGGAGAAACGGTAGCAGGTACCTTTCCTTGGTATAGTGAAGAGACTGTAGAAACCAATAGGCATATTATAGAAGAGGTATTAATCCCTTTGTTAAGACAAGCTCCTATTAGCCATCCAGATGAGTTGATGGAAAGATTTAGTAAGGTGAAAGGGAATAACATGGCTAAAGCAGCTTTAGAAGGAGCTATATGGGATTTATATGCTCGGCAAAATCATATGACTTTAGTAGAAGCAATCGGTGGTACTAAAGAAAAAATAGAAGTGGGAGTTAGTATAGGTTTACAAGAGAGTGAAGAAAAGTTACTAGAACTAGTCGGTACTTACATTAAACTTGGCTATAAGAGAGTAAAGTTAAAAATAGAACCAGGTAATGATTTGGAGGTTGTAAAATCAGTGCGTAAAGCATACCCAGATATTAACCTCATGGTAGATGCAAATTCAGCGTATACGCTGGAAGATGCTGAGCATTTAGCCAAGTTAGATGAGTTTAATTTGATGATGATTGAACAGCCACTAGCCCATAACGATATTATCGATCATTCCGAATTACAAGCCCGGATTAAAACACCAATTTGTTTAGATGAAAGCTTACATTCTCTAGAAGATGTAAAGAAAGCGATAAAACTAAAAAGTTGTAAAATCGTGAATTTAAAAATCGGTAGAGTTGGTGGAATTTCTGAATCTAAGAAGATTCATGACTACTGTTTAGAGAACGGAATTTCTTTATGGTGTGGTGGAATGCTTGAGCTAGGAATAGGTAGGGCACATAATATTGCGATAACCAGTTTAGCTGGTTTTGACCTACCAGGAGATACTTCGGCATCCTCTAATTACTGGGATGAAGATATCATTTCCCCAGAAGTAACTGTAGAAAACGGTTTGATTTCAATACCTTCTGGACATGGCATTGGATATGATATCAATCATGAGACATTACGTAAATTCACTATTGATGAAAAGATAATTGAGATGCAACCCAGTAACGCATCCCTGAGTTGAAGACAATTGTTTGATGGATATCTTCTGTCGAAAACAAGTTTCCACAATCTAAAAAAATCTTTGATTATATAGAGTTAAAAACATCAGAATAGATAAATTAATAGGTTATTTCATTTAGCTCATCACCTCAATTGGTAGTGGGCTTTTATTGTGCAAAAATATGGAGAAGATTTAGGTCACTAACCGACCTACCATAAGATTGTAGATAAAGACTAAAAGTTTATGTCATAAAACGTTGAAGGAAGCTTCTTTTTCTGGTTTACGGAGCTCTTTTGCCAAAATTT
The DNA here is from genome assembly GCF_038637725.1 of Psychrobacillus sp. FSL H8-0483. Lineage (NCBI taxonomy): Bacteria > Bacillati > Bacillota > Bacilli > Caryophanales > Bacillaceae > Psychrobacillus > Psychrobacillus sp. FSL H8-0483. Next base: position 829,502 of record NZ_CP152052.1, read on the forward strand.
TTTATAAAAAAAGCCGGCCAGAAAATTCCCAGGCCGACATGTATTCAATATTTCTCTTCAAAAAAAGCAGTCTTTACAAAGTAGCTAACTATACCGGTGTTGATATCAACCTTGACTTTTTTCGCGTCTGCAGAAAGTTTGATATTTTTTATAGTTGTACCATTCTTGTCTATTATCGTTATTGAATTTCCAATTGTAGCGCCTGTTTCGGAGTCATAATCTAATACAGCAAATTGATCAAGTTTTTTAGAGTGATCTACAATATTATAAAAACTGTTTTCTTTTCCTACAATTGTTTTTCCAGTTGCAAAGTCATAGACGGATGTTTGGAAGTCAGCGTGAAAGTATATACCTGAATCGGTGAACTTGTAATTTGGTCCATCACAAGGGAGCTCACCATGTATATGGTCTTTAATAGATGTTAAGTGTGTCGATTTCTTTCCGTTAAGGTCCATTTTATAAAATTTATTGTCCTTTAAGTAATAAATTTCATTGGTATCTGAAAGAATGTAATCATCTATAGACTTAGCTATTTCTACTTTATTATTACCATCAGCATCCATTTTGTACAGGGTATAATTTTCTAAAAAGTCTTTATTTACTTTCGTATAATAGATAGTGTTTTCCTTAACTTGTACTGCATCTCCAGTAGCATTTGCTATAGTATCCTTAGTTAGTAGTGTATCTTTTCCGTTAGCGGCTTTTTTATAAAGTAAAGTGAAGGCGGAGACAGCACCTCCACAGCCACCTTCATGTGTTGTTTCCCCTAAGTACTTCTGAAACAGTAGTTCTTTTCCAATTTCAATAGGATCAGAGAACTGTGTATAATCCGGATAGTGCTCTTCTAATACTTGTTTCGATGTGGTGACTTCACCTAGTTTATAATGTTTATTATCTCCATTTACATTTAATTCGACTACGGGTTTTTCTATTTCTACTAACTTATGAGTGTTATCTTTAATGATCAAAGTAGCTTTCTTTGTATTCGGTACTACTTGATAAATTCCAGGTGCAGCTCCGTTTTCATAAGAAAGTGGAACATAAATTGCTTTTCCAGCAGCCAGTGATTGACTTGGCAATAAAAGCATAGACATTAAAGCGATCCACCCGAGGATTCGTTTCTTTTTAAATGACATTAATAATCCCCATTCCGACTGAGTATTTAGTTATATTATATGGTGAAATATAGACCGCGTAAACGTAGTTTCGTTCCACAAATACCGACATATTTGGCATGGGTTTTTCTATATAAAAGGATTTAGCTCGGCGCCGCTAACCCAAGTAACAACTAATTTGAGATACCAGGTTCTCATACTAGTAAAGGAACTAAGAATGAAAGGTCCCGTTTGTAGAGAATACAATTGAATGATCCAGTGGTGAACTGCTAACTGGAACTTTCCCAGTATTTGAATCCAAATTTAGTACTGTCTTAGCTGAAGAATTGTATTTAGAAAGCGACAACAACCATTTTCTAATAGCAAATGATACCCTCTTTCAAGCTATACAAGAATCTCTAATTGTAGCAACTGAATTAGGCTTTTCTAATTTAGAAATACAATTACTAACTTCTGCTAACATTCCAACTGTATTTGACTGGCACCATAGCGAAAATCCGGTCGTTCTTCAATTAGTAAATGAAGAAACACATCAATACACTGGTCACACAGATGGACGGGAAATTTGGGGTGGTGGAAGTGGATATAGAAAATTTGATGCGAAATATATTACATCTGAGTCTTTTATTTCTAATTTATTAAATCTTAGTAACATTGCCTGTTATCAACAATTTCTGTATTACAATAAATAAAATTGCAAACAGAAAGATAGTAGGAGGAAGTTTCGTGATCACGACAGAATTAAATGAAGAATTAAAAAAAATATTAGAATACGGTTATACACTAGGAAACGAAAATAGAACAATCAAAGTAAGCGAGTTTATCGATGAGTTATCAGCTCAATTAAAAGTCTTGTTAGAAAATACTAAAATGCAATAGATCAACCTACCGCCGTTTAAAAAGGGCGGTTTTTTTATTTTACAAATGGTGTATTGAATTTGTGGGGAAGGTGAAGGCTGCTTCACCTCACAATTGCTTGTCACTATCGCTTTCCATGAGGCTCTGCTTCGCCCGCGGAAGCGTCCGCCTGGATCAGAAATCCAACTACTTATTAAACAAACTTATTTATAAAAAAGTTGATTTTTCTGTCAATTTGAATTACATTTATTATTAAATACATGTTATATACATGTATACATAGTAGGAAGTAATGGAGGAGGTTTGTATAATTCACTTGAAGAATAAATCAATATGTACTATTTCTAACGCCTAACCTCTACAGCGGACAGCTTCAATAAGAAACGCAACAGATTAATCTATCGGAAAAAGCTCTTCAATCTACTACTCAAGGAGGAAGAAAATGAAGATTGTATTAAATTTTGTTTTTCTATTAAGTATGATTTTATTGGTAACCTTCTCATTTCCTAGTATGCATTCAGTTTCAGCTGAAGATTTGGTAATACAAAACCCGGGCTTTGAGGATTCGTCAGGTAGTGGAGTTATCCCAGGCTGGACACAGAATTTTGGTACTACTAGCATAACGACCGTAGAGAATGAGTTTTATTCAGGTACGAAAAGCTTAGAAATTAGAGATACAAGTAAGAATGAAAACCTTGGATTAATAAGTAATACAGTTTCTGTTACACCTGGTAGAGAATACACTGCATCTGCCAAAATCAAAACGGGTTCGAATGGATCTGGAGAAATATACATTCGTTTTTTTGACCAGCAAGGTGCATATATTACTGGTTTTAATAAGTCGTTAAATGGGGCAATTGCATGGTCAGATATAAGCATTACAGCTGTTGCACCGGAAACAGCAGCATCGGCTGCTATTTTATTTTATTCTGGTAAAGCAAATATAGGAACCTTCTATTTTGATGATGCTAGTTTAATGGAGGTAAAGCCTATCAACCCAATTGAAGAGGTAGCTGAGGATTTAGGTATCCAAGTTACGAAAACAACTGTCATGTTAGGGGATATTGGGAAAGACTCTCAGGAAAATGATGTCTTATATACAGTAGTGGCGGGAATTCCTTCTAAATTTGCTATTGTGGATGTTGCTACTGAAGAGTTAATAAAAAGCTATACGTTAGAGGATACATCTGGGGCGTGGGGTGTAAAGGTTGCTTCAGATGGTTCTGTTTATCTAGGTGCATATAATAAGGGCTTTCTTTACCGTTATTTACCTCAGACCGATGAATTAATCAATCTTGGACATCCGGTTAAGGATACAGATGCTGTACTTTATCCATTTACTACAGCAAGCGATGGGAAAATTTATGGAGGTACCTATGGTTCTGGAAGTGTTTATGAATATGATCCTACTACTGAAATGTTTACGGATTTTGGAAGGATGGCTGATGGACAGTCATGGGTTAGAAGTGTTGCTTTAGATGAAGGAAATCAAAAAGTCTATGCAGGAGTAGGTAGTAAAGCACATTTAATAGAATACGATATTGCTACTGGTGAAAAGAGAAATATTCTTCCCGCACAATATGAAGATATTATTTCTGTTTATGATTTAAATTTTGTTGATGGGAAATTATTTGCACAAAAAGAATCCAAATTTGAAATGTTTATTTACGATACGGAAACTGGAAATTTGGTAGAGGCTACGAACGGTGACACAGGTGAGAAGACATATGATATTCCTGAATCATCAAGAGGCGTTTCGGAAAAATCTCCTATTGCCAATAAAGTTTATTACACTCATTTTGGAATATTACATGAGTACAATTTGGATACGAATACATTCCAATCGTTGAATGTGGATCTAAAAGGAAGTGCTATAAGTTATAAATTCATCCAATTAAATGAAGAAGAATTTCCAGGATATACACTGGTGGGTCTTTCCGGTAATGGTGGTCAGCTTTATAAATATAACTTGGTAAATGGAAACCTTAAGCTGACAAATTTAGATTTACCTTCTGAGTCTGTTTTAATTCATGAGTTGGCGAAGGGACCAGATGGAAAAATATATAGTACCGGTTATCTACCTGGTAACATGAGTGCATTTATCCCTACTTCACAGGAAACTGTTCGATTTGATGGTATTGGGCAAAGTGAGGGAATGACTAACTTAAACAATAAAATGTATTTAGGAATTTATCCTAATGCCAAAATATATGAATATAACCCATTCAAAGCATGGGATCGGACGGACTCTAATAATTTAAATCCTGACCTCTTATTCAGCTTGGAAAAAAATGATAGCATACCAGGTTATACACTGCAAGACAGACCATTCGCGATGCTTGGAGTAGATGATTATAACAAGTTGTTCATAGGAACTGTACCGAAAAACGGGAATTTAGGTGGTGCATTTACTATATATGAACCAGGAACAGAAAAAGATCTAGAAATTTATTGGAATTTAATGAAAGACCAAAGTATTGTTTCCTTAGCTTATGCGAATGGAAAGGTATACGGCGGAACTACTGTAGCTGGAGGGCAGGGTTCTACACCTACAACAACAGAAGCTAAATTATTTGTTTGGGATATAGAGAAGCAAGAGAAAACTTTTGAAGTGGTCCCTGTACCAGGTAAAAGAGCATTAACTGCATTAATCCTTGGCCCAGACGGAAATATTTGGGGGATGTCAGATGGAACATTATTTGCATTTGACCCTGCTACAAACAACGTAATTTATAGCAAGGAGATAGACCCTAAAGCTTCAAGTAACTGGAGAAATGCTTCTCTTGAGAATGGTACGGATGGGAACATCTATGGGGTAATTGGTAATAAGTTTTTTAAATTTGATGTAGTTAGTAACGAACATGAATTTCTTGCTAGTGGTGTGGAGCATTTAGCCCAAGATGATTTTGGAGCCTTCTATTTATCAAAAGGTATCAACTTATATAAATACGAGGATAATAGTTTGATTCAAACTATTAAGAGCGCAGAGCTGTCAGTTGATGAACAACGTCTTACAGTTGGAGATACTACGCAGCTTCATCTTAAAGCTATTTTAGAGAATAATAGAAGCACCTATGAATTGGCGGGGAGTACTATTGAATACACAGTTAGTAATCCAAAGATGGTATCTATAAACAATGGGATCTTGACTGCCCAAAAAAGTGGAAGAGCTGATATTACAGTAAACGTTACATTAAATGGGGTTACTGTTGAAAGTAATACGGTCTCCGTCTGGATCGATAATAAAGGTGGAAACAATAAGTAAAATACCATTAAAATTAAAAAATTTACTACAATTGTTTTTATTATTTAAAATTTCAAACAATTTATTGCTTATTATATAAAACTATAATATGATCTAAGAAAAGAGTATAGATACATGTAAAATACATGTATCTATACTACTTCATAGAGGTGCTGAGAACATGAAATTAGCGAATATTGGTATTCTTTTTGATGAAAAAGAAGCGGAGTTAACCTGGTTAGAAGGACAGAATATTTTTAGTAGCTATTTATTTGAAATTCTTGAACATGTAAGACTCCCGTATAAAAAAGTAAGTGAGAAGGATGAGTACGAATCGTTTGATGTACTTATTGTAAGCCATTTGCGTGATAGTGAAGAGGCAAGCTCCAAAATATTAGCATATGTACACGCTGGTGGGACAGTAATTTCCTACGGCGGATTGGACGCTATTCGAAGCAAATTAGGTTTTTCAAATAAGTATGCTCCTCAAAAGGGATATGCGGATTTATCTTCCTTCTTAAATCAACATACACCTTTACGTTTTCTCGATGCAGAGCCCTGGACACAGGAAACTAATTTAGGCGTAACGGAATTTGGTTCTGTAGCTGATGAGGCAAAAACATGGCAAGGAGCATCGGCATTACAACAGATTAAATATGGATCTGGAACTATTGAACGCTGGTCTATTGCGATTCCTCAAACGATTGTTGGACTGCAGCAGGGAACGAAGCCTGTTGTGGAGGATGGAACACCAGCTCCGGATGGTTCGGCAAATTTAGATGAGGAAATCTTAAAGGCAGAGGATGGCTTTGAACTAGATTGGGTTTTGGATAGAGCATTTACAGAAACAGGAATGCCTTATTTTCCACATCCATATGCCGACTTATGGAAAGAAGTAATAATGGAACATCTTTTAAAAATAGTACTAGAAAAAGGCTTAACACTTCCGTTCCTCGATTATTGGCCAGCTGACGTGCAACATGTTGCGATGATTTCCCATGACAGTGATTTAAATGTGGATGAATCAGCGCAAATCACATTAGATACTTTGAAGGCAGAAAATGTTCAATCTACCTGGTGCATGATTGCACCAGGCTACAGTCCCTCAATATATGATCAAATAAAAAAAGATGGTCATGAAATTGCCCTCCATTATAATGCACTAGAACAGGATGAGGGCGTTTGGTCAGCGGAAGCTTTTCAAAAGCAATTAGCATGGGTAGAAAAAGCAACAAATACAGACCATACTGTCTCCAATAAAAATCACTATACTCGTTTTGAAGGCTGGGGAGAGTTATACGCTTGGTGTGAAAACAATGAGATACAAGTGGATCAATCGAGAGGTCCAAGTAAAAAAGGGAATATTGGTTTCTTATTTGGAACATGTCACCCCTATTTTCCGATTGCTTGGGCGGATGAAAAAAATAGATTATATGACGTTTTAGAAATCGGATTTTTAACGCAGGATTTAAATCACAATACATTATCAGATGTTAGTGTCATTCAGCCTTTCTTAGATGGAGTGAAGCGTGTACATGGAGTAGCTCATTTTCTGTTCCATCAATACCATATCTACCATCAGCCAAAAGTAAGAGAAGCCATTGTTCAATTAATAACGACTGCTAAAGATCAGGGATTTACCTTCTGGACTAGTAAGCAAATCAATGATTGGGAACGTGCACGTCGTAGAGTAACAATTGATGGAATTAGTCATTCTGGAGCTATAAAGGTAACTACACTGGATGAAGAAAATGATTTTGTGATTCTTATTCCTGTAGCCGAAAACCATGCAGATAATGTTGTAGTGAAACGATTTGGCATTAGCTGTAAGCAAGTTGAAGTTAAAGTTAAAGTGAACGGATCCTAATATGGGGGACTTATAATGGGAGAAAATATACTAGCATTAAATGGCGGTACGAAGGTGAAAACGACCGACTTTGGTACAGGACAGCGTTTTGGGTTAGAGGAGGCAAAGGAATTACTAGAAGCACTTGAGCAAAATACATTATTCTATCACTTTGGCAATAAAGTAAAGCAGTTTTTACAGGATTTTAACGATCTTTATAAAGTTAAATACAGTGTTGCTACTTCTTCTGGAACTGCTGCACTACATGTCGCACTTGGAGCAGCTGGAGTTACGGTTGGAGATGAAGTTATTACAAGCCCTATTACAGACCAAGGGACAGTGGTAGGGATTCTCTATCAAAATGCTATCCCAGTTTTCGCTGATTTGGATCCCCATAGCTATACTTTGACTGCTAAATCAATCGAAGAAAAAATAACAGCCAAGACGAAGGCGATAATTGTTGTGCATCTAGCAGGTAATCCTTGCGATATGGATCCTATTATGGAGCTTGCAAAAAAATATAGCCTTAAGGTTGTGGAGGATTGTGCTCAAAGTTATTTAACGACTTACAAAGGGCGACTAACGGGTACAATTGGGGATTATGGTTGTTTTAGTACAAATGATTTTAAGCATATTTCTACTGGTGACGGAGGAATGGTGACCGTAAACTCAGGGGAAGAATCAGATTATTTTACTACTCATGCATTTGCAGATAAAAATTATCGTAGACAAGAAGACGCTGTGATGAAGGATTTAGAATACTTAGCGCCGAATTATCGTATGACAGAGCTACAAGGTGCGGTTGGAATTGCGCAGTTAAAAAAGCTTAACTGGATCTGTACAAGACGCAACGAGCTAGGGAAAAGCTTAAACCAAGGACTCGGTACTATTAATGGGATCAATCCGATGAAAACTACCGACGAAGGCTGGTGTAGCTATTGGTTTTACATGCTCACCTTAAATCTGGAGCAGTTTTCCTGTTCAAGAGAGGGATTTTCGGAAGCTTTAGCAGCAGAAGGAATTCCAAACCAGCCTGGTTATATTCCGAAGGTGTTATATGCACAGCCTTTATTTCAAAAGGAACAGGCGTATTTGAATAGTCATTATCCATTTGATCTAGGATCCTATGATTATTCCATAGGTAGCTGCCCAAACGCCGAGAATATTTTAGAAACGGCGATTCGATTAAATATAAATGAATTCTATACAGACCAAGATATAGAAGAGATGATTATCGCAATCAATAAAGTTGCTTCCTATTATAGTAAATAGTTCTGGAAGGAGGGTCACTATGCTCAAAAATATGTTTACAGACTATGGTATTCCAGTTTCAGCAGAGGAAGAAAGAACAGCTGCAATATGTATGAATTCGGAAGGTGACTATAGGTTCGTTATTGCTGCCAAAGGGTTTGTCATTATTGTCAATCTTGAAAATGATCATATAAAACAAGTATTCTTTCCTGAAAATAACGAAGAATATCCTTATTCCTCGTTTAGTAGCAATGGATTATTTTATACCGGTGCTGCAAATATGGTTATGGTATTGGACCCTTTTTTAGAGCAATTTATTTATTATAAGGTGATTGAAAACGGGGAAGAAATTGTAGGTTTTAGCTTTGCGGAGGATATACCGGGTAATATTTATTTCACCTCGTATCCCCATTGTCATTTACTTTGTTATTCGCCTCGCTCAAAAGAGATCATGGACTATGGCAGGATGGACATTACCGAAAAGTATCCAGGAACTGTAGCGGTGGATCACACAGGGTGGGCATATATAGGAATCGGAACGGAAAAGAAAAATATAGTTGCCTTTCATCTAGAAAAAGGTTTGAAGAAAGACCTTGTCGCAGAAACACAAAGGGAAAAGGGAACTGGATATATCTATTTAGGTGACGATGGATTTGTATACGGACATATGGGAGCTACTAGTTCTCCGCAATGGATGAAGTTTTCTAATGGAGAGTTCGAAACTATCGATGTAGAAAAACTATCCCCCTCTTTTTATACTGGTACAGCATTTCAAAGGATTCATCGGTATCAAGAGGGAATCTATAATATAGAGAGATATAGTCTGTCTGAAGGATTTATTGAACTTGTTCACAGAGAAACAGCACAGACAAAAAATATACATTTTAGCTATACCTCAGACGGAGCGAAATTATCTACTATTTACCTCGGACCTGATGATCGAATATACGGTACATCTATGCATCCGTTACAATTTTTTCAATTTGATAGCTCCACGGTCAAGACGACTAATTTTGGTGGAGAGGTGATTGAAAAAGGTGGCGGGGGAAATATTGCAGCCTATGCTTCCATAGGGAATTTACTTTTAGGAGCAGCATACGCAGGTGGAAAGCTATACGTCTTTGATACAACGAAGAAATTTAGGAAGAGTGAAAATCCAAAATTGGTACTGGGGGAAGAGAGTATCCACCGACCTCGCTGCGCCATTGCTTTAAAGGATCATGAACATATTGTTTGGGGAGGATTTCCGGGATATGGAATGGTCGGAGGGGCATTAGGTATCTATCATATTGAATCTAAGGAAAACCATCTGCTGACACATGAAATAGTAGTGGAAAACCAGAGTACGATTAGCCTTGGTGAATTGAGCTCTGGTGATATCGTTGGTGGAACGAGTATTGAGACACCTGGTGGAGCAGAATCACGAGAAAAAGAGGCTCGTTTATATGTATTAGACTGGAAGACCCAAAAAGTGAAAAATAGTTTTGTTCCAATAGAAGATGCTCGTGAAATTGCTCAAATCTTTGTTGACCAATTCAACCGTGTACATTGTCTTACGGAACAAAGTATTTACTTTGTGTGCAATCCATATAACGAACAGATCCTTTTCCAACAAGATTTATCCAGCTGGGGACAAATTGTTCGAAATGGTTTTGCTTATGATTTGCCGACTAATACGCTCTATTGTCTTCTTAGTCATACATTGCTCAGTATAGAGATTCAGGAGGAACAGTGTGTAGAACCGAAAGTAGTTCACTCACTACCGATGATCGCTAGTAGTGGTATTGTTCATAAGAATAGTCGAATCTACTATGGTAGCGGAAGTCATTTATGTAGTATTCAAATTGGTGAAAATTAGAGGAGGGATAAGACCATGTATACATTAAAAGCGATTGAAAAGGATGGAGCCCCACCATTATTACATAATGTAAGTGATATAGTCGATTGGCATGAAAAAAGATCTATGATACACCGGAATTGGTTAGATTGTATAGGAGGTCTTCCTCCTTTAGTTAAACCCAATATGAAGATTAACTCCTGGGAGCTCCATACCGATTATTACCTGATCAACATTTGCTATTCCACGGTTTACGAGGACTGGGTACCTGCAAATCTTTTAGTTCCGAAAGTCCATGAAGAAGAAATTATAGCAACAAAAAGTGATGTGCTTCAATTATTGAACTCAGCTAATAGCGAGCAGTTTCGGGCAGTGATTGCCCTCCATCCAACGAGCGATAATGGGAAAGAGGACATAAGTACAATAGCGGGTAGGAAGAATAGACAGTACGGACTGGAGCTCGTAAAAAGAGGATATGTGGTTTTAGCTCCAGATACCATAACTGCAGGAGAACGAGTATTAAAGAACGATCAGCCGTTTCAAACGGCTGCATTTTATAAAAGTCACCCGGAGTGGTCGGCAGTTGCTAAAATGATTGTGGATCATCAACAGGGTATAAGCTTATTAGAGGAACTAAGTATCGTAGACAACTCCAAAATTGGTGCAATTGGGCACTCTTTAGGCGGTTATAATAGCTTCTTTCTAGCAGGAGTCGACAGGAGGGTTAAAGCAGTCGTTTGTAGCTGTGGGTTCTCACTTTTCGCACAAGACCCGGAGGTGCATCGCTGGGGCAGAAGAGAGTGGTTCAGCCATATCCCTAAGATTAGTGATTATATAAATGAAGGAATCGTACCGTTTGAATTCACCGAAATAGCTGCACTAGTTGCTCCAACCCCCTTCTTCCTATGGATGGGGCAAAATGACGGTATCTTTCCTCATTGGGAACCTGCAGCAAAAGGATTAGTTGAACTTAACTCCTTATATGAATGGATGGCAGAAGGGAAACGATTTACATCATTGATAGGGAACTCAGGCCACGATTTCCCACCAGAAATTCGCCAAATTGCCTATGCTTTTCTAGATAAATGGTTGAGCTAAAATAGTCGTTCAAGTTTTCATTGCAAAATATGCTATCCTAATTAAAAGTAGGGCAATCATTAGTAGGGAGTTGTAGGAATTGCTAAAAAGAAAAAGTGTATTTGAAAATCGCTACAATAAATTCATCCATGAATTAAAAGAAGAAATTATTTCAGGAAAGATTAAGCCTGGTGAATTCATCCTCCCTGAAAATACATTAAGTAAAGTGTATGAATTAAGTAGAGTTTCCATTAGAAAGGCATTGGCAGAACTTGTCGAGGAAGGCCTAATTGAGAAAATACCCGGAAAAGGAAACAGAGTAACAATTCCAAACGATACGCAAAAACAGACGATTACACTAGGTTGGTTTTCTAATTCATATGAGATAGAAATTATACGGAAAATTATAAAACGTTTCGAACAGCTCAACCCGTTCACAAAAGTAAATCTTCAAATACTGCCTAATAGCCAGTATATTTACAATCTGACACAATCCTTAAAGCATGATAACGGACCCGATGTATTTATCGTATCTGACTATCATTTTCGGGAACTAATGGAGTCGAACTCTTTAGATATGCTAGATCCTTTCTTGCCGGAGCATATTGACACAGAAAAGGATAGCTATAAGCAGGTGTTTGATATGTTTACGTATAATCAGACGGTTCCTGTAACGCCATTTGTATTTTCACCAGTGATGATCTGCTACAATCGACGAATGTTTGAAGAGGCAGGGATCTCAAAGGACTTCAAAATGGAAAACTGGAGTGACCTGTTAGAGTTATCTACCCGTACAACGAAGGGAATGGATAGCGACAGTATGATTAACGAGTACGGTTTTTGTTTTTCATCTTCCACAAATCGCTGGCCAGTATTTCTATTACAAAACAAAGGTTCGTTCATGTCAGAGGACCGCTCTAAATCAGTTATGAACAGAAAAGAGAATATAGAAGCGCTCAATTACTGTGGTGATTTAATGTATAAGCATCAAGTCTCTCCCATATTCTCTCACGGGAGTAATGAGTTAGCTGAAAATCTCTTTATGCGAGAAGGAGCAGCAATGATTTTGACCACCTATTATTTTATGAATGAATTTAGAGACCATAAGATTAAATGGGACGTTCTTCCTCCTCCTCAAAATGATGCACCAGGAACACTTCTTTTAGGTGGTGCTTTAGGAATTAATGCAAATAGCAATATTAAAGAGGCAGCGCAAGCATTTGTTAGCTTTATGGTAAGTACTGAAGCACAAACATTGCTCAAGCAAAATGGATGTACGATTCCGATGCTTCGCATAGTTGCAGAGGATAACAATCTTCTACAGCCTGGTGTTCATCCTGAACAATATAATGCTTTTAAAGAAGTAATGGGATCCTCCAAGACGATTAGAGACCTTCATTTAACGATCGAGGAATTTGAACTAATTGAACGAGAGATGCAATTTTTCTGGGCCAATATGGAAAAAGCAGAGGATACATGTAAACGAATTGAAGAGCTTCTAAATTTAAAACAAGCGACGTATAGCGGTTAAACCGTTATCTAAGGGGTGTACTTGTGATGAAATTTGCTCAACATCTTAAGCAATTAAAGCCAAATCCTCGAATTTTATATAATGACGAGGAACTAATGGAAATGAAAGCAAGACTAGCAGATAACAAACTCGAAAGTGGGATTGATTTTAACAATGCGTGGGATAAAACGCTTGAACTAGCAGAGTCATACGTAGATGAAAAAGAGTTTACGGTTCTCTATCCAAGCTGCTCGGTTCAACTGACTATTCCTTTGCCATTAATACAATTAGAGCCTGTTGGGGATCCACCAGGGTATAAAGATTATCCTTTTTGGACGATGTATTCTCGAGCTATTGAGGACAGAATTAGAATTTTAGCATTTGCCTATGGAATGACGAGGGAAAAAAGGTTTGCTGAAAAAGTAAAGGAGTATCTCATTGCTCTATCCTCGTTTACAAGATGGTTTGAATTTCCGCTAAGAGGTGCGGAAGGGAATTTAAGTAATGCTCATTTCACTATAGGCGCAGCAATTGGCTACGATGCAATTTTGCATACCTTATCCAACTCGGAGAAAAATACGATTAAACATGCTATTTTAACAAAAGGTTTACAGCCTTTCCGTATAGATTTTGCCAATCATGATAGCCATAATATTATTGCATCAAAGCAAGTAGCGATGCTTATCGGATCACTTGCCATTTTAGATAGTGATTGTGAGGACGAAGTGGAACCCTTCATCTTCAATTCTTGTACTTATATAAGCGATTATCTAGATAGTAGGTTGAAGGATGCCGACATTGAGGGGCTATTGTATTTAAATGTTGCTGTAAGACATGTTTTATTGGCAGTGGATACGTACCATCGTTCGACAGGAAATGTAGAATTTCTCCAGCATCCATACTTTAGTTTTCTTCCTGATATCTTCATATATTCACTTGGTACCGGTGGAGAGAAGAGCTTTGTAAACTTTTCAGATTCATTTTATAGCTTGGATATTTCTTATCTTATGGCAATTCTTGCATCGAAAAACCAAAATCGTATTGCAAGCTGGTATATAAATAAATTCTCTGAAAGTCATTTGGAAACATTACTTCATGCGAATAATCTACCCGAGCCTTTAGAGCCGGAAAAATACTATGAAAATAAATGCTCCAATATATTTTCTACGATAGGCTGGGCTTCACTTAGAAGTGGTTGGAAGGATCTTAATCATCTATTAGCCTTCAATTCAAGTCAATCAGCAAAGGATCATAATCATTTTGATCAAAACAATTTTATTTTACATGTTGCTGGAGAATGGCTAATATCCAATCCGGGTTACCAGGATTATGTGGAAGGTCCAAGGAGAGATTTTACGATTGGGACAATTGGACATAATAGTATGCTTGTAAATGGCAATGGACAATCTCGATTAGGAAAAAGTAAATTTGTAGACTGGTATACATCTGATAACTATTCTTTTGTAAGTGGAGAAGCAGCTGGTGCCTACGACAAGAGTATTTCGCAATGGGAACGAAAAATAGTACATATCGATAATAGCTATTATCTTATTGTAGATAAGGTAGTTAAAGAGGATCCGGATAGTGTTCTCAGCTTTCTTTTCCATACGCCAGCACAAATATACGCAGGGGATAAAAATTTACTGCCAGGGACGAAGACAGAAGAAAAGCATATCAGGTTCACTGGAGACAAAGCTTCCGTTTCCCTTTACGATTGCTATCCAGAAGATACAAAGAAAAGCATAGAACAGCATAAGGGAGCAGAAGAGTATGGCTCTTATCTACAGGTAGTGCCTCATGATAAGGAGCAGCTACAATATATGATAACGATGCTTGTTCCTGAATCTTCAGAAAACGAATTAGCGTATTCAGTAACGAGAGATGGATCACTATTTCAAATGGAGGTTAGTCGTCAAGGTATTACAGATCATATTCTTGTAAATGAGGAAAGAGAGTCTGTGTGGCAAACATCCTCTAATCGTGAAATTGGTCTTCAAGGAGAACAGGGGTGGATTTCATTTCAGAACGACGACAACAAGCTAAGTAAGTTATCTGTCGTAAAAGGTAGCTGTATGAAGCTACAGGAGGATACAATCTTTCAATCGACTGAAGATCTGAATGTTTCTGTTCATTTTAATAAAAAAGGAGCAAAAATACAGCTGGAGCTTCCAAAAACTACTCAGGTTTGGATAAAAACTCCCCAGCCTACTGGTCTATTAGTAAATAATGAGGAGCATTTGATAAACTATCAAAATGAACAGGGAATGCTTGAATTTCATCTGAAGTTTGGAAAATATGAAATCAAGCTATCCATTTGAAATTGCATTAATAATTGACTGAATTTTCAATGATAATCTGTATTTAAAGAGGTGATTTACATGGAACTTACTGGATGGAGAGGCTCGTTATATCATTATATGGATTGGGCTTTGAAGCTTGCGTATCTAAATATTCTTTGGTTAGTGGGGATAATCATTGGTGTGGGAATTGCAGGATTTTTTCCGTCAACCATGGCAATGTTCTCTGTACTTAGAAAGTGGACACAAGAGGAAGAAGAGGAACTTAAGGTATTCGCTCATTTTAAAAATGAGTATAAAAAGGAATTCCTCCAATCCAACAAATATGGCTATTCATGGGCAGTACTTGGGTTAATAATATACGTGGATTTACAGTTTTTCCGTGGCATTCCTACTATTTGGGCATTAATTGTTTCTTTATTCTTTTTTATACTTGCTGCTATTTATATAGTAGCTTTGCTATATGCATTCCCGGTTTACGTTCAATATAAGTTGACCTTAAAGCAATATTTTAGAAACTGCTTACTCATTGTACTTTCTAATCCATTGTTTTCTGTGCTAATGGTTTTAGGATTTTATTTCCCATATTATTTGATGATCAAAATTCCAGGATTACTTCCATTTTTCGGAGGTAGCCTCATAAGCCTAGTATTAATGGTTATTTCTAACAAAATGTTTACGAACTTAGCGAAAAATAACAAGACAGTTACAGAAAAAGGAATATAATTTTTTAAAAAACATTGAATTATTGTAAAATTTAAATTATTATTAAATACATGTAATATACATGTATTGAAAAGAGTTTAATAGAGTAACAAGTACTTGGGAAAGGGGAAATTGGTTATTGAAACTAAAAACAAAAAAAATGATACGCTGGATTCAACATTAGCGGTATCAAATAATATCCCGACTAAAAGAAAAAAGAATTCATTAAAAAAGAAATTATGGCGAGATCGCTATTTACTACTACTAATCTTACCTGGAATTCTATATTTCCTTATATATCGCTATATACCAATGGCCGGAATTCTTCTAGCATTTAAGGATTATAGCCCATTTCGTGGGTTTGCTGATAGTCCGTGGGTAGGGTTAAAATACTTTAAATTGATCTTTGAAGATGCGGAAGTTATTCAAGTTATTTGGAATACGCTACAAATTTCATTGTTACAAATCTTTTTTGCTTTTCCAATTTCCATAGTACTTGCCTTAATGCTGAATGAAATTAGAAACCAGGTATACAAGAGATTTCTTCAATCTATTGTGTATTTACCACATTTCTTATCCTGGGTAGTCGTTGTTGGGATAACTGTTATTTTTCTTAGAAGTGAAGGTTTAATAAATAGTTTTCTAGTGAATTTTTTGGAAGTCAATCCGATCCCATTTTTAACAGATCCTTCTATGTTCAAGCCTATAGTCATTCTCCAGGTTATCTGGAAGGAATCAGGATGGGGTACTATTCTTTTCTTAGCGGCATTGTCTGGGATTAGTCCGCATTTGTATGAAGCGGCTGTAATAGACGGAGCTAGTCGTTTGAGACAGATGTGGCATATCACTTTACCAGCACTTAAGAGTACGATTGTCATCTTATTGATACTCCGTTTAGGTAATGTCATGGATAGTGGTTTTGAGCAAATCTTTCTCATGTTGAATCCTTTCAATATGGAAACGGGAAACGTCTTGGATACTTATGTGTATTTTAAGGGGATTCAGCAGGCTAATTTCAGTTTCGCCACAGCTGTAGGGCTGTTTAAAGGAATTATTGGTTTAATACTTGTTGTTCTTGCCAATAGACTTGCGAAAAAGTTTGGAGAAGATGGTTTATATTAAAACACCATCTTACAGGATTTACTTAAGGGGGTAAGGTTATGTTTAAATCTTCTGGTGGCGAAAGGGTAATGGAAATTGTTAATAACATACTTTTGTTATTAATAACCGTAACGATGCTATTTCCCTTTTTATACATTTTTTCCGTTTCATTTTCAAGTATAAGTGATGTACTTAATAGTGATTTCCTTTTATGGCCAAAGGATTGGGTGACAGACGCTTATACGTATATTTTAGGGTCTGATCAGTTTATCCGTTCCTTATGGGTTACAGTTTATGTCACTGTGGTAGGAACATTTGTTAATCTAGTTTTCACTTCAACAATGGCCTATTCATTAACAAGAAATATTATTGGGCAACGCTTAATCCTGTTTTTAGTATTATTCACTTTACTATTTTCTGCTGGAATGATTCCAACTTATATTATTGTAAAAGAAACTGGTTTGTTGAATTCGTTATGGGCTTTGATAATACCTGTAGCAATCAGTCCTTTTAACTTAATCATCATGACTCAATTTTTTAAAGGGATTCCTGAGGAACTAACAGAGGCTGCGGTTATTGATGGAGCCAATGATATTCAAATTTTTTCTAAAATTATTTTACCGTTATCTAAGCCTGCTTTGGCAGCATTTGGTCTGTTTTATGCAGTGGGTCATTGGAATAGCTACTTCTCAGGAGTACTTTACTTGAACGACCCTGCAAAGTGGCCAATACAGGTTATTTTACGACAAATTGTAATTGTTAATGAACCAAATGCAGCGCTAGGTGGTCATGCGGCAATGGTTGAGGCATTACCTCCTCCAGAAACGGTTCAAATGGCAGCTATTTTGTTGGCAACCTTACCAATACTTATTGTTTATCCATTCTTACAAAAACATTTTGCAAAAGGAGTGATGCTTGGATCTGTAAAAGGTTAGTAATTAAAAATGGTCTGTACTACTGTTTAACGAAGCCTTACAAAAAGATAAATGGAGGGGTCATTGTGAAAAATAAGCACTTAATAATTAGCTTTCTGCTTCTTTTCCTCAGTTTTATGTTGGTAGCTTGTACGGATGAAAAGACAGGTGAAAAAGAGACCAATAAAGAAAATGAAACAGCAGGAGAAACTGAAAAAGCTCCAGATAAAGAGATATATCCATTTGATCATAGTGAGAAATATACAATCACGGGGATGACATTCCGTTTTGGTGATCCACCTCCGTTAAGCAGTCCTGGTCTTGATATGATAAATGAGCGCTTTAACGTAGATTATAAACCAGAGATCATACCACAGGGTGACTATGTGGAAAAATCGTCTGCCATTGTAGCTTCAGGTTCAATGCCAGATTTAGTTGGTTTCCAAGCTGGTGATACCCGTTTTTATCAGTGGGCTGAAGATGGAGCGTTCTTACCATTAGATGATTATCTATCACATTACGCAACATTAGGGAAAATTCCAGACTATATTTACAATTCTTTTAAAGTAAATGGAAAAATATACGGGATTCCGCGTTATTCTCAACCATTTCCTTTAACACCGATTATTCGGAAGGATTGGCTAGACAAACTAGGGTTAGAAGTTCCAACGAATTACGAAGAGCTTGAGGAAATTGCCATTGCATTCACTAAAGAAGATCCAGATGGTAATGGTAAGGCCGATACGTATGGTGTAGCTATTGGAGAAAATATCAATCCAAGCTTTAATATGGGAACTTATTGGGACTTCAACGCATGGTATCACCAAAATGATAACGGTGATTTTATCCCTGGTATCATTTCTAATGGAAGAAAAGATTTGATTCAATTTTTTGCTAATCTTTATAAAGAAGGCGCTATGACAAAGGATTTTGCGGTTTTAGATTGGGCAAGTACAAATAATGAATTTTATTCTGGCAAAGCAGGAATTTTTGTAGGTGGTGTCTCTGGAATGTCTCAGGAATACTTTGAAGGATTATTATCCATTAATCCGGATGCAGAGCTTGTAGCAATTCCACCATTTGAAGCGCCAGATAAATCTAAAGGATTCACAATGGGTTCAGGTAACTCAGGGATTCTTGCTTTAAATGCTAAACTTGCGGAAGATGAAGGAAAAATATATCGTGCATTAGAGTTAGTGGATTTCGGAAAAACATACTTTCCGGCTGAGAAAAAAAATCCTCAAAATGCAGATTTTGATTTTTATTTAGGTAAAGAAGGAACTGGTTATAATATGGAAAATGGATTGCCTGTCCAAGTTCCAACATTCTCTTCTGAAGGACTTTCACCATCAACCTATTTCTTGGATAACAGAGAACAGGTTCCAGAGGATGCAGCGATTAACTATGCTGATAGCTACACTTTACCAGAGTTGAAGGAAATGACGGTTACCCTACAGGAAATGTTTGAATCCAACCAAATGTATATTGACCCATCTCATGGGGTTTTGTCACCGACAAATCAAGAAAAAGGCACAGACTTAATGCAATTCCTAATAAACGAACAATCTAAAATGATCGCAGGCCAAAGACCAGTATCTGATTGGGATGCGCTTGTTGAGGAATACTTGGCAAAAGGCGGCGAAGCGATTATTAAAGAAACAAATGAAGGAATCAAAGCAAAAGGTTACACAGAAAGAGAATGGAAGTAATAAGTAGATGGCCTATTCGCTCATGCGAATGGGCCATTTTCAAAATAGGCTTTGTTAAATGATACCGCTGATTTACGTTACAGGCGGACGCTTTCCGCGGGCGAGGCCGAGCGTCCTCGCTTTGCTGCGAGGTCTCGACTTTCTAGCTTATCCCGCTGGAGTCGCCGCCTTCCACGGTCGATGATTGTGAAGACATTTCTAAATGAAATATAGTCTTGCATGAAACATAAAATAGAATTCCTCCAACCAAATTAAAGACATATTAAAGACATGTCATTAATTCGATCAGTAAGTTAATATAATCATAGATTATTCAGAATAATTAGTAATGGGAGGAATTAGTTTGGATGTCGAAGGGAAAACAGTTTCAGCAAAGGGTAGTGAGGGCATAAAAAAGAAAAATATTTTTAATTATCTTGGACCTGCTTTAATCACTTCTGCATTAGTTTTAGGTCCAGGAAGTGTTACGCTTTCTTCTAAAATTGGAGCAATATATGGTACCCAATTAGTATGGGCCATTATTTTAGCCATTATTTTGATGATGGTATATACAGAAATGAGTACTCGAATTGGTTTAACTGCTAAGCACAGTTTCATCCAAACGATTAAGAAAAAGTGGGGGTTGTCGGCAGGGGTATTAATAGGTGTTGGTGCATTTTTGGTTACCGCATCATTTCAGGCTGGCAATGCAATTGGGACTGGGATCGCTATCTCTACAGTTACGAATATGGATCCAACAATTTGGATTATCATCTTTACACTCATTTCAATCGGATTGTTGTTTGCAAAACAATTTTATCAAGTTCTTGAAAAAATAATGCTTGTTTTAGTAGTGATTATGCTACTAGCATTTCTAATCACTGTGATTGTAGTTCAACCATCAATAATAGATATTTTTAAAGGATTTATACCAGTATTGCCTGAGGGCAGTATGGGGTTAATCATAGCTCTTTTTGCTACAAGCTTTTCCATCGTAGGTGCCTTATATCAATCTTATTTAGTTAAAGAGAAGGGCTGGAAAATCACGGATGCTGCAAGTGGTCGAAAGGAATCATTTTTAGGAATCTTTCTTCTGGGTTTTATTTCTTTTTTAATAATGATCACAGCTGCAACTATTCTAAAGCCTCAGGGACTTGTTGTGAATGATGCAACTGAAATGGGCTTAGCTTTAGAACCACTTTTCGGTAGCTGGTCTACTTTTGTCTTTATGCTCGGCCTGTTCGGGGCGTCCTTTTCTTCACTAATGGGGAATGCCACGATTGGCGGATCTTTGCTAGCTGATGGTCTAGGGCTAGGAAGCAGCCTATCAAATATAAAAGTGAAACTACTCATTATTTTAGTGATGCTCTTCGGTTCCATCATTGGGATTGTATTTGGTTCTGCTCCATTGAATCTAATTATTTTTGCACAAGCCATTACAATATTTGTTGTGCCTTTTATCGCTATTGCTATTTTAGTAGTAGCTAATGATAAAAACATTATGGGTGAGCTTAAAAACAAACTATTAAGTAATGTCCTAGGGGTTATCGGATTACTCGTTTTAATTTATTTAGCATTCAATAATATAAAAAATATCTTTTTCTCATAAGAGATAGGAGGAATTTATTTGAAAACAGTTGAAGAATTAGAGAATTTAATGACCGAGCCATCTGATGCACTAGTAGAGGATATGCGAAAAATAGAAGGGAATATTTTGATATTAGGCATTGGTGGTAAAATGGGACCTACTTTAGGGATAATGGCAAAACGAGCTATTGATAAAGCAGGGTTAGATAAGAAAGTGATAGGGGTATCCCGCTTTTCAAATGGAACATTACAAGAGGATTTAGAAAAAGCAGGAATCGAAACAATTTCCACAGATTTGCTAAACGATGAACAATTGAAACTTCTTCCGAAAGAGAAAAATATCATTTATATGGCAGGGAATAAATTCGGTACAACTGGCAATGAACACTTCACCTGGGCAATGAATACATATCTTCCTGGTAGAGTTGCAGAGCACTTTAAAGGCTCCAACATTGTGGCTTTCTCAACGGGGAATGTATATCCATTAGTGCCTTTGACATTAGGTGGATGTGATGAAAAGCATGAGGTCGCTCCAGTTGGAGAGTATGGTCAATCCTCCCTTGGAAGAGAACGAGTGTTTACTTATTTCTCTCATAAAGATAACACGCCATTAACTGTTTTCAGGTTAAATTATGCGATCGATATGAGATATGGTGTATTACTTGAAATTGCTCGTTCAGTATATAACGAGATTCCATTAGATTTATCCATGGGTCATGTAAATGTAATTTGGCAGGGAGATGCGAACGAATATGCAATTAGGTCGTTATTAATCGCTAGCTCACCTCCAGCCATTCTAAATGTAACGGGACCAGAAACGTTACCAGTTCGATGGCTTGCAAATGAGTTCGGAAAATTGCTAGGGAAAACTCCGGTATTTGAAGGGATAGAAAAGGAAAATGCATTACTAAATAATGCTAGTAAATCACATAAGCTATTTGGATATCCGCGTGTCTCCATACGTGAAATGATTGAATGGACAGCAGACTGGGTAGCAAATGATGGAGAAACGATCAATAAACCAACTCACTTTCAGGAAAGGAAGGGGCAATTCTAAATGACTTTATCGCAAGAACTAGAGAAACATCTACATGAAGGAGCCTTTATCCCAGCTCATCCTTTAGCATTGACAAGTGATAAACAATTGGATGAATATTCCCAAAGAAGATTGACTAGATACTATATAGAGGCTGGAGTAGGCGGGATTGCAGTTGGCGTTCATACAACTCAATTTGAAATAAGAGACCCAGCGTTTAATCTGTACGAAATTGTTTTACGTTTGGCGATGGAGGAAGTTGAAAAAGCACAGTTACAGCGTCCGTTCATCAAAATAGCAGGTGTCTGCGGAGGTACCGAACAAGCATTAGAAGAAACGAAAATAGCTAAAAGACTAGGCTATGATCTGGTGCTTTTAAGTAACGGTGGGTTACATGATTATTCAGAAAAGGAACTTATTGAACGGACGAAAGTTGTTGCGGAGGAATTACCGGTATTTGGGTTTTATTTACAGCCAGCTGTTGGAGGACGAATTTTTAGCTACGAATTTTGGGAGGAATTTGCCAGTATCCAAAACGTAGTAGGTATTAAAATGGCGCCTTTTGATCGTTATTTAACATTGGATGTAATTCGAGCTGTTTGTGCCTCTCCAAGAAGAGATGAAATTGCACTCTACACTGGAAATGACGATAATATTGTTTTGGATTTATTTACAACATACGAATTTGAAGTGGATGGCCAAATGGAAAGTAAAAGCATAGTGGGTGGTCTTTTAGGTCATTGGTCGGTATGGACGCACGAGGCCGTAAACCTTTTTGAAAAAATAAAACAGGCTCGACTTCATAACGAACTAGATAATCGTTGGTTTTCCATTGCTCAAAATGTAACAGATGCAAATTCTGCATTCTTTGATTCTAAAAATGCCTTCAAGGGAAGTATTGCTGGGATTAATGAAGTACTAACTAGACAAGGGCTACTGCAGGGGAATTGGTGTTTAACTGATCATGAAGTATTAAGTCCAGGTCAAGCAGAGGAAATCAATCGTGTTTATGCAACCTATCCACAGTTAAATGATGATGCATTTGTACAGGATTTTCTTCGTCGTGATAAAGAATAATAAGTAGTAGGAAAAGACACATTAGCAGTCATGTGTCTTTTCGTGCTGGAAAGGAAGATTGGTTTGAAAACTCATATAAAGGTAGGAGTGATTGGACCACGATGGATTTATGACACGCTTGTCCGCTGTTTTAATCTTTTTCCTACCATTCAACCGATATTTCGTTTGTCTGATGATATGGATAAAGCAAAAGAATTCACTGTGGAACTTAAGGATAAAGTGGATTGTTTATTTTATTCGGGAAGAATTCCATACTTGGTCGCTAAAGAAGAAGTGCCAATGGAAGTTCCTTCATTTTATATACCGTTAAAAGGAGCAGGCTTATACCAGGCACTATATAAAATGAAAAGTAAAATGAATTTCACACATCTAAGCATTGATGGAATTCAAAATGATTATATTGAAATTGCAAAAAAAAATTTAGAAGAAACGTTTAGTTACGACAACTACAATGATTTAGTTTCGTTTGAAAATGTGGATGATATAGTAAACTTTCATGTGGAGAATGTGGCAATAAATTCTAACTCAGTTGTAATTACAAGTTTAAAATTAGTAAGTGAATTATTGACAAGGAATAATATAGTGAATGAATGGCTGAAGCCTTCAGAAGAAGATATTATTGTTGCGATAGAACGAATGTTATTAGGAACTAATCAACGAAAACAAAAAGAAATGCAAATTATAATAGGAAGAATCTTTATAGAAAATTCAACTACGCTAGCCACTGATTTTATGACAGAGCAGCAAATTCAAAAAAGAAATCATACTACATATCGATTTCTCCTCCATTTTGCTGAGCAAATGAGCGGTTATTTGACCGCATTGAGTAGTACTGAATACTTGTTTGTCACAAACCGTGGAATATTTGAAAGGGTTACAGAAGGTTATAAAGTATTGCCGATGGTAGATGAGTTAAAGAAAAAATTAGGAGTAACTTTATCAATTGGGGTAGGCTTTGGATTTTCTGCATTAGAAGCAGGTTCCCATGCGAGAGTAGCACTTATTCAAGCGCAAGAAAATGGAGGGGCTGGCTGCTATATCGTTAATGAGGATAGAAGTGTATTTGGACCAATTGATATAACTGCACCTATGAAATACCCACTTGCGGTGACAGATCAGCTATTAATACAACAATCAGAGGCAGTTGGTATGAATGCAGCGAACATAGAAAAGACGATGGCACTAATTGGAAGAAAAAAGAAAAATGAATTTACGGCCCATGAGCTAGCTTCGGTACTTGGAATTACACCAAGGAGTGCGCATAGAATTGTTCAATCTTGGTTAGATGCTTCTTTAATCGAGGTGATTGGGACAGAGAAAATATCTAGAAGAGGCAGGCCACGGCAAGTTTTCACTCTACTAAATAGTGAGGAGAATAGCATATGAAAATAGGTTTAATCGGTTTGGATACGTCACATAGTGAAATTTTCACGAGATTATTAAATGATTCGGAGGATTCTTATCATGTTACAGGGGCTGAAATAACACATGCTATCCCAACATATTCAGAGGATTTACCTATTAGCCGAGAACGTTTCACTAATTACTATGAAATAGTCACCAATAAATATGGAGTTATTCCAGTTGAAGACGTTGAAGAGCTTATGGCTGCTGTCGATGCTGTAATCATTGGGACAGTAGATGGAAGAAATCATCTAGATTGGTTTAAGAAAATAGTGAGCTATAGTAAACCAATTTTCATCGATAAACCAGTTGTCATGAGTAGCAGGGAAATGCAAGAATTGATCCGTTTAAGTAGTGAACATAACACACCGGTCATGAGTTCCTCATCTTTAAGATATTCAGAATCTGTTGCATCCGTTGCGAATAACCCAGATATACAGAGTGGCTACTTTTTCGGACCGACCCCTCGTCAAGAACAAATCTCAGGATACTTTTGGTATGGAATTCACTTACTTGAAATGGTTGTCACAATCTTTGGTACTGAAGTTGAAAAAATGAAAATAGAGAAATATACGGATTGTGAACAAATTCATATGACATTTGCTAGTGGAAAACATGTAATCATTCGAGGAGAAAACGAGTGGCATAATCGTTTTGGAGCAATCCTTCATTCTAAGGCAAGTGTTCAATCCCTACGCTTGTGGGAAGAAGATAAACCTTATTATGCTGGTTTAATCGAGCAAGTCGTTCAGTTTTTTGAAACTGGATTATCTCCGGTAGGGATAGAAGAGACCGAGAAAATCGTTGGTTTGATTGAAAAGATCAATCTATTAAGTAATGAGTAGTGAGCCGTTAGAGGTGATTCAATCACTTCTAGCGGCCTATCTTTTTGCCCCAAAGTGGGGAAAAAGTGGGAGAGAAAAAAGGAAACAGCCAAAAGTAACAGCGGTTGATTTCTACAAATACCTGCAGAAAATTTTGACGGACCTACGACTCACGGCATTCATCAAAACCTAGGAATTTTAGTTGCATATATGCCCTGGTCAAAACCGATCTAGGCAGCTTGTAGTAAATAAACGAAAGAAGCCGTATATTCGATTAATAAAATCGTGATATACGGCTTTTTGTGATACGTACCGGAATAGTGGGCATATTTTTTATAATTCGGGCTTACGGAGCTCTTTTGCCAAAGTATAATTTTTTATTAATAAGCCGGCCAGAAAATATTCCCTGGCCGACATGTATTCAATATTTCTCTTCAAAATAGGCAGTCTTTACAAAGTAGCTAACTATACCGGTGTTGATATCAACCTTGACTTTTTTCGCGTCTGCAGGAAGTTTGATATCTTTTATAGTTGTACCATTCTTGTCTATTATAGAAGCTCCAGTTGTGGTATATGTTTCCCAGTCATAATTTAATATAGCAAATTGATTTAGGGTTTTAGAGTGATCTTCAATATAATAGAAAGTTTTATCTTTTACTTCAACCATTTTTCCAGTTGCAAAGTCATAGACGGATGTTTGGTAGTCAGCGTTTTCAAAGTATATACCTGAATCGGTGAACTTGTAATTTGCAGGTCCACAAGGGAGCATACCTTGTATATCGTCTTTAATCGATTTTAATTGTGTCGATTTCTTTCCGTTGAGGTCCATTTTATAGAATTTATTGTCCTTTAAGTAATAAATTTCATTGGTATCTGAAAGAATATAATCATCTATAGACTTAGCTATTTCTACTTTATTTTTACCATTAGCATCCATTTTATATAGGGTGTAATTTTCTAAAAAGTCTTTATTTACTTTCGTATAATAGATAGTGTTTTCCTTAACCTGTACTGCATCCCCAGTAGCATTTGCTAGAGTATCCTTAGTTAGTAGTGTCTCTTTTCCGTTAGCAGCTTTTTTATAAAGTAAAGTGAAAGCGGAGACAGCACCTCCACAGCCACCTGAATGTGTAGTTTCCCCTAAGTACTTCTGAAACAGTAGTTCTTTTCCAATTTCAAGAGGATCAGAGAACTGTGTATAATCCGGATAGTACTCTTCTAATACTTGTTTTGATGTGGTGACTTCACCTAGTTTAAAATGTCTATTATCTTCATTTACGTCTAATTTGACTACGGGTTTTTCTATTTCTACTAGCTTATGAGTATTATCTTTAATGATCAAAGTAGCTTTCTTTGTATTCGGTACTACTTGATAAATTCCAGGTGCAGCTCCGTTTTCATAAGAAAGTGGAACATAAATTGCTTTTCCAGCAGCCAGTGATTGGCTTGGCAATAAAAGCATAGACGTTAAAACTATCCACCCGATGATTCGTTTCTTTTTAAATGACATAAATAATCCCCATTCCTACTGAGTATTTTTTACTACAATAGTTATATTGTATGGTGAAATATAGACCGCATATACGTAGTTTCGTTCCACAAATACCGACATATTTGGCATGGGTTTTTCTTCATATAAAAGCATTTAGCTCGGCGGCGTTACCCCGTGGAAAGCGAATACCAGAACTCTAAATTACTAGAAAATAGTGTTGGCTTTCTCTATATTATCGAGATAGCCAACACTATTTTTATTTATATGGACTTTTTAAGTGACCTCGACGCAGTCACTTCACACTCCAAATTATTCCGTTACTTATTAACCATAAGTGGGTATATCCTACCTGCATAACTCGTATATATAATTCAATGTGAAAAACTGAAGGAGGTTTACATGTACAAAAAGTTATTAGCAATTTTTATTGTATTAGTATTGGTCGCTGTCCCAAATAGTAAAGCATTGGCTGAATCCATATTTCAAGATGTCACCGACAAATACTCTTCAAAAGCTGAGTTCGATTATCTAATAGAAAAAGGAATTCTTAAAGCGAACCCTGAAGTTAATTTTGGGATAAATGAGGGAATTACACGAATTCAAGCAGTAGAAATCCTCGTACAAGCACTTAATTTAGATCTAGAAAATCGACCAGTTCCTACTTTTGCTGATATCAAACCAGAAGATGAAAAGTTTCCACTTATCGCTGCAATAGTTGATGAGAAAATCATGAGTGGTAATGAAAACTGGGAGTTTAAACCTAATGATAAATTGACTAGAGGACAGATGGCGGCCATTCTTGTCAATGCATTTAACCTTACTGGTACAACAGATGAACTTTTCAAAGATGTACCAACTACTTATTGGGCATTCGAATCAATCCAAGTACTCGTAGCTAATAAAATAATAAGTGTATATCCAAATAATATATATAAACCAACTGCTTTTATTACCAAATCCGATTTTGTCGTATTACTTGCTCGGATATTAAATCCCACATTCAGAAAGGATGTTAGCACATCCAATCCTGTTCTAGAGCAAGGACAGACACCAGTGTCATGCGAAAAGCCAAGCGAAACAAAAACATATAAAGTAAATGTCCAAGTAACTTCTCTTTGGAATAAGCCGAACACGCACCGAACTGTAGATAGACCATCCCTTACCAACCCAGTAGATATACCAAAATGGACTAAAGATATGAATTTGACTCAAAAATGGTGGCTTGTGGGAAAAATAGATACGCAAGCTTTATATGGGGATGAAGTAACTGTTCTAAAAAGTAGTGGAAATTGGTACCAAATAGCTGTAAAGGATCAATTTGTACCGTATCAAAAAGCAGGTTATCCAGGCTGGGTACCCAAATCCCATGTAACAAAATCATCGACTGATTATACGGATTGTTCGATTGCTATCGTAACATCCAAATTAGCAACCCTCCACAATCTAGTAAATAAGAAGAAGTTTATGGACATTAGCTTTTCTACAATCCTCCCAGTACTAAAAGAAGAGGGAGAATGGCTACATATCCAGACACCTGGAAATGGTGTAAAACTGTTGAAAAAAGAAGATGCAAAAACAGTTAAAAGTTATAAGGATGTACCAAAACCAACCCAAGCCGAAATAGTGTATGAGGCAAAGAGATTCTTAGGTCTTCCTTATCTATGGGCAGGTACTTCAGCACTTGGATATGACTGTTCAGGTATTATTTACGCTGTATACAAAGCTCATGGAATTCTCATTCCGCGAGATTCTTTCTATCAAGCTACAAAAGGCACACCAGTAGCCAAAAAGAATTTACAACCGGGGGATTTAGTGTTTTTTGCCGGTAATGGAGGAAAAGGAAAAGTATATCACGTCGGTTTATATATCGGCTCTGGTAAAATGCTTCATGCACCACATGCATCATCCAAAGTGAAAATTGAAGCTATTGATGCAGGAAACTTTAAAAGAAATTATTCTGGTGCTAGAAGGTACCTTGAGTAATGCGTCTCTTAAAATGCGTCCCTGTGTTAGAAACTAAAAAAATATTTGGTAGTTCTACCGAATCTTGAAATCTATCAAAACCTGGCGACTTTAGATCGCTAAATACCTTAGTCAAAAACAATCCAGGCAATATGTAGTACAAAATAAAATAAGCCGTATATTCGATTAAAAAAATCGTGATATACGGCTTTTTGTGATGCGTACCGGAATAGTGTTCGGGGGAGAGTGTTTTTTAGTGGATTTAGTTGAAATTGAATTGAGCTTAGAGCTTTTTTTCATGGGTTTAAATAATACATATAAATATACGCCGCCTAATTCAGAAAGGCTAAATAAGGAATAATGAAAATGGTAATGCATATCATTAGGAAGGAATGAAAGTATTTAAAATAGGAGGAATGTAACTGTTCTGTACTTCATGTCGTTCTAAAATAAATGAAGCAGCAAAATTTTGTTCAGCTTGTGGCAAAGAGATTACTGAACAAAAAGTGGACAGGGAATTGATTTATAATAGTAGAAGGAATAGAAATCGATCAGATATAAATAATCATTTACTGGGATTATTTATTGGAGAAAAAAAGCAAAACTATTACATACGAAAATGGTCAAAAGGATTGAATTCTTGGAACTGGGCGGCATTTTTCTTTTCATTATTTTGGCTTGGTTATCGGAAAATGTACAATCCAATTCTCTTGATTTTGGGAATATATTTAGTAATTGACCTAATTGTTACAATACTGGGGATAGACGATACCGTACTCAATAGTTATTTAGGATTAGCTGTTGGAGTCACTTTCGGAATTACAGGTAATAATACATATCGATTATATGCAATCAAAAGAATTCGTAAAATAATGGAGAGTAAACCAACTAATCCTGAATTATTACACGACGAAATTCAATTGAGAGGGGGGCCAAGCTGGAAAGGTTTTTTTGCATCAGTTGGGTTATTCTCAATTTACATTTTATTAGCAATGAGCATTTTTTCCTTTGTTCCTTCTATTAACGATACGGTAGAGTCTGAAGTAGCTTATGATATTGAATTCGATGTTATAGAAGTTCTTGAAGACAATATACAGGCTCTCCAAAATGAGCATTTTGATGACTATATGGCTATGGTGTATATAGATGATGACCAAACTATTTATGAAGAAACAGTACAAATGGTAAGAGGTATATTTGAAAGATTTGATTTGGCATATGAAATTAGTGATTATGAATTTTTATCAATTTCCCAAAATGAAGTTAAAGTACGCGTAACTCAAACAACAACTCTAGTAGACGGAGAAGATTTTCGTAATAATGAATCAGTTTTCATCCATACACTTAGACCCCAAAAAGGAAAGTGGAAGTTTTTTGACACGGAAGTGGTGTCTGTAAGCTACTTAGATGAAGATATATCGGTTCAAAATAATGTCGATAGTTTATCTAATGAACCTACATATAAAACCTTACATGCACCTAGTATGTTTGATTTTATTATTACGGATGAAATTGACTTAAATAATGATGGAACCCTAGAAATAGTTTCTTTTAATGGGGGACCAGAAGAAAGTAGCAACTACATGAATGAAAATGTAGAGATAAAAGTTGAATTTGATACGGGTGAAATATTTTCAGTTCCTGTTAGTGCCGAAAATCCACCTATTTTATATTTGTATGATATTAATTTAGATGGTTGGATGGAGTTGTTTTATGAAACGGGTGCTCGTATAACAGGAACGGATATGTACCAATTCACTCCTGATGGATTGGAATATGTGGATACATTCAACGGAGCCATCGAAAAGCTAAATGCATATGAAGTATTTACTAACGAGGATTATTACACTTTAGATAGTTACTTGAAAGTTACTAATCATTAGGAAGCGCAAAATGATGGAGTTACAGAAAATGATACTAATGTATCTAATGAAACATCCGATAATAATTCAGAAAACCAATTATCACTTGGTATTAATAAAGATGTGAAGGGCGTCCGAAATGGTATCTTCGGACGCCTTTAAAAGATTAAGGTAGGATTTTATCTTTCATTATCCTAAGCAAATGCACTATGTCTATTCATATTTCAAGAGGGCGACGGACAAACATTCGCCATAAGATTACCGAAAATAGAGAAGCTGGATGTGACGTGGTCACAACCAGCTCCTCTAAAAATCCCATGGTAATAGTACAGCCAATGTTTCGTCCAAAGCACGCTGGAATTGGCGAAAGACATGTTGTACTTAAAGTGCACTTGCACTTTTCTTACCTCCAGCTTTACCCCTGTGTTTATTCTGTTTCCTTAAAAATCTCCCCTGCTATTCCCATTGCCTGAACAGCTTTTGGAAACCCAACGTATCCGACACAGTGGATGATGATTTCGATAATTTCTTCTTTTGAGAGCCCAACGTTTAGAGCGGCCTGTAAGTGAACTTTAAGCTGATCGAAAGCTCCCTGTGTGATAAGTGCTGTGAGTGTGATGATTTCCCGTTGTACGTGGGAAAGAGTATTTCTAGAGTAGAGATCTCCAAAGCCAAAGGATACAATCATCTCCCATAAGTCAGGTGAAATTTTTTTTATTTCTTCCATGCCAGCTCGTACTTCTTTAGAAAAAAATTCTTCCATTGCACGTAAACCAGACTCGTATCGCTTGTTATTTTCCATATTATTGCCTCCCCATAGTTGGTGGTATTTCGTTTTCATCCACTAATGCTTCAATCACGATTGGTTTGTTTGTTTCTTCAATCTTATGTAATGCTTCTTTTATACTATCAGTTAAATCATAAGGGTTATAACAGGTGTATGCTTCCAGTCCCATAGATTCGGCAAATCGGGCTACATTGAGCGGAGTCTCATAAATCCCACCGATAGACGTGCCAATCATTTTTTGCATCCCTTTTTCCACCATGTCCAATCGTCCATTATTCAAAACGATGAATAGGACAGGGGAGTTATAATTGTACGCCGTTGAAAGTTCCGTACCGTGCATGAACATACATCCATCCCCAACTAAGCATACAATTGTTTCTTTAGGGGCTGCTAGTTTTGCACCTATGGAATAGCCAATTCCGTTGCCCATCGCACCGAATATATCATCAAAGAAGAAAGACCCAGGCCTGTAAATGTCAAAGTATTTGATACCGTAAAAAGAGTGGCTCCCATCATCTCCAAAAATAATCGCGTCATCTGGAAGCGCGTAACGCATCGCCCGTAATACTTGGACGGCAGACATTCGCTCTCCTGGATTATTATCATGAAGTGGGATTGACTCGATTGGCATTAAAAATGCTTCGCTATCGGTTTTCGGTATATCCTTTAAAATAGCTGTCAGATTCGCTTTTATATCGCCAAGTACTGGAGTAGTTGGTACTGGGATCGATTTCCCAATAAAGGTTGGGTCATAATCGAAGTGAATGATGTGCTCCGGGTACATCGCTTCAGATAATCCGGCGATTGACATATCACTTAGTTTTGAACCGATGACAAGGAGTAGGTCAACCTTTTCATGTAAGAATTCTGTCGCTTCGGCGGTACCACCCAATCCGAATGCTCCCAATGAAAGCGTATGATTGGAAGGAAATGCCCCTTTTCCTCCTGGTGTGGTGATGACAGGAATACTCCAATGCTCCGCAAGATGCTGTACTTCTTCGTAGGCCTGACTTGAATGAACGCCTTTTCCTAGGAATAAAAGGGGACGTTTGGCCACATTCAGTTTATCGATTACTTCCCCTGTTTTAGGCGAAATCATATCGTGGGACACAGGTAACTCCAGTTGGAATGGTTCAATCTGTTCTAACAAAATATCAAACGGGATGGACAGATGTACAGGTCCTTTTACACCTGATAACGCTTTTTCAAGGGCATGCTGCAGGAACGGCTGTAGCATATCACCTCGTTCTACCCGTGCACTAAACTTGGTGACAGATTTAAACATATCTACAAGATCAGCACCAAATAGGCTAGAGTCTTGTCCCATTGCTTTTCCAGTATCTTTCATCGAAGGGTGGCCTGTGATGATTAATAGTGGTAGATTAGAGGCTTTCGCCTGGCCAGCAGCTGTAATCAGGTTAGTCCCACCAGGTCCAGACGTACCAACTGCGACCCCTATTTTTTGAGTCATTAAGGCATAGCCGGAAGCTTCAAACCCTGCTGCTGCTTCGTGTTTACTTAATACAAATTCCATATCATGGTGCAATATTTCGAATAATATAGGAGATATTGCCTTACCAGGAATCCCAAAAATATGATGAATTCCCCAATGTTTAAAATTCGCTACTAATACGGATGAAGTCGTTTTCATGCTGTCATCCTCCCCCTATGCTCTATGTTGTTCTAAATAAATCTTCTCTATTTCGTCCGCGGGAAGTGGTTTGCTAAAGAAATAACCCTGTGAGATATCACACTGGTGATTTTTCAGAAAATCAAGCTGTTCCTTTGTTTCCACACCTTCTGCAATCACCTCCTTATGTAGGTTGTGTGCTAACGTGATAATTGCTTTTACAATAATGGCATCCTCCTCATTGTTCATTAATCCACTAACGAAGGATCTGTCGATCTTAATATAATCAATCGGAAAATTTTTTAAATAATTTAGCGAGCTATAGCCTGTCCCGAAATCATCAATACTGATACCAATACCGAGTGCTTTTAGCTGTTCCAATACGTGAATGGAGTATTCGTACTCCATCGCCATATATTCAGTGATCTCCACGACAACATATGCCGGATCGATCGCTGTACGTTCCAACACCTCTTCCATAAATGGGATGAGATTTCCAGTAAGGAATTGTTGCGTCGATAGATTAACGGACATTTTTACCGGTATCATTCCAGCATCTTGCCATTTTTTGTTTTGAGAACAGGCCTCATCGATGACCCACTCTCCAATTTGGGTGATCAATCCGTTTTCTTCTGCCAGCTTTATAAATTTTCCTGGAGGTATTTGACCTAACGTAGGATGCTGCCAGCGAATTAACGCTTCAAATCCAACCAATTTACCGGTATCGTTATTAATTTGGGGCTGATAATGGAGAACAAACTCATTTTTCTCCAGTGCTCTTCTTAAATCGACCTCAAGCATGTATTCATCCATCATTGCATCTAATAATTCAGAGGTATGAACAACATAGCGATTTTTCCCTTGCGATTTTGCCTGGTACATCGCATTATCAGCGTAGACCATGAGCTGTTCCATTGTAATTGGGTAGTCGGGATAAATAGCAACCCCGATACTCGCTGTCGTATGTAATTCTTTCCCGCTGACATGAAAAGGTTGTCGCACCAGTTGGAGTATCTCTTCAGCTTTTTTCGTGACATAATCCAGATCAACAAAATCTTTCAGTATGAAAATAAATTCATCGCCACCCATTCGAGCAAGTATATCCTTTTCCCCAAGACATCCACATAAACGCTTGCTTACCTCGATAAGGAGTTTATCTCCGTAAGAATGATTAAAGTTATCATTAATGATTTTAAAACGATCTAGGTCTATGTATAAAAGGGCTAAAGTCCTATGATGACCTGCATTTAGGTCCTTGATAATGGATTCTATTTCCTTATTAATATATCGTCTGTTTGGTAGATTTGTTAAATCATCATGATAGGCTAAGTAGTTATACTTCTCCTGCAGTATGTAACGATCTGAAATGTCCCTAAACTGACCAAAGGCACCTATCATTTTGTCTTCTTCATAAATTGGCTGTGCATCGAACAGGCAGACGATGAGGTTACCAGCGTCATCTTTAAATTTTATTTCTTCATTATTAAATATTCTTTCTTGTTCCAGTACTTCTTTAAAATACTCTCCCGTTAGATATGATTCACGAATATTTCTTCCCACAACCGAATCTCTACTGTTATTCGAAATTTTTTGTGCAAAGCTATTAAACTCGGTAGTGATTCCTTTCTCGTCTGTAATAACAATTCCATTTCTTGTTCTGCTTAACATAATCTGATTCATAATATTAAGCTTCTTATTTTGTTTTCTTAATAATAATTCTCTTTCGATTGAGTCAACCGCCTGGGTTAGCATCGTTAAGAAAAGTGCATTCTGAAACTGGATGGGCATCATGAGGCATACACTGCCAAGCAAGTTATTGTCATCGGTATAGTGAAATGCGGTCCCGTAACAAGCAATGCCA
Organism: Psychrobacillus sp. FSL H8-0483; assembly: GCF_038637725.1. NCBI lineage: Bacteria > Bacillati > Bacillota > Bacilli > Caryophanales > Bacillaceae > Psychrobacillus > Psychrobacillus sp. FSL H8-0483. Next base: position 864,467 of record NZ_CP152052.1, read on the forward strand.
TGAAGAAACGTATGATAATGTTGTTCGCCAATAAGACTAATTGGGTGCTTTTGTTGCAATGATAGACTAATAACATTCGTGCCTGTATCTTCTTGGATGAATAGGCTGGCAGGTCTGATTCCGAATTGTTCGATGGTAGACTTTATGGTTTCGTCTCCTTCAATTCCAAGAAGGAAACCGGTTGCATCCGAAACAACAACGAGTATCGGGGTGCCTTTTAAGGAATCCAGTAGCTTATTCGAGAAAAAACTAACAACTGACAATATTTCGCTATATGATTTTCTCTTCTTTTCAAACTCCACTTCGTTTAAAAAATTCTTTGGTCTTGATACCTCATTCGGATCCATCCCGGCCTCTATGCACATTCTCTTAGATTCTGTAATGTAGTATGGTTCCCTCGTATTCATGTTCTCCTCCTAAAACCTTTATATAAAATATATACCCTAGCCTAAAAGAGTTGTTATTTTTTGTGAAGTAGTGAAAAAAAGAATCCGTTTCTGCTAAGGTTAAATCTCACATAATAACTAGTAGAAAGAATTCCCAATGAACCTACTTTACCGCAAAACATCGTTCCATTCAATGGAAGGTGGAAGGGGGATGGTTCTCCTGTTCCCCTGACAGCTTTGGTATTAAAGACTCGTCCCGTTGTTAGGGACAATTCTACACTATTTTTACAATAGACTACAATCCACCATTAAATATTATCTAGTATACATGTTCTATAAAAGGAAAAAGCAGCCGAAATCGAATCTTCGGCTGCCTTCATTATTATTAATACTATAGAAACAATTCTAAACGAATCCGACAAGAGCGGAGAAGATTGAAAAGCACTTTCGAACGAGTATCTATTCGTAATTGATATCCACATTTACCCTTCATACATTTGGATGAGGATCGTAGGTATTGCAAAGGGTCCAAATAATCTTCTCATTGAATAAATCAATCATCTTCTCTATTTTTTAGAAAATTCTGGTAGTTACTAGGTAGAAATTCTAGAGCTTTTGAATTAGATCCTAATAATATATATATAATTTTCTCTCTAAGTGAGGTGTATGTGTATTTAAAAGATTTTGAGAGTGCTAGAAAAGTTGTAGAAGACGCATTGATTGGAACGTTAATTGGAAAAAAGAATGTATTCTTTAAACAAGTTTGCAATTATGATTAAGTTAGGAGAAAATTAAATTTTCACTGTTATTTAAAAGGGGATGTAGCAAATGGAAGAGAATAAAATTTCAATGATTTTAGAAAAGGAATTAGTCGTGGCACTTGGATGCACGGAACCGGTTGCTATCGCGTTGGCAGCTGCTACTGCAAAGAAGCATGTGAACGGGGAAATTCAAGAAGTAATGGTGAAGGCTAGTGGCAATATTATTAAGAATGCTAAATCCGTTGGAATTCCTGGGATGTCGGGTAAAGGTCTGGATTTCTCTGCAGCGATTGGGGTAGTTGCTGGCAACCCGGATAGAAAGCTGGAATTGTTAGAGGGGCTTACGAAGGAAGATGAACGTTTAGCCTTTAAGCTCATAGATGAAGGGAAAGTGAAGGCTAGCCAATCGGATAGTCCGAAGCGGTTATTCATTGAAGTCATTGTTCAAACAGATCAGCAGAATGCTAGAGTAATTATCTCGGATAATCATAGCAACATCTCTTTAATTGAAGTGGATGGCAAAGCAATTTCTCGAGGTGGCTGTGAGAATCTAGGGGTCGCATCAGCAGGAGAAGAACTAGACAAATTATCGATTGATGAAATTTATGAGTGGGTTATTCAAACCGATCTGAAGAACTTGGCACTGGTCAAACAGAGTATTGAATTGAACAAAGTAATTGCTCTAGAGGGACTTTCAGGTGATTACGGACTTAATGTTGGAAAAACCATTCAGCAAAATGTTCAAAAAGGCATATTATCAGATGATTTAGCTACTGTCGCTATGTCTCTTGCAGCTGCTGGCTCGGACGCTCGAATGGCGGGCTCGACACTGCCTGTTATGGCGAACTCTGGAAGTGGAAATCAAGGGATTGCCGTAACGCTTCCCGTCGTCGGTGTAGCGGAGAAACTCCAAGTTTCAGAAGAAAAAATGATTCGAGCAGTAGCACTTAGTCACTTAGTTACCATCCATATCAAATCTAAATTTGGCCGTCTATCCGCATTATGTGGGGTGACTGTTGCTGGAATGGGAGCAAGTGCAGGTATCGTCCATTTGCTGGATGGGTCACTTCAACAAGTCAAAGGGGCTATACAAAATACTATTGGGAATGTATCGGGAATGATTTGCGACGGAGCAAAAGCGGGATGTGCTATGAAGGTTTCCACTTGTTCTAATGTTGCCGTTCAGTCTGCTTTGCTTGCTTTAAATCACCAAGAGATTCAGTCTACAGATGGCTTTATACATGGGGATGTAGAGAAAACGATTGATGCTTTCTGTACATTAGGCAACGAAGGTACAAGGCAAACAGATGAATTGATTTTAAAATTAATGATGGAGAAGTAAAGTAGTGAAGAAATAGGGCGGAAGAGAAAATTAGAAAATACTTCTCTGTGTTAGATTCTAATCGTTTCTGATAATATGCTGAAATTCACTTACTATAATCTTCTTTACTTTCGGTATTTCAGTAGTAAATCTTTTTGTAGTAGTGGATTTGTCCTATAAACTCACTAACTTCGCTAGCCGAAATAATTAGTCCTTCGTGTCACTAAAGATAGATATATTTCGTTCCAAATGTTTTGTTTACATTACTAATTAATCAAATATTCAAAATACATTTACTATTAATTTTTCCTTTGTTATTCTGTTAACGAATCTAAGAATAAGAAGGAGTGGATGGGTAGTGAAGAAGAAAATAGTTAGTACAATTGGAATTTTAGGATTATGTACAAGCTTGGCTTTCCCTGCTTATGCGGCTGATCCTGTAAATCAAGAAATGCATCATCATCCGTACTCGATCTCTGGTTTTATCAGTCACAGTGAGCTGCAAAAGAGTCTTAAACAGATCGAAAAATCAAGTAATGGGGTTGTACAGGTAGAGGTCGCTGGGCAATCACACAAAGGTTTGGATATTTATACGGTAAAAGTTGGGACGGGAGACAAGGTTATTCTTATTCAAAGTGAAATTCATGGAAACGAAAAAACTGGTACGGTCGCCATTTTAAATCTATTAAATAACCTTTCCACAAATTCAAAAGAAGCGAAAAAAATACGGGAAGAAGTGACCCTTGTATTTATGCCAATGATGAATCCAGATGCATCCGAAGGAGATAAACGTCGCAATAGTATGACATGGGCTGAAGTGGTGGAGGATTTCCCACAACTGGCGAGTGCTAAACCTTCTTGGAACTATTTAGACCGAGGAATCAGTCAAAGTTATAACTACGGTGAAAATCCAGGTTTCGACGTAAATAGAGATTTCAATCCAAATCTCAACTATGTCCCAACGGCACAAGATTTCCCAGGAGCATCCAATAAGCCTGGTTGGTTTATCACACCTGAATCGCAAACTTCTCGTGACGTATACAAAGAATTAAAAGCAGAATATGGAAACGTAGATGTTTTCGTAGATCTACATCATCAAGGCATGTATTATGTGGATGGCACGTCGGATGAAGTAACCCTTTCGTTATCTGCACAGTTTGTTCCAAACCCGAACACGCCTGAAGGAGCGAAATATGCCCAATATGCTGATGACTATAACTATGATTTTTCAAGACAATTGAACGTTGCAGCTTATAACGAACTTCAATCGTATGGAAACTCAAAGTTTACAAATATTTCTCTTTATTCTCAAGGTCTTGATCTTCCAGGCACGGCACTTGGAAGTTATGCACTGAATGGAAGTGGAACGGTGCTTTTTGAGGTGAAAGGACAGACACAAATGATGGGGCATAAGGAAAAAGGACAACTTGTTAAATCGGTTGAACGTGGACTCGAAGCAATTATCCAAGGAGTTGCAGATGGTTCTGTTGAAACATTGAATCCGGAAGATTATGAGAAGATTCCACTGACATCTAATAGACCTTCTTGATGTCCCGGTATCAGAATCAATTCTAATCGATACTTACATTTTTAGATTAATACTAACAAATAAGACCTCTTACACTTGAATTAATAAAGTGTAGGAGGTCTTTCTAATATTGAACTTTATTTTGATGAGTTTATAGATCCAGAGCATAAAGGAGAAGTGTTTTCAAAGTAAACTTCAGATTGTATCATCGACAGCTCTTCTATGGTAGGAAATGTACTCTTTTACCCTTTCATCTAAAAAATTATCGTTTGAATATGTTAAAAAAAGGTAAGAGTATCAATATATTTGTAAAAAAACGGACTACATTTACATGACGTTTTTAAAGCGGAGGAACAAGAATGAAGGATTGCACTATTATTGGAGGGGGACCAGCAGGTTTAAATGCGACATTGGTATTAGGAAGAGCCAGACGAACCGTGGTAATGGTCGATAGCAACGACGCACGCAATAAAGTCACTCATGAGGCACATGGCTTCGTTACAAGGGATGGGGTTAAACCGAATGAATTTCGAGAATTGGCCCATCAAGAATTTAAAAAATACAATACGATTGAGACAATGGAAGACAAGGTCATAGAGATCATTAAAGAAGCGGATGGTTTCACAATCAAGACGGATAAAGGGATGGAATGGAAGACAAGAAAGGTTGTGTTGGCTACAGGCGTGACTGAAAAGTTTCCGAACGTGCCGAACTTTCGGAATTATTACGGCAAGAGCATATTCAACTGTCCTTATTGTGATGCGTGGGAACTGAGAGACCAGCCACTTGCGTTGTTCGGGGTTGTGGAATTTACGATCCATATGGCAGAGATTCTTCGGAATTGGTCCAAGGACTTGGTTATCTTTACAAACGGGGACAAAGTGACAAAAAGCCAGTTCAAACGGTTGAACAGCATGCAAGTACGGGTGGAAACTAGTCCAGTAAAACTACTTACTGGTAATGACGGGCTGCTCCATAGTGTTGAGTTGGAAGACGGACTTGTCATCGAAAGAACCGGGGGATTTGTCACACCGGAATTGGTACAGGCAACGGATCTAGGGACAGCTATGGGTTTGAAGCTGGACGATACAGGGGGCCACAAGTGCGACGAAGCGGGAAAAACGAAAATTCATGGTTTTTTTGTAGCCGGGGAAGCAGCAACTATTTATCCATCACAAATCATCATTGCGGCAGCAAGCGGTGCGACAGTGGCTATGGCCGTGAATGTGGAACTTACACATGAAGGGATTTTAGGGAGTGACAATCATGTTTAATCAGTGTGCTTGTCTCTCATATATCTCAAGCGGTTCCTTCTGCATTTGTTGTTTTAGGTAAAGGTAAAGAGGGAGAACCATCAGTTCACAATCCTCGCATGCATCAAAATGAAGACATCTTTAAATATGGTGCTGCTTTACATGCAAATGTTGCAATGGAATGGCTAAAAGCTCAGCATAATTAGTAGAAAAATAGTCAGTGATCATCTTATAAAGAAGTGAAAGAGCAACCGAAATTGTATCTTCGGTTGCTTTTTGAATATATAGGAAGTATCAATTCTTTCATTTTCCAAACCTAAAATACTGAGTGTACTGAGGTTATTGGTGAGTGGTGATTTTTCCACAAATTAGGGCATTTTTGTGTCTATCGAAGAGGAGGAAATATCAATTTATTGCCAATTGCAATTGCGGGTTCAGAGATAGGTATATTATCATTTTAAGTAAATAGGCTGCAAAAATAGCTAATATTTGTTTTTTATGAAGTGAGTATGAAGAAATTCAAACAGGGCTTTGATTTCCACATTAAATATAATAGAGGACAACCATTTAGGAGGGGTTTACTTGAACAATGTGAAGGCTTTTGGTCAATTTGAGGAGCGGAGAGGGTATGTATTCCGTACGTCTGCTTATTTGCAATGGGGGTCGAGTACGAAATCGCTTGGAGCTTTTCTTTTTCTGAATCCCGGAAGAACGGAACTTTTGACTGGAGCTCTGATAGGAGTAGGAGAGGTACTTTTTGGTGAAGTGAAAGTGGATTTGATGATGGAGCAGAAGCGAAAATTAGTCGAACGTATCTATGGCAACGAAAAATTGGAAGGACGTGTTCATCTATACTATCTGTTTTCCTTGCGAAATACGATAGAGCAAGACCCAATTGATTTGTTTGAGGTATTAGCAAAATTAAGCGATGTTCCGGTTATCGATGCTATTCCTTCCATGGAAGAATTGAGAACTCACCCGTGGATCTGCAAATGTTGGGGGATTAATAGTAATCCAAATTGGAAGCAATTAAGCGCGCGAAAACAAGAATGGACAAAACAACTAGAGGATGCTGGTATTCCAATGTTTGGGAAGCCGCATCGTAATGGAATTGACTACTTCCATATCCTACCGCATTTGAAAACAACTCAACAAGAGCTACTGGATGATTTGGTAGAGATTTATCGGAAAGAAGTACAAGGTAGTGATGGTGTTTAGTCACGATGGTAGATGCAGCAGAAGAGTTGGAAAAACATAAATACATATCTAATGTAGTTAAAATGGAAATATAAAGTTTTTTATTATGTTATTTGAACTATATGATATTTACTTGTTTATTTCTTTGTGCTACGATTTTAATAAAAAGAAATATACAGAATAGAGTTTTTTTACCAGTTAATACGTGACAGTTTAGGAGGCGCTTTGTATTGAAATTACATGTGATTATGGGGGTTACAGTTCATACAGGCTATATGATTAAAAAACTCAAAGCGAAAAGAAATGTGATGGTTATTGTTATGGATTATGAAATGCCTGGTAATTTAGAACTAAAGGACTCGAATGGAGCCATCTATTGTTCCCCTACACAAACAAAGGCTTATATGGAAAAAGCTGACCGGGTTTTATTTCATCGATATGCTTTTGTGTTCCCCAAACTTAATAACTAGATAGAGTTGTCTCAGTTAAATCATTAGATTTGACTGGTTATTTTTTTGTTTTATTTATTTAGATTTAATTTTAAGGGAGAAGGAAAAAAGCAAATGAAGAAACAATATTTTAATCTCATGCAATTTTTTAATGGATATGTACGAAATTATCGGAGATTAAATTTGTCTTCCTTACATAATCGTTCCATGTTTACGAAAAGAGAAATAGATTATTTCGCCAATCTAGGTGAGATGCTTGGATTTGATGCTTTTGTAGAAGATTCCAAGTTTGATAAGTTAAAAGGACGTTCAAGACCTATGGACTTATCGTGGTGGAAGTGGGACAAAAGAGAAGATATGGAGAATTTCTTGTATCCTGCACTTCATTTAGAAAGAGAATTTGTCTGGGGTAAAGATGAGGAAACCATTGAAAAGCTCTTTTCTGACACCGAAGAAGGCTTTGTTCCTCATAACGTCATCGGGATTCAATACATCGCGTCAATGGATAGAATAGAAGTTCTAAACGCCTTGCTCATTCAAAAGAATAGGAGTCAAATGTCCAATGTATTAATGGTCTACCGTTTCTATGATGCCGATCTTGCAATAGAAAGAGTTTGTGCCTATTATTTCACACCAGCAGGATTATATGAAACAAGAGAAGCCATTTGCAAAGAAGATGAGTCCGGATACTGGTATATGTGTTTTGAGGAAGAATATGTGGGTTTACAATAGCAAGTGAAGATATAGGTGAAACAGTTCATAATTTAAATGGAACTAAGCTTATCAGTATTATTAGCGCCAAACACGCCGGACGCCAACAAGCATGAAGGTGCAAACAAAATTGATGGAACAATACGCAAAAAAACTCTTCATCGAGCAATGATGAAGAGGCTTTTTTGTGTTTTGTCGCGTTCGGCGTGTTGTTTGTCGCGTTCGATGGGTCGTTTGTCGTCTTCACTAGGCGGTTTGTCGCTTTCGGTCGCTAGTATGTCTCGTTTAGGATTATTTATCCAATTTAATGAACTTGTAATTAGGAAATAATGGGTTTGAATGCTGCAATGAATATCATCTTAGGTCTTTATTGTGCTGAGAGGGTTATTTTTATCAAATTTGTGTGGGTTTCTTGCACGAATAGAGATTCAAATTAAGATTAATTTTCATTTTTTACAAAAATTTAACACTTTTATGACTTTCTTTTTGGTACAATATAATTGTTTCAATATTACAAATGAGAGATGAGGAATACTATTTATGTGGAAAAAAGTTTCGGCTTCAGCACTGGCTTTGTCCCTAGCAGTGAGTGGAATGGCTGGTGTGGAACAAGCAGCAGCTGCTAATAATCAAGATGTTACGCGTGGTGAATATGTAAAAACGATCATTGAAGCAATGGGTGTTGAGCTAGGCACAGGAAAGTCGGTCACATTTAAAGATGTCCCAGATTCATTGAAACCGTATATTGAAAAAGCACTAGAGTTAAAGCTTATCACAGGAAAGTCTTCAACTGTTTTTGCTCCTAATGAAAGGCTTACTCGTGAGCATGCTTTTGTGATTGTTTCCAAAGCGGTAGCTTCGGACAAAACTTATGCAGAAGATACATTAGATAAATTTAATGATAAAAATAAAATTGGTAAAGAGAATCGCAGTCTTATTGCGAAAGCTGTAGGATTAGGTTTTTTAAACGGGTATCCGGATAAAACGATGAAACCTGCAAATGTTGTAAGTAAACACGAGATGAATACGATTGTGCAACGCTTCTTAAAAGCATACAAGCCTGCTCAAGCAAATACGACAGTTTCTTTACGTATTTTAGGAACTTCTGATATTCATACAAATATCGTGAACTATGATTATTACAAAGACACAGAGTCTAATAGCTTAGGTCTTGCTAAAACAGCTACATTAGTCAAAAATGCACGTAAAGAAAATAGCAACACTTTATTATTTGACAATGGAGATGCAATTCAAGGTACTCCATTAGGTTCTTATAAACAAGCAGTAGACAAGCTAGTAGATGGGGAAGAACATCCATCTGTAACAGCAATGAATCTGCTAAAATATGATGGCGCAACGTTCGGGAATCATGAATTCAACTACGGTCTTGATTATTTAAATGAAGTAACGGATGATGCAAACTTCCCTTATCTAAATGCGAATATTCGCGATGCAGCTACGAAGAAATTGAAATATACACCATATGTATTGATTGACAAAGAAGTGGTTGATTCAAAAGGTAAGAAAACAACGATTAAAGTTGGGGTTACTGGTATTGTTCCTCCGCAAATCCTTAAGTGGGACAAGTCTCATTTAGAAGGAAAAGTGACAGTAGACGACTCTGTTCAAGCGGTGGAGGCAGTGGTTCCTGAAATGCAAAAAGCTGGAGCGGATGTAATCGTTGTTCTATCTCACTCAGGTCTTGGCAATATGACACATGAGGCTGGAGAAGAGGATGTAACGTATTTATTAACAAAAGTTAAAGGTGTAGATGCAATTATTACAGGTCACGCGCACCAAGTATTCCCTGGTAAAGTGGATGCTTCTTTAACTAATGTGGATGTTGAAAAAGGTACGATCAACGGAGTTCCAGTTGTTATGCCAGGTAAATTCGGTAGCCATTTAGGGGTTATTGATTTAGAGCTAGTGAAAAAAGGAAACGAGTGGGATGTAGCAGAGTCACAAGCGGAAGTGCGTGCAATTGCAAAAGACGCTACGGACTTAGATCAAACCGTTGTGAAAGCAGTGAAAGAAGCGCATGATGGAACGATTAAATACGTTCGTCAAGCAGTTGGAACTTCAACAGCAGACATTCATAGCTACTTCTCCCAAGTGCAAGATGATCCATCGATCCAAATCGTAACAAACGCGCAAACTGCCTATGTACAAGCGAAACTGAAAGGTACAGCATATGAAAAACTAGCCGTTCTTTCTGCTGGTGCACCATTTAAAGCGGGAACTAGAAGTGATCCAGAATACTACACATTCGTTCCAAAAGGCGAATTAGCAATTAAAAACGTAGCGGATCTATACCTATATGACAATACGCTTTCCATGGTAAAAGTGACAGGAGCAGATGTGAAAGAATGGCTGGAAATGTCTGCAGGTCAATTTAATCAAATCGATGCAACGAAAACAGGAGAGCAACAGCTTATCAATTCAGAATACCGTTCATACAACTATGACGTAATTGATGGGGTAACGTATGAAATCGACGTGACACAACCTGCTAAATACGATGTAGAAGGTAAAGTGAAAAATGAAAGTGCATCACGTATTAAAAATTTACAATACAACGGAAAACCAATTGATTTGAAACAAGAATTTATCGTTGCAACAAATAACTACCGTGCAAACGGAACATTCCCAGGTGTGCGTAATGCGACGGCAATCGAAATCTACCCAGATGAGAACCGTCAAGCAATCATCGACTATATTCTTGCGGAGAAAACAATCGATCCATCTGCTGACGGCAACTGGAAGTTCGCTACAATACCTGCAAACGCACAAGTAGTATTCGAATCATCCAAAAAAGCAGAGAAAGTTATCCCTGCAAATGGAAGCATTAAATACCTTGGCGAAGGTACTGATGGTTTCGGAAAATACTCATTGAAATAAATAGCTAAATGAACAACCGCCTCTGTTTTTGTAGCAGAGGTGGTTTTTTGTCGTGTTCGGCAGTGGTTTTGTCGCGTTCACTAGGTGGTTTGTCGCTTTCGGCAATAGTTTTGTCTCGTTGAGGATTATTTATCCATTTCCATCCACTACTAATTAGAAAATAATGGATTTTAATAGGCTGTTAAAGTGTAATATTTAAACGAAATCTCCAACTACAATGAAATGGAATGCTAGAAGGTTATATGAAATAAAGAAAGCCACAGGCAGCCGAAATTGTCTCTTCGGCTGCTATTTTTTTTGTAGGAAATGGGTATTTGTTTCATTATCCAAAAGATTGTTTGCTCTTTGCAACGTGGTTCGACATAATTTGTCTTTCCTATGTATTACAATATACATATATTTTTAAATGAGATGTTTGGTACAGAAGGGAAAGGATGTGAAGAAGTGATTCCTTATCGAAAAGAGGCAACCGATAGTAGTATTAATTTCCCTGAAAAGAAAGTTAAAAAAGTTTTTTCACGAAAAACAATATTGCTGTTAGTTTTGGTTCTTATAGGCTTTACACTGCTTGAAAATAGGGGATTTATTGTAGGGGAATTTACGATTGCGCGTCATAAGAAAATAACGACTTATTTGGATGAAGGCTATCGTTCGTATTATGATATCAATGCTCAATTTATCGTGTTGAATGAGAAGTTGCACACCCCAAGTGATCCTTTGACGAACTTTGATATTTTAAATGCCCAAAAAGAATTGATTGTAGCGAAAGAAAACTTGACCGCAATTCGTGTTCCGAAAGAGTTTGAAGCCTTTCACATGAGCATTCAAGATGTCCTTGAAACATTAGGGGAATTTTCCATTGCACTAGAGAGAAATGTTACGTTAGATAGAAATAATATGCAGGAAATAAATTCACTAATTGCTGAGTGGAACATCCAAAATGGAGTAGCTAAAAAGTTACTTAGACAAGCATGTGTCGATGCAAATATAGAATATAAGGAAACGGAAACTGGTTTTGAATATAGATATTACACCCATGGACAAACCGATGGCATTCAACGGTAGAGTTCATATTTTTGTTTAACTTATAGATGTTTCATAAAAATGATCTGTATTGGGAAAACTCAACATTACACAGACTTATTGGTGTAAGGAGGACAAGCAATGAATATCCGAATCGAATGGATTTATAGAACACCCAAAGGAACCGAAACGGTTTTCCACTCGGAGGAGATGCCCGCAGCACAAGGGATGCTGCTTGCAGAAGATATGGAGCGGACAGGTCGTGCCAAAAACATTATATTTATAGACCGATTTGATAGCACATGGACGATTAAAGAAATGAAGAGTTATTTAAAAGGAATCGAAACCGAGCCGCATAATGTCACAGTTTATTTCGACGGCGGTTTCGATCTTGCGACAAGCAGAGCTGGTTTAGGGTGCGTCATCTTTTATGATCAGAATGGAAAGTCCTACAGGCTACGGCGGAATGCACCATCTGCACAACTGACGTCGAATAATGAGGCTGAATATGCGGCGCTCTATTTAAGCTTGCAGGAGTTAGCGCTATTAAATGTTCATCATCTACCAGTCTGGTTTATCGGAGATTCCCAGGTTGTCATCAACCAGATGAATGGGGAATGGCCGGCTCTCGAGAAGGATCTATCCGGCTGGGCGGACCGGATAGATGCGAAGCTGAAAGAACTTGGTATTCAGCCAGAGTATGAACTAGTGCCGCGAAAAGCAAATGCAGAAGCAGACCGTTTGGCTACACAAGCACTAAATGGAATTGAGATTACGGCGACAAGTGAAGTGACGGAGGATTAGTTTTGGTGCAAGTATAACCTTAGGTATCGGTTCTAACGCACTTCTAGAGTGTGCATGAACCTGGTACCTTTTTCAAATTCACTGTTCATTTACTAAGAATCGCAAGATAGACTGTGTAAATCGCAAGGTAACCTCCCCGAATCGCAAAATGCTCAATCTAAAAAGCCGCTCCGTATTCAAACTGGAGCGGCTAGTCTTATTTCTTCGACTGAAGTGTATTTATGTGAAAATATGGCTGAACGAGACATTCTGTAGAGTGAACGCGACAAACTAAGACACGAACGCGACAAACAGCCACATGAAAACGACAAACCCACCACCGAAAGCGACAAACCCGCCAAACAATAAGTAATTTTTCTGATACCTGTCACTCACACTAATTGAGCACTATTCTGACAACTTTACTAAATTGGATAATTTCTACATATTGGTATCTATTCTACTAATTTTTTAGTAATCTTAAGGTAGGAGGGGATACGAATGAGAAAATTAGCATTATTAGTAAGTTTATTTATTTTACTAGGAACGACTTTTTCATCACCTGCTCAAGCGCAGACTTTTACGGATGTTCCTACGAGTCATCAATTTTATGAACATATCAACTATTTAAATTCGGATAATATTATTAGTGGGGTTGATGCCAATCACTATGAACCAAACGAATTTGTTACACGAAAACAAGCTGCTTTAATGGTTGCAAGAGCAATGAAATTGGACATGACCAAACAAAAAACTGTTTTTTCAGATGTGAGCATGCAAAATCAAGCTTCTGGTGCTATTCAATCTGCCAATGATGCGGGGATTATTAAAGGATATCCGGATGGAACATTCCGCCCACAAGAAGTTGTAACTAGAGGACAGATGACTAGTTTTATAGCGAGAGCTTTTAAGCTAGAGAAGGAAGCACTTCCTTTTGCGGATGTTCCACTAAATTCATCCGCTTATTCATCTATTCGGAAAGCAGCTGCTTTTGGGGTTGTAGCAGGGTATTCAAAAGATGAGTTTAAACCAAATCAGCCAGTAACTCGAGCACACTTTGCTGCTTTTTTAGCAAGAGCATTAAATGATGATTTGCGTCTACCTGTAAATGCATGTGGATATAATCCAGAAAGTAAAACAAATCCAGATCGTCAAACCGTCAACTGTTTACTGACAGAAGCGGCAAGAAATGCAGAAACACCGATTCCACCTGAGATTGTCAAAGCAGTGGCTTCCGTTGAAAGTAACGGTTGGGTTCATTTCCAATCGAACGGTGAACCGATGATTAGTAGTGACGGTGGAATAGGGTTAATGCAAATTACAAACACAGCAGGATACGATGTAGAACGTTTAAAATATGATCTAACGTACAATATTGAAGCGGGAATCGACATGCTTGTGAAAAATTTCAATAGAAGTGATTTGCCTAAAATTGCAGATCATAATCCCGAAAATTTAGAGAGCTGGTATTTCGCAGTCATGGCCTATAATGGAACAAAAGCAGAAAATAGTCCATTTTTCCAAGCTACTGGTGAAAGAAATTTAGACGCTTATCAAGAGAAAGTATTCCAAGCTATTCGTGAAAATGGATTGCTTTCTACCAATATTACTTCGATTGACATGAACAAAAATGATTTCACTTATGGGGAAGATACAAATCATTCCATCAAATTTAATAAAAAGAACTTTACCCTTTCATCGAATGCAACTCCATCGAAGGAATTGTTAAGCGAAGGAAATCAAGTGAAGTATGATGGGAAAGGGATTCGTAAATTACCAAGTACCACGAATTCAGAACTTATCCCAACAAGCAAAGGAGCAACAATGAAGATTATAGGGTCACCTATCTATGATAAACGAAAAGACTCTACTAACCATTTTGTATGGTATCCAGTGCAAACCATCATCAATGGTAAAAACGTATCAGGTTACATTGCCTCTTCCAATATAGTTCAATAGAATACGAGAAAGATCCTTTTGAGTCTACTGACTTGAAAGAATCTTTTTTTTAATTTGTACACCTTTGTTAGAAACTAAGATACAGTATGCCTGGTAAATTTCGACGAATCGCAAGATCAACCCCTCAAATCGCAAATTTAAGTACTTAGTAATCTGAAAAAGCAAAAAGAGATCCATGAAGGTATCTCTCAGCCTGACGACAAAAGTATTTTTATAAACAACAGTTATGAATATTAATAAATATTCCTTAAGAGGTTGCTTTATCTAATTAAAAGTAAAGATAGTGGATATCTATAAGGAATTGTTTATAAGGCAAGGACCACCACGAAGACTCCTGTGGGAACAGCTTGAGCAGAAGACCCTGCAGGAACGCAGTGACGAGGAGGCTGAAGCCAAGCCCACGGAAAGCGAAGTGGTGATCCTTGCCGAATTTAATATACAACTCTATGCACCCAAAATTGAGTTTGTCTACAGTCTGAGTGATCCATGAAGGTATCTCTTTCTTCTTGTATTAAAATAAGTAATTCATATGATCAAAATATCCACCTATTTTTGAATCACCAACGATGGTGAGAAACAATATAAATAGAATGATAAAGGTTACAATATACAACATAAATCCATATAGTGGGTCAATTCCAGATTGGTTTTTAGTAAGCAAAAATCCTATAACATAAAGTGGTAATATAAAAATACCGAAAATTAAGCAGATAGTTAAAAGAGCATTTCCGTATGTAACTGATTCTACAAGCATAAGTAATATGGAACCTGTTAACCCAATAATGAGTAGAGATAATTGCCCTCCATAAAAACAGATGATTGCTTTAAATGTATGTTGTGGGCCAAAATAATTGCTGATTAGAAAAATGGAAAGTAAGACGATTCCGATCATAAAGAATGTAAGTAAAAATGCTTCCATAAAAAAGGATAAAAAGTTCGGTGAATGACTTGCATTTAAGTTTTTAGTTAATAAAAATAAGGAAAGTGTAAAAAGTACGGTAAATAAAATAATACTAACAATGCTGCTCGTAAACTCATCTTCTCCACGATTGTATGCAAGGGAAGGTTTTTTTAGGCGTTGAATCAAATAAGAACTATATGTTTTCAATTTCGTTTTAATATTTTCTACATGTACGTTTGGTTTTACTGATCGCGTTCTAGAAGCAATAGGTTCCGTATTCAAAACAAGCTCCTCTAATTTATTTCCGCATATACTACAATACATCCCAACAGATTGTTCGCGATCACAATTTGAACAATTCAAACAATAATCCTCCTTTATTTCTTATTTCTCGTGCGTTCATTTTGTACTAATTATATGAAAATTCTAAATCTTATATTCGTAATACTCTCAAACCATAGATGTAACAGAAAATTCCTTTTTTGTTTACATGATAGACACATGACTATATAGAAAAGGAGAATGTTAGATTATACAATGAGGTTAAAGAGGAGTGATTTATATGAGAGAAAAAAGTACTGTTTATTTTCCAGAGAACCCAGTTTCTCGATTCTTATTTAGTAGTACTCATTCTGCGGTTATTTGGTTAATTATCCGACTTTATCTAGGTTCCACTTGGTTGAAAGCTGGTTGGGGGAAATTACACAATGATGCTTGGACAGGGGAAAATGCTGGAGCTGCACTCACCGGATTTGTGAATGGTGCACTTGCAAAATCACAGGAAGGCGCAGATGTGGCTAGATGGTTTGCAACTTTTCTTGAAAACACTGTGCTCCCACATGCAAAGTTGTTTTCGTTCGTAGTAGCATATGGCGAGTTATTAGTAGCATATGGCGAGTTATTAGTAGGATTGGGCTTAGTGTTCGGTTTACTTACTGGAATCGCAGCTTTTTTCGGTGCTTTCATGAACGTCAGTTTTCTGTTTGCTGGAACGCTTAGTACTAATCCATTGCTTTTCATCCTAGCCACTTGGTTAGTACTTGCTTGGAAAGTAGCAGGATGGTACGGATTGGATCGCTGGGCTCTGCCATTATTAGGTACTCCTTGGGATAGAAAAAAGAATAGTGCGCCTTAAAATACAACGCCCGAAGAAAAATAATGCATTTTTCTTCGGGCGTTTTTTGATTTTTAAGACTTGGAATGGCGAGAAAATTTGGCTGCCGCTTCTAACTATTTAGCAACATCTCTGGCTTGATTTCATATTTAACTTCCGAATGATTTTTAATTAGTAGTTCTTCCTTCATATAGTTCCCTGTTCTTTTATCCACCGTTTTTCTCCATATTTCATTCTGTCTAAAGTTCTTTTCATGCTGCTTTGAAAATGAATGATTCCGTTCCTCAAGATGATAAGAGTAGCGCATTTCCTCGTTCGTATAAATAGCTCCCTTTAGGTGATCATTGGTTAACCAAACGCGTATCTGAAAGGACTGTTCCGTTGTATTACGAAATCGTAAATCCACATAATTGTAAAAAACACTTGCACCGCTGCCAAATGGAAGAACTCTTCCTTCGTCCGGGAACGGATCAAAGCTGTGATGATGTCTTTCTAAAATGGTCAAAGGTGTGTGTAAGGCCATCCAATAAAGAAGGTTAGCTAGTTGACAGATTCCTCCCCCAAAGCCTGTTTTCACTTCTCCCCTAGAGAGTTGCATACCTTCTATATATCCTTTTGCCTTGGTTGTTTTACCTACTAATTCCCAAAATGAAAGAACTTCACCAGGGGAAATGACAATTCCGTCGATTTTACTCGCTGCAATGGAAAGATTCACTATCTTATTTTCTTGGAGCTGTGGATCGCTATCACCTAAACGCCTCCGTAAAAGCGATTGGTGTTTTTTACAAGTATAAGCATAAGACGTTTTCATCAGATGCTTGGCAAATTTTTTTCTGTCTCTCACGTTCTGTATAAAGCGAAATAGCCATTTTTGTTTTATTCTAATGTGATAAAACAATGGATGGATTTCGGATAATCTCACATGTTTCTCCCCCAGTTATTCAAACGATGTAACCATTATATGTGTAACATTCTTTGTTCACCCATCATATTCCTTTATAAAGTAAGGGGATGAACGCAAAAATAGCTCTTTGCATTAGCAAAGAGCTTCCATTTTATTTTTGAACTTTTTCATTTTACTCAAATGAAGCGTATTTAAGTATTACTTGAGTGGGTAGGATCTCTATCTGTATTTTCCTGTTTTGCTGGAGATTCGTTATTATCTTTGGATAAAGATTCTTCTGTGCTAGGTCGCTTTTTCTTTTGAGATTTTGGGAAATTTAATTGTCCATTGCTATCTTGTACATTTT
Organism: Psychrobacillus sp. FSL H8-0483; assembly: GCF_038637725.1. NCBI lineage: Bacteria > Bacillati > Bacillota > Bacilli > Caryophanales > Bacillaceae > Psychrobacillus > Psychrobacillus sp. FSL H8-0483. The sequence goes on from NZ_CP152052.1 coordinate 882,001, forward strand.
CATTGTAGTATCGCACACTATACATGGAGCCTTCCTCTACCATCCGATTATCATCTGGATCATGAGGATCTGAATGACCAGCTTTCGTCATTTGTGTAGGCTGATGTTTCCTCGAATCCACATAGGAAGAAACTTTCGTTTTCGTATTTTTCATAGTTACTTTCGCAGTTTCTCTATTTTCGATTTTATAAAGATACATAAAAGCGAAGCCAGCAACTCCTCCTATTAGCATAGCTCGTTTCTTACCTTTTAACATCATCATCACTCCCAATAGGCATTTTATTTAGATTACCCATATCAAGTGGTCGGCAAACATTTCCAATTTTTAGAAATGCGCCAACGTAATCGCAAAATCGACTCAACGAATCGCAAAATATGGCCTCTAATCGCAAGATAGACACTAATAATCGCAAGTTCACCAAAGTAAATCGCAAGATTGGCTCTCAGTGTATGCAATATAGTACTCGCTCCAATTAGCATAATTTGTGTATGATCTCTTTTCGAATACATAAACAGTGCGATTTTTTAGGGATATAGGACGTTTTCTCTAGAAAAAACTTGACGATTCCTAACGAATAATAAGAAAATGCGTAATATTATAATAAAATATGTGACGATTGGATGAATTTAATCCAAAAAAATATATTTATTCAGTATATTTAGACTATGAGAGTGTGGGGATATTTGGTAGGATGTAAATAAGGAGACGGCAAGGGGAGATATATTTTTGATCAATTGTGATTCAAAACTAATTGGTAAGCGAACTTTGATGATCGAATCATCTTTTTTAGATGGTTATCAATCGAAAATTACTACAACCCATGGAATTTATTTTTCAGGAAAGACAGTGATTTATTTACTAGACAAAGCTTGTATTCGTTATGCTTCTACGCTAGAAGGGCGAATGGAAGCAATCAAAAAAATGATGAACTATCTGAATAAAACACCACTTATCATCCATCCATGTGAGATTGGCGCTTTCCCGACAATGTCCTATAAAAAATTAGAATGTGTTTGGATTTTTAATCATCACTTTGAAGTGGAAGAGCTTAGTAAAGGGATTTCGAGACTAACATTTTTTGATGGTACATGTGTTACTGTGAATGCTTCCAAACACGTCCTATTAAAACAACAACAAAGACTACTCACCACAATCAGTACCTATAACCTCATTCATAGAGAAAAAGACCTCTACATAGGGAACGATTTTAGAGGAAAGTAAAAAGACGGAATCATTTTTTACTAGTAAATTATTATTATAAAAATTCGTCTCCTACTGTTTTTGTGCAAGAAGATAAGATAAAAGGAAAAGCGGATGATTTTTTACTTTGCTAAAGCGTATATCCGAGTAAGAATCAGGTAATTCACTGTTTGATAGAATAGGAGAATTGATGTGGGAAACTTAAATGTTTATATTGATTTTCAATTGAATATTGAAGAAGGTACGCCAATATTCAGTGCTCAGGCTACATGCTTAAGATATACAGAAGACTTAGAAAGAGCGATTACTGTTGGACATGCCACAATGTATTTGGTGAAACTTAGCCAAGATACATATTTAGATGTGTGTGTAGACGCAGTGTGCGTTTGCGCGGATTTATATACTGCACTGACAAGCTTAGAGAAGATTTGTGATCTAGATAATTTACAAGGGCTAGTAGCTACCTTTCACATCTTAAGTATGACGGAAGAAGGAAAAGGTTTAGAAAATGCATTTATGAAAAAAATCATCGAGCAATTAGCTCTTTTAAATGTAGATGTCGTTTTAACAACAGATGCAAATGAGACACTTAAGTCTTTAGAATTCGAAAACAATGAAATTTCAGATAAGGTATCCGTAATGTATAAGTATTTACAGAAGCAGTATGTAACTTTGGAAAATTAAAATATACTTAAAAACGTTTCTTTTTCATAGTAACGCTATGAGAGAGAAACGTTTTTTTATGCTGAAAGAGGAATTTCTCGAGTATACTTATCAAAAATTAGAAAATAGTACCACGAAATAATAAAATTCATACCTAGATAAATGTCTAAAAGATACAGTTTTATTTGTTAAAAGAACAAATTATTGTGAATTGCTCCATTCCTTTGTCCAGATGGTGTAAAGTAGTAGAATGCACGTTCGTGTATGATAAAAGGAAAAAGGAGAATAAACAAGGCATGACAGGAAACACACACATCTTAGGCGGTATCACAGCAAGTCTTGCTTTTGCACAAGTTTCGGATTATGATCCAGTGCTTTTAGTTGGTGCAGGTGTCGTTGGAGCACTGCTACCAGACATTTGCCATGGAGGTAGCAAAATTGGTCGGACGTTTCCACTCCTATCAAAAGTGATTAATTCACTTTTTGGCCATCGTTCCTTCACCCATAGTTTGCTATTTTTATTTCTGATGGGAGCGTTATTAAATTCATTCGTGACCAATGAATCGGTGATAAAGGGCATTTTGGTTGGAATGGTGAGTCATTACATATTGGACATGGCAACTAAAAATGGCATTAAATTGTTATTTCCAATAAAAATGACCATTCGTTTTCCTATTACGATGACAACAGGGGGAGCAGTAGAGAATGGGGTATTTGCAGCATTATCACTACTTTCTCTGTACTTTGCATATGGAGCTCTTGCAACCTATTTTTGAAAGTTAAATGTAGTAACTAAAAGGCACCTTTAATCTGATGTCAGTCGGATTGAAGGTGTTTTATTTTCCTGTATTCTATGAAATAGTTTTGAATTATTAATGCGTTAGATAGAATAACATAACTCGTTAAAGTGCTTATCTTCATATTTAATAACCAATAGATTAGGATATTTTTATGCTAATTTTTCCGAATGGAAAGGAAATATGGTAACATTGTGAAGGGTTGTCATTTATATATAGAAGAGGGAGTGAACTAATGAAGAAGCAAAATTTGTATGCCAAGTTATTGAAAGTAACTGTAGCGGCATTCTTAGCCATTGGTGTAAGTGTTGCAACAGCGCCAATTAATTCACAAGCAAAAGAAAAGAGTTTTTCGGATGTTAGTGTAGACCAACATTTCTATGAAAGTGTAACTAGTTTGTCTTCAAGAGGTATCATTAATGGATACGAGGATGGAACTTTTAGACCTGGGAAAAATATAAGTAGGGCACATGCGGCTAAAATTATTTCGTTAGCGTTGGACTTAGATACAGTAAATGTAAAAAATCCTGGCTTTACAGATGTACCAAAAAGTCATCCGTATTATGGGCATATCGCTGCACTGGTAAATGCAGGTATCATTAAAGGATATGATAATAAAACGTTTAAACCAACAGCTAACCTAACTCGTGCACATATTGCCCAAATTCTTGTATTAGGATTTGATATGGAAGTACAAAAGCTTTCAAATCTTCCTTTTAAAGATATAAATAATAAACAATGGTACGCAGATTATATTCAAACACTATACTCTAACGAGATTACTACAGGTAAAACAGAAACAACCTTTGAAGCGAATTCATTTGTAACACGCGGTCAAGTCGCATCGTTTATTTACAGAAGTGAACTTGCAACTAATCAAAACCCGGGAAATGGAGAAGATTTTGAAATCATAGGTGTTGATTAAAATGAAAAAATCCTCTCAAGTTGTCATTGACTTGAGAGGATTTTTTTTTAGTGAATATAAAATAGTATATTAATATCAGGGACTAAAGTAATGATATTCATTTTTTGAAAAAAATTGCTAATAGACTAGGTTAATAGTATAGTAATGTATAGTACGGAAGTTTTTATATAGGAGGTATCTATTCAAGTATTTTTTTACTAACATGCTATTTATCGGCTCTTCTCGACTTATTTTAAGTATTTTCGACAGACCTTTCTGCATATTTCCCAGGGAATTATTCAAGACACATACATATTTTTTACTATATAAAAAGGAGCTAAATCAATGAAAAATAATCAAAAAATGAACAGACGCTTGCAATTAATGTTATTACCACTTATTGCTTTTATGCTTGTTCTCTACACAGTAATGCCATCTGTTGCATTTGCTACTGACCCGAAATTAACGGTTGATGCAACTACTATGACAGAAGCGAATATTGAGACTGGAAACGCAAAAATTGTTCTTGATTTGACAGATGCCGAATGGGTTGACGACTTTACAGATGCTAAAAAACTTGCTCTGATTAATGCGTTGGTAGCGACAAATCAATCAGAACAGTGGGAACAAGTAAAAAATTCGATACCACTTGGAAATATTGTTCGAACAGACATTGATACCGTAACAATTTCAATTCCTTCATTATCTAGTTATCACCTTACAGCGAACCAAACTATTTCGCTTCAATTACCTTATCAGTTATTAAAAGAGGATGTGAATTTACCAGAAAGTTCCTTTGATATTATTGCATCACCTAAAGCCCTAATCTCAGGTTCTGCAACGCCTACCGTATCACAGTCAGACATCTTAAAAGGTGGTAAAACGATTGAAGTTACGTTAGTCAATGCAAAATGGATTTCCAATATCGCATCAAATACAGCGAAACGTGAGGCTTTACTTAATGCATTTAATTTTGGTGATTCCTATAAAAATATTATAAATGCTAATGCAAAAGTAATAAGGACTAGTGATACTGTCGTAACCATTACATTGCCTGCTATTCCTGATTTCAGAGTTTCAGGAGATTCATTTGCGGTCAAATTGGATCCTAATGCAACATGGGCTACTCCTAGTATTGACACGACACAAATAGAAGCTTTTCATGTTACACCGATTACTGACCTATCTGCTACTATTTCGGGGTCAGCTTTATCAAACATCAATGAGTTTGATATTGTAAAGGGTGAAAAGACTATCATGATCACCTTGAAAAATGATGTATGGGTGAAAGATATTGCTTCAAAAGCTGGACTTTTAATGAGTGGATTCTCCGATAAACAATTGAATGCGAAGTCAATCGTAAGAAAAAGCGATACAGAAGTAGAAATTACTTTAAATGGTAATTCTTACGATATTGATACAGATAGTATTGTTAGCTTAACAATTGATCCAAGTTTATTAACATTCTCGACTAAACAGTTAGAAGTTCAACCAACATTTAAAATCCTTGCAGTAAAAGCTGATGTATCTGGAACTGCATATCCAACACTAGACCCTTCAGACGTAATAAAAGGTAAAAAAACAATTGTTGTGGACCTTAAGAATGCCGAGTTTGATATTTCTAAGCCAATTACGGAGTATATCAAAATATTACAAGGATCATCAGCGGTAACTTCAGCACTAACTGTGAAGGATGTTAAGGTTACAAAAAACAGAGTTACTTTTACATTACCGGCAGTTCCTAATTTTACTTCTACTGGAGTAAATAATTTAACGGTGGAGATCCCACAAAATTTGATTACTGGTGCAAATAAATCAATAAAAGCTGACAAAGTAATTTCTATAGGACAAACCGCAACTGCTTCTCTTGGTGGTGCTAATGTAATGATTGATACAGATATTGTAAATGGCGGAAAAGCAATTACGATTACACTAGGAAACGGTGCTCAATGGGATCCTACTATTACGTCGAACAAAAGTAAACAAGCAGCTTTATTAAAAGGCTTCACTACATCAGATCAGACAAAAGAGTGGGCAAAGGTTATTGCAGCTTTCAAGTCTTCAGGTAAGTTCGAACTATCAGGTTCCACTTTAACGATTACTCTACCAGCTGTTGCTGGGTATGCAATTATACGAAATCAAGATGTGAAAATTACTATTCCAAAATCGGTAATAATAAGTTCTAAAAGTGACGTGGTAGTTTCGGGGAATTTATTAATCACTTTACCATCACTAGGAAACATAACGATGACTTTTGCTGAGTTCTTAGAAGGAGATCTTACAGATGCTATTATTAAAAGTAGTCGTTTAATTGTACCTAAGAAAAACGTAGAGTCTATTTCTCTCAATACAATTGATGTAGCAAGTACAGGAACAAAAAATAGTAGTATTACAACTATTGAAGTAAAAACAAGTAGTGTTGTAAAAAAAGTTGCAGTGACAATAGGTGGGGTAACGAAAGAGGTAAGTGGAAATAATAAATTTATTTTTGTATTCCAAAACCTTGATAAAAATAGCGAAATGAAAGTATCTGTTTTTGGAAATAGTAACGAACAGTTGCAAGCAGATATTTATAAGAAAATTGCCAAAGGTAGTAAAACGTATAATGAGTTACCTAAAAAAGATTTAGCAGGGTCCTATTCTCTTTATCCAATTCTTACAGAAAAAAGTTTAATGAAAGACATCTTAAAATATTATTCCATAGACGACTTGAAAGTCCAAAGATAAGGAGAGAAAAATAATCATGAATGTAAAAAGATTCTTGTATTCTTTCCTAGCTGCCCTTTTGGTTGTTGTATCTTTTTCTCAAATGCCAACTTTGGCGGAGAAGTGGGATTATAAAACAACTGAAGATGTTAATAAAGTGTGGAAAGTTCGTTTTAACGCACAACTGGATTCCAAATCTTTAACGAAAAGTAATGTATATGTAACTGATGGTCAAAATGTGCATCCAACTACTTTTTTAACTTCTAATAATGGGTACGTAGTAGAAGTGAAGCCAACTACTCCTTATCAAGTAGGAAAAGAATATCAATTGGTAATAAAAAAAACAGTTCAATCTTCTAAAGGAAAAGCATTAAAAACTGCAATCGAAGTTCCCTTCAAAATAGAGGATTCCAAGCTGAAGATTAAATCAGTCCAAAGCGAGACAAATAGCTACTTTACGACACTAACAGTTCAATCCAGTGCTGACGTATATAGAGTTACTGTTGGTGGAGTAGACATGGTTTATCAAGGAAGTAACAAGTTTACTTCTACTTTGTTAGATACGTCTGCGGGTACCACTGTTACCATCATTGCTTATGATGAAAATAACAAACAACTAGAGACGAAAAAATATACAGTAAAATAATTTTATTAATAGAGAAAGACCAAATGGATTCTGGATGAATCTGTTTGGTCTTTTATTCTATAGAGACATCAAAAATACTGTAAGAGCAGCTGTGGTAAACATAAATCTGAGTAGATGCTGTTAAAATTACTAGAAAGTTGTCCAGTAGGTTTATCTAGCTTTGCACTGCAAAAAGACTAAATGGATTCTAGAGGAATCTACTTAGTCTTTCGAATTTATATTATAGTGAACTCTTCATTATCCAATAAATGCTGCAAGCTCCTGATTGAACTTGTCTAATTCGCAGTAGAATAGACCGTGGCCACTGTAATCAAAAGGAATCAATATCGAATTTTTAATACTTGCGTGCATTAATTCGCCTAAAACAAAAGGACATACTTTATCTTGTCTTCCATGAAAAATCGCAGTAGGCACTTGGATGCGAGGTAAGTCATTCCGTAAATCTTCGTCACGAAGGGAAACTAAACACTTTGCTGTTGCGTTCCCCGATGCCACTAATCCAAGCCCTTGAAACCATTCTTGAAAGCTTTTTGTTAAATAACGTGCGAAGAAGGTGTCCCCGAAGTCGCTTACCATTTTCGGACGATCTGTATAGGTTGCATCTATTAGTGTATTGACTTCTTCTATCGTTTTTCCATAGGGGAAATCAGGACGCTGTGTGAAAACAGGGGCTGCAGCTCCGAATAGAGCCAGTTTTGAGACTTTATGTCCTCCATGTCGAGTCATATATCGAATAGAAATGGCTCCCCCCATTGAATGCCCGGCCAGTGTAATATCCTCGAGCTGTAGCGTATCGATAATGACCCGAATGTCATCAGCCAACCGGTCATATGAGTAACCATCCCACGGTCGACATGACTTTCCAAATCCGCGAATATCAATACCAATGCATCGATAACCAAATGCTGGAAGATGATCAAATTGATACTCAAACATCTGATGATTTGCCGGCCAACCATGAACAAATAAGATGGTCTTAGTCGAAGCCGGGTTCACATCCTCCACATAAATATTCACACCTTTTTCCACTTTCACGTAATAGCCCATCCATACCCCTCCCATATTAAGCCGATTTACTACTATATGAACTTATTATTATCTTTATGCGAGGTTGCCATTTGCTCATAACGATAGCTCATAACGATAATTATTACAGTGGTGTTACTGGTGCCAGGCACCAGTAACATACCTGTAACGATCTTATGCATTATTAATATTTTAGGGACACGTCTAGTATTTTCTATATATTTAAAAAAGTTAGTATAATGTAGTAGTAACTTTAATTATTTGAAAAAAGGGAGAGGAGAAAATGATGAGAAAAGCGTTAGTTTTAGGGGGAACACGATTTTTTGGAGTGCATCTAGTAGAAGCCTTATTGGAAGAAGGATTTGAGGTCACGATAGGGACTAGGGGGAAAATGGTTGATCCATTTTCAACTAGAGTAAATAGAATTGTTTTGGATCGATTGAATTTGGTAGATTACAAGGATCAGTTGGAAGCGGAAGAGTGGGACATCGTTTTCGATCAAATCTGTTATTCTTCCCAGGAAGCTTTGGACGCTATCGAAGTATTTAAGAATAACACAAAGAAATATGTATTCACTTCCTCTAAGTCAGTATATGACGAAGGGGATGCAGAAGTAGGATACGTGGAAGAAGACTTTATTCCTGCAGAGCATACAATTATTCAAGGGCCGAAAGAAGACTTTACGTATCATGAAGGGAAACGACAAGCAGAAGCTGTATTTTTTCAAAAAGCTCCTTTCCCAGTAGTGGCAGTGAGATTTCCAATTGTTATAGGTTTAAATGACTACACGAAGCGTCTTCATTTCCATATTGAAAAAATAGCTAATCAAGAAGAAATTCATCTTGTAAATCCAGATGCATCAATCGATTTCATCTCGGAGGAAGAGGCTGGTCAATTCCTAACATGGATTGGTCTTTCAGATTTCACTGGCACCATTAACGCGACTTCTAATGGGAAAGTAAAATTAAGTGAAATGATGACTACGATAGAAGAAAAGGCAAAAACATCTGCCATCATTACTTCTACGCCAAATGAATCTAATGTCTCTCCCTTTAATCTTTCTAAGACTTGGTTGATTAGCAATGAGCGTGCAAGAAAATTAGGTTTTCCATTTAGAGATTTGAATGCGTATCTTCCATTATTGATTGGGGATGCTTTGGAGAGAATAAAAGGAAGATAGATTTGGAATGATAGGATTTATTTAAAGTAACTAGATGTCCCGTTGATATCAGTAATGGGGGAGAAGTGGATATCCTTTATTTTCAGGGGTATGTGAAATTAGGCTGTTGTTTTTTAGAAGCATCTATTTTGTGAAGAAAATCGGCCAGACTCCTGCGGAAAAATGGGCTGCCAATAACCCGTAACGAGTTTATAGGGACAAACCCTGCATTCGCCACATCAAATAATGAAGGAGTTTTGGTAATGTGAAGCGAAGGTTATTTTTCTTAGTGATGTGCATTTTTTTACTGCAAGGTTGTTTGGGAAAGGAAAAGAGAGAGAGTGATTATGAAGGAGTGGATAATGGGATGAAGAAAGAGCAATTTTTACAAGCGGTAGAGGAGAAGGATGTTCATTTGGTTCAAGCATTAATTGCTGATGGGGTAGAAATTAATGGGCAAGATGCACAAGGTCGAACTGCCATCATGATTGCTACTTATGGAAATGATGTGGAAACTGCAAAAGTGTTGGTGGACGCAGGAGCAGATGTGAATATTCGAGATGAGATGAAAAATAATCCGTTTCTGTATGCAGGGGCAGAAGGATATTTAGAGATTTTAAAGCTTACCATTGCAGCGGGAGCTGATCCGGCCATTACAAATCGATACGGCGGAGTTGCTCTCATACCAGCTTCAGAACATGGGTATGTAGAGGTCATAAAAGAACTTCTTTCAAATACTTCGATTGATGTGAATCACGTAAATAATCTTGGGTGGACAGCACTGTTGGAAGCAATCATTTTAAATGACGGGAATGAAAGACAACAACAAAGCGTCCAACTACTAATCGACCACGGAGCAGACGTCAATCTAGCAGATGGTGATGGGGTCACACCTTTACAACATGCACGAAAAAGAGGATTCCAAGAGATAGAAGCAATCTTAATGGAAGCTGGAGCAAAATAAGATCGATTTCAGATGGGAAAGTACGGAGGGAGTATTACGGGTGCCAGGCACCCGTAATACTTCTGTAATGAAATTGTGAAATTTATCCACTTCAGATCATTTGTTTTTTGAAAGTAAAAATATTTTGTGGAATTGGTTGCGCTTAGGGTAAAGTAAATGAAAAAGGAAAGAGAAGGGGTTACGTATTGAAAAGGTTTACGGCATTTTTATTGGCAGCATTTTTATTTGTATTTAGCGTGAGTACTCCTGCTGTACTTGCGGAGAATGTGAAAATAGATTATGTAGCATTAGGTGATTCTTTAGCATCTGGACATACGCCATATGGAGTAAAAGTGGGTAGGGGCTTCACAGATATGATTAGTGAAGAACTTGCTAAGAAAGAAATGCTCGCTTCGTTTACAAAGGACTTTGCTACTTCTGGTGAGACAAGTGATGGATTGTTGCATACATTAAAACGGGATGATGTGCAACAAGCATTAAAAAAGGCAGAGCTAGTCACGATTATAAGTGGTGCCAATGATTTTATAGATGACATGTATAATCCAGCAGATGAAAGTATTAATTTTGATCTAACTAGAGCGACTACGCTTTTAAATACGGTAGCGGGTAATCTGACCACCGCAATTAAACAGGTGAAAACTATAAATCCTGAGGCAGATATTTATTTATTTGGTTATTACTTTCCACTTCCGCATTTAAAGGATGCGGCGTCCAAACAACAATTAAAAACTGCATTTACTATTGTAAATAATCGTTTAGCAAGCATTGCAAAAAATGAGGGGATTCGCTTTATTGATGTAGCATCTACTTTTGATGCAAACGGTGCTTCTTATTTAGAAAATCCTAAAGATATTCATCCGAATGAAGCGGGATATCGAGTAATCGCCAATCAATTTTTTCTTCAATATAGCATACCTGTAAACGGTGCTTTTCCAAATCCCACTGGTGAATGGGGAAGCAAAATAGATAAAACAGAGTTAGTAGCAGCAGACAAGCAATGGACCGTGACTTTAAACAAAGAAGTAAATCCTGCTAGTGTCCTAGGTTCGATTTTTGTGGTGAAGGATGGTACACAACTTATGAACGTAGCGCTCGAAGTATCCAAAGATAATCCAAAACAAATTATTGTAACTGCCCCTAAGCAAGGCTATAAATCAGGTCCCTATCAATTAATGATAACCAATAAGTTAACAGACAAATCTGGTAAACCTCTTCTTAAAAGCGTGTTAGTGAATTTCAAAGTGAAATAGCAGGATGTTGAAAAGAAAAATAAGAGCTGTCGAGCTTTGCATGTTCGACGGCTTTTTTCTATTAGGTATGAAGGTAGAAGGGCTAAATAGGTTAGAGGAATAAAATGGATTTTTAATTAAGTAAATTGTACTATTAAGGAAAGATGTAAATTCTTCCTTTGAAAGGTGTTGCAATTTGTTAATTTATCCTTTTTTAACTTTCTTATGGTCCTCCTTTATTTTGGTTGCGATATGCACATTTGATGCACACGCCTTTTTATATAATCAAGTTGTAGGTTTCACCTTTCAGACAAACCCCAATTTTTCGGAGCTGTTTATTATCAATGATATGAAATTAACAGAAAAATTTTATGTAATTCAAAAAACAGGTCATATGATTTGTTTTGCCATTCTATATGTTCTCCATCTACTTTGGGTGAGGAAATATGGAGTTGCATTCGTATTAACGGTCATTTTTGCCGCTTTTACGGAGATTCTGCAGCTTTATTTTTACCGAAATGGAAGATTGGTGGATGTTGCTATTGATTTGGTGGGTATCAGTTTCGCGTATTTGATTTGTAAATACTTTTGAATAAGTGATTGATTAAGATGCAATAATCGTATCTAATTATTGTTAAGAGTTATATGTCATATTGGTCAAGGAGATTCTAAAGCATGATTTTAAAGATAAATAGATTTTTAGAAAAAGCGATGCCGTTTTTTATTCCAAGTAGTGTTGTAATTGGTGTGCTGATATCAGATTATATCGTGGACTTTTCTTATTTAATTCCGTGGATTTTTGCTTTTATGACGTTTACAGGAAGCCTTAATTCAAATTTTGCATCATTTAAAAATGCCGTTTTACATCCATTTCCGATTTTTATTGCTCTTATTGTCTTACATATTGTCATGCCTCTGATGGCTTTGGGAATTGGTCATGTTGTGTTTACGGGTGATATTTATACGATTACTGGTATGGTTTTAATGATGTCCATTCCAACTGGAATCACTAGTTTTGTGTGGGTATCGATCAGTAAAGGTAATAATACGTTAGCCCTAACGATTATATTAATCGGAGCTTTGCTATCGCCTTTTATTGTCCCGTTAACGATGTCATTATTGGTCGGAGGAAATGTCCAAATAGATTCCTTTCATATGATGGTAGGATTGTTTTGGATGATTGTTATTCCTTCTATTATCGGAATGACTTTAAATCAGGTGACAAAAGGAAAGGTAGTAAATATTTTGAGTGCTCGGCTATCACCGATTTCTAAAATTGGCATGGGAATTGTTGTCATGTTGAATGGAGCAGTCGTGGCGCCTTATTTATTAGATGTCAAACTTAAAGTAGTGGGAATTGCCTTTACGGTTTTGGCAATTGCTTTTTTAGGTTACGTGATTTCCTTTTTAGTTGCAATTTGGTGTAAGCAACAAAAAGAAACGGTTATTGCTTTAACATTTACTGGTGGAATGAGAAATATAAGTGCTGGAGTGGTGTTAGCAATTACTTATTTCCCTGCACCTGTGGCTGTTCCAGTTGTATTAGGAATGCTTTTTCAACAAATTTTGGCTTCTATATTTGGTGTATTATTAAACAAATATTATCGAAAATTAGAACTGGATGATACCATTATTAGCGAGAGTTAGTAAATGGGTGACTGAACTATTATTCTAAATAAAAAAATTGCGCATATACATAATAGAAGTGCCAAGAACCAAGGAGTTTTCTAATTCCGATTGGTTCTTGGTATTTTTATTAGGGGTAAAGGTGCTTTTTTGATTATTATTATCGGTAAAATTTTTTGAATATTATGTACTTTTATAGTGTTGATTATGCTAAAATGTTTCGAAAGAGATTTATTATGAACAAATTCTGATTTGAGCAGTGGGATTGGGAGCAAATTTTCTATTAAAAGGGGTGTTTTCATATATGGGTCAAATAAAATCGATGGAACTTTTTGAGGAATACGCGTTCAAAATGATGGAAAAACACTATATCCCAGGTGTAGGAATTGGTATTAATAAAGAGGGAAAACGCCTATATGAGCAGGATTTTGGATTTCGAGATGTAGAGAAAAAGCTACCGGTGAATGCAGATACCGTTTTTGGAATAGCTTCTATGACAAAATCATTTACATGTGTCGCTATTATGCAATTGCAAGAATTGGGGAAGCTATCCGTACATGACAAGGTAATAAAGTACTTACCGGATTTTCGTACAGCAGATATAGAAAAAACGAAAGAGATTACGATTCATCATTTGATGACCCATACAGCTGGACTTCCTCCCATTTCGACCCATGTTTATGCTAGAAAACGTAGCATTGACCAAGATCCTTCTGCAAAAGACTATGGATTAGATTTGGTTAATCATCCGGGAGCAGCTATTGATACGTATGAAGAGATGCTCGATTTTATAGCCAGGCTCGACGTTAAGCTACTCGGAGATCCTGGTACTGCTTATAGCTATTCGAATGATTCTTATGGTTTACTTGGAATTATCGTTAGTAGGGTAAGCGGACAAGCATATGAAGAATATATTACCGAGCATATTTTGCAACCGGCTAATATGCAAAATAGTTTTTTTGATATTACGAATATAGATACCATGGATAATATTACAACGTTATATGCCGCTAAGCATTCCGCAGATGGCGTGGAGGTATATGCAGCTCCATTATGGTGGGATGCTCCTTCGATGAGGGCAGTTGGTTATCTCAAATCTTCTGTGAATGATATATTGAAATTTTTGGAGATCTTTCGGAATAAGGGTGTCGTCGGTGAAGAGCGTATTTTGACTGCTGAAAGTGTCGACCAAATGATTTATCCTCATGTAGAATTCGAAAAAGGAAGATTTTATGGGTATGGTTTACGCATTATTCCAGATTATTTTGGCACAACGTTCATTAATCATGGTGGAGGTTTAAAAGGAGTTTCCTCGTTTATGGGGGTTATTCCTGAGAAGGGTTTGTCGGGAGTGATTTTAAGTAATTTATCTGACGTTCCTACAGACAAGCTATTGATGGGTGCACTCAATGTGTTAGAAGATAGAGAGGCTAGTGCCACACATCTTCACTTCGACAGTTATCAAATGCAAGAGGAAGACTTGATGTCATTTGTTGGCACTTATAAATCTGGTGAGGGAATGAAAGTCGTTGTGGAAGTAGTTGACAATCAACTTGCTATCATTTCTGGAGTGACAATAAGTCCATTGCGATGTATTGGAGAAAACTTGTTTATTGTGAATGAAGAAGATAGAATTCAATTTTTACCGGATCCAACTGGAGTGATAGATCGTATTTTTTATGCGTCTAGACAAATTCTTAAAGTAGCTGAGTAATGTAGAAGAAAAGGAGATTATTATGAAACCGATTATTGGTATTTCATCGAACCTAAAGGAACATGTACTTAGTGTACCTACTTATAATATTGATGCTATTACGCAGTTCGGAGGTGTTCCTATTGTTCTCCCAAATGTCAAAGAGGATGTCATCGAATCAATTGTCGGGATGATAGATGGGCTACTTTTAACTGGAGGAGGAGATATTGACCCAACTTTATTTGGAGAAGAGCCTCATCAACGGCTTGGAAGTATCGTGCCGGAGCGAGACGTGTTTGAAGTAGCACTTATCCAAAAAATGCTGGAGCTAAATAAGCCAATATTGGGGATTTGCCGAGGAGCTCAAATTATCAGCATCGCTGCGGGTGGAGATATGTATCAAGATATTTATACGCAGACCGATGTCCAGCTAATTCAACATGATCAGCAGGCGCCTCGCTCGTATGCATCCCATTTTGTGCAAGTGACAGAAGGCTCCTTTTTAAGTAGCATCGTTGGAGTGGAGAAGTTTAAAGTAAATAGTTTTCATCACCAAGCTGTCAGAAATATGCCTAGTGGATTTGAAGTGAGTGGAATTGCGAGCGACGGAATCATTGAAGCGTTTGAAAGTAAAAATCATGCATTCGTTTTAGGATTGCAGTGGCATCCGGAATGCTTGCTTTTAGAAAATGATTCGGTTTCGGCTTCTATTTTTAAAGCTTTTATTGAAGCCTGTGCGAAATAATTTAATTTGTTGAAAGCGACTGTTTATTGACAGTCGTTTTTTTTGGTTGCGGTTAGGGTGGAATTGGTCTCGGTTGCAGGTAAATTGGTCTCGCTCAGAAGCGATTTGGTCTCGGTTACAGTAATTTGGTTGCGATAAGCCATTTATTGTAAATGAAATCTGATTCGTGCAATGATTTAGCTTAGGGCGACAGTTTATTTTCAGTCGTTTTATATTTGGTTGCGGTTAGGGTGGAATTGGTCTCGGTTACAGGTAAACTGGTCTCGCTTAGAAGCGATTTGGTCTCGGTTAAAGTGATTTGATTGCGATAAGCCATTTATTGTAAATGAAATCTGATTCCTGCAATGATTTAGCTTGGGGCGACTGTTTTCTGACAGTCGATTTTTTTTTGGTTGCGATAAGCCATTTATTGTATAAGAAATCTGAACTTTATTTATTCATGAAACAAGCTGAACTGGGAATCCTATTTAAAGTATTAAAAAAGGAGGTATTTTGTTTGATTCACTGGATTAAAATCACCTTTTCCATAAGTGTCCTATTTTTTCTCTTTGCTTTCACTGTTTTAGCAGAAGAAAAAGTGCCGTCGAGAGAAGAAATTTTAGAAAATCGGATGGATTATTATATTAAGTATTCTACGGATACCTTACCTTGGTATTATCTGGCTGCGGTGGATCAATATGAACGGAATATTCAAGAAGTCCGCAATGATATACCTAAAAGCGAAGGTGTAGTTGCTATTCAGTTTTCCGAGGACTTTTGGACTGGAGTACTGAATCCGTTAAAGAATGATACGGATTTAACCTCGATTGTTTTCTTTGCTGGTAATGGAGTTGATGGTAATAATGATGAATTGGCCGATCGAGTAAATGACGATGATGTCATGTTGACATTGACTCAATATTTAAGTGCTCGTGTTCATTCCGAAAGAGATTTTAAAAAGGCTCTTAAAGAGTATTATGTGCGAGATATGACCGTTAATCAGATTATGACCAATGCTAAAATTTACAAGCATTTTGAAATGTTGAATTTGGATAAGCGTGCTTTTCCTCTTTCTATTCGACACGATTATAGTTATCGCAGTACTTGGGGAGATAGAAGAGGCTGGGGCGGACGTCGAATGCACGAAGGTACTGATTTGTTTTCCTTTAGTGGAGTTCCTGTGAAGTCTGCTACATATGGTGTGGTAGAAACAAAGGGGTGGAATGATTATGGGGGCTGGCGAATTGGCATTCGAGATGTAAATAATACGTATCACTATTATGCCCATTTATCGAGTTTTGCGAAAGGAATAGAAGAAGGGGACATTCTGGAACCTGGTTCAGTCATTGGTTATGTTGGTAGTTCGGGATATGGGAAGAAAGGGACTTCTGGTAAGTTTCCTCCTCATCTTCACTACGGTATGTATAAATATAATGGGCGGACAGAATGGGCTTACGATCCTTATCCTTTATTGAAAAAATGGGAAAGAGAAGAAAAAAGTGCAGTTAAAAAGCAATAAAATGAATCCAGCAGCTAAGTGGTTGCTGGATTTTTTAGGTTGCTACAAAGATTAAGTATAACCAATAAATGTGTTGAAAAAGCACGAATGCGTATAAGAAAAGGGCAGCAGCAATTAATAACTGCAAGTACCTTTTCGGTTCAAATTTCGAGATTAAATACATAAATAAGAGGGGAAGGATAATTTTTATGGCGTAAAATCCAGGTACACTGGTTTCATATATGATTCGCATCAAGGGATTTGCTTCTGAGATGTAGTTGTTACTTATACCAAAATCAGTAACAATGCTATCGAAAATAGCAAGTGTTAATAGAAGGAATGTAATGTTGAATGATTTGCTCCGGGTGGGGAGATGTAGCTTTATATCCACATAATTGAACTCCTCTCTGTAAGTGACAAATAACTAGGTGCTTGTGCTATTATGTTGAATTTTGTGTTAAATTATACGTAATACTTTACATATTTATTCAACAAGTAAGTGTTATTAATAGGTTTGATTGGATTCAAAATCATAAAAAAGGAGTGTGATGAAGTATGAAAAACACTATTTTTGTTTCTTCGTGGAGTGGTGGCAAAGATTCTGCGATGGCGTATTATCGTGCTTTGAAATTAGGGATGACCCCGAAAAAGATTTTGACGATGTTTGAAGAGGATGGGGATATTTCCAAATCACATGCGCTTCCTCTCGAAGTTGTTCAAGCGCAAGCGGAACGGCTTGGGGTGCCTTTATTCATCAAAGAGACAAGTTGGAATTCGTATGAAAATCAATTTATTGGTGCAATGGATGAGTTTCGGGATGAAGGAATTACGCATGGTGTCTTTGGGGATATTGATATAGAAGAACATTTGGAATGGGTGCAGAATACCTGTGCAAAGTCGGACATTGTCGCTGTACATCCTTTGTGGCAGGAGCCTCGAAGAAACATTGTGGAAGAGCTGCTGGACGCTGGTTTTGAAGCATGGATTGTTGTGGTAAATACATCCATGATGCCGGCGAAATATGTTGGAAAGCAGTTTACGAAAGAGATTGTCGAAGAACTGGAAGCAGCGGGGATTGATTCGTGTGGCGAAAATGGAGAGTTTCATACGGTTGTCGTCGATGGACCGATTTTTTCTAGTAGGGTTCCTGTGGTGGTTGGAGAGCTAGTAGAAAGAGGAGATTATGTTTTCGCGCCGGTTTTATTGAATAAAAAAAGTTAAATTTTTTTCGATTATTTCTTCCTAAAGAGGGAATCTTATAGAAGAAAATACATACCATCATGAAGAGTGTTGGAGGCTACTTATGAAAAAAATGAATAGAGGAATCGTAACTGCGTTATCCGCAATTGGTATAGCACAGGGATTAAAGATACTGACGCATAAAAAACTTACTGGAAAATGGGATATGAAACAAGCGTTTACAACGGGGGGAATGCCAAGCTCCCACTCTGCAGGGGTTTCAGCCTTGGCATCTTATGTCGCTGCAAATAAAGGGACACGGCACACGGAAACAGCACTTGCCGTAGTGTTTGGTGTAATCGTCATGTACGATGCGCAAGGGATTAGAAGGCATACAGGCGAAATCGCGCAGTTGGTCAACGATTTAGAAGATAATGTGGCGGCTTTGTCAGGAAACTTCCCGAGTTTTGAGTATGTCCAGAGAGAAGTGGAACTCAAAGAACTTCTGGGACATCAACCAGTAGAAGTCGCAGCAGGTGCACTGTTAGGAACAGCATTCGGTTTACTTTGTGCAAAGATAGAAAACGATGAGAAAAAGTATAGGTAGTGGATTTGAAACCCCATGAGTCATTTTGACTTGTGGGGATTTTTTGTTACAAGAATTTACGGCTGCGTGGTATTACTACAGGAGTGTTACTGGTGCCAGGCACCAGTAACACTTCTGTAATAAACTGAATCTGAACGGTCTAAATAAAAATCAGAACCAGAAAATTTGCTTGCTGTTTACTTCCTATTGCTAATGAGAGGTGAATAATTTAAAGTTAAGAGATTGTGAGTATTTGGAGGAAACAGGATGGAACTAATTAAAATGCCAGTTCATGTAATTTTGGGCTTTGATATACATACAAGAATTTTGATTCGAAATTTGAAATCAAAAGGTGTTAAAAATATTTGTGTGCTAGATTATGATCGAGAAGTAGAAGGAGAGCAGCATGATTTTGTGTTTTTCTTTACACCAGATGAAACATTAGAATATATACAGTTGTTTGAAAAAAAGGTGTTTCATAAATACATGGAAGCAGTTGTTTAATTAGCTACTTGCAGAATATGAATAATGCAGTTATAAGGTTAGTGGAGCTATGTTTTAAGGACTGATAAATAGGTAAAAACCCAAGTTGGAGTAGAATGTCCGACTTGGCTTTTTTTATTTTGTGTTGTTAGAATATGTTATCTTTTCTCCATCTTCTTTTTTAATTTCTAATTGAAGTTGGTGTACTATTTCTCCTTTCGAGACAGTAAAGCCTATACTTTTTTATCGCCCAAAAATAAGCTATATAAAACAACATAGTAGAAAGATGTGTAGCAGGTGGTGGTATTAGTTCTTACAAAGACATCTTTTTTAGGTATACTGCCTTCAAAGATTTTTCTTAGAAAATGGATATGAGAAGATTGAGGAATAAACGTTACAGAAGTGTTACTGGTGCCAGGCACCAGTAATACTTCTGTAACATCAGAGGAAGTGGAATACACTAGGAAAAAAGGAAACATTAAAGAGTGCTTAGTGTAAAATGGAATTAAGGAATTGAATGATTATGTTGTTGGGTTTTGGGATATTGGGGTAAAGAACTAGTGAGAAGATTGTTATTTAGAAAGGATGATTTAGTTGGCAGGGTATAAGGAGATTACTTCGGTTGAGGATTGGAAGGTTGTCTTGGAGGAGTCGAAGGAAAAGGCAGTGTTATTGTTTAAGCATAGTACAACTTGTCCAGTTAGTGCACGAGCGTATGGGGAGTTTACTTCGTTTAATTCGCCCGTGAAAACGTATTTAGTGAAGGTGATTCAAAATCGTGCGGTGTCTAATGAGATTGAACGTGATTTAGGCGTTCGGCACGAGTCGCCACAAGCTTTTTTGATTAACAAAGGGGCAGTTGTTTGGAATGCGTCGCATTGGAAGATTACAAGTAAGGATTTAGGAAAAGCAGTGGAATCTATCTAGGGGAGGTGTAGAGAGAATGGCTGGAGAACAGCAAGCAGCTGTTTTCGGAAAGTTTTCTACACTCATTAAACCATATGCCAAAAATCGTTTAATGTATTTAAAATATATAACTCAAATTTCTATCGACCATGGGTTGTCGACTAAAGAAGTAGCGACGATTAATTAAAACGTTTGGGAGTGTCCAACAAGCAGTGGAAAGTGTGAAAGTGTTTTAATTCATAAGAAATAGAAATCCAATCCCTCCTTGAGAGAGATTGGATTTATTTTATTTTTTGGATCTGTTTAACGATCATGTTGTTGTGGAAGAAAATCCACTCGCTTTCCGCGGACGAATGCCAACCTCTTCACTCGCAAGCTTGTTGTGGAGTATTGGTAGCCCATCTTTCCGCAGGAGTCTCGCGGATTTTCGTCACAAAATATATTCTTCTAAAAAACAACAATCTAATTTAACAGAGCCTATTTTATCCAACTTTCCATTTGTTGGTCCATTTAATCTAGGTTTTACTTTCATATAAATGGAAGTATAATAGTTTTGAAAGAAAGATTTTTCTGATAATTAAATGTATTAAGCACCGATCTCTATTATTTAATCTAAGGGGTATTTGAGAGATGTTTGTTACGGAAATTATCAAAAGCTTGCCTAGGAAAGCAAGTGGATAAGTACTGAAAAATGCAATGCAAGAAGGATAGGGGGAAATTATGTGAATTCAGTTTTTCTAGTAGACGGAGCAAGAACAGCTTTCACGAGCTTTGGTGGTTCTTTTGCCAATGTGAAAGCGGATGATTTAGGAGTAGCGACAGCTGTCGAAGCTTTGAAACGTTCTAAGGTAGATGCAGATCAAGTTGATCATGTTATCTATGGAAATGTTATTCACTCGAGTACAAATGCGGCGTTTTTATCGCGGCATATTGCGCTAAAAGCAGGTGTGCCGATGGAGGTCCCTGCATATAATCTGAATCGTTTATGCGGTTCGGGTGCACAGGCTGTAGTGTCTGCTGCGCAACTGATTTTATTGAACGAAGCAGAAATCGTTTTAGCTGGTGGAGTAGATAATATGTCATTGGCTCCTTATGCGAATTTTCATGCCCGATTTGGCGGTGCGAAGCTTGGAACGATTGTGTATGAAGACATGGTGTTAAGCACGTTGAATGATGAGTATATCGGAAGCGGCATGGGAATGACGGCGGAGAAATTAGCGGAGCAGTATAACCTATCACGAGAAGAGCAGGACGAGTTTGCTCTTTTAAGTCAGAAACGTGCAGCGAAAGCGCAAGAGACTGGAGTATTTTCAGAAGAGATTATTGCAGTGGAAGTTCCCACTCGAAAAGGGTTTGTATCTGTTTCAGCAGACGAACATATTAGAGGAGATATGACGTCGGAAAAACTTGCTTCCTTGAAACCATCTTTTATAAAAAATGGGACGGTTACAGCAGGAAATGCTAGCGGAATCAATGATGGAGCAGCTTCTGTTATTGTGGCTAGTGAAAAAGCGGTAGCGGAGCATGGGTTAACTCCGATGGCGAAGATCATCTCGTGGGGTGTGGCAGGGGTCGATCCTTCTATTATGGGAATTGGTCCAGTACCCGCTATTCGACAAGCATTGGAACGGGCAGAGCTACGATTAGAGGATATGGATTTGTTTGAAATCAATGAGGCATTTGCTTCTCAATATTTAGCAGTTGAAAAAGAACTTGGATTAGATCGGGAAAAGACAAACGTCAACGGTGGTGCGATTGCGTTAGGGCATCCCGTTGGAGCGAGCGGTACGCGAATTCTCCTTTCATTAGCATATGAATTAAAAAGACGTGGCTTAAAATACGGAGTGGCTAGTTTGTGTATCGGCGGTGGCCAGGGGATTGCGGTCATTATTGAAAGTGTGTAGGGAGTAACAAGGTATTTACACAGTATAATTTTATAGATTGATAAAAGGTATCTTGCGAGGCTATTAATAAATAGTTTTGAAAGATACTTTTTTATTTGGCCCCGTTAACTTAGGTTGTTATTACGGGAGACTGGTAATGCGGGTGCCAGGCCCCCGTAATGAAATTGATATATAAATGTAATGGATGAAAAATATCAAACTTTTGCGTGAATTTGATATTTACATTTTCCTTATTGTTAGTATAATTATTAGTGAATAATAATCTGATAATTGAAGGAATATGTTCATTTTGGTAATGGGTTAATATAGAAATATTATAGAATTGGGGTTTTTTAAGCTTGCGTACATAGTAATTTTTATCTTTAGGAATGAAGTAAGTAATCCGTTATGTTTGATAGTCTGTGGGAGGTTTCGTTGATGAAAATTGGTGTTTTAGGTGCTGGGACAATGGGTAATGGCATTGCGCAAGTGATGGCTTCAGCTGGATATGAAGTTATCCTATGTGATGTGAACAAAGAAATGCTTGGTAAGGCTGCTAAAATGATCGATGCTAATTTATGGAGACTATACAAGAAGGAAGATCGAGATTTTAATGAAATTGGCCAAGTGCTTTCTCGGATTACGTTTACGGCGGAGAAAAATGCCCTAGTTGATATGGATGTTATAGTCGAAGCAATAGTCGAAAATATCGATTGGAAGAAAAAAGTGTTTGCTGAGCTGGATGCAATTTGTGAGGAGAAGACTATTATTGCTTCTAATACGTCTGGTCTAAGTATTACGGAAATTGGAGCTGCCACAGATCGAGCAGATCGTGTTATTGGTATGCATTTCTTTAATCCTGTTCCGGTGATGAAACTAGTCGAAATTATTCGAGGTTCAGACACTTCGAATGAGACTTACGAAATAATTGCTAGATTAGTGCAGAAGATAGGCAAGGAAAGTATTTCTATTGTCGATGCACCTTTGTTTGTTGTGAATCGTATTCTTGTGCCAATGTTAAATGAAGCTATGTTTGTACTTGGAGAAGGTATTGCATCTGCAGAAGATATCGACAAGGGCATGATGCTTGGAACAAATCAACCAATTGGACCATTGGCGCTAGCTGATTTAATCGGTCTTGATACGTTACTTTCGGTTGCAGAAACTTTATTTGAGGAAACAGGAGATTCAAAATATCGTGTCCCTCCTTTACTTCGAAAACATGTACGAGCAGGACATCTAGGCAGAAAAACTGGTCGAGGATTCTATCAATATAACTAGTTCCAAAAACCGCAATCCTTTAAATCAAGGAGTTTGCGGTTTTTTTTTATCTTCATATTACAGAAGATTTACGGGTGCCTGGCACCAGCAATACTTTTGTAATATGAAAGGGATGAACTAAAAAAACGCATGTTATTCGATTTTATCGAGTATCATGCGTTTTATATGTATGAGAGGTCTAGGGTGGTGAGTAGGCTATTTTTGTATTTTTACTTTTATACTTTTTAGTTGTGAAATGTTAATCGTGTACTGATTTTCTGTAACTACAAAGGTACCACCGTTTATTTTGTCTTTTTTTGCTTTACGGAGGTCGGTGTCGGTTTCGAATACTAAGTCATGCCCACCTTTAAAAGTTAAGTAATATTTAAACTTCTTCATTTGACTGATACTTCCCAAATTCTCCCACCCCTTTTTATTGGAGTATATCATGCGAGGAAAATTAATTTCAATAGATTGTGTAAAAGTTCAAAATATTGTTGAAATTACTTAGTTTCTGTCGATTATTTAGATAAAAATAGGAGTTATGAATGATGTAGTATATAATGATGGGATGGAGAAAATAATTAATATAAGAACATAAAAGGAGTTTGGATAGATTGAGTAAAAAGATCGTCACAAATGAGTTGCCAGAGAATTATGAGGAACTAAAAAAAGCAGCAAACCGCACGGCAAATTGGAAAGCGCGTTATGATGCTGTCGAGGAACTGGGCAGGTATAATACTAGTCAAGTAATCGATGTATTAAAAGTAAGAGTAGCAAACGATCCAGTGTACAAAATTAAAGAAGCAGCACACCGCATACTCCTTGAATTTGGAGAAGACGTTCAATTACCAAAACAAACAAAGTTTGAAGTTATCAAAGGTGCAAATAAAGTATTCGTTCGAGTGAAAAAAAGCTTACCAGCTGGTCATACATTTGAGGAATTTTTAACGAAATTGAAAAGAATGCGAATCGATGTGTATGATGCATACGAAGGCGAAAAAGGCGACAATTTCAAAACATGGCTTGAAAATGAATGGGCTAACTTGAAATAAGCATTTTAGCTAGAACAACTAGAAGTTTTGTTGCAAAAATATTACAGGTGCCAGGCACCAGAAACATTTTTGTTACATATAAATAAGCAAGGAGGGCGATCGTTCAATAGACGATCGTCCTCTTTTTTTATGCTCTAGGTGCCACAGGAAGTGGCGCACTTTACAGACCTACCCCATCCCCATTTGCCTTTCGGAGGCCTGCAGGATGCAGGTCATATAGTCGTTGCGAAATGTTCTTTTATTTTGCGCAGGAGCACCACGATGTCGCGAACTTAGACTGTATTCCTCTAACATAGGCGCTTGTGCTTATGTTCTTTAGCTACCAGAAGCTACTTTTGCAGAAATTCTTTTACCGGTTTCGATTACTTTAGTTCTTAGGTATTCTAGACGTTCTTCTGTGAGGTTGAAGCTGACGACACCTATGCTGATGGCACCAATAACTCGGCCAAAGCCGTCTTTTATAGATACAGCAATTGATGACGTGCCTTCCGTTCTTTCTGAATGGCTTATGGCAAAGCCTTGTTTTCTAATATCCTCCAGCGTTTTTTGGAATTCGGCAATTTTATCAGCAGGTAACAACTGAGGTAAAATAGCGATTGATTTGTCTGTAGACATCGCGGCTAGCATGGCCTTGTTTGCTGCACCGATGTTCATTGGGATACGTAAACCGAGTTGGTCATAAATTCGAATCGGGTTTTTTTCGCTGTCGATTCTTTCTACGATGATTGCTTCATTACCAAGTGGCTTGTTTAAATAGACGCTTTCCTCAACTTCTTTGGACAATCGTTCTAATTCTGGTCTAATTTTGCTGACATAATCGATAGATTCATACACTTGCAGTCCGTATTCCAGCCAACGTATTCCAAGTCGATAGGTTTTAGAACGTTCGTCTTGTTCGACTAGCCCTTGTTTGATCATTGCTTGCAGGAGTCTGTGCATCGTACTAAGTGGAAGCTCACATTGCTTAGATAAATCTGATATGGTAACGCCATTTTCCGTTGAGTGAGATGCTAATACTTTTGCAACGGTCATGGCTCGGATGATAGATTGCATATAATACACCGCCTATTTTTATATATAAATAAAAAAGTTTTCTTAATATATTGACATTATATCATGGAGCATCTATATTTTAAATATAAACTTTCCGATATACGGAAACGTTTTCCGCTCAGTGGAAAATGTGGTGAGTTATTAAGGTGCCAGGCACCCACACAAATTAGACACTATTCAACCTATTTAATATAGTAGGGGATTGATAGATAAAGGAGATAATGGAGATGAATCAATTATTATGGGATACACCGGAGAAACTTCGCGCGTTGCTTTGTGAGATTGTTAGTTGGAATAGTATTACGTTGACGGAAGGGGAAACTACTTTTGCTCCGAAAGCGCTTGATAAGTTGAGAGAGTTGAAGTATTTTCAAGAGCATCCAAGTCATTTGCAGTTACATGATGCAGGTCTTGGTAGACATGTTGTCACGGGTTTATATAAACATCCTGAGGCGACGGAGACGGTTGTGCTCATTAGCCATTTTGATACGGTTCAGACGGAAGAGTATGGTGTATTAGAACCGCTTGCGTATTTTCCAGAGGAATTAACGAAGAAGCTTATGGAGAATCCAACCGATTTACCAGAGTCGGCTCGAATTGATTTGGAAACAGGCAAGTATTTATTTGGCCGTGGAACAATGGATATGAAAATGGGACTGGCTCTGCATATGCAGTTGATAGAAAAAGCAAGTGTAGAAGAGTGGCCAATCAATCTTATTTTGACTACAGTTCCTGATGAAGAAGTGAACTCTGCAGGTATGCGAGCAGCGGTTACGCAGTTAGTACGTATTCGTGAAGAATTCGGATTGACGTATAAATTATTTTTAAATAGTGAGCCTTCGTTTTCTCAAAGCCCAACGGATATTCATGAATATATTTACTCTGGAACTATTGGGAAAATCATGCCTGCAGCTTTGTTTTACGGGAAGGAGACTCATGTTGGAGAGCCGATGAAAGGAATGACGGCGAACTATATTGCATCTTATTTGACGCAGCGTATGGAATGGAATCCTTTATTTTGTGAGACGGATCTTGGAGAAAGCACTCCACTACCGGTTTCATTGCAGCAAAAAGATTTAAAGATGTCCTATTCGACACAAACTCCTTATCGTGCGGTTGCATTGTATAATGTGTTTTTATTGAAACGAACGGCTTCGGAAGTTATGGATTTATTCGAACAAGTGGCAAATGAAGCAATGTCTGCTTTGAACGAGGACTACCAACTAATTTGCGACCGCGAGCAAGTAAAAGGTGTAGGTAATGTGAAAGTTCTTCGCTACGAACAATTACTTGCATATGCGAATAAAAAATTAGGCTCAGAAGAAGTGGAACGCTTGAAACGGGAAGCGCTTCAGCATGATGATTGGGACGATCGAGAAAAATCACTACGCATCGTAGACAATCTGATGATTCAGTGCCAAGAGCTAGCACCTGCAACGGTAATCCTATTTGCACCACCATATTATCCAGCAGTTAACACGTCTAATCATCCACTTGTAAAAGAGTTGGTAGAGCTAATGAAAAAATCTGCACAAACGTTTAACAACAAAATCGATCAAATCCACTATTTTAATGGCATTTGTGATTTAAGTTATGTAAATTATGAGGATGACGGAAACGGATGGTCTGCCTTTGAAAGTAACACGCCGGTATGGGGTGACACGTACAGCATTCCATTTGAAGATATGGCGCAGCTAAAAGGACCTGTACTAAATGTTGGCCCATTCGGGAAAGACGCACATCAAAAAACAGAGCGCCTTCACGTCGATAGCGCGTTCGTCGAAATGCCAGTTATGCTAGAAACACTCATAAAAAGTTTATACTAATAGTTAAAGTGACTCCCAAGTTCTAAGTGGAGTCACTTTTTTTGCTTTTATTACAGAATTGTTGCGGGTGCCTGGCACCAGTAACGCTCCTGTAATATCGTTCAAAAAGTCAGGAGTACGCTAGAACATATTCGGTTAGGTTAAAATGTATAATTATTAACAAAAGTTTATAAAAGTTGAATGGATATGAGATTTTGGAGATAATAGTAGAATAGAATAATGACTAAATAATTCAAGTAGAAGTGAGGGGTGGATATGGATTTGTTGAATGGAAATAGTGTGGAGCAGAGAAATAGAGCCAATGATTATGTGCATGAAGTATATGAAATGGTGAAGAAGCGCAATCCTGGGGAGAAGGAGTTTTTGCAGGCGACTCGAGAGATATTTGATTCGCTTCGTCCTGTGTTTTTGAAGCATCCTGAGTTTATTCATAATGGGATTTTAGAGCGTATAACGGAACCAGATCGAGTAATTACGTTTCGTGTAGCTTGGGAAGATGATGTTGGAAAGGTGCAAGTGAATCGTGGTTTCCGCGTTCAGTTTAATAATAGTATTGGACCTTATAAGGGTGGGATTCGATTCCATCCTACTGTTAATAGCAGTATTATGAAGTTTTTGGCTTTTGAGCAGACCTTTAAAAATGCGTTAACTGGACAGCCGATAGGAGCAGGGAAGGGTGGTTCTGATTTTAACCCTAAAGGGAAATCAGAGCGCGAAGTAATGCGGTTTACGCAAAGTTTTATAACGGAATTAAGCAAATACATTGGACCAGATATGGATGTGCCGGCAGGAGATATTGGCGTTGGTAAAAGAGAAATTGGCTATATGTTTGGGCAATATAATCGCTTAAAGGGTGGTTATGAGGCTGGGGTTTTCACAGGAAAAGATCCCAACCATGGCGGAAGCTTAGGTCGAAAAGAAGCTACAGGCTATGGCACTGTTTATTTTGTGGAGGAGATGCTGAAGCAGACAGGGGATAGTTTTGCTGGCAAAAATGTCATTGTTTCCGGTTCAGGAAACGTTGCAATTTATGCGATGGAGAAGGCAATTGAATGTGGTGCCACAGTATTGGCATGTAGTGATTCAGGTGGATATATTTATGACCCAAATGGGATTAATGTAGAGACTGTAAAACAAATAAAAGAATTCACGAATCAACGAATTCAAGATTATTTAAAGTTCCATAAAAATGCTGTTTACTATGAAGGTTGCAGGAATATTTGGTCGGTAGTTTGCGATATTGCTTTGCCGTGTGCTACACAAAATGAGTTGGTAGAAGAGGATGCTAAATTACTTATTCAAAATGGAGTAAAAGCAATTGGTGAGGGTGCGAATATGCCTTGTACAGAAGAAGCGGTTCTTGCATTCCAAGCGAAAGGTGTTTTATTTGGACCAGCAAAAGCTGCAAATGCAGGAGGAGTTGCTGTTTCTGCCATGGAGATGTCTCAAAATAGCATGCGTCTATCTTGGTCATTGGAAGAAGTGGATGAGAAATTAAAACAAGTAATGAAGAACATTTTTGAAAGTTGTCATGAGGCTGCTGCAAGTTATGGTTCTCCTGGTAATTTAGTCGTAGGTGCAAACATAGCAGGGTTTCTAAAAGTGGCCGACGCAATGGTTGCGCACGGCATTCATTAATAGAAGAGGGGGCTTTCGAACGTTTTTCCAACGTTGGGATGCCCCTTTTTTAAGCTCTGTTAAATAAGGCTATTGTTCTTTAGAGTATATTTGCGGTAGAATCCCGCGGAAAGTGTCCGTCTGGAACAGAAATAATACATTGGAAAAGGGACCATCTCTCAGTCACAATGTGACTGAGAGATGGTCCCTTCATTTATTTTAAAGTTTAAATCTTAATACGATTTGTTGAAGCTCTTGTGCGACTTGACTAGTTTCAGTTGAGCGGGTAGCAACTTCGTCGATGGACGCAGTAGTTTCTTCGGTCACTGCTGAAATGGATGTTGTTACTTCTTCAATTTCGTGTATAGATTCAGTTAATTGATTAATCAATTTCACAACCTCTTTGGAATTTTCCGCTTCCATTGTTGTCATGTTAGAGATCATCGAAATTTCTTCCACTGTCTGAGCAACTGCGGCTGAAATGTCGCTTAGTGATTGAGATGTTTCTTGAACGGTAACAGAACCTGTTTCAATCAGTTTTGTGCTCTCTTCTGTAGAAGAAACGACTAGTTGAATACTTTCTGTAATATCTTTGACGATCATTTCGACTTGATTGACTTCTACATTTGATTGCTCCGCTAGTTTTCGAACCTCTTCAGCAACAACAGCAAATCCTTTCCCTTGTTCACCTGCACGAGCAGCCTCTATGGATGCGTTTAAGGCAAGTAAATTCGTTTGAGCTGCAATTGCTGCAATGGAGCCGGTAATATGCTGAATTTTAGTCGTTGCTTCATTTAAACGCTGAATGGTATCACCAGTTTCAATAGATGCACTACGAATTTTATCCATGTCACGACTAATTTCGCTTGCACGAGTTAGTCCTTCTTTAGCAGTCTGCATCGTCGTTTTGGAATTCATAACACTCGCATCTGCATTTTCTTTCGAATTTTGAAGACCTGCCGCCAGTGATTGTAAAATGGAAGAAGATCGCTCTGCAGTGATCGTGCCGTCTGATATAGATGCCACATTTTCACTCATATTCGTAGCTACCTGATGGATAGCATCTTTCATTTCATTTAAAGAAGCCGACGTTTCCTCCGCATTTCGAGACAATTGAAGAGAAGTCGTTTGTATAGTTCCAATAATATTCCGTAAGTTACCAGAGAGACTGTTCAGCGTTTGGCTTAAGTCACCGATCTCATCCTTACTCGTAAAGTTCGTATCTTTTACAGCAAGATTGCCATTTGCGATTTCACCAGCATAGGTAATGAGTGCGGAAAGCGGTTTAGTTTTTCTTCTAATTAATAAAAAGGTAACGAATGAAGCAAGAATCAATGGAATTACACTTACAAGTAATCCTTTACTTACAACATCCCAAGTTCGATCTGCCACAATAGAGGCATCAAAATCAATAACACTAATAGCGATAATTTTCCCATTAGGATCGTGGTTTTCAAAAATAGGTGCATAACCAGAAAGACGCTTCATGCCAGCGAATTCATAACTTTCTGTGTATGTAGGATGTCCCATTTCTGTAAGCATTTTAACGGCTTCTTCATCTGTATAAAATTGATCGCCAGCCTTATAACCTAGCTCTTTTAAATTATCATCGAGTGCTAATAATTTTCCATCCAGATCAATAATATATTGGGTTTCAAAAATATCTTTATGTGCAGTTGTCCAGTTTAACTGCTTACCAACGGCATCAATGGTCGCAGTATCACCAGCGATTATTTGTTTAATATCATTTGGTGCTATCAGACCAGTTGTAATATTTGCACAGCCATATGCTTCTATCCCTGCAGCCTTATACAATTCGTCATAGGCTGTTTTATATGTAGCAACAGAAGTAATTAACAGCATAACTACGATTATCCCAACAATAATCGCTCCCAAATGAATTGTTAGTGTGTTTTTTAATTTCACTTTCTATTTCTCCCCTGTTCTTTAATCCATTAAATAATTATGTATTCACCTATTTATACCATAAAAGCGGGAAGAAAAGATATGCAATATATGTACATTTAATTAATATGACATGTAAGATTTTAATGCATTTTAATAAAAAAATCCATTATTTTAACGTTATTATGATATAATTTGCTAATTGCTTATAGTATTAAATGAATAGAGGTTTGGAAAGTGTATAAGAAATTAGTCGTTGTTTTTCTGTTAGTGATAGCTAGTTCAATATTATTAATGGACGAAACTGTTTCAGCAGAGGAGACACAAAGTCAGGAACGCATTCAATTATTAAAAAGAGAAGTTGCTTATGGAAAACTCTCAGAAGGCGAGTTTTATCCTTTAGCGGGATTATTGAAAGGTATGGAGTATAACTTAGTAGGAGAGACAGAAGAGTATTTTGTATTACCGTTCGGAAATGGAGAGATGTATGTACAGAAAGACAATGCAATAAAAGTAGGAAAAGCAAATTATTCGGTAGAGTCTTATATTACTAATATTGTCACGAAATCTGAAGTATCTGTTTATAATCAGTCAAAACCAGGTGGAAAAGTAATCGGTAAAATAAAAAAAGGTATTCGTGTCCCAATTAAAGAAGCAGAAGCTGGCTTTTATCAAGTACAATTTGGTGGGCAAATAGGGTACATTTATAGAAAGAGTACAGAAGAAGATACTGGAATTCCTATATTAATGTATCATCATTTGGCCAATGAAAAATTGGGTACAATATATGAAGGTAATTTATCTGTTTTGGAAACAAATAAATTTAGAGAACAAATGAGATATTTGAAACAAAATGGTTGGAGAACAGTAGATTTACATGTATTTGAAGAGTGGATAAAAGGAAAAGCAACACTCCCGGATAAAGTGTTTTTAATTACATTCGATGATGGTTATTTATCAAATGTGGAATATGCATATCTTTATTTAAAGCGATTAGATTTTAAAGCAATCAGCTTTCTGATTAGTAGTAAAGTGCCCGAGCAAAGTGAAGCGTTTGATTTATGGAAATATCAATATATCGGTGCTAATGACATAATGAGAACGGACGATGTTTTTAATTATCAATTGCATACTCATGATTTTCATCGATTTAATAGTAAAACGAATAAAAGTTACTTAGAATCTGAATCTACTTTTGCGATAAGTAATGATCTAAATACAGGCTCCACTTTATTAACTTCCTTGCAAAACGCAGAGAATGAAATACTTTCTCTTGCATATCCGTATGGAAAAACATCCGATAAGGCATTAGCTGCTATGGAGGAAAATAACATTCGTTTAGGATTTACGATACGAGAAGGAACTGTAAAAATGTTTGACGACCCTCTTCGCATCAATCGTATTCGAATACATTCTCAACATACATTAGAGGATTTCGCAAAAAAATTAACGAACAGCTATAACGAATCTGAAATAGCTTCAACTAAATGATAAGCCCAATCTGTTAATGAGATTAATGTAATCATTTTGTTACACAACTGTAAAGTCACGGCTGTTTTGTTCGTGTTAGTATAGGTATAGAGAAATTTTCAGAAATTAGTTATATGAATTTTTCAATACGTGTCTTTTGGAGGAACAAGTTTTGACTTCTTTGTTTAAAAAAATCATTACTATCTTTAGTTTAACTGTAGTTTTAGCAGCGGGAACATTTGCAGGAAATACAGAAGCAGCAAGCTCTGTAGCATCAACTCAAATCGTATCAAGTGCGAAAAGTCTAATAGGAATTGAATATCGTTATGGTGGAACAACAAAGGCAGGATTTGATTGCTCAGGTTTCCTCAATTACATTTACAGGATAAATGGTGTTTCATTGCCAAGAACAGCAGCAGGAATGTATAGCACAGGGGAAACAGTAAAAAAAGCGGATTTAGCCGTGGGAGACTTAGTTTTCTTCAATACATCAGGTAAAGGCGTATCTCACGCTGGTATGTACATAGGTAGTGGAAAGTTCATTCATGCTTCTACATCAAAAGGTGTTCGAGTTGATAAATTAAATGACCCTTATTATTGGGGGAACAAATACGTAGGTGCTAAGAAAGTGGCATCTGTATATGTAGCAAAAAAATAATGATCCATACAACCGTTTCAGTGGAAAAGCTGAAACGGTTTTTTTGTTGTTTAGCACACGTGTTGATTAACCAAAAGTACCCAGTAAATTGCTTATTAAAATGGTGATAACAACCTAGGCACTCTACGTATAGGTGCTTTTGCAGTGCTTGGAACTGAACGAGTTCTACACCATTAACTGGATTTCTTGATGCGACAAAGTTGCATCCCTCCAAATTTTACGATAATCGTGTGGTAGTCGTTCATTCGTCACACTCCATAACTACTTGTAAAAGAAGTGCCAAAGATTTTGGAAAGGAAAGAATAGCCACAATGTCGATCACTTTCTCCAAGTGTTTCTACCTCTTGGCTACAGTACTTTTCTGGCGTTCTTGAAAATGGACATCAAGTGCAGTCCAGTGCATTGCAATGCAATTCTGTGCTGCACTTATCAGTTTTTCCGGATCGTCATCCATAATGCGATTTGTAGTATGATGGCGTCTTGAAAAATGGTTGGGTTATATCCAGTCAACTCGCGTATTTTATTTAGACGATATGTAAGTGTGTGTCGGTGAATTGCTAATGTATCTGCACATATTGCATGTTGTTGATTGACATTAAAATATGCTTGTAGTGTGCTAACGAGCTTGTCATCTAAATTGGATAGAACTCGATGTGTAAAATGTTTTGCTTCTGGAGATTCTCCCTTTTTGAACAATGAAAAAATTTCTGCCTCTTTGAAATGAATAATTGGCTTATGTCGGTCACCAAATTGTAGAGCAATTTTCGCGGTTTGGTAAGCGTGATGCACCTGATCAAGAGAATGTACAATCTGTCCAATCCCTATAGGAAGTGCATTATATTTCTTTAATTTTTCCGCTAGCAACGCAACTTTCCGGTTAAAAACTTTTTCGTCTAGGTCAGAAGTAAGAATAAAATGTTCGTTTAATTGATAATGTCCAATTAAAATAGAATCGCTATGAAAAAACTGCTCGATTCCTTGAAAAATATTTTGGTATGATTTTGATTCTGGGCTAATTTCAATCATTATTGCATGGAATGGGGGTTTATTTAGAAAACCTATTTTATTTATTCGTTCGAAAATGACTTTTTGAATCGGTTGTCCACTCATTAATTCTTCAAATACCATCTCTTGCATTTTTCGTTTCCATTCTCGTTCGGAAACAATTAGCGCCTGGTGGACCATCATTTCGGTTGTAAGCTGGACAAGTGTTGCAATTTCTTCGATTTCTTCTGGATTTCCTGTGATTCCAATGACCCCGACTAATTCCTCTTGAAAAAATATAGGTAAATTAATACCTGGCTTCGTCCTAGGAAATAAGTGTTTATTATCCTCTGTAATCCACAAAGGCTTTTTCGTTTGGGCAACGTTAACTGCCCCTTCATGAATGCTATCTACACGTAGTTGATCCCCTGAAGCAAGAATCATTCCATTCGTTTGAATAACGTTAATATTTCGGTGAAGCCTCAGCGTCGTCTGTTCAACAATTTGTTGGGCAAGTTGTTTTGTAATCATAGAACCTCCGATAAGTATAAAATACCACCTGTTATAATACAGAAAACTTATACAATAAGTATAATGTAAATAAAAATTATTAACACTATAATTTTATGTAAGCGCTTAACAAAAAGGGGGAGAACCTATGAAAATCGTTGTTAGTCCTGATTCTTTCAAAGGTTCATTAACAGCAACAGAGGCTGCACAAGAAATGGTAGCTGCAATGAATGAAATTAACCCAATGATCGAAACTGTACTACTTCCTGTAGCAGATGGTGGAGAAGGAACACTTGAACCTCTGATTATTGCAACAAATGGGCATACCGTTCATCTCGAAGTACAAGATCCACTTGGCCGACCAATTCGAGTGGAATATGGTGTGCTCGGAGACGGAAAAACTTGCGTCATTGAAATGGCGAGAGCATCTGGCTTAACGCTTTTAGAGGAGCATGAAAAAAATCCACTGGAAGCCTCTACTTATGGAACTGGGGAGCTCATCCGTCATGCACTAGATAGTGGGTACAGAAAATTTGTTGTAGGAATTGGTGGTAGTGCGACAAATGATGGTGGTACCGGAATGTTACAGGCTTTGGGTATGAAGTTTCGAAATAGAGACGGAGAAGCATTACCACAAGGACCGCAATCATTAAGAGATTTGTATGAAATAGATGTAACTACCTTTGATAAACGAATAGAGGAATGTCATTTTATCATCGCTTGTGACGTGGATAATCCTTTTATCGGTCCAAATGGAGCAACAGCTATTTTTGGCCCTCAAAAAGGCGTGACACCTGATTTAGTAGAGACGCTAGATCAAAACTTATTGCATCTCGCCAATAATATTGAACGTCTGACTGGCATCACGCTTCATAATCGAGCTGGAGCAGGTGCAGCAGGGGGACTCGGCGGTGCATTTCTTGCATTTTTCCCAGTTGAATTAAAACCTGGTATAGAGGTTGTCATGGAAGCTATTAACTTTCATAAACAAATAGAGGGTGCTGATTTCATCATTACAGGCGAAGGGAAAACAGATAATCAAACACTTTCTGGTAAGGCGCCTATTGGCATTGCGAATGCTGCAAAAAAGAAAGGTATTCCTGTAATATTAATTTCTGGTTTTATTGAAGAAGAGAGTTTTTCGGAACTATCTACTTATTTTTATAAACTAGCTAGTGTAGCAGATAGCGAGATTTCAAAAGAAGAATCGATTCGAAATGCTGCTTTTTATTTACGATTGAGAACAAAAGAAACAATGCAGTTAATAATAGAAAAAGGGGTGTGAGAAAATGTTGTTTTTAGTCATTTTATTAGGCGTTATTTTTGTGGTTGTAGCAACTGCCGTGTTCAAACTTCATCCATTTTTAGCTCTTTTAATTAGTGCGTTTTTTGTGGGTATTGCTTCAGGTATGCCACTACTTACGGTCGTAGAAAATGTAAACGCTGGTTTTGGCGGGCTGATGACGAGTATTGGTATTGTCATTGTTGCAGGTACGATTATCGGAGTTATTTTAGAAAAGTCTGGTGCAGCATATCGTATGGCAGAAGTGGTGCTTCGGGTTTTAGGGGAGAAACGTCCACAACTAGCAATGTCTATTATAGGGTATATTGTGTCGATACCCGTATTTTGTGACTCTGGGTACATTATTTTATCTAGCTTGAAAAAATCATTAGCTAAGCGTGCGAAAGTAAAAGTTGCATCGATGGCCATTGCGTTATCCACAGGCTTATATGCAACCCATACGCTAGTACCACCAACACCAGGGCCGATTGCAGCTGCTGGTAACATAGGTGCAACAGATTATTTAGGAACCATTATATTAGTTGGTTTATTTGTCGCAATTCCAGCGGTAATTGTTGGTTATCTATGGGCAATAAAAGTAGGTACAACAATTGAAGTACAAGCAGATGAGGAAGAAGCGCTAGATTATGAAGAAGTAATTAAGTCATTTGGTAAAATGCCATCTACATTTAAATCATTTCTTCCGATCGTATTGCCAATTGTATTAATCGGTATAGGTTCGGTAGCGGCATTGACAGGTAGCGAAACAGGCTTTACGCAATTCCTACGATTTTTAGGGGCACCGACAGTAGCATTATTATTTGGAGTGTTTGCTTCATTCCTACTGTTACCGGAAATTAGTGAAAAGACTTTATCGGGATGGATTGGCGAAAGCTTAAAAGAAGCGGCTCCTATTCTATTAATCACAGGTGCTGGTGGATCATTTGGTACAGTTATTAAAAACTCTGGTGTAGCAGACTTATTGCAGCAAATGGATTTAGGTGCTCTTGCAAACGGAGCTTGGTTCTTATTAGTACCTTTCTTAATCGCAGCAGCATTGAAAACAGCTCAAGGATCTTCTACAGCAGCACTAGTCATAACTTCCTCATTAATTGCACCAATGCTACCAACTATAGGTGTCGAAGGTGCATTACCGTTAGCGCTAGTTGTGATGGCAGTTGGGGCAGGTGCTATGACGGTGAGTCACGTAAATGACAGCTACTTCTGGGTCGTGACGCAGTTCAGCGGTATGAAAGTAACGGATGCTTACAAAGCACAAACAATGGCAACATTGTTACAAGGTGTGACAACCATTATTGTGACCATGATTCTTTGGTTCATTTTCGTTTAAATAAATATGAGTACAAAAAACGTCTCAAGTGAATGAATATCACTCGAGACGTTTTTATTATTTATTGAATCGTTACGGTTTTTTCGCCAATTTTATTTCCTTCAGCATCATATGCAATAAATGTACCTTCTGTGAAAAGGGTAAGGTCCGTAATTTCGTGTATTTCTTTTTCAAGTGCATAATAATTTTGTCCTCTATAAATGAGTTCGTAGTCAATTTTACCATCTAGTGATGTAAATTGAACGATCACTCTAGCAACTTCCCCACAATTTTCACTTATAAACGTGTTCATGTAAAAGCTTGTTCTAGTAGACTTAATAGTAGCTGATCGGAATCCTTGATCATAATAGGAACAACTTGGGATGTTGGTTTCACATGAAATTTCGTCTAGAATTGCTTGATAAGCAGCAGCAATATCAGTACTTTCTGCAACATGATAATAACTACCACCTGTACTATTTGCTATTTGTTCCAGTAGTTCTTCGTTCAAAAACTTTTTATCTCCAAGTCCGATTGTATATACAGTAATATTACGGTCTCTAGCCTCTTGAATTAATGAAACAATCTTACTTGTACTAGACTTCCCGTCAGTTAGTAAAATAGCTATTTTGGGTGTGTTGTTCGTTGAAAAAGAATCAAATGCCTTATCAAGTCCATCTGCAATATTGGTTCCACCAGCTTGTCTAACTTGGTTAAAAGTAGAACTAATAAAGGAAGGAGATCCTTTTCCAAGAAGGTAACCTTTTGAATCAAAATGTGCACCAACATTTGTCGGAGCATTAAGTATAGATATTAATTCCTGTGATTTAGAAACGCGAAGTCGGCTTGGATCGCTTCGTTTCATACTTCCAGACGAGTCTATAATAAATCCAACCTCAAAGTCTCTAGGGCAGCTGTAATCTGCATAAAGCGGACGGTCACCATTTATCTCGTGACTATGAAATTTATTTAAAATGGAAGTAAGT
Source organism: Psychrobacillus sp. FSL H8-0483 (assembly GCF_038637725.1). Taxonomy (NCBI): domain Bacteria; kingdom Bacillati; phylum Bacillota; class Bacilli; order Caryophanales; family Bacillaceae; genus Psychrobacillus; species Psychrobacillus sp. FSL H8-0483. The sequence goes on from NZ_CP152052.1 coordinate 919,810, forward strand.
TCGCTTGTGTATCTTGCATCTCCTTGTGAAATTTTAGCACTAAGGGAAGAATCCCCCCATGGATAAGATTTAATAGAGGTTCTAGCAACTCCATTTACAAAACTTACTTCATTATTTGAAAAAGAAAGCTGAGCAGAGTCGAAGCGAACCTTTCCATTATAATCTGTTATGATTTGACCACCTGGTCGAACAATAGATGCTTTAACAGAGATCGACTCCTTATTAAAAACTTCATGTTCAATACGAAGCTCTGCTTGTGGATCATAACTTATTTTCACAGAAACAGGATTTTTATAGCAGGCCATATTTACTCCAGTGCTGTTAGTGTCACTAATCTTAAATGAAATTGTATCATTGAGTGATTTTGTTGATTTTAATGCGGTTATTTGTGCTGATATATCAGGACCGTCTGTGTATAGAGTAGTCGAGCTAGACCATTTCCCACCTTGTTCACCTGTAATAGTTGCTCCTAATTTAGAAGTAACAACAAAAGGAATAGATTTATCATATGAAATAGTGTTTCCATAGCAATCTTTTAAAATGAGTGTAATGAAAGATGAATCTACTCCGTTTGCAATTAATGTCGGATGCTGTATGTCCATATCTGCTAGGCGAGAATCATACGTTGGAGAAACGGGTTTTTTATCAGGTTCTTTATCAGAGGGACCTGGAAAAACAATTGTACCTGTATCTGGAAAATCAGTAGGTTTATCTATCGCTACATTATCACTTCCAAAAATGGTACCACTTATACCTGATATCTTAAATGTCCGTCGATTAGCAAGTCTATTTAGAAAAACAGTTGCATCTGCTCTAGTTAATGCTTTAGCTGGATTGAAATCTTCATAGGTTTTCTTTCCACTTGAACCACTAGAAAGATTTTGACTGTAAAAATACTGTACCGCATAGGGTTCTGTCAGATTCAGACCATCTGCTGCTGCGATGATTCGAGCAAACTGCCCTCTTGTAACTGCTTTATCTCTTTTTTTTGTGTTTGTATAACCATTTACAGGCATATTCTTACTTTTGAAGTATCGATAATATCCAGCGGAGGTAGGCTCGCCGGGCTTTGTTATATAAGAACCAGTTGCCTTATAGGAAGTATCGAATTTAGAAAGTACGGATACTAACTGAGATTCAGTTATTGCTTTAGTAGGTCCGAATGTTCCATCAGGGTAACCTTTCATGATCCCTTTTTTATTGGCCCATACAATCGAAGAATAGGCCCAATAATCCTTATTAATGTCTTTATAGAGATTAGCAGCATTTACTTGTAGCGTAATACTAGGAATAAAAAAAAGTAAAGTCATCATAAGAAGTAGTATTGATTGCATTTTCAATTTTTTCATCTAATCTTTCCTTTCTATTAATCAAGGGCTATGTTTTATAACGAAAATCCGCGAGACTCCTGCAGTTTAACGGACTGCCAAGACCCCCAAGCGGGATTCTGGGAACAAATCCTACATTCGCCACATCCATGTGGTAACGGATTTTCGTGCCTAACAAAATGAATGTTTAACAGAGCCTAATCAAAAAAGAGCATATCATCTCGATAATTTTGTTTTAAATCATTTTCTAGAAAGTTTAAAAATCGAGCAATCATTGCAGCAGATTGTGCTCTAGTTAAAGATTGATTTGGATTAAATCGATTCTTCTCATCTCCATTAATTAAGCCAAGCTCCGTTGCTACATAGACACTTTCCTTTCCGTATGCTGGTATCTTTTTATCATCTGCAAAATTAGTTTTGAATCCAGGACTTGGTGCGCGCCCTTCCAAACCTAAAGCACGAACTAAAATAGCTACAGCTTGAGCTCTCGTAATAGGTTGATTTGGTGCAAATTTACTTGGGTTTACTCCATTAATAATGCCTTTCTCAACGGCGCTCTCAATATATAAATAATCAGGAGCTTTAGGATCTAAATCAGAAAAAATTGCTTTAGTAGGAGGCTTTTTATTTTTAGGTTGTTCTAGAACACGAAGATCCACAGCCTTTAATACTCCTGTTGTAAATTGGTATCTATTCATTGGTGTATTTGGGGAGAAAAATGAACTTGATTCATCAAAAATACCGAGAGAATACAGCTTTTCGATATCATCTTTTGCCCAGTGGTTAGATAAATCGCGAAATTTAGGGACAATTAGTCGTTCAATTGTTGGAACTTTTTCTTGATTTAGATTAATAGTACCTTTTTTATTACTTGCAATTTTTGCATATGGAATATCATATGTATATTCCGAAATCATATTGCTTGAGTTAATAACGGTATGTCCACCAACAAAACTAGATAGAGAAGGAGGATGTGGTTCATATTGAAGTATTTTCGATTTACTGTCCGAAACTTTGCTCGTGATAAATGCATTTCCTAGACGTGTGTTTATTTCGTAATCCATGACTTGTGTTTCAGTAGCACCCCAAAAGTTTTTATATCCTACATCTCTTCCATTAATAAATACGGTAATGGTCTCTTTATTTGTTGAACTTCCTGTTCCTTTGGAAGTTTTAAGATAAATTTTACGACCGACTATATTACCTGAGTAGTAATCTGTTGCAGGTCGATTATCAATGACAGAAGCCTGAGAAAATTGAAAATCATCTAATGTATAGGTATCTGTACCGATTGTCACTTTTTCAGAAAAACTTTTGACAGAAGTATTGGAGGTAGTTTGACCTTTATCTTCAAAAGCTTCTAAAGTAGAGACATATACAATACTTCTAGTTAATTTATCTCCTAATGCATTGGAGAGATTAAATTTATAAGTTGTCGTTATTAGGTTTTTATTTTCTTTTTCTGTAATGGTCGCTTTTCCAGAGAATTTAACAGGTGCTCCAGATAAGAAGATTACTTCTTCATATGTATATTCATTTAATACACCTCCATTAAAGTCAGGTGCTTTTGCATTTGTTGTTTCATTGAATAAAACAAGTGATAAGATAACTGCTGTAAAATAAATAGATAGTTTCTTAATAAATGTGTTCATGTTTATATTATTTCCCTCTTTTCATGTCAAAGTTGAAGTGGCATGTAAACATAGATGCTCACATGCCACTTTCTACTTAATTGACTAAAATGATACGTCCTTTTACAACAGACTCATGAATGATGAATAGTCGATCATTTGGTTCTAATTCATCAATGGTTATTACTTTTCCATCTTTAATAATTGTAGCTTGTTCAACATTCATACTATAAATTTTGCCTGCTTCTTTCCAAATACCTTGGTACCAGTGGCTTACGTTTTGTACTCGAAGTGTTGTTCCGTGCGCTGCATATTCCAGGCGTCCTACGGAAACTAGTTGAGCGATATTAGTCGAAGTACCAACAATATGAGCGGCAACAATTTGGTTGTCTTGAACGTAGAAGTAGCCATATTGGCCAATTCTTTCATCCATTTCATTTCTAGGGACTACGGATATTGTTGAACGTCTGAAATCTTCCACCACGTTCGTATCATCACTCATAGTAAGTCTTGTAATTGGAGCAGTAGTCCAATAGTTGTTTGATAGTTTCTTCGCATTATTAATGGTAATATTGTATGTCCCAGCGGAGCTAATTTTTCCATAATAAACGGCGTGTTCTGCTAAATTCGGGCTTTGGAATCCATCATTTGTCACATGCACAATGTTTGCGTATTGGCTTGTATTCGTTCCATCTGTTACGACAAAGGCTGTTCCACTTGATTGAAGACTATAGGAGTCAACTAATCTTCCATTACGAATAATGATGGATCCGTCATGATATGGAACAATCCCAATATTTTTTAATCCAATTTTCTTGGTAGTCGTATTGATAGAAGTCATAGGCTCATAAAACGTTCGTTCATTCGTCCGCTTTATCACGATCTTTTGAATGATTTCTTTTCCGAATTGACTAACTGTTACATAGTAAACTTCATCATTGGCATAGTAGCGGAGCTGATCTTGTTCTATTTGTTTATTGCCAACAAAGATTGGTGTTTTGGTTGAATATGTTTTGGAAGAATTACCAACAGGTATTTGAGATTGCCACTTCCAATCGCGAAATACTTGTTCATCATTTACAATTAACTTGTTTTGAATCGGGTCAATTTGTTTAATAGTACCTTTATAAAGGTTTTCTATTATAGCACCTTGCGTAATTACTTCAACAGAAGTAAGAATATTAGAGTTATGTTCTTCTATCTTTAACTTCACTCGATCGCCCTCGTATAAAAGGCTTAGATCAACAAGATTAGTGTCTTTATAAAATTCCGTTTCATTATTTATATAGAAGGTTTTAGATATTCCATTATCAAGTCTGATAGAAATAAAAGTACCTTTTTTATCAATTTTATTAATTGTTCCAGCAATGGATTTTCCGATAGCATCTGTTTTTTCTTGAGATACATCAATGAAGCCGCGAAGTGCTTTCACCTTACGTAAATTGACATCAGCTTCCACTTTCATTCCTAACTTGAATGCATCTATTGTTGTCGATGTAGAATTAATGGAAAGGGAAGCGTATTTATCGATATTTAAAGAAATTGTTTTACCACTGTTATTTTGAATGGTAATTGTTTTTATTATTTTATCAACAGCCCCATTAGGTAAAGAAACATTTTCATAAGAGACGTCTACAAATGTTCCTTTTACAATAGTGGATGCATTTGCTTGAACCGGATAGAGGAAGTAACTATATAGTAGAATTATCATTGGGAGTATGAGCTTGTGTTTTTTGGACAATTTATTGCCTCCTTAAAATTTTTAGAATTTATATGTATACCTAATTTATCGGTAGAAAGTCTAATACTTTTATGGAAAAATGAGAATTTATGTAATTCAAATGAAACAGAATGATAATATGTAAGTTAATTTCATAAATAGTACTTTGTTGTTAAAATACAAACATTTATACTTAAGTTGATTGAAGCGACAGGCGGCGACTCCAGCGGGATGAATGAAACAGATAAGCCATCACAAACGACGCGTGAGCTGCGGTGATGGCTTATCGTTCACCCTGCGGAAAGCGTCCGCCTATAGCGGGAATAACTATACTTTATTTCGTTAAAATATATATTCCTTTAGTTTCCTTTTGTATTGTTCTTGTTTTTTTAAATTGGAATTATGAAATTGATTCATGTACTTAAAGTTTTTGAAATTAATTTTAAAAAGGTATTTCCAATTTTCTTAAAAGTAGTATAATTGCATATAATATATTGCACACAGAAACTAGTTGCAATTTAATAAATTTTATTGATAGGGGAAAATTACGACATGAGTAGTCTAAAAATTCAAATTACAAAAAATGAAAACAAGAAAGAAAAAGTACCAGCAGACCAACTTCTATTTGGTAGAACGTTTACTGACCATATGTTTATTGCAGATTATACAGATGGTGTAGGCTGGCATGATTATCGAATTGTCCCTTATCAGCCAATAACTTTAGATCCTTCTGCAACTATTTTTCATTATGGGCAAACAGTTTTTGAAGGCATGAAAGCTTATCTAGCAGAAGACGGTGTTGTCCGTTTATTCCGTCCAGAAGAAAATATGAAGCGTATGAACATTTCATGTGACAGACTGAGCATGCCAAAAATCGATGAAGATCATGCGATTGAAGCATTGAAGCAGTTAATTGAGGTTGATAAAGAATGGATTCCAGCTGAACCTGGTACATCTTTATATATTCGACCATTTATGATTGCAACCGAGGCTCATTTGGGGGTTTCCGCTGCTCTTACTTATAGTTTCATCATTATCATGTCACCTGTAGGTTCTTATTATAAAGAGGGTATTCACCCTGTTAAAATTCTTGTAGAAAATGAATATGTTCGTGCTGTTGCAGGGGGGACTGGTACTGCGAAAACTGCAGGAAACTATGCTTCCAGTTTAAAAGCACAGGAAGTGGCAGATCGTGAAGGGTACTCACAGGTACTTTGGTTAGATGGGATTGAACGAAAATATATTGAAGAAGTAGGTAGCATGAATGTATTCTTCAAAATTGATGGAGAAGTTGTAACTCCTTCTTTAAACGGTAGTATTTTAGACGGTATTACGCGTAAATCGATTATCCAACTATTAAAGCATTGGAATGTTCCAGTTACAGAGCGTAAAGTTTCCATGGAAGAAATTCGCGAAGCTTATCTGAATGGAAAGTTAGATGAGGCTTTTGGAACGGGAACGGCCGCTGTTATTTCTCCAATAGGCGAGCTTCGCTGGAAAGGCGAGTTATTTTATGTGAATAACGGCGAAACTGGTGAGCTTTCATCCAAATTATATGAAACATTAACAGGAATTCAAAAAGGTAATCTTTTAGATCCTTTTGGATGGGTTGTTGAATTATAAGAATAGAGTAAAGGTGTCGCTCCTTTCAAATTGGAGCGATCATTTTATGTCATTTAGCATTGAAACGGGGAGACGAACAATGAAACCACTTATTGGTATTTGTGCAAATTATTTAACTGATGATACTGTTGGATTAGCATCTGGAATAGGTGCTAAAAATCAAGAATGGCAACTGCTTGCAGACGATTATATTGTTGCAATAGAACGTGCAGGTGGAGTGCCGGTAATTTTACCTATTACGGAGGATTTAGAAACATTAACACCTCTTTTACAAAAGCTAGATGGAATATTATTTTCTGGAGGATCGGATATCGATCCAAATTACTATGGAGAATACCCTAGATTTGGACTTGGATTGATTGAACCAAAACGCGATAACCATGAAGTAAAGTTGGCGCAAAAGGTTTTATTGGAGACATCATTACCTGTACTTGGGATATGTCGTGGGATGCAGTTATTAACTGTTGCAACAGGAGGAACACTTTACCAAGACTTGCAAACTCAAAAACCTGAAGGAATGAATCATTCTGTCCATAAAGCAGTGAAGCATCATGCATTTCACTCAGTGAGTATTGAGAAAGAATCTCTACTCTATGAAATTTATCAATCGGAAGAGCTTGGGGTTAATAGTTTTCATCATCAGGCAGTAAAAGAGCTAGGGCAAGGTTTTAAAGTAACAATGATCGCTCCCGACGGAATTATAGAGGGGATGGAATGGGAAACAGGTAACCGTTTCGTCGTAGCAGTTCAATGGCATCCAGAAATGATGGAAGGCACAGTTTCAACCATTCGACCGCTTTTCCATGCTTTTGTAGAAGCATGTAATGTAGCTAATCTAAAGCTCTCCCTTATACCTAGTGAATAAACAATTGCCTAAAGAAAGAATCCTGTCTTATGTCAAGCTATACTGACTAAGAGAGGGTTTTTCTTCTTCCATGCGGAAATTCTCGCAATACGTACAATAGTCTTTCGTTTTTATTTCAGGATATCTTTCCATTATTGCTGGAAGCAATTGTGTATTAACAAAAGGGTGCTCTGGTTTTTTGTGCTGATAGTAATATTGAAAAGAGCTATAAGGATAATGTTCTATTTTATCAACGATAGGTCTTGTTGTATTTAGTGGATTTTGGTGAATATAGCTACTCACATTTAATAAACTCATAGGATCGGAAACCATGCTAGCGAAATAGCGCGTTTCATAAAGTTGTCCAAAATAGTTATACTTCCGCTTGAAATACTCTGAGTAGCGTTTGTTAATGAGTGCCATCACATCTGAAAGTGGCACTTCTGGTGAACGAATAAGCAGATGATAATGATTATTCATCATGCAGTAAGCAATGATAGTAAATGGATATTTCTTGAAAGTGAAGTGTAATGCACGAAAAAAGAGCTTAAAGTCCCCATCATTCAAAAATATATTCTGTCGATTATTTCCCCGCATCGTCACATGATAAAAAATCTCCGGTTGCCAAATTCTTCTCATTCTACCCATAGAAAATACACACCTCCAATGATTTGATTCCACCATATAACAAAAAAAATAGAACCGCAATTGTCACAATTTGCATTTTCCTGCAACAATTTAGTTCTTAACTATCAAAACGCTCCAAAAATAAATTGTGACACCTAAAAAGCCCTCAAAATAAAATTCTTAACCTAACCATTTTTTCATTTACGTTCCAAAATGATTGTTACAGTATTGTTACTGGTGCCTGGCACCAGTAACAATACTGTAACGATACCTTATTAAAATGAGCGTATTAAAATGTTCTAATGTTGTGTGATAAAATAGGAGGAAAGAGGAGGCTTCGGAATGACAAAACATGTCTTAATTATTGAAGATGAGGAAAATATTGCTCGTGTTCTACAATTGGAGTTAGAATTCGAAGGCTACGCGGTAGATATTGCATATACAGGGACAGATGGTCTGATTAAATATAGAGAACAACAGTGGGATTTAGTACTGCTAGATTTAATGTTGCCTGGTTTAAATGGCTTAGATGTACTAAGACGAATCCGTGCGACAGAATCGGATACACCTGTTATTTTGTTAACAGCTAAAAGTAATTTAGATGATAAAGTGACTGGTTTGGATTTAGGTGCAAATGATTATGTGACGAAGCCGTTTGAAATTGAAGAGCTGCTTGCCCGGGCTCGTTCAGCAATTCGGTTTACAAAATCCTCTCCATCTATTGCTATAAAAGTAGAGAATGTACATACTTTTCATTCACTCATGTTAAACGAACAAACTCGTGAAATCACAAATGATGGTGAGTCGATTAACCTAACTCCTCGTGAATATGATTTATTGCTTTACTTAATGAAGCATCCTACCCAAGTGCTAACAAGAGAGCAGCTATTAGATGCGGTATGGGGCTTTGATTATTATGGCGACACAAATGTTGTCGATGTTTACATAAGATATGTTCGAAAAAAATTGGAAGAGAATCAAAAGCCTTCTCATATTCAAACAGTACGTGGTGTTGGGTATGTACTGAAGGAGCAAAGGAATGAAGCTTAAAACAAAAATACACCTATTTTCTACTATCCTTACGTTAGTCATCATAAGCATGATGAATATTGGTGTATATTTTTTATTTGAAAAAATGGCTTTTGATACGGAATATAAACAACTTAACACAGATGTAGATGAGTTAATCACTGCATTAAGTAAAATGAAGGAGGAAGATGATGCGGCGACTATTTTACGCACATTTATTCCTACTACTGGTGGTATTCGAGTAATTGATAAATACGGAGAATCAGAATTGTTTGTACAAACGATAGACGGGGTGAATACTTATATACCAGAGCTTGAGGTAGGAGATAGGTATGCAATTGGAACATTCCAAGGGGCGCCTATTTTAACAATAAGTAAACCAGTCATTTGGCTGAATGGTGATATTGTAGAAGTTCAGACGATGAAAATACTATTGGATGTGGAAAAGAACTTAGACTTCTTACGCCTTATATTAGTTGGTGTGACGATAGCTGGAATGCTTCTCATGACTGCTTCTAGTGTAACGCTCGGTAATATTATCACTAGTCCCATTAAAAAATTAATTAATACAATGTCACAAAGTAGGCTGTCAGGGAATTATGAAAAAATAGCCGTCCGATCTAAAGGGAAAGACGAGATGGCACAAATGGGTTTTGCTTTTAATGAGATGATGGTGCAACTGGAGCAAAATTATAAAAAACAAGAGCAATTTGTATCGGATGCTTCACATGAATTAAAGACACCTCTAACTGTTATAGAGAGCTATGCAAAGCTACTCTCACGTCATGGCTTTGAGAACAAGGCGATTGCTGAAGAATCCGTACAAGTGATCATAAGCGAAACTGGTAGAATGAAAGAAATGATCTCTCAAATGTTGTTACTGGCAAAAGGGAATGGTTACAATGTGCATCATTTCCAAGCAATCGATGTATTTGATTTAGTAGAATCTACTTTGCAATCTATGCGAACTGCATATGATCGTAAGTTTTTACTAAAAGGGGAAGGGCCAATCTATGCAAATACGGATATTGAACAATTAAGACAATTACTTTTTATTATTTTAGATAATGCTCGAAAGTATAGTGAACAAGAAATCAAAACGTCCATTATAGCTGATGAAATGGGCACGACAATTTCTATTATGGATTTTGGAAATGGCATTTCGAAAAAAGATATAGAGTTTATCTTTGACCGATTTTATCGTGTAGATGAAGACCGAAATAGAAAAACAGGTGGAACAGGACTCGGTATGGCCATCGCAAAAGATATTGCCATGCGGCTGTCTGCACAATTGACGATAGAAAGTACAGTAGGCTTTGGAACGACTATTCATATTTTTATTCCAAATAGTCCAATTCTCAGCGATTTTTAATGTTTGTCCATTAAAATAGAATTGGAGGAGGGAAAGCGTGAATGAAATTTTTCAAAGTAAAAAGATTTCTATTGATGTTTGTAGTGATAACAGGTGCAGTAGGAATTTTACTTTTATTAAAGATCACACAAAATAGCCAACAGTTGATATCTGAAAATGAAGTCCGCTCCCAACTTGAGCATATGTATGACGCAGAAGTAGCAGGCGTTACGATGATGAATGATATGTACAAAGCGGTTATTACAAAAAGCGGAGCAGTTTATTTAGTAGAAATGAATGCTGTTACAGGTGAAATTTATTCGCTAGAGCAAACGGACACACTTATTATGGAAAAAGATAATAAAACAGCAGAATCCATAGATACTATCACGGAAGATACAATTCTAATTGTGGAAAAACCACTCATTGAAAATACAACACCTAAAGAAACGAATACAAATGTTGAAGAAGTGAAACTTCCGACACAAATAATTATTAGTAAAAAACCAAAAGATACTTCTAAACAGCCATCGGAAACAGTTATAGCTACTGAAAATGCTACTGAAAAAACTACTGTAAAATCAGTAAAGCCTCCAACTTCTAAAGCAGAAGAAAAAGCAAAAGAAGAAAAGGAAGAAAAACAGATTAAAGAAGTTATTAAAGATGCAATTAAAGATGTATTAACTTCTGATTCAAGTAAAACAGAAGAAGTAAAAACAGCAGCAACGAATAAAGAGGAATCGTCCCAAACTGAACTAGTGAAAGTAGAAGAATCATCTCAAGAGGTAGAACCACCAAAAGTCGCTTCAATAACAGTAGATAAAGAGGAAGTAATAGAAACAGTTCTTGAAATTAAACCGAATAAACCGGCAACCGTATTAATTTCGGAAGAAGAAGCGATTAAAACAGCACAACAGCAATATAAAGGAACTTTGGAAAGTAACTCATTTGTGAAAACAAATGAGGGCGGTTATTACTTAATTGTAATGAAAGCGGCACTACCTGAGAACCAATCCAAAGATAGTACCAAAGAAAGTATTAAAGAAAGTACCAAGGAAAGTACCAAGGAAAGTACCAAAGAAAAGACGAGCAAAGCAACAATTCAAGTTCACGCAATCTCTGGAAAAATACTTTCTGTCACATGGGAATAAAATTCTCATCAAATTCTAATAAAACTCTAGGTGTATTCTCATTTAACTCAATTACTATTAACTTAGTAAAAGAATAATTGTATTTATTGATAAGCAACCTAGAGTGGTAACTTCTAACAACAACGTTTAATTGGGGAATTTCGTTAGGGCAACCAGCTATACCTATAAATATGCGCAACCAACGCAACCGACTAATCTAAAAAAACACCACATTCTATCTTCCCCGTAGAATGTGGTGTTTTTGCTGTATGCGTTCCTTGCTTATTTTTGCAAAGTTAATGCAGGCAATAGGGTGATGCTATATAGAAAAGAGATACACTTCCATCCAATCGAAAAGCTAGAGAAGGACTGAGCAGCCCAAATTGTATCTTTGGCTACTTACCGCATCAATAGGAAAGGGCCTATTCTTTCATTTCCAAAAGCTTTGGTACTTCTATTATAAGTGGCTATGGAGAGTGACGGACGAACGACTACCAAACGATTATCGAAAAAAAGAGGAGGGATGCGACAAAGTCGCATCCCTCCTCATCAAGAAATCCAGGTAATGGTATAGAACTCGTTCAGTTCCAAGTACTCCAAAAGCAACTATTCATAGAGTGCCTTGTGTGTTATCAACATTTTAATAAGCAACTTACCCTTCATTCGAATACTAATTCTGTTTAGGGTCTGATGTTGGGTATTATGACAGAAGTGTTACTGGTGCCTGGCACCAGTAACACTCACCTGATTGTAATCGTCTGGAGAATTACTAAGTAGAAAAGTTTATACTCTCTTACACAGAAAAAACTGCGCTGCCATGGAGGCAGTGCAGTTTTGCTTATTTATCTTTTGTTTTTGTTGTTTTTTGTTAGTCTTCCAAGTGCGAATGCACCGGCAGCAATACCGATAAATGTGTTTGTTTTTTTGTTGAATAATTGTTTTACTACTAGGTTCATGTTTTGTGGACGTTCTGCTAGACGACGCATGAAATAACCGTACCAGTCTTTACCAAATGGTACGTATGTACAGAAATTATAGCCTTCTTTTGCAAGTTGTTGCTGCATGTCTGTTCGGAATCCATAAAGCATTTGGAATTCAAATTTGTCATATGGAATATCATTTTCTTTTATAAATTGTTTAATGTGGTTAATGACATTATGATCATGTGTTGCGATTGAAGTGAATTTACCGTTTAGTAAGTGCCATTCGATTAATTCAACATAGTTTTTATCGATTTCTTCTTTTGTTTGGTATGCAACTTCAGCAGGTTCTTTGTAAGCACCTTTTACGATACGAAGGCGGAAGTTTTTATACTTTTGAATGTCTTCTACAGCGCGATAGAAGTATGCTTGAATTACTGTTCCAACATTATCAAATTCTTTAGAAAGCTCGTCCAAAATGTCGAATGATGGTTGCAAATGTTTGGTTGACTCCATGTCGATGTTGATGAAAGTACCATATTTATTTGCAGCTGCTACAATATCCTTTAAGTTTTCTAAAGCAAAATCATAGTCAATATCTAATCCAAGCTGTGATGGCTTCAATGAGATATGCGCATCTACTTGATGTTCTTCAATTGCTTCAACTACTGCTATAATTTGAGCTTTTGCTTCTAAAGCCTCTTCCTTTTCAAAAACAAATTCACCTAAATTATCTACAGTACAAGAAATACCTAATGCATTTAATTTTTTAATGCTTTCCATTGTTTCTTCAATGTTTGTTCCAGCCACAACATGCTGTGCACCCATTTTCAAACCATATTTTTTTGCTGCCCCATTTAATATTTGATTCTCTGACAAAGCCATAAAAATATCTTTTAACATAGTGATGCTCCTATCTCTATTTGGATGTCTTATTATACCATGAAAATAATAAATGACGCATCTACTGTCTGGGAATTTGTCTAATTGGAAATGGTTTTAGGATAATAGGAGGAGTGATGTCTAATAGTGTAACCACTACTTTTGGGGCAACTCGCTAACAAGTAACCCCAATCCTTCTAATTATCATCCTTCAAACGTAAAATGTTCCACTGTATAGCGTTCCATAACCTCTAGATTTGGTTCGTAGCCGATCCCATACCCATTAGGAACTGTAATGTATCCATCTATGGCAACGACCTCAGGTGTAATCAGATCTTCTTCCCAGTAACGGGAAGAACTTGCGGTATCGCCAGGTAGGATAAAGTTCGGTAGAGACGTTAAAGCGACATTATGCGCGCGCCCAATGCCAGCTTCTAGCATTCCCCCACACCAAATAGGTATACCCTTTTCCATACAATAGTCATGAATTTTTTTCGATTCGGTTAAACCACCCACACGACCAATTTTTACATTAATAATTTTTGTACTACCAAGCTCTATTGCTTTTCGTGCATCCTCTAGCGAAAGAATACTTTCATCTAAACAAATAGGTGTTTTTAATTCTTTTTGAAGTTTGGCATGATCGATTATATCATCTGAAGCAAGGGGTTGCTCAATCATCATTAAATCGAATTCATCTAGTTGCTTCAATAATTCTAAATCATCTAATGTATACGCAGAGTTCGCATCCGCCATAAGGGGAACCTCTGGAAAAGCTTCTCGCAAGGAGCGGATTACTTCTACATCATATCCGGGTTTAATTTTCACTTTCATTCGTTTGTAGCCCTCTTGGATATACCCACGAACGACTTCAATCAATGCTTCTGTACTCTTTTGAATGCCGATACTAATTCCTACTTCTATTTTCTCAGCTGTTCCTCCAAGCGCATCCGCAAGTGATAGCTTATTACGTTTAGCATATAAGTCCCAAATAGCACCTTCTACTGCTGCTTTGGCCATATTATTTTTCCGAAGTGGGGAAAATATTTGACTAACCTCATCTGGATGCTTAATTTCTTTATTTAGCACAAGTGGAATTAAGAAATCTCGGATTATATGTAAGTTGGTTTGTAAAGTTTCTTCAGAGTACCAAGGAGCAGAAAAAGCAGTGGATTCACCATAGCCGGCATTTCCTAGTTCGTCTGTTACTTCTAATACTAGAAATTCTTTCTCTTGAAAACTACCGAAGCTAGTTGCAAAGGGTGATTTCATCCTCATTTTCATTTGACGTATTGTTATTTTTTTTATGTGCATGTCGTTACCCCTTTGGATGTTGTGGAATCGTTATTTTTTGACAAATTGATAATAGTTGACCGTTTCATCTGTTTTGCGAACAGCTAATAATTCATAGTTCTCCGTAAATAATATTTGCATTATTTTTCTAATCTGTAATCGCCATTTGAATGCTAGCTCAGGATTGGTAAGTTTCATTTCTTGAATGTGTTGAGGAATTGGTACTTCATATGCTTCCTCAGTTGGCCTAAAAAAATACGGTTCCAGTAAAACTGGTTGATTATGTCCAGTAAAGGTGATTTGAAAGGGTTGTTCAAATTTCCTAATGTCCGGCATCCATTTTTCCTCCACTCGTTATCTACCACTCGATTTACAAACGATCAGAGGGTAAACCACCTGCGTGTTTATCCCAACACCATTCATCTTAGCGTAGCATTTGTTACATGTAGTATCGCCAATTCGAAACATAGTGATATTTGCCGTGATGCTTGAATTATTATTGGTCTCCTTCTTCAAACAGAAAATTACTAGGTATATTTTGATACAATTCTTGCCTATTTCTAAATGCGTCTTTTTGTTCCACTATTAGTCCAGAAACAATGGCATTCATAAAAGAGAAAAGAGGGGACACTACATCAAAAGTCGATTTATTTTGAGAATAAATAGGAAATAAAACATCGCTATGAACATGAATTGGGGCAAGCATGGAATCACTTAAACCAATAATATATGCTTTTTGTTTACGAACAAGTTCGGCAATTTGAATCGTTTCCTTTAGATAACGGTGAAAAGAAATAATTATTACAACAGAATTTGCATTCATTTGAGTAATTGTACGAATAACATCTTCTGTTTCAGGACGCATGAAATGTACGTTTTCTTTCACAAGCCCTAAAGAAAAAGAAAGCCAATTGGCTGCGGAATAAGACGTGCGAAGTCCAAGTACGTAAACGGATTTAGCCTTCGACAGACGCTGAACGGCAGCGTAATAAGAAGCTTCATCTATTTGATTCATAGTAGTGAGAATGGATTGTCGATCTTTTTCCATTATTTGTTTATGAAAACTGTTGTTTTGTGGAATATCGGTTTCTGGTTGTTGTGTATTTTTTAAGCTAAGTTCATTAATAAAATAATGTTCGCGCATTAGCTTTTGTAATTCGGCATATCCAGAGAATCCTATTGTATAGGAGAAACGAATAACTGTAGACTCACTTATGCCAATTCTAGATCCAAGTTCTGATGCAGAACATAAGGCAATATCTCTTGGATGGTCAAGTACATAGTTTGCCATTTTTTTCTGACTTTTGGACATAGAAACAAAATGCTCTCGGATGAGATTATGTATGATCAATGGAATAACTCCTTTTTGAAGGCTTACCGTTATTTTAAATTAAATATGAAGCGATAGCTTCATTTATGCTTTTGTCTAATTTATCACAATATTCCATCGAATTCAATCTATTATTTTGGAAGTATATAAAAACCCCACAAAATGTGGGGAAGAGTATTAATGGGTATTATTTTCTGGAGGGTCAGTCTCTACGATTTGCACTTTGACTTCAGTTTCAGTTTCACTTTCATCTTCATCATTCGTAAAAACAGGACCTCCTTCACCAATCATATTAAGGGAAGCAATTACATCTAAATCCTGTCGCATAGCCATTTCTTCCGGGTCAACATGATTTGGATACACACATATTTCCTCCTCTACTCTTTAAAAATAGTATATTCTTTATTTAGAAAATGAAGTCCCAAAAAAAATTTTTGAGTTTAAAAAGGCCTTAAAATTGAATTTTGAATATCTATTTCGTCTGTAAATGGCATTCTCTTATAAAATAATAAATTCTGACATTTGAAATAATTTGGAGGATGTTTACAATAATAATTAAATAAAAGGAGTTGATTACATATGACTGTCGAATATCTGGTAAGAGTAATGAATCGAAGTATTCAAAAAGTAGAGGAATCTGTTGAACAGATGGAACGTCATACGAATATAACCAAAACAGAGCATCATCAAATTATGCAAGCAGTTTTAGAATTAAGCGATCGTATCAAATTAATTGAAATGCATGTAGATAGAGAGAGTTACCTGAAAAAACACGAACAATACTAAAGGAAACCAAAAAATATATATTTTATATGGAATAAACTATAGTTAATTCCCGCTATAGGCGGACGCTTTCCGCGGGGTGAGCGATAAGCCATCACCGCCGCTACGCGTCGTTTGTGATGTCTTATCTGTCTCACTCATCCCGCTGGAGTCGCCGCTTGCCGCTTCCATCAACGAAGTGTTAAACGATCGTAATTTTATGACAAAGTACTATTGACTCCTGTTAAAAGATAAAGTTATGATGGACGAAAATCCACTCACTATCCGGGGACGAACTGTCAAACGTCCTCGGGGCAACAGGATGTTGGTCACGAATCCGTTGCCACATGGATGTCGCGAACTTAGGATTTGTTCCTATAAACTCATCGTGTCTAACTGATTTAAAGTAAAACAACCATCATTTTATCGTTTTTCTTCACATTAATAGTAATAATCTTTGACATACGATTCGAAATGATGTAAATTATCCAATGGACGAACGTTCAAATAAATAAAACTAATATTATTCGTATTTAGGAGTGTTATACATGGAAAATGTGTTTGACTATGAGGATATTCAATTAATTCCCGCGAAATGCGTGGTAAATAGCAGATCGGAATGTGATACAACGGTAACATTAGGTAAACATATATTTAAATTACCTGTAGTACCTGCGAATATGCAGACGATTATAGATGAAAAAATTGCAAATTACTTAGCGGAAAATGGTTACTTCTATATAATGCATCGTTTTGAACCAGAAAAACGAGTAACTTTTATTAAAGATATGCAATCACGTGGATTAATCGCATCTATCAGTGTTGGTGTGAAAGAAGAAGAATATGAATTTATTCAACAATTAGCAAATGAACAACTTACACCAGAATTTATTACAATTGATATTGCACATGGTCATTCCAATGCAGTAATTTCAATGATCCAACATATTAAGAAACACATACCAAATAGTTTTGTTATTGCAGGAAATGTAGGAACTCCAGAAGGAGTGAGAGAATTAGAAAATGCTGGTGCAGATGCAACAAAAGTAGGTATTGGGCCAGGTAAAGTATGTATCACGAAAATTAAAACTGGATTTGGAACGGGTGGTTGGCAATTAGCTGCACTACGTTGGTGTGCAAAAGCTGCAAGTAAGCCGATTATTGCTGACGGAGGAATTCGTACACATGGTGATATAGCTAAATCAGTGCGTTTTGGCGCATCTATGGTCATGATTGGTTCATTATTTGCCGGGCATGAGGAATCACCAGGGGTAATGGTAGAAAAAGATGGTAAACAATATAAGGAATATTTCGGTTCTGCATCCGAATTTCAAAAAGGTGAAAAGAAAAACGTTGAAGGCAAGAAAATGTTTGTCGAGTACAAGGGGCCATTAGAAGATACTTTAAAGGAAATGGAGCAAGATCTACAATCTTCTATTTCTTATGCTGGAGGCAATAAATTAGAAGCAATCCGGAATGTAGATTATGTTGTCGTAAAAAACTCCATCTTCAATGGCGATAAAGTATATTAATAATAAATTTGGTATATTTTATTTTGAACAGTCAAATGCTACAATAGTCTTGTCATTCATAATTCTATGAATAGCAATTTAAATAAGAGGAGTGTATCAAATGGCTGTTGATGTATATCTTAATTTTAATGGAAATTGTCGAGAGGCTGCAGAGTTTTACGCAGAAGTTTTTAAGACGGAAAAACCACAAATTATGACTTTTGGTGAAGCACCTCAAAGTCCTGATTACACGTTACCAGAGGAAGCAAAAGATTTAGTCATGCACACTCGACTAAACCTAAGTGGAAGCAATGTCATGTTTTCGGATGTTTTTCCTGGTTCTCCTTTTATTTTAGGTAATAATATTAGCTTAGCAATCGTAACTAAAAATGAAGATGAAGTCAGATCTGCTTTTGAAGCACTTAAAGAAGGCGGAAAAGTGGTCATGGAGCTACAAGAAACTTTTTGGAGCAAATGCTACGGTTCTGTGAAGGACAAGTTCGGTATCGAATGGCAACTAAGTCTTGAAAGCGAAGAATTTCAACAATAAATAAAAGGAGGGCTGTGCAACAGGTTAAGGTTACTTGGTTGCATAGCCCTTTTATAATTATATATATTTGAATCAATTTCATAATTCCAATTTACATGAAGAAATACGCACAATACTAAAGGAAACTAAAGAAATATATATATTACACGGAATAAAGTATAGTTGATTTCCGCTACGCTAAGCCATCACCGCCGTTCACGCGTCGTTTGTGATGTCTTATCTGTCTCACTCATCCCGCTGGAGTCGCCTCCCGTCGCTTCAGATCAATAAAGCGATAAATATTCGTATTTTAATAACATTGTACTATTTAGGAAATTAACTCATTTACAACAAAATTACTATTATATAAGATGAGTATAAACAGTATATTGGTTTATTCTATTAATAAAGAAAGAAGGCTGACAGACAATGTCTCTAAGTTTAAATCCACGAGCGAAAGCATTAAAAGTACCAGGTATCCGACAGTTCTCTAATCAGTTAGTCCATTTTCCAAATGCTATTAATTTAACAATTGGCCAGCCGGACTTTCCTACACCACAAGCAGTGAAGGAAGCTGGAATACGTGCAGTCGAACAGAATCTTACTGGCTATTCACATAATGCAGGGTTACTAGATCTCCGCCAAGCCGTTAACACTTTTTTTACGAATAAATACGGATTTTCCTATGACCCTCAAAATGAAATCGTTATTACAAATGGAGCTAGTGAAGCAATTGATACTGTTTTTCGAACGATTTTGGAAGAAGGGGACGAGGTCATTTTACCCGCTCCTTGCTATGCGGGATATGAACCCGTTATTCAATTTTGTGGAGCTAAAGTTGTCTATTTAGATACGACAGAAACGAATTTCCAACCTTCAGCAGAAAAGCTTGCCGAACTTATCACGGAAAAAACAAAAGCGGTATTTTTTAATTACCCATCCAATCCAACTGGCGTCGTGCTTACAAAAGAAACGATGGATCAGCTAGTGAAATTATTAATAGAAAAAGATGTTTATATTTTAACGGATGAAATTTATAGTGAAAACACATTTTCTGGGAATCATCATTCATTTGCATCTTATACAGAATTAAGAGATAAGCTGTTTTATATTCATGGCCTTTCCAAATCACATTCGATGACGGGTTGGCGAATCGGATTTTTAATGGGACCAGCAGAAGTCATGCAGCAAGTCGTTAAAGTGCATGCATTTAATACAATTTGTGCTTCCTTACCAAGTCAATATGCAGCAATTGAAGCGTTAACTAACTCCAAAGATACGCCAGATGAGATGAATGTCGAATATGTGAAGAGACGTGACTATGTGTACAATCGTCTCAAGGCGATGGGCCTGCATGTCGAAAAGCCAAATGGAGCATTTTATATTTTTCCTTCAATAGAAACTATAGGGTTGAATTCTTTTGATTTTGCAACGAAGCTTTTGCATGAAGGTGGGGTAGCTGTTGTTCCTGGTAGCACATTTACACCCTTTGGAGAAGGATATATTCGAATTTCGTATGCCTATGGGATGCCAGTTCTAGTAGAAGGATTAGATCGATTAGAGAAATTTATTAAAGTTATCCAAGAGTCTTGATAGATATCATTTCTATTAATCTTATATCAAAAGGGGCTGTCAGATAAGCCCATAAATTGAAGCAGGTGTAGAAAAACGAGTCTTTTTCTACACCTGTTTTTTGTAGGCAATTGATTGTAGTGGAAGACGGCGACTCCAGTGGGAATAGCAGATGTTTTCTGCCCCGGAAAGCGTCCGTCTGGAACGGAAATCAATCAAAGTTCAAAAGGAAATGGAATAGTTTGAAAATAAAGACTATAATTATAGTACGTTTTATGGATAAAAAGGTAGGGATGTAGGAAGTGTTTAATTTTAATGAATTGGGACAGGGAATTATTAATGAATTGAGTCTTTTGATTAAAGAAGAAGTGATTTTGACTGATGCACGAGGGTTTATTCAAGTGAGTACTGATCCAACGAGAGTAAACCAGTTTCATGAAGGGGCGCTGCTTTGCATAAAAGCAGAGAAATTACTCCATATGAAAGAATCGGAAGTCTCTAATTTGCGTGGGGTTCGAAAGGGAGTGGTGATTCCTATAATAATCGATGACAAGCCTATAGCAATATTAGGAATAACGGGTGATCCGAAAAAAATACAACCTCAAGCTTTACTTATTAGAAGAGTGGTGGAGTTGTTTATACAAGACTCGCTGAAAAGACAAGAAAAGGATGAAAAAATTAGGGAATTTGAATTTTTTATGATCGATTGGATTACTTCTAATACAAGAGATAAACAGTTTTACAATAGAGCAGAATTATTAGATATCGAAGTTGAGTTATATACACAAGTTGTAATGATTCAAGCATTGGATGAGAAAAGAAGATTCAAAACAGAGGATGTAGATTTTTTCATGTCCGTCCAGTTAATTCATCCATTACTAAAAGCGAGTAGGTGGGGGCAAGAAAAAATCATTCTAGTTTTACCTGAGATGGATCAAACAAAACTGAAAATAGAGTTGGAAAATTTATTGTTGCACGTTAAACGTAAAATGAAAATGGAACTCGCTGTTGGCATTGGAGAACGCGTAGCGTATAGTGAGTTGGCACTTTCGTTTAATCAATCCGAGCGAGCGGTAAAAGTATCTCAAAAGTATAGACGAATTGTATTTGAACGAGAATTACTATTCGATTTAATCATACATAGTTTGCCAAAGGATACGAAAGAACGATTTATTGAAAGAACAGTTGCTCCTTTACAAAAAGATCAAGAATTACTTCATAATTTACGTGTGTGGTTTAGTGAAAATCAATCGATGAAAAATACAGCTCAGAAGCTGCACATTCATAAAAATACATTGGCATATAGACTTCAAAAAGTTGAAGATATGACAGGCCTTTATATTTCGGAGTTCCATGATGTCTTTCTCATTTATTTGGGAATTCGACTTTTGGATGAAATAAATAGTGAGTAAAAACAAAAAAGCATCTATTACTGGATGCTTTTTTGTGTGCCTGCACAAAATTATGTCTAAAATGTGACGAGAAAATTGTTCTAAAATCTATATATTCTAAAAGATTAGAATAATAGAATAAATGAAAACGCTTTCCTTAAGAGGAGGATCGTATATGGAAGAACACGTTATCGAATTATTAATTGCTATTACGGGAAAAGAAAATGCTAAAACAACGACAGCCCAAAAGCTTGCTTATTCATATGATGCTACAGCAAACTTTCAAGCGATGCCCGATCTAGTATTATCACCAGCAAATACGGAAGAAATACAAGAGATAGTTAAAGTATGCTCTGAACATAAAATTCCTATCATTCCACGTGGATCTGGAACAAATTTAGCAGCAGGAACTGTTCCAAGCGCAGGTGGAGTAGTCCTACTGTTTAATAGAATGAATCGCATAGTAGAATTTGATGAAGAAAACCTTACCATAACTGTACAACCAGGTGTAATTACGAAGGATATCAATGAATTAGTTGAGCTTAAAGGTCTTTTTTATCCACCTGATCCAAGCTCCATGAAAATCTCCACTATTGGGGGCAATGTTAGTGAAAATTCTGGTGGATTAAGAGGATTAAAATACGGTGTGACTAGGGATTATGTGAAGGGATTAACTATTGTATTGCCAAATGGAGAAATTCTGAAAACAGGCGGAAAACTTACAAAAGATGTTGCTGGATATGATTTAACTAGTTTATTTGTTGGTTCAGAAGGAACAATCGGTGTAATAACAGAAATTATTCTTTCTTTAATTCCATCGCCCCAAACAAAACAAACCTTACTTGTTTTTTATGATCAATTAGAAACTGCTGCTCAGACGGTATCTTCCATAATAGCAGCAAAAGTGGTTCCTGCTACTTTGGAGTTTATGGATAAAGGAACTATTGAAAATGTAGAAGAATACATGAAAATTGGTCTTCCAACAGATTGTGAAGCAATGCTTCTTATTGAACAGGATGGAGACTTACAAACCGTAGAAAGAGATATGCAATTGGTACATAAAATTTGTATGGAGCACGGAGCGAAATATACCCAGCTAGCACAATCAGCAGAAGAAGCATTACAACTTAGTACTGCAAGACGGGTAGCATTATCGGTTCTGGCTAGAAAAAGACCTACGACCATTTTAGAAGATGCCACGGTGCCAAGATCTGAAATTGCTACTATGGTAAAAGAAATTCAACGAATAGCAGACAAATACAAATTAATGATCTATACGTTTGGTCATGCAGGTGATGGGAATCTACATCCTACTTGTTTAACAGATGCTCGTGATAAAGAGGAAATGGAAAGAGTAGAAGCAGCTTTCAGTGAAATCTTCGATAGTGCCATTCGCCTAGGGGGAACGATTACGGGTGAGCATGGTGTAGGAGAAATGAAAGCACCTTACCTTGAATGGAAGATTGGAGTTACTGGAATCGAAGTAATGAAGGGGATAAAACAATCCCTAGATCCATTAAACATTATGAACCCTGGAAAGATTTTTGCAAAGGATCGTAAACAGAGAGTTGTGGTACAAACATGACAAGCCTTTTACAAGAAAAAATGCAACAAGCGTTTGTAACACATGTAGATGATGATCGATTAATGGACTGTATGCGATGTGGGTTCTGTCTCCCAGCATGTCCTACCTATATCCATTCTGGTTTTGATGAAACTCAGTCACCACGAGGACGAATCGCATTAATGAAAGCCGTACGAGATGGACAAATCATGTGGGATGGATCCGTAGAAGAATCTTTTGACCTTTGCTTAGGTTGTAGAGCATGTGAACCTGCATGTCCTGCAGGTGTGCAATACGGCACTTTAATAGAAGAAACAAGGGAAGCTGTACTTTCGGTAAAGCCTCAATCCTTGAAGGAAAAAGTTATTCGCAAAGGTGCATTTGATAACTTGTTTGCAGATCAAAAGAAAATGCAAACAGCTGTTAATCTCGTAACATTTTATCAAAAATCAGGCTTACAAAAAGTAGTAAGGAAAATAGGGTTTTTAGAGCTATTTCCACCTTTTATGAAAGAGATGGAAAGTGTATTGCCAGATCCTCCAAAACGAAAAAAAGAAGAGACGGAAAAAGTAGAAGTAAAGGTGAAAGTCGCTTTTTTTGCAGGTTGTTTAATGGACACGATGTTTAAAGAGACAAATAGAAATACAATAGCAATCTTAGAAAAATTAGGTTGTGAAGTACTTATTCCAAAAAACCAGCAATGTTGCGGTGCACTACACGGACATAGTGGAGAAATAGAAAAATCGAAACGTAATGCTAAAGCAAATATCGAAGCATTTAACTTAGATGATATTGACTTCATTGTGAACAATGCAGGTGGTTGCGGTGCTTTTTTAGATGAATATGACAAGTTATTCACAAATGAGCCAATCATATATGAAAAAGCAAAACAGTTTACTGCAAAGCAAATAGATATATCTTCGTTATTATCAAAACTAGGAATTATTGATTACTTAGAGAAATTACCTAAAAGTTCATCCACAGGACTTGTCACTTATCAAGATTCCTGCCATTTACGAAACGTAACTGGCGTGAAGGACGAGCCTCGTAAAATATTGAAAGCGGTTCCAGATTGTACGTTTGTGGAGTTACCAGATGCAGAGCTTTGTTGCGGTTCTGCTGGAATATATAATTTACTTCAACCTAAAATGGCATCTCTTATATTAGAGTCTAAAATGCAGAAGGTGAAAGAAATTAGTGCAGGCACAGTGATTACAACCAATCCTGGGTGTTTGTTGCAAATGAAGGTAGGAATCGAACGAGAAGGGCTATCTTCTACAACGCAAGCATTGCATTTGGTGGATTTTATTTATGGGAAAATGTTTGACCAATAAAAAAATGGAGGGGTTATTTTATGAAAAGAAAAGGTTGGAAATTAGGTTCGCTAGGGTTAGCTGCAATGCTTTTATTAGGGGCATGTTCATCAAATTCTGCGGAGGGAACAGAAGGTAAAGAATACAAATTGAAAATGTCGGTAACAGTAAATGATTCCTCTACATGGTATGCGGCTGCTAAAAAGCTGTCAGATGATGTGAACAAAGAAACAGATGGTCGTATTACAATTGAGGTTTTCCCAAATGAACAATTATCCGGTGGGGATTCTGGAAAAGCTGTAGAAATGCTTTCGAAAGGTTCAACGGATTTAACATTTAACTCAACTATCATTTATTCGATCTTAGACGATCGTTTCGGCGTAGCAAGTGCTCCGTTCTTGTTTGATAATACAGACCAAGTAGATAAAGTATTTAAAGGGACCGGCGGAGAAGAGATTGCTAAAATCCTCGAAGAAAAAGGAGTTCATCCTTTAGGGTTTGGGGAAAACGGATTCCGTCAAATTACGAATAGTACAAAAGAAATTAAAGTACCTGCAGATTTAAAAGGATTAAAAATACGAATTCCAGGAATCACGATGTATACAGATTTATATCGCGAACTTGGAGCAGATCCGACAACAATGACTTTCTCAGAAGTATTTACATCACTTCAACAAGGAACGATTAGTGGACAAGAAAATCCAATTGACGTTATTTATTCTTCTAAATTAAATGAAGTACAGGATTACTTAACGTTGTGGAACTACTCATATGACCCACTTGTTTTAGGAATGAACAAAAAACTATTTGAATCTATGAGTGAAGAGGATCAAGAAATATTCACAAGACTTGGAAAAGAAGCTGCAGAATACCAAGTGAAAATTGCTCGTGAAAAAGAAACGAAACAAATTGAAGAATTAAAAGCAGCGGGGATAAAAGTATATGAACCAACAGAAGCAGATTTAGCTGAATTTAAAGAAGCTGTTCAACCAATTTACGAAAAATACAAAGACATTTGGGGAGCAGATTTACTAAAAGCATTTCAAGAACGCTAACACTAGGGGGAATGAGCGTGGATCGAGTACTTAAAAGATTAGAAGAGTGGATAGTTGTACTGGTAATGTCCATCATGTCCTTAATTGCATTTGCTAATATCCTCTCTAGAGGATTAGTTGGTTATTCGCTTTCTTTTACCGAGGAAATTACGATTAATTTATTTGTATTTCTTACCTTTGTAGGAACGGCTATAGGTGTGCGGCAAAACGCACATCTTGGCTTTACGCTCATTTATGATCGTGCGAATGGAGTGTTCAAAAAGGGCATTACACTATTAGTTGGTGTATTAATGGGAGGCTTATTTTTAGTTCTTGTATATTTTGGGCTTCAAATGATGTTATACCAAATGGAGCTTGGACAAAAAACGCCTTCTCTTGGCTGGCCACAATGGTTGTTTTCATTAGCAATGCCTTTAGGAGCACTTCTTTGTTTATATCGCACAGTCCAAGTAACGATTATGGAATTACGTGAAGAAAGCTTGCAAGGAGGAGAATCAGTATGACAGCTATTATTTTGTTTGGATTGTTTATGCTTCTCGTATTTCTCCGAATTCCGATTGCGGTTGCACTGGCTATTTCTTCTATTGCCATTCTATTTACAGGAAGTGGGATATTCGGTTTAGAGTTAGTGGCAGATATTATGTACACGAGTGTTTCGAAGTTTACTTTACTCGCTATTCCATTCTTTGTATTAGCTGGAGTAATCATGGAGCAAGCAGGTATTTCAAAACGCCTAATTGATTTTGCTCAATCATTAGTGGGACATAGAAAAAGTGGTATCGTTTTCGTAACTGTTTTAGTTGCCATTTTCTTCGCGGCAATTTCTGGATCTGGTCCAGCAACCGTTGCGGCAATCGGCGGGATTTTAATACCAGCGTTGATTGGAAATGGTTATAAAAAGGAGACAGCTGGAGCCCTTGTTGCAAGTTCTGGAGCAATTGGAATTGTCATTCCTCCAAGTATCGCTTTCATCGTATTTGCAGTTGTAGCTGGTGACCAAATTCCAGTATCCATTGCTCGACTTTTCATCGCAGGTATCATTCCGGGAATTCTACTGGGAATTGGATTTGTTTTAGCTGCAATGTATGTTCGATGGAGACAAGAGAAGAAAGAAGGTCCAATAGAAGGTTTTGTCCAAAGACAAAAAGCAACTGGTAAAGAAAAATGGACTGCATTTGTTGATGCTTTATGGGGACTAATGATTCCCGTTATTATTCTAGGCGGTATTTATGGTGGTTTCTTTACACCAACTGAAGCAGCGGTTGTTGCAGTATTCTACGGATTATTTGTCGGATTCTTTGTGTACAAAGAATTATCTCTGAAAAGTCTATTTGATATTTTAGTAGGTGCATCTGTTCAAACGGCAACGGTAATGTTTATCGTTAGTGCAGCCTCTGTTTTTGCTTATATCATTACAACAGAGCAAATTGCTACTACTCTATCAGATGCGATGTTAGGAGTATCTGATAATAAAATAATTATTCTATTAATAGTAAACGTAATTTTACTAATTGCAGGTATGTTTATTGATGCAGTTTCGGCATTTTATATTCTTGTACCAATCTTAGCTCCAGTGATGATTATGCTTGGTGTAGATCCAACGGTATTTGGTGTATTTATGACGGTAAACTTAGCAATTGGTTTATTTACACCACCAGTAGGATTGAATTTATACGTAGCAACTGGAATATCCAAAACGTCTCTTGGAGAAATATCACGGGGGGTTGTACCATTTGTAGTTTCTTCCATCATAATCTTGTTAATCATTACGTATGTACCAGTAATATCAACATTTTTACCAGATTTGATGAATGTTAAATAATTTATTAAGGGGATGAAATTATGAGAGTGAAAGGTCAAACAGCAATTATTACAGGGGGAGCAAGTGGAATTGGAGCAGAGTCTGCTGTTTTTCTTGCAAAAGAAGGTGCAAATATTGTTTTAGTAGACTTAAATTCTTGTGCAAAGACAATTGGTAAAATTCGATCTACAAATGCGGATGCTCAAGTATTAGAATGCTTAGGGGACATTCGAGATGCTGAGTTTGTGAAAGCAACAGTAGCTAGAGCATCCGACACTTTTGGTGAGTTACATATTCTAGTGAATAATGCAGGTACATGCGGGCGTTTGAGTATTGAAGATATGACAATGGATGTATGGGATAGAGATTTAGATACAAATGTAAAAGCGGCCTTTTTATTTATCCAAGCAGTAGTGTATCCGCATATGATGGAACAGAAATATGGTCGAATTATTAATATTAGCTCGATTTCAGGAATAAACGGAGGAGTTTCTTCTGGTGAAGGAGACAGCTCCAGAAGATCTGGTCCTGCCTATTCAGCTTCTAAAGGAGCTATCATAGCGTTAACCAAATGGGTAGCAAAAGAGTTGGGTGAGCAAGGAATTACATGTAACTCGGTAGCGCCGGGTGCAACCGCTACAGGGATAACATCAGGAGTTGCTTATGATTTAAGCAAACAAGTTGTCAAACGAATGGGTACACCAGGAGATATAGCAGAGGCAGTTCTATATTTCGCCTCACCAGAATCAAGCTATGCAACAGGTCAAGTGCTTCAAGTCGATGGAGGTTACAATTTTGGATGATCGAATCCAAGCAGTGCTTGATACTAGCTCCAATCGCATTGTCGGACGACTCATGAAAGATGTTGATCTATTTGGAGGAATAAAAGAGGTGTGCAGAAGATTTGATATAGAGGCTGCACAATTTCAATGCATTGGTTCGCTTTCATATGCAACTTATGTACAATTGGAAAAAACAAAAAAAGGTGTACTTCAATATTCACCAAAGATAGTGACTGATACAGAAGTTGAGCTACTAAATGGAAATGGTTTCGTTGGATATGGATTAGATGGTGAGTTAGATATACACTTTCACGGAATGTTCGTAGATTGTAACCAACATATAAGTGGTGGACACTTTCTAGATGGTGAAAATCCAGTTGCAATCACGGTGGAATTCATTTTATTACCTATCGAAGGTGTGCAACTAAAACGTGGCCCAGATCCATTTTTTAATTTACCTGTATTTCAGTTTTCCAAGAAGGAGTGAGTGGGATGGAAACATTAGGACAATTAGCGTTAAAATCTGCTGCAGCTTATCCAAATAAGACGGCAATTAAGGATCAATATCGTTCATTTACCTATAAAGATATGATGGACCGAGCATACGCGCTTTCTACGTATTTTCATGAAAAAGGTTTGGAAAAAGGCGATCGAATTGCAATTCTAATGTCTAATCGACTGGAGCATATTGAATTAGATGTAGCTGTTTCTCTTGCTGGGCTAATAAAAGTACCATTAAATTATCGTCTTCATCCAAAAGAACATCAATATATGTTGAATGACGCAAGTCCAAAACTAATTATTGGAGATCAAGCATTGATTGACCCTATTGGTTCGTCCATTGAAGTTCTAATAATTGGTGAAGCTTACGAAGATGCGGTGCAGAAGAATTCAGGGAAGCAATTTAAAGAAAATGTCGATGAAGATGATTTATTTGCGATTATGTACACATCAGGTACTACAGGTAATCCAAAAGGAGTTATGTTGTCCCATCGTAATATGATTGCAGGTGCATTATCCTTGGCACAAGTATGTGAAGTGGATTATGACGATGTGATTGGACATGTTGCTCCATTAACGCATGGTAGTAACTTCTTGTCCCATGTGTCTTGGTTATATGGATCTACGCAAGTTGTATTTCACAAATTTGAACCGGAGGAGTTTGTGAATGACCTGAAGAAAGAGGGAGTATCAGTCATCTTTTTAGTACCAACAATGGTTAATTTAATGATTCAACATCCAAGTTTTGATCCTTCTCAATTATCTACATTAAAAACGATTAATATGGCTGGATCTCCTATTGCAGCTAGCAAATTAGAACAAGCACTAAATCAAACTGGTTCTATTTTTGCAGAAACTTATGGACAAGTAGAAGCACCGATGTGCATCACCATGATGCCGAAAAAAGAGCTTGGTTTACGTTTAGAATCATGTGGACGAGTAGGGACTTTTGTTGATGTGAAGATTGTAGATGCTGAAGGCAATGAAGTGAAGGACGGCGAAGTTGGTGAAATCATTTGTAAGGGATCACTTGTTATGAAGGGATACTGGAATAATGAGAAAGCAACAAATGATACGTTAAAAGATGGCTGGCTGCATACAGGTGATTTAGGGTGGAAGAGTCCAGAGGGATACGTGCATATTGTCGATAGAAAGAAAGACGTTATAATTTCTGGTGGTGTTAATATATATCCTCGAGAAGTGGAAGAAGTACTAAACTTACACCAAGGTGTAAAAGAAACTTGTGTTATTGGAGTTCCTGACGATGAATGGGGAGAAAATGTGGTAGCCTATGTTGTTCCAAATGGTAAGGAAACCGTTACTACAGAAGCATTAATAGCTCTTTGTATAGAAAACTTGGCGAGCTTTAAAAAGCCGAAATCTATTCATATTGTGAATGAATTACCGAAGAGTTCCTATGGGAAAATATTAAAACGAGAAATGCGTGACCAATATAAGGAGGTTATTGTATGACAAACGTTTACATCCATGGGATCGGCATGACACAGTTTGGTACATTTGTAGATCGTACAATGAAAGATATGTTGCTTGATGCTTGTATTCAAGCGCTAGAAGATGCAGGTAACCCAAAAGTAGACGCTGTATACGTAGGGAACTTCATGGGTGGGTCTATTTACAATCAAGAAATATTAGGAGCAATTGTTGCCAATGAACTTGGACTTGGTTTTATTCCTACTGCAAAAGTGGAAGGAGCATGTGCTTCAGGAGGAATTGCGTTAAGACAAGGTATTCTTGGAATATTGAGTGGGGAATACAATACGGTTCTCGTTGCAGGTGTAGAAAAAATGAAGCACGCCTCTACTGTTGACGTTACACAAGCGATTAATGCAGCGATGGATAACGATTCCAATGAAAAAAATGCTGGTTTAACATTCCCAGGATTCTTTGGAGTACTCGCCAATCGATATTTCCACGAAACAGGAGCTTCTAAAAAGCATTTGGCAATGGTAGCTTTGAAAAATAGGGAACATGCATTAAATAACCCATTAGCTCAATTTAGAAAACCTGCAACATTTGATGAGATTATGGAAGCTCGTATGATAACGAATCCATTAGGATTGTTTGACTGTTCACCTATGACGGATGGAGCAGCAGCAGTTGTTATATCCAAGGAGAAATCAACCATTCATATTCGTTCTTCTGCACAAGCATCTGGTCCTACTCAAATGCAAGATGCGGAAGATTTATTATCTATTCCTGCTATACGTGAATCCGGTAGAATTGCCTATGAAAAAGCGGGAGTAGGGCCAAAAGATATTGATGTAGTAGAAATTCATGATTGTTTTTCGATGACAGAGTTGATTGCAATTGAAGAATTAGGATTTTTTAAGAAGCGAGAAGGATGGAAAGCTATAGAGGAAGGACGAACTAAATCCACTGGCGATAAACCAGTCAATACAAGTGGAGGTCTACTCTCACGTGGACACCCAATCGGAGCTACAGGTGTTGCACAAATTTACCAATTGGTTCGTCAATTACGTGGAAATGCAGCAAACCAAGTAGATAATCCAAGACTTGCTCTTGCGCAAAATCTTGGGGGTACAGGTTCTTATTCTACTGTACATATTTTGGAAAGGGTGTGAGACTTGGATGAAAGTGTATAAATGTAATTCGTGTGACTATCAAAGTATATCCAAAAAATACGTTTGTCCGAAATGCTTTAAAGGGAAACTGATAGAGGAAATAGTAGCTTCAGATGGATCTGTTTATAGTTTTACGGACATTCATATCGCACCAGCTGAATTCGCAGACATTACGCCTTACACAGTTGCACTTGTACAATTAAATGCCGCCAATGTAAAAGTGACAGTTCGAGTAGATTCTCCCGTTCAAATTGGAGATAAGGTTAAATTAGATAGGTTTGAAAATAGTACCTATTTATATAAGAAGATATCAGAGTAAGAAATCCCTGTGCTTGGAATAAATGATCCTATTTCAAGCGCAGGTTTTGTTGTATGGAGGTTTAATTTATGAAATTTATTCCAAAAGCGTCGCATATTATTTCGAAATACTTACCTGCTTGGATCATTTTATTTTCGTTTATGGCTTATTTTTTTCCAAACCTTTTTATTCCGATACGCAGTTTTACAGGTGCAGGATTAGGGATGATCTTTTTGTTGATGGGATTGTCATTATCAACAGAAAAATTGTTATTGGTCATTAAAAAACCAAAGCATGCACTTTTAGGCGTCTTATTAAAATGGACTGTAATGGTCACAGTTACAATTGTCGTTGCTTATCTATTTTTCAAAGATAACGCTGAATTAGCAACGGGAATTATTTTAGCTGGCACTGTTCCAAGCGGGACTTCCGCTAATATATATACATTTATTGCTGGTGGGGAAGCAGCATTGAGTATAACAATGGCCACAATGGATACGATTATTTCTCCAATTCTTACACCAACTTTAGTACAATTTTTTGCAGGGAAACTTATTCCTATCGCATTTTTGCCCTTGTTTTTAAATATTATCTACATTGTATTTCTTCCATTGTTTTTGGGATTATTTCTTCAATGGAAGTTTGCTAAAAAAATAGAAGTAATTAAACCTTATACTGCGGTACTTTCCCAGATTGCACTTTTTATAGTAGTGTTATCCGTTATTTCTGGTGCCCAAAACTCGCTTCAAACAAATTTGTCCTCATTACCGCTTATTTTTATAGCTGTCTTTTTTCAAGTTTCTATTCCGATGTTAGCAGGTTATTGGATTTCGAAGCTCTTAAAAGTACCCGAACAAAATGCTCGTGCAATTTTGTTTCACACTGGTATATGTAATACAGCATTAGCAGCTACCCTTGCAATGGAACATGTTAGTTCATTAGCAGCGGTACCTTCTGTAGCGAATATGGTCATCAATTTAACTTTAGGTGCTTTTGTAGCAAACTTTTTTTCGAGTAAAAAGGAAAAAGTGACTGTTTTCTCCCAAGCTAAAAACCCCCAATAAACGGTTTTGTCGTTTTGGGGGTGGGATTTCTCGTGTTTCAGATGTTATTTGTTGAGCTCGCAAGTAAGTCGTTGCGTTCATGGTGGATATTGGTAAATCAGTATTAAAAATAAGTCTTTGCGAATGCAAAGAGCTGGATCATTCAATCTCCAAATGCTCCTTCAATTTTCCGGTAACATTATTCAACTCTTCTTCATCCATCATATAGTACCAGATACCATCCAGAAGCTTGCCTTCTCCCTTTTCAAAAGACAAAGTATCCATTTGGTTTAGTACATTTTTATATCCTTTTTGTATATCCACCATTTGTTCAAAGGTCATATTTGTTCGGATGTTTTTTTCGAAGCTTCCCAATACATCCTTGTAATTCCAAAGACTCTTAATGGAAGCACCTTCTTTTAAGATGGCATGGAGTACTTGCTTTTGTCTAGCTTGTCTTCCAAAGTCACCAAGTGGATCTTCCTTTCGCATCCGAACATAGTCTAGTGCTTGTTCTCCATTTAAATGAATGCTTCCTTCAGTAAAAGTATAACCATCTTCTTCAAAAGCTATTTCATTATCGACAGTAACTCCACCAATAATATCGACAATTTCTAGAAAACTTTCCATATTTACTTGTATGACGTAGTCAATAGGAATATCAAGCAAGCCCTCAACTGATTGCATAGCCATCTCCATCCCGCCAAAAGCGTACGCATGATTGATTTTATCTAGCTTATCTTTTCCGATGATTTCTGTATACGTATCTCGGGGAATACTAACCATTTTCGTTGAATTAGTCGAAGGGTTAACAGTTAACACGATAATTGTATCAGAGCGGCCTTTGTCATTCTCCCGTTCATCGACACCAAGCAGGAGTAATGAAAAAGGTTCTTTTTGGACTAATTCCACTTCTGTAGTCCTTAAATCAGAAACCTTTCGTATTTCAGGTTCATGTATTGTTTCTATCGTAGTGGAAACATCATTATAGAAAATACTTGCATAGATGACTCCACCAATTATAAGGCAGGAAATAATTGAAATCCAGATGATCTTCTTAGACATGAGGAACCTCGATTCTTTTATGGAAAAACGTATTGTTATATGTATGAATGAAACGATGAAATTATTAATAGAAAGTATGTATGTAAAAGCAAGTTATTAAACATATAAAGGGATAGGAGTTTTCTGAATTAGAAAATAAAGTTTGAATTTTCAAATAGGTTCTGGAGTTAAACATTGCATCTGGTGAAAATGGACAATTTAAACCAACAAAGATTGCAACTCTTTCGCATGCAGCTAAATTCTTTCCGCTTTAGGCGGAGGCTTTCCGCGGGGTGAGCGATAAGCCATCACCACAGCTCACGCGTCGTTTGTGATGTCTTATCTGTCTCACTCATCCCGTTGGAGTCGCCGCTTGCCGCTTCAATTAACAAAGTGATAATGTTCGAATTTTAATGACAAAGCAATATGAAATTAACTCAAATAATAAAAAAAATCCTCTCATTTGTAAAAATGGGGGGGTTTTTCTGTATAATAAAAGAGGAGGTGTTTATATGAAGCTATTAAGTAAGTCCATGATTATGGTTTTAGCAATAGTTACTTTGCTACCGTCCGTTGCAAGTGCTTCTATTTTTAAGGATGTGCAAGAGCAAGCATGGTATTATCCTTATTTATTATCCAATCAAAAACAAGAAATTATTACAGGATATGAAGACGGAACATTTCGTCCACACGAATCTATAACAAGGGCACAAGCGGCAAAAATTATTAGTAAAATTATTGAACTACCAGAAGTAGGTGACTATAAACCAGCATATAAAGACGTAAGTTTGGAGCATTCAGCATACAATGAAATTGCTGCACTCACGAAAGCTGGAATATTTAAAGATGGTGAGTACTTTCATCCAAATAAATCGTTAACAAGGGCTCATCTTTCTAAAATTATTGTGCTAATGTTTGAGTTTACAGTAGAACAGGATGTGGAATTGCCTTTTCATGATGTACCAGAGGATTACTGGGCAAAACCGTACATAGCTTTTCTTGCGAAAAATGGTATTTCCACTGGAGTATCGAAAAATTCGTTTGCTCCTACTCAAGCTGTTACACGTGCGCAAATGATAGTATTGATTGATAAGAGCGCTAAGTTTAAAGAAAATCCTAGTGTGAACAATGTATTATACGATCCATTCGTAAAAGAATATAAAACGATTAAGCAAGGTAATGATAAATTTGTATTGGAAACAATTCAACTTGTCAATGAAGAGCGACAAAAAATGGGTCTGCCTATATTAGTGGAAGATCCCGAACTTAATCAAATTGCATTTGTCAAAGCACAGGATATGGTCATGCATAATTATTTTGAACATGAGTCTCCTTTATATGGTGCGCCTTGGGACATGGCAGAGGGATTTGGTTATACGTATAGAACGTTTGGGGAAAACATTGCCCATGGATATAAAAATTCTAGTAATGTTGTAACTGCCTGGATGAATTCTAAAGGACATCGTGCCAATATTTTAAATGAAAAGTATACAAATATTGGTGTAGGTATAGCGTTAGATTCAAATAAAAACTATTATTATGTTCATATGTTTTCAAGTAAATAAAAAAAGCATGAAACAGGGGAACTATTCCTCGGTTTCATGCTTTTTTAATTAAGCTCTCAAAGGGCACTAAAAAAGTGTTATTCTAATAAATTGTCTATCAAATAGCCGCTAAGAGAATTTAGCGCTTTGGCATTCGCTTTCCGCGGGCGAGCGACGAGCCTCCTCCTTCGCTACGCTTCGTGCGGGGTCTCGTCTGTCTCGCTTTCCCGCAGGAGTCTCATGCGTCGCGCTAAATTCTCTTAAATTAAATACAGCAATAGTACCTACAAAATACTAATTTCTAGTTTTTCAGTGCCTACCCTCAAATTAACATACCCTTAAAATAAGAAACCCCCATTCATTATGTGGAAAGCGTTGATCTGTTAACTATAACTTTAAAAAAATGCATTTTAGAATAGAATTTTTCACTAATTTCTAATGCTTGTAAACAGTCTTATGACAGAAAAATAGATAGTATCCAACTTATAAAACAGTAAAAGAGCTCCCGAAATTGCATCTTCGGGAGCCTTCAACGTTAGTAAGAAAGAATCTATTCTCTCATTATCCAAAACAGTACTAACCTGTTGCCTAAAGTAGCAGGAAGGCGACGGAATGACGAGAGTCACAAGAGTACCGAAAAAGTAGAGGAGGATCGTGACGCTAGTCACGATCCTCCTCTACAATAAATCGCGCGGTAATGATGTAACAAAAGTTCATTCCAAAGCAAATCCGGAAACATCCTCGAACAGGTTTAATACTTAAATGTCGCTTTTCGCTTGTTTAATTAGCGTCCGTATATTCCGGGCCACTAGGTAATAAATCCAGCATACCTAGTCGTTCAAAGCCTTCTTTAATCTTAGTTGTGTACCCTAATTGATTTTGATCTAAATACGTAGCTTTTGAAACAATTAAATCCTTAATAAATGGTAAGTGACTTGGGTCGATATCCTGCCAAAGTGTATAGGAGTTTATTAAATCTTCCAGCGTTAGATGATTATAGTCTCTTCCAACAAATTCTCTTTTCGGAGAAACTTTGTACCATATATCATGATCTGGTCGAATCCACAAATTCTTATCTTTATTAATTGCTGTTTGAATACTAGTAGCAGTTGTTAAATATTTAACATCACCAAACTCGTTATAAGCAGTTAGTAGAATATTCATCCCCCCAAGTACGTGGTTCATAGATGAATGAGTATGAGTAGTGACATTTTGCCCAACAGGGAAGTAGTCAGAGATATAGTAAGAATTACCGTCAACTGGAATATAATTTCCTTTACTTTTCTGAGTAGTTAATAGATTAGCATAATTTCTTAGTGCTTCATTATAATTATCATGACCAAACTCTTTTCCACTTTTATATAGGAAAAGAGCAATCTGCTCATTAAATCTAGTATCTACAAAAGGTGCAGTAATCCCATATAAACTTTTTAAATACGTACTAGTTACTTCCGTCTCCCAATAAGTCTTATCACCTTTAAAAACTTGAAGGTTAACAAATGAATTAATTAGTAGATTCTCAAAATATCGTTCTTTATTCTCTTCATAGAGTTTCAATATACGATCTTCTTTTACCATCAGTAAGTTTCGACCAAATCCATTGTACGAAGAAGGCATTGGTTCGACAGTAACAGCCATCTTATTATATGGTCCATCTGCTGTATACCATGAGTTTCGCTTGCGGTAGTTCACCGCTGATTCCAGCATCCAACTGTCCATAGAAGCTCTTGTTTTAAATAGAAGTTCATTCGATTTCATAAACCAATAATCGACAATGTCTGAACCTAAAGATTTAAGTGGTATAACCGTGAGTTGTGCATCTCCAAGCTGAATATCGGAAAATGCATCAACTTCTGCTTTAAGATCTCTTGTTACACTCTTTGCTTCGTCTGAATATGTGAGTGTAAGTTGCTTCGAACGATATAGCTTACTAAACATAGTTTGATAGACATCGTTTGATACTGTTTTAGTTTCGACAATACCTTTGGGATAGGTAGTAGGGTCGTATCCAAAAGTGTCATCTTCATTTTTCTCTATTGGATAACGGTCATAACTTATTAACTTAGAACTCTCAATATTTGATGTTTTCATCAGTAAGTCAAGCTGAATAGGCGTACTGGAATCATTAATTAAACTAGTGAAAACGAGATAGTCATTATTTGGAAAATCTCTTCTTGTAATTTCTAGAGTTGCCTTTGAATTTACCACTCGATATGTATATACAGTATCAGTTGCATATCCGTATTCAGTAGTTGTTTCACCTAAATATTTTAAATCGTTTTTAGAGCGAATGTATGTTTTATAACCAGTAGATAGAGGGACCTCAACGATATTTTGTACTTCTCGAACCGTCTCCAACTTGCCATTTGTTGGTGCTTCGTTAAAAGTAACATCTGATAATGGCTCAATCTTTCCTGTTGCTACCATTGCACGATGTAAAAACACTACAAATGTTCCTCTGTTAACTCCTGATTTCGGATCGAACGTACCATCTTCTTTACCTGTAGTGATCTTGTGTTGTGCAAGGAGTGTTACACCTTCTTTATGGGACGCGCTAATCTTCGAATCATCTTTAAAGGAAATTTCTTCTCCTGTATTTTCTAATTCAAAAGCTCTCGCAATAACGGAAGCCATTTGCTCACGAGTTAACGTATCTCCAGCCCCAAACGTTTTGTCTGGTTTTCCGTTAAAAATACCTGCCTTATACGTGGCCATAACCCCTTTTAAATAACTAGATTTTGCACTAATGTCTGTAAAAATGGGCTGGTAGGGAGAATCGGGAAGTTTTAAGGCACTTGTCAATAAATTCGCGGCTTGCCCACGTGATACGTCGACAGAAGGTCTAAAATGTAAATCAGGATATCCATTAATAATTTCTAAACCAACTAATTGAGTAACTTCATCTTTGGCCCAATAATTATTATGTATATCAATAAATTTTTGATCTATAGACTCTGCTTGCGTAATAGTGGTATGGATGCTGAAAATAAAGGATATTGTTAGAAAAAATACAAAAAACTTTCTTATTCTCAAAAATATTACCTCCTAAAATTATGTCAATAACTATCATAACAAATAAATCTATTAAAATGTATGGTCATTTGAAGGGATTATATGAAGTTAATGTATTTAATATCCAAATTTCTTTTTATTGAAACATGGAATTTAGTGAAAAAATAGCGAATAGAGTAAAAATGTAGGATATTATTTGATGGACATCTTTGATAGTATCTAATAAAGACGGATAGAGAGGAGAACAAAAGTGAGAGGTTTTTTAAAAAAAATGGTTATTGCAAGTCTCGTGCTTATTGCGGCTACTTCGTTTTCTACTAAAGCGAGTGCAAATCAAATATTTTCGGATGTTTCTACTTCCGATGAAGGATATCAAGAAATTGAATACATATATAACAAAGGAATAATAAAAGGATATACAGTTAATGGTAAGCAATATTATAAGCCAGGCGAAGTATTAAAACGTTCTCAAGCAGCAAAAATGCTTGTGGAAGCTAGTAATCAAAAACCTTTAATCGTAAGCAAATCTAGTTTTACAGATGTTAAGGTGGGGACTGAAGCATCAGGCTACATAGAACGCGCTGTAAAGTCTGGTTTCTTAAAAGGAAATAGTGATGGAACTTTTGGAATTAATAAACCTTTAACAAGAGATGACATGAGTATTGCTTTAGCAAAAGCATTCAACTTGAGTCTAACAGAATTTGCAAATAAGCCAATTATCTTTACAGATATAGCGGAAACTAGCAATATTGCAAAGTATGTGAAAGCTATTTACTATAATGGACTTACGCAAGGGGACGGTAATAAGTATTTGCCTCATAATGGAGTTACACGTAAACATTTTGCACTTTTCGTAGCTCGTGGAATGGAAGATTCTTTTAAGCTAGAAGTAGGGGGGATAACTACCCCGGATAGCGATCAATCCATTGGAAAAGTAATCGTTACTCTAACTAATGATACATTAAATGTTCGAACTGAGCCAAATACATCTAGTACAATTGTTGGCCAAGTAAATAATGGTGACATTTTAGAAGTTTATGAAAAAATAGGCGATTGGTTGAAGGTAGATTATCAGGGAGAGTTACATTATATCAGCAGTGATTTTACAGCTTTCTTAGATATCAATGGACAACCTATTAAAGAATCTACTGGACAAGTTCAGATTACTTCTGCTGAGTTGAATGTAAGAAGTAAACCATTAGCGACTTCTAGTGTAGTTGGGGTGCTTCTCTTAAATGAAAAGGTAGAAACATACGGTTTATACGATGGATGGTACTTAGTAAAAATGAATGGAGTTCCAGGCTATATTAATGCTAAGTACACAAGTTCAGAAACAGACGGTCCTGAGACTCCAGAAGAACCTGGTACTCCACCACCGACTGGTTTAGGAAATCTAGCTGGTAAAGTAACAGTTCCTTCATTAAATGTTCGCAGTGGTCCAGGTGCTTCTTATCCAAATGTAGGAAAATTAACAAAAGGTATGATGGTTTCTGTACAAAGTATTAATGGTTATTGGGCGAAAGTGAAATATGCAGGTGGAGAAGGTTATACACACAAATCATATTTAAAGCTATTGAATCAATCAGGTAGTGTGTTGAAAAATAGAATTATATTGATAGATCCAGGCCACGGTGGTACAGATCCAGGATCTTCTAGTCAAGGAGTAACTGAAAAAAGCGTTGTTATTAAAGTTGCAAAACTGGTAGAGCAAAAGCTTAAAAGTCAAGGTGCCACAGTTATAATGACTAGAACAGGTGATACCTATCCAACACTTCCGGATCGTGTTGCTTTATCAAAATCAACTTTTTCAGAAATTTATGTAAGTATTCATGTAAACGCAATTAATAATGCTTCCGTAACTGGTACAGAGACGTTCTATAATCTGACATCAAATGAGAATGGAGCTGAAAGTAAAGTACTGGCTACTAAAATTCATTCTGAAATTGTTAAAAATGCAAATATGGTTGATCGCCGAATAAAAGAAGCGGATTTTTATGTTAATAGGATGGTAGATATACCATCTGTTTTAGTTGAACTAGGGTTTATTACAAACCAAGCAGATCTTAATAAATTGATTAGTGATAAGTTTTTAGAGATATATGCTCAATCTATTTATAACGGGATTGTAGATTATTATTCAGCTCCTTAATATTATGGGGCAAAAAACCATTTCGTAATTTTGCGAAATGGTTTTTTGTTGTCTAGGAAATTATTAAAATTTTGTTGTGAATAACATCCTACAAGAGTTTAGCTATCGAGGTTCTAAAGGCTTATGCATTTACTAAAGCGAAATTTTTGTTATCTATTTGATATATAACTGTAATGTTGGAAGCTATTTAAAGATGATAGTATTACTAATAGAAAGAATAAAGGAGAGATTCAAAGAGAATGTTTAAAAAGATTTTGAAAGTTTGTTTACTTAGTTCTTCTATACTTTTAATAAATACTACAGTAGCTGGTGCTGCTTCTCCTAACGAAATTAAAACGCAAGCTCATACATACATAGGTGTTCCTTATTTATATGGAGGTACTACATCACAAGGATTTGATTGCTCCGGATTTGTACAACAGGTGTTTCAAGACTTACAGATAGATATTCCGAGAGATACAAAGTCCCAATATCAATTAGGTACTAGCGTTAGCAAAAGTGATTTAGAAGTAGGAGATTTAGTATTCTTTAATACAACTGGAAAAGGTGTTTCTCACGTAGGGATATATATTGGTGCTAACCAATTTATTAGTTCCGCTACTTCTAAGGGAGTAAGTGTTGCTTCTATAAATGATCCATACTATTGGGGAGATAAATACATAGGTGCTAAAAGAGTAGAAGAAGTGAAATCTGCATCGATCGATATGAGCATTTATGCAAGTCGAGCAGAAGTAGCACAGAAGCTTGCAGATACATTAAAACTATCAAGTACAGACAGCATCATTCGATACAAAGATGTGAAAGCGACATCTGACTATTTCCATGCAATTAATGCAGTAACGGAAGCTAAAATTTTCTCAGGTAATGAAGATGGGAAATTCAATCCTTCTAAGCCAATGACAAGAGCACATGTTGCAAAGGTATTAGTGGAAGCATTTGATCTAAAGCCAGGAAAGGGAACTTTTGCATTTACCGATGTTGAAAGTACACATTGGGCAAGCGAGTATGTGCAAATCCTAGCACAAAATGGAATTACAATTGGAAAACCAGACGGTTCTTATGGTCTTAACGATTACGTAACACATAAACAAATGAAAACATTCTTGGAAAGAACTAAATAAAATACATAAAGAATAATAGCTGGTCCAGAAGTATAAATTTGACTTCGGGCCAGCTATTTTTGTGTGTTTTAAATTAAGAAAAGAGCTAATCGGGCACTTTTAAGAGATAGATCATTTGAATGTTAAATTTAATCAAAAAGAGAATGTCGTTCAAGAACTCACTATGAAATGATTAATAGACTTTTTCAGTGACCTCGAAAGTGATGTCATTCATTTCCCTCTACTCTTATTATCCTTCGGTGATGACATGTCAAAAGACTGCCGAAAGCAATCCGAAAATATGGAGAACAAGTTGCTTAAAAGAACTTCTATCTAGGTGATTCCGTTGCAGACGGACGCTTTCCGCGGGCATGGCTTCAGTCTCCTCGTCGCTTTTGCTCCTGCGGGGCCTTCAGCTCATGCTTTTCCCGCTGGAGTCGCCGCCTTCCAATCCAATCACCATAAAATAAATGTGGCAACGGATTTGCGTATATCGGCTCCGTATTTCGACTCAGAAGGGCCTATGACCAGCCAAGAGGAGGCTTGGCAGTTCTTCCGCTGAGAGCGAGCGGATTTTCGACAGGTAACAACATGATTGTTTAACAGAGCTATCTAAAAAAATGGGTTGTCAGCAAAAGTCGATTTTCACGACTTTTATGACAAACCCATTTCTAATAGTTAATAGGATATCTTCTTAAGGAAATCGCCACGTATCCAACCAAAATCTGCTGGGGGTGGTGTGTCCGATAGAACTTTGTACCAAGTGTAGCCGTCAGTTCCTTGTACTTCGTCTACGATTACCACTGGATATCCGAATGCTT
Source organism: Psychrobacillus sp. FSL H8-0483 (assembly GCF_038637725.1). Classification (NCBI taxonomy): domain Bacteria; kingdom Bacillati; phylum Bacillota; class Bacilli; order Caryophanales; family Bacillaceae; genus Psychrobacillus; species Psychrobacillus sp. FSL H8-0483. The sequence continues at coordinate 961,913 of NZ_CP152052.1, forward strand.
CATTTACGCCTAACTCTTTTTGAGCATAAGTATATAGTTTATTTGTACTGGTTACTTCTGGAGTAGCGCGAACGTTTAATATGCTATTCGGAGTTGTCATTGCCAGTGTTGCTTGCTGATAATCTTTTGAACCAAGTGCCAAGTCTATGCGATACATATGTCCGGCAATTTTAGCACCCCAATATGGATCTGATGCATATCTCACATTGACGCCAGTTGTTTTATTGCCAGGGACTAATCCATTTGCATATTTTGCTGATGGAAGCCCGTAATTTGCATTAATAAAACGTGTGACAAATGCAAACACGCTATTTTCTGGTTTTGCATACATTGTCGCATTTGGATCAGAATCAAAAACACCAATTCCAAACAGGTTATTGATAGTTTGTGCATAATTACTAATACCGAAATCACTTTCATGCATTGCTGCAGCTAAAATAAACATCGCATTCACTCGATATGTTGCTTCCATCTCTTTCAAGTAAGTGCCTAGACCAATTATTTTGGATTTTTGTGTCGCGTTTGCATAACGAGCAATCTTCGTCGCTTCTTTTTCAGCGAGTACATTCATAATGTAACTGTCTAATTCCTCTGCTGTGTAATTGGTTGTTTGTCTCAGAGATTGGAATTGGAAATAAGAATAGAAAGTTCCTTTTAGAGTTCCTTTTGCATCGTAAAATTGAACACCGTCATAGCTAAAATAATCAGTGAATGGAACCATGAAATCTGGAGCTGGACCTACCGTATAGTAATCTAGTTTCTTCGTAAGATGATTATAGATATAGTGATTTAACATCCCAGATCCATTTTTCACATATCTGTCCCTTGTATCTTCTGTTATTGCTTGAGTCGGGGTTAAATTTACTTCACTATGTTTTGCATATCCTATTGTCCCACCAACTTGAACGATTACGTAGTCAGGACCACTTCCTATGTATTTCATCTCTCGACCTTCCGTAGTATACGTAATCTCATTTGTGAGAGTTTTATTACTATAGATAGAAGTATAATTTTTACTTGTGTCTGCTGCACTTGCTAGTCCAGAATTCATTTTTACAATCTTATCATTATAAGTGATTACTTGTGTGCCAGCCGACCATTTAGCTAATGCTTCTTCATAGGAATTATATTTATTTCCTTTCAAGATTTCTCCATTCACCATTGTGTCCAGTCGGTATGTAGGTGGTTCTACTGGAGGTTCCACAGGTATTTCGGGTGTTGTAGGTTCTTCAACTTCTGGTTTAAGTAGTTCGATTGCTGCCACCATGCGATATAAAAATGCCGATGCATGTCCTATCGTTGCGTTTCGTTTTGGATAGAAATAGACACCCGCTTTTTCAGTACTTCCTCGAATAATATTTAAATTTACATTCGCTGATACTGCTTTAGTAAAAGAAGGGTCAATTTTTGCAGCATCTTTAAAAGTTAGCTGAACTTCTTCTAAAGGTAACTCCAAATATCTGAACACTTTATAGAGCATTCCAGCCATTTGTTGACGAGTAATTTCTTGGTTTGGCTTAAATGATCCATCTGGATATCCGCTTAATATTCCGGCTCCAGCAGCGTTTTGGATTTCAATTGTTAAACTATTATTCGCTTTTAAATCATTAAATTTATACTTAGTAGAAGGTGGTAATTCAAAAGCTCGAGTAATATATGAGGCAAATTCTCCTCGTGTTACTGCTTTATTCGGATTGTAATTTCCTTTTGCATCAGCCCGAATGACATCTTTCGCGATCCAATAGGTTAATTCATGTTTCATTTGGTGAGAATCAACATCGCTTGCATATGCAAGATTTGAAAAATATGTACTAAAAATTAATAATGTTGTTATTGCTAGGACCAAAAGCTTCTTCACTAGCCAATACCTCCCTTTAACTTATAAGCTATCTACTATAATATCAGAAATTTGATAGTAAAATAAGGGCATTTTGTCCAATTAATTGTTTTGAAATTGTAATGAAAACTATACGCCAATTAGTCAAATAGATGTTATAATAGGTTAGCTTTAAAAAGTTTTGAACTAGAAAGGGAATATCGAATGTCACAAATTAAGAAACATATCACAAAGAAGGATCTTGTAACCTTCCTAGCAGCTTGTTTATTTCTTATTATCAGTATGTTTTTACCACCAAATTTAACAATAATAATTACTTCTATATTTTTTGTGGCTTTTGCGTATATTAAGCCATTCCAAAGCCTACTGTTCTTAGTTCTCTATGTTTCGATAAGACCAATTTTACTCGAAATAAACCCAGGCCTAAAATTAGCTGGAGATATAATCACATTTGCCGTTTTTGCAAAGCTACTTGTTTCAAGTAAATTAAATTTAAAAAGTCTACTTACGTTTAAATGGTTTGAATGGTTATTTTTCGCGTTCTTATTCTTTGGTTCAATCATTGGATTATTGAATGACGTCAGCATAGCATCTGTTATTTTCCAGTTAAGAACATTTCTTATTATGTATATGCTGTATTATATTTTGTCCCGCACGATACTACCTGCTTCATGGTTGGAACGTCTTGCGTGGGTTACTCTTTTAACTTCATGGCTAGTTTCTATTCATGGGTTAGTAGAAAAACTATCGATGCGTCAATGGCTCCTGCCGGAAGTTTGGAAGTATAAAACGCTTTCTGCCACAAATATTGTAAGAATTTATGGCTTGCCTGGAAATCCAAATTCATTAGCTTTATTGTTAATGTTTGGAATTGTTGCAGTACTATTTTTAAGTTATTTATATAAGGATAAATCTTATAAGGTTTTCTTGAATGTAAGCTTAGTAATGTTTATCGGTATATTTATTTTGACATATTCACGAGGGACATTTATTTCTGCAGCAGTTTTAGGAGCAGTTTTCATTTTCCTGTCTAAAGATTGGAAGCTTATTAAAAGGCTAGTCATTGCTGGAATAGCATCGATTATCTTGGTTTATTATCCTGTCAACCTAGGGGTATCCCTTTTCCAAAGTTTTGGATTAGAATCTCCTGAACGGGGTCCTACAGGTAGTATTGGTGGACGTTTTGAAGAAACATTTAATGAAGATAATCTAGCGTTAATGACACAGAGCGGACGTATCTTTTATTTAAAAAAGGGCTTTGAAGTATTTAGTGATTATCCATTAACTGGTTCTGGATTTGGAACATTTGGTGGAGCCGCAACATTATCATACGGATCCCCTATATACGATAATTATGGAATCCGCTCCGATATATATGGTGGTAAGAACTTCTATTCGGATAATCAATACATTCAAGTAATTGCGGAAACAGGTGTAATTGGAGTTCTATTGTTTGCAGGTTTCCTAGTAGGTATGCTTCTGTTATTTTGGAAAGAGCGACATACTACGTTTGGGAAGTTTATGATTGCATTATGGTTCTCAACTGGTTTCTCCGGTTTCTATTATAATATTTGGGAACTGAAGGCCTACACAATTTTCTTCTTTATCATTTTAGGAAGCTTTGCAGCTATGAATAAATGGTATCCCACTATTCATTTTAAAGATAAATAATGTAAAGCAGGAGTCCTCCATGGATTTCCTGCTTTTTTTTGTGGAATAAAAATAGGGAGGAGTCAGGATAAATAGAGTCGAAATCAGCATACACAGAGTTGAAATTACTATAAGTAGAATGAAATGAGCATAAATGGGGTTGAAACCAGTATAAATAGAATTGGAGTCAGCATACATAGGATCGAGATCAGCATAAACAGTCGAATCTAGCATAAATATGGTTGAAACCAGCATAAGTAGAATGAAATGAGCATAAATGTGGTTGAAACCAGTATAAGTAGAATTGAAGTCAGCATACATAGGATCGAAACCAGTATAAGTAGAATTGAAATCAGCATAACCTCTCGACTAAAATTCGTAAAGGTAGTCATTTCTTTCCGATAATATCCATCTTTTTGAAAATGTATCCATAGTTTCATAGAAAAGTAGATTTTCTTTTGTTATGCTAGGAGCAATACGAAAGGATGGTGTGGAGCTTCAAAATAATTGGAGCGATAATACATGATGAAAAAATGGACACAATTTATAGTAGGATCAATTGCTGCAGTATTAATCTTTGCATTACCAGTACAAGCGAACGCTTTTCAAGAAGTAAATAAGGATTTACCACTTTCGTCAGGTGTTCAATATAAGAATTATACTTACAAGAATACATATACAAATTCGATTAATCACCTAGCAATTAACTTACAAGATCCATATACTGCACTTAAAATTGGAGTACCATCTCCCATTAATAGTGTAGCGACAACAACTAAGATTGCTAATAGTCATTCTTTTGAAGGGAATAGAGTAGTAGGGGCAGTGAATGCTGGGTTCTATAATATGTCTACTGGATTTCCCATGTACTTAATCTCTCAAAATAATGAGATTGTCAATGGTGGTGTACTTTCAGATTCGTATTCGGCTTATGTTAGTTCACCAATTGCTTTTGGGATTAAAGAAGATGGCACGGCAGATATTGAAAGCTTTGATTTTGATATTAACCTCTCATACAATAATCAAGACTATGAAATTACTGGTTTAAATAGAGAAAGACAAGAAAATGAAGCGATTATTTTTACGCCTCAAAAAGTAGGTACGACTACAGGGTCTAATAAATTTGGATTAGAATTTGTTATCGAAACGGAAGAACCTGTTACGTCTAATTATTTTGGTCAAACATTGACTGGTAAAATCACTCAAATAAGAGATTATGGTTCAGAGGACGTCATTAGAGTTCCTAAGAACGGTTTTGTTTTATCGGTAAATGGGAAAAAGTGGATTGACTCCTTTAAAAATATGAAAATTGGGGAGCAAGTAAGCGTTAGTTTTGATATAAATAAAAACTGGAAAAATTCGCAGTTCATGCTTGGAAGTGGACCGATGCTTGTAAAAGACGGTCAAAGATATATAACAATGAACACAAGTAGTAGTCGAGCAACAGAGTTAGCTCCACGTAGTGCTATAGCGATTAGTGCTGACAAGAAGCAAGTTCATTTAGTGACAGTAGATGGTCGATTAGGGTCCTTTAGCAAAGGAATGTCTTTAACGCAATTTGCAGATTACCTTGTAAAGTTAGGATTTGACCGAGCGATTAATTTAGATGGTGGCGGCTCTACAACTATGGGCATTCGTAATTACGGAAGCAACAATGTTGTGCTTGCGAATCGACCATCTGATGGATATGAACGGAGAGTTTCTACTATTTTAGAAGCTATAAGTACCGCACCGACAAGTAGCCCAGCTCATATTAATGCTTCTCGAGATAAAGTTGGAACCATGTTACTAGGTTCTTCCATTACATTAAAATTAAACTATGTTATGGACGCTTACTATAATAATATTGCGATTGATCCTTCAAAAGTAATTATTTCATCCGAGAACAACTTGGTAAACATAAACGGATATACTTACACAGCTTCCAAAGTAGGGCAAGATCGAGTGTTACTAAACTATGAATCTGCAGTCCAGTCGTTCCCTGTGACGATTGTTTCGGAACCTGCGACACTTTCTATAGCTTCCTCCGCTAAAACAGTAAATACTGGTGGAACCATTAATTTTTCTGCGACAGCAAAAGATGCCGCTGGTAATGGACTTCTCTATAATCCAAGCCAATTGAGTTGGAGTGTGGAGGGTAATATTGGTACTATTGCAAGTAATGGAAAGTTCACTGCTAGCAACACTGCAGGAAAAGGAAAGATAATTGCCCAGCTAGGGACAAAGAAAGTATCTGTTGATGTAGAAGTAACAGAACCTGCATCTTCTCTCCAATCACCTTTTAGTGATGTTTCTAATAAAAATGTTTATTTAAAAGAAATTGTGTATTTAACAAATAATGGATACATTCATGGGTATGAGGATTCGACTTTTAAACCGGAACAAAATTTAAGTCGTGCTCATGCTGCAGTATTGATAAGCCGTGCATTGAAACTTGACTTAACAAGTGTGACGGATCCTGGGTTTAAAGATGTTCCAACCACACATCCTTATTACAGAGAAATTGCTGCCGTTGCCAATGCAAGAATTGTTGGTGGAAAAGAAAATAATTTATACGATCCACAAGGAACGTTAACAAGAGCACAAATGGCTGCTATTTTAACCAATGCATATAAATTAACAGGAACTTCCACTACTAAATTTAGTGATGTGAAGAGTGGATACTGGGCTGAGAAATCCATTTCAGCGTTAGCATTTAATGATATTACAACTGGTTATGCAGATGGCACATTTAAGCCAAGTGTCCCAGTCACTCGAATGCATTTTAGCGTATTTTTATATCGATCTATTCATCGATAAATTTGAGCCCCTCCGCGTTATGTAGAGGGGCTTTTGTTATGATATAATCAATAATTATGTGTAAAAGGATGAAAGTATATGAAAATAGGTATTGTAGGAAATTACGGAAATGACAATAATGGCGATGAAGCTATTTTATTAAGTATTATTGAGCAATTATTAAGCACGTTCTCTATTAAAAGTAAGGATATTACTGTATTTAGTAATAACCCGGCTCAAACAGCTGAGCGGTATGGTGTAGAAAGTTACCCGCTTTATTATAAAAATGGAAATGCAGTGAAGACATTTATTAAAACGTATAAATTGAATAAAAAATACGTAGCTGCTTTCGACATGCTTGTCATAGGTGGAGGCGGCATTCTGATGGATTTGTATAAACGAGAAGCCCCTTTATATGGTTCGTATGCAATGATGGCAAAACGATCTGGGACAAGTTATGTAGTTTATGGCTGTGGAGCTGGTCCACTCAATACTTCGCTAGGGAAATGGTTTATTAACTATATGTGCAAGCATGCAGATAGTGTCTCTGTTCGAGATCCTCAGTCAAAACAACTTTTAGAATCAATTGGAGTGAAGAAGCCAGTTGCTATTATTGGAGACCCAGCATTTACGTTGAAACGAGAAGGGAAAGTCCATGCAGCGGCTCCAAGAAAAATAGGTGTGACAGCTGTACCTTACTACAATGCTAATTACTGGCCAGAAGGCAATGAAGAGAAGTATGATGCTTATATTTCTAGTATGGCAAGAAATTTAGATAATCTTTCTGCGGAACGTGAAGTAGAAATTACCTTCTTTGCTACAAAATATCCACAGGATGCTGCAGTAACAAAGGATATCCTAGCGAAAATGACATCAAAGGACAATGTAGTGATTATCGATCGTAACTTGCCACCACAAGAAATTCTTGCTATTACAAAAGAACAAGATATCGTCATCGGAACAAGACTACATTCACTTATTCTTGCGACAGATACACAAACGCCAATTATCGCGGTTTCTTATCATAAGAAAGTGAATGATTTTATGCAGCTTGCAAATCTTGGGGAATATTGTTTTTCAATGGATGCAGTGGAACATGATGCTACGTTATTTGCAGCAGCTTTTGGTAAGATGGCTCAAGATTGGAAGTCAACTGTAGAGAATACGAAGAAGGTTTCCGCTCATCTAAATCAAGAAGCATTAAAGGGAGTTTCTCAATTTCAAAAGGCAGTGAATTCAAAATGAAAAAAGTCTTTGTCATAAGTAATATGTATCCAACTCAAGACCATATCTCTTTCGGAATTTTTGTGAAAAATCAAGTAGATTCCCTAAAAAAGGCTGGAATGGACGTGGAGGTTGGGGTAAATACAAATCCTGCAACAGGTGCGAAAAATGCATTGAAAAAGTATGCAGCCTGGGGTCTACGTGTCATGAAAACTGGATTATTTCAAAGTAAAAGGATATCTATCACACATGCACATTACGTTTTTCCATCCGGAATGTTCTCTCTACTATTAAAAAGGATGTTTGGCATTCCTTATGTAGTGACAGCTCACGGTGGTGATATTGAAAAAATGGCGAAAAAAAATGCGCGTATTCGTAAATGGACAGGTATGATTTTGCGAGAAAGTGCTCATGTCATTGCGGTTGGTCCAGTTCTTGCGAAGCAAATAGAAGAAGATTTTAAGATCCCCATTAGTAAAATTACCATTATGAGTATGGGGGTAAATCGAGAAATTTTTAAACGTGGCGATCAAAATGAAGCTCGTACAGCTCTTCAGTTAAATACGGACGTATACCTATTCACTTTTGTGGGAAATGTTATACAACAAAAGGGAGTAGAGGAACTGCTTCAGGCTTTTCAAAAGGTAAAAGAACGGACAGATGTGAAAGTAAAACTAGCTATAATCGGATCTAGAAGAGATATGTCTTTTATAGAAAAAATTAAACCACTAGTTAATGAAGATGTTCTATTAATTGATCCAGTGAAACAATCAGAGCTGGTTACTTGGTTCCAGGCAAGTGACGTATTTGTACTTCCTTCTCATATTGAGGGCTTTGGATTAGTAGCATTAGAAGCAATTGCTACAGGGACACCTGTCATTGCGTCACGTGTGGGAGGACTTGTTTCATTGCTTGAGAATGGAGCTGGCCATTTAGTTGAAGTACAAAATGCACAAGCACTTGCAGAGGAAATGCTACGCTCCATTCATGCGACAGACTATTACGTGGAAGAAAGTGCAGAAACTGTACTAAACATGCATGATGAAAAAATAATTACAGAAAAGCTAATTGCCATTTACGAATCAGCAATTAAACAGGGTGACAGACAATGAATAAGTTTTTAAAAATTATCGGAGCAGTCGCTGTTATAAATATTATTGCTAGATTGTTTGGTTTTTTAAGAGAAATGATTATAGGTTATCAATTTGGGACAAGCTATATAGCAGATAGCATTTTTACAGCTTATACTATACCAAATTTTCTATATTTAGTAGTAGGTGGGGCGTTTACCACAGCATTTATATCTGTCTATAATAAAACCAAGACAAATCAAGGATTGTTTATTAAGCAAACCTTTACAACAGTTTTGGTTACGATAGTAGCATTAATTGCAGTAGTACTCCTATTTATTAATCCAACGATCGATTTATTTTTTGGAGATTTGACCGAAAAAGAGCGAGAACTTACTCAAAACTTGTCTTATTGGATGTTACCTTCGACTATATTTTTAGTTTTATCTACTTGGTATAGTGGGCTATTAAATGTAAATGCTAAGTTTCATCTATCCAGTTTCTCTATTTTAATTTATAATGCTGCTTTTTTAATTATTTCATTAGTCCTGTATTATTGGTATGGTCCAGTTGCATACGGAATTGGTGCATTAGTTAGTGCAATACTGATGATTGGATTTTTGATAAAAGGGTATAAAAAATTGGATAAGTTTCCGATTGGTTTTTCATTTCAACAATCAGAATCGACGAAACAGCTTTGGTTACTAGCACTTCCGATTATGCTCGGAGGAGCAACTATTCAGTTTTACGCGCTTATTCAGCGTATATTTTCTGCAATGCTTTCAGATGGATTTGTTTCCGCTGTAAACTATGCGTCAAAGCTTACACAATTCCCACAAGCTATATTGATGACAGCAGTTACTACTGTCATTTATCCGATGTTAAGTAAAAAAGTTGCGGAGAAAGATGAAACGGCTATAAAGAATTTATATACGACTGGACTAAGATATTTAATCATACTATTAGTCCCTGTAACTCTTTTTTCCTATTTTTATGCAGAAAATCTTGTACAAGTTATTTTTGAATACAAAAAATTCACACCAGAATCTACCGCAATCACAACACCTATTTTAAAGGTTTTCTTATTATCGATGTTTTTTTTAGCGGCAAATACTTATGTAACCAGATTCTATTATGCAAAAGGGAACTCATATGTACCTGTAATTTTCAGCATTATTAATGTATTTCTTATTAACATTAGTGTTATTTATTTATTCATTGATTCACATGGTGCAATGGCGATTGCATGGGGGACATTTATTTCCTCGGCAATAAATTACATCATGCTAGCTATTTATGCGAATCGAAAATTCGAATTGACTTTCTTTAATAAATGGAATAAAGATTTTGGGAAGATTTTTATTTCCATTGTATTAATTGGAATAGTTACTTATCTATCAAGTGAGTTTCTAATATTTGAGTATAAATGGCTAACATTTATAGTAGGATTAAGCATTTTTACTATAAGTTTTGCAGGTATTTTCCTTTTATTTGGAATAAAAGAAGCGAAATCTATTTTAGTGAAACTTAATGGTATGGTAAAAAGGTTAATTAAATAGAAAAAAAAATGATATTTATTTGTATACGTGCTATAATACAAATGGTTTTAAAACATTATATATTGTTGAGGAGGAGGAGAGAAGATGCTTGCCTTTACACTTGTTCTGGCATTTGTCGCATCCGTACTATTTACTCCACTTGTAAAAAGATTAGCATTTCGCTTGGGGGCAGTTGACACTCCAAATCACCGAAAAGTTCATGCTAGAATCATGCCAAGACTTGGTGGACTAGCAATATTTTTAGCTTTTTTAGTAGCTTTTGCTTTTTATCGTCCAGATGGACAATACGATAAAGCGATGCTATTGGGTGCATTAATCATTATTATTACAGGTGTTTTAGATGATATGTTTGAGATTACCGCAAAAGCTAAATTACTTGGTCAGCTCCTAGCAGCTGGAAGTATTGTTATATATGGTGGATTACAAATACAATTTATTAACTTACCATTTGGTGTATTTGGTGGACAATTAGAGTTTGGTTATTTCGCTATCCCATTAACCATTTTGTGGATTATTGGTATAACGAATGCAATTAACCTTATTGATGGATTAGATGGTCTTGCTGCAGGTGTTTCTGCGATCGCACTAATCACGCTTTCAGGTATGGCGATTATGATGGGGAATCCTTTTGTTGCAGCGATGGCAGCAATATTAGCAGCAAGTACTTTAGGATTTTTGGTATTTAATTTTTATCCGGCAAAAATTTTCATGGGTGACACAGGAGCATTATTTTTAGGATTTATGATCTCTGTCCTAGCCTTACTTGGATATAAAAATGTTACTGTTGTAGCATTGGTAATCCCTATTATTATGCTTGGAGTTCCAATTTCAGATACATTCTTTGCTATCGTCCGAAGAATTCGTATGAAGCAACCTTTATCAGCACCAGACAAATCACACTTACATCATTGCTTATTGAATGTAGGTTTCACACATCGTCAATCTGTGCTTATTATTTATGCAATTGCAGCCATGTTTGGTATTGCAGCAATCATATTCTCACAGGCAACCGTATGGGGAGCAATTATTTTATTAATGGTGATGCTGTTAGCGATAGAGTTGTTTGTAGAAGCTATTGGATTAGCAGGAAAGAATTATCGACCACTTATAAACTTTGTAAAAACGATCGGTAAATGACAATTTCAGTAATATAAGCATATATTGAAAGTATTGCGCAGATTTTTAGCCTCCTATTCTATAATAGAATAGGAGGCTTTTCTTCTGGAATATTGCTATATATAAATAGTTTTAACAAAAAAATAGAGCTAGAAAGGGTTAACTATCAAACCCTTTCTAGCTCTTTACTAGTTATGATTCATCATCATCGGAAGCATAATCTTTAATTTGATTGGAATTGTTGTCTGAAATATTACTCGTTTCAGGTTGAAGTCCAAGGTGGCTTTTTAGTATATCTCTTGTTTCTTCTAAACTCTCTTCCTCTAGCTTCCAATAATAAGTACCGGTTGACATATCATCGTAACCTTCTAGAGTAAGCGTATCAATTTGAGGGACCCCGCCTTTGATATACTCAAAAAAGGATTTCATCTCATCAAACGTCATATCGGTTTTCATATTATCTCCTACAGCATCAATAACTTCGCCGTACTTCGTGAATGATGAAGCGGAGCTAGCTTTCTTAACAACCGCTGAAAGAATCATTTGTTGACGTTTTCCACGTTCTATATCATTATCATATTTTCGCGTTCTTGCTAAGGCTAAAGCTTCTCGACCATCTAACTCCTGTAATCCAGGTTGTAAATTAACCGTTCGTTGATCATTTTCGTCTTTTTCCACTAATTTATAAGGAACTTCAGCTTCAATTCCACCTAAAGCATTAACGACATCAATAAAAGCGTTAAAATTCATTTTCACATAATAATCGACTGGAACTTCCAGTAAATCTTCAACCGTTTCAATCGCGGCTTTTGTTCCACCATATGCATGGGCATGGGTAATTTTATCATTATAGCCAACCTCGTCAATATATACATAGGAATCACGAGGGATACTGATTAGCTTCACGGTTTTCGATTTATTATTTAATGTAGCAAGCATTAATGCATCCGAGCGACTACCTGAATCACCTTGATCACGCTTTTCACTATCATCTATCCCAATAAATAAAACGGAAACATTGTCGTTAATAGGTTCTACTTTCTCAGTGCGCTTGTCCGACCCCTTGCCGCGATCTCCAGCTACCTCAAATGCTTTGTCTGCAGCCGTTTCCGCTTTTTTCGTCAAATATGCAGCATATGTTGATAAAGAGATTAATAAAGAAGCAATTACTATTAAAGAAACTGTTAATATAGTACGCTTTTTAGATCTCCTCTTTTTTTCTTTTTTATATGATTTTCTTCTCATTATTTTATCTCCCTTAATCTAGGTACTATTCAGTCGTACAAATAGCTAAGTATTAGACGTACAATAGATAAATAAGTTTCAATAGATTAGACCTGCCCTTTATTATACAACGGATTAGGGAATAGGTAAATTTAATTCACTTCGAACTCTAGAAAATCTTTTTCGACAAGTTCCATTTTTGCTTGGCCGTTTGTTATTTCGGTCATCCATTCTGCAAATTTTGCCTCATCCTCAGCTTTGGTGTAGACAAATACTTCGACTAAATCTGCGTAACTAATTTCTTTTAAAGGATAAGAGGAATTTCGCACTTCATTTTCCACTTTTCCTAGCCATGTATAATCTATAGATACTTTCATTAAATGATGTAGCTGTCGTTCCACCAATTTTGCTGCGTCAATTCCTTCTGTTGTCGCTTTTCCGTAAGCTCGAATTAAACCTCCACCACCGAGCTTAATACCCCCAAAATAACGTGTTACGACAACTACAGTATCCTTTATACCCTGTTTCTTTAACACCTCAAGCATAGGAACACCTGCAGTTCCACTTGGTTCTCCGTCATCGTTCGCTTTTTGAATGTTATCGTGCTCGCCAATTATATATGCCGAACAGTTATGTGTAGCATCTTTATGTATTTTTTTGATATTATTGATAAAATTTTGTGCTTGTAGTTCTGTCTCGGCACGTTCAACGTAAGTGATAAAGCGCGACTTTTGAATAAGAATCTCGCACTCTCCGTAGCCTTTTACTGTTTTGTAATTATTTCGCATTATAAAAATTCCCTTCTGTATCGATTGAAACATAGTTGTAAACTAATTTTAATTTATTTTTAGTCACTAAGTGCTATAATAGAATTTGTCAGCACTAATGAATGAAGACTCATTTGAATGTACAAAGGAGAAAAAACAGATGACGAATAAGAATCTTGAAGTGCAATCGTTAGATGTTATTTTCGATCGAATGGTCGAAGTCATGGATCATTCGAAAAAGGATATATTCATTATAAGCGAACAAAGTCGTCAAAGCTTCGAAGAAATGAAAGTAGAGTTAGAAATAATTCGCGGGAACATTGAAACGGTTATTATTGAAGGGGATTCGCTCGAATCAAAATCCAGATTAGCACGAAATCGTCTAGCTGAAGTCTCCAAGAATTTTGATTCGTATGAAGAACCACAAGTACGTAGTGCATATGAAACTGCTAATGAAATTCAAATAAATCTTTTGATTAAACGCAACGAAGAAAGACAACTAAGACAAAGAAGAGATGAATTAGAACGTAGATTACAGGGGATTTTAGAAATGATCGAACGAGCGGACCAGCTCGTTAACCAAGTAAATATTGTAATGAATTATTTAACTTCTGATTTAAAAGACGTTGGTGAAGCGTTGGAAAATGCGAAGATTAAACAAGATTTCACACTAAAGATTATTGAAGCACAAGAGGAAGAACGTAAAAGACTTTCTCGTGAAATTCATGACGGACCCGCGCAAATGTTGGCCAATGTGTTACTTAGAACAGATTTGATCAACATTACCTATCAACAACGCGGTGGCGACGAAGCGATGAAAGAAATCATTGAGCTGAAAGAAATGGTTCGTAATGCACTTTCTGAGGTTCGGCGTATAATTTATGATCTTCGTCCAATGGCACTTGATGATTTAGGATTGATTCCAACGCTACGAAAGTACATAATGACTACAGAAGAATACAATCCAATGTGTAGAATAAATTTCCAAACCTTTGGAGAAGAACAACGAATACTTCCAAATTTCGAAGTAGCAATCTTTCGCCTTGTCCAAGAATGCTTAACAAATGGCATCAAACACGGAAAGTTCACAGAAGCATCCGTGAAAATCGAATGGACGAAACAAAAGATGAATATTTTCGTCAAAGATAATGGAGTTGGATTTGATCCAAAAGTCGTAAAAGAAAAGTCATTTGGTTTAATTGGAATGCAAGAGCGCGTTGATTTGCTTGATGGGACGATGAAAATTATATCAGCACCTGGTCGAGGAACATCCATTTTGTTTAGCATACCAATAAATAAGGAATAGTAACTATAGCCATTTTTAAATAGGAGGAAATGAACATGACAAAAATTATTATTATAGATGACCACCAACTTTTCCGCGAGGGAGTAAAACGTATACTAGATTTCGAAGATACATTCGAGGTTGTGGCAGAAGGCAGCGATGGTAGTGACGTACTTCGTTTGTACGAACAATACTTACCAGACGTTGTATTAATGGATATTAATATGCCTACGAAAAATGGCGTAGATGCAACAGAAGAGTTAATGGAAAAATTCCCAGAAGCGAAAGTAATTATGCTTTCCATTCATGACGACGAATCATACGTATCCCATGCATTAAAAACAGGTGCACTTGGATACATGCTAAAAGAAATGGATGCTGTAGCAATCGTCTCTGCTATTAAAGTGGTAGCAAAAGGCGGATCATACCTACATCCAAAAGTAACTCGTAACCTTGTAGCAGAATTCCGTCGCCTAAGCGAACGTGAAAATAAAGGAAACTTCCATCAAACCGAAATTCGCCGCCCGTTCCATTTACTAACAAAGCGCGAATGCGAAGTACTTCAACTATTAACAGATGGACAAAGTAACCGTACAATCGGAGAAACTCTATTCATCTCTGAAAAAACAGTAAAAAACCACGTATCAAGCATACTTCAAAAAATGAATGTAAACGACCGCACCCAAGCAGTAGTAACAGGCATCAAAAACGGCTGGGTTGAAGTGAGATAAATAAAAGTTATGAACCCTCTTGCCCTTGGGCAAGAGGGTTTTTGAATACATTAATGTATTGCGCGTATGCGAGTGAATGTTGCGAATAACACCTATAATATTGCGAGTAAGCCCGATAATCTTGCGAGTAACAAAAACATTGCGAATACCGCTCGGAATATTGCGCATAAGCGAGTGAATGTTGCGAATAATGCCCACTATATTGCGAGTAAGCCCGATAATCTTGCGAGTAACAAAAACATTGCGATTACCGCTCCAAATATTGCGCGTACGCGAGTGAATGTTGCGAATAATGCCCGCTATATTGCGAGTAGGCCCGATAATGTTGCGCATAACAAAAAATTGCGAATACCGCTCCAAATATTGCGCGTACGCGAGTGAATGTTGCGAATAACACCTATAATGTTGAGAGTATGCCTGATAATGTTGCGCAAAGCAAAAACATTACGATTACGGCTCCAAATATTGCGTATACGCGAGTGAATGTTGCGAATAATGCCCGCTATATTGCGAGTAAGCCTGATAATGTTGCGCATAACAAAAACATTGCGAATACAGCTCGGAATATTGCGCATACGAGAGTGAATGTTGCGAATAACCCCCACAATATTGTGAGTAGGCTCGACAAATTTGCGTGTAACAAAACTTGCTCTCATATTCTCTTTATTTATCACTTTTCTGCGTGAAATATCTCCCAGGACCGGAGCCGTGTGCTTCTAAATTCATCTTATTTAACATGCGAGATGCTGAATAGATGGATTCAATTCCACAAAATCTTCGAATCTCTTTATTAGTAATTTCTTTTTTGATTAACAGAAAATAGTCGTTTACAGCAGAAATATGTGCGTAGCGATGATTTTTCTTACAGGCTAAGCATGTCCAAGTAGTCGATAAGCGCTTCATTCCCAAAACACCACAATGCGGACACTCCACACCTCTAATCAAATCATTCGGAGAAATACGATAATGTTCGCATAACGGAGGATACGTAAACTTGGATTGCTCCCCTCGAATCATGTGCTCAAGAGTAGCCAGCTGTTTATCAGACAGGAAATCAGGAGAAGAATGGTTGTACATATGAATAATTTTCTCAATAATGCTTTCTAATTTAAACACGGGATAATGGGAAGGTTTATTCCGGATTCGACACGATTTGGATGTCATGACGATGGCTCCGGTTACTTGAAGTTCGGGGAATGACCTGCGTAACAAATCTTTCATAAATCGTATATTACGCATCAATTGAAAATATGGGTTTGGGAAAGGCGTTTCAAGATTATTTCCTTCTAGTCTATAAAACTCCTCGGTGCTCGTATCGAAATTCAAATCTCCACTCATATTTTTAGACTCTAACACAATGCAACAACGATCCGTCACAACAAGGCAATCGATTTGCACCTTCCAATCACCTTCATGCAACGCTACATCCGAAATAATCCGAAACGTACCTAGCAATCTTAACTCTCCAAGCTTTACTAAAAGTCTATCCTCACCGCGCTCTCCAGCCTCTTTTTTTCGAATCTCTTCACGAATAAAACTCTCATTCTCGTGCGTATTACCTAATCTTTTTAATAAAGCTAAATGACCTTGCAAATACTCACCTCCAATCTACCTACATCACACTTCAAAAGTCAGAAAATTTCATTATCATTTTAGGCGAAACCTATTAATTGAGTTTTCGTCATAACTATGACAAAATAACTATCAGAATCAGCAGCAGGAGGAGAACTAGATGAAACTCATACAAGCAATTACTCTCGCAGCATGCGCCCTAACACTTGCTGCTTGCAATAGCACCGAAGATACAAAGCAAAACGCAGGATCTGCAAATGATGCAGCCCCAACAGATGCACAAACGGTAACAGACCACGGAGCAAAAGACAAATCCGAAGTCGGCTTCGAAATGGCTGGTGGCAACATCGAAGAGGCAACCAACGTACCAGAAAAAGAAAAAACAGCTATACTCTCGGCATTCGACGAGTATATGGATGCCTTTAACGCAGAAGATATCGACCGTTACATGAATGTTATCTCCAAAAAACCAGAAGGCTTCAACTATAACGATGAAAAAGTCGTGGTCGAACAAGCCTTTGATGAGTACGACACAATTCGTACTGCCGAAGACGTAACCATTATTAAATACGACGATTCAGAAGCGCAAGCGCAAGTTTTTACCAATTTACATATTGCACTGGAACAAACAGGGACAGGTGCGAAACTCGATCGTAATGGTCGCCAAGTAACTGTTTTCGCGAAAGAAGACGGCAAATGGTTAGTCACCAGCGTTTACTTTATTGGTGATACAGCTGAATAACAAAAGATATCCCCCGCATGTATGTATCATGTCAGGGGATTTTTTCCTTTCATTTCCCTAATACATTCAGTAAACTAGGGAGTAGGAGTGTGATTTTTTTACATGAAAACGGTAGTAGTAACGGATAGTACGGCTTATATCCCACAAGAAACTCGCGAAAGCCTAAACATTCGCATGGTACCACTTAGCGTTGTGATCGGAAATGACACTTACCGAGAAGAAATCGACATCAACGCAGCTGAATTTTACGAGAAAATCCGAAACGAACGCGCGCTTCCCAAAACATCGCAACCGTCCCTCGGAATCTTTGTTGAAACATTTGAAGAACTATCAAAAGAATACGACGCAGTCATTTCCATCCATCTATCGAGCGGAATCAGCGGAACACTTGCTGGTGCCGAACAAGCTGGCGAAATGGTGGACAATATAAAAGTACTTCCATTTGACTCGGAAATTTCCTGTATGGTACAAGGCTTCTACGTCCTTCGTGCTGCAGAAATGGCACAAGCAGGTGCTCATCCAGATGAAATCATGCAAGAACTGAACACGATGAAACAAACGGTGCGCGCATACTTCATGGTGGACAGCCTAGATCATCTGCACCGCGGTGGGCGCTTAAACGGCATCGAACGTGTCATTGGCACGATGCTTCAGGTCAAGCCAGTTCTACACTTCGAAAACAAAGTCATCGTACCATTTGAAAAAGTTCGGACACGCAAAAAAGCGATGAAACGAATTGCAGACCTACTTCAAGAAGACGCAAACAAACACGCCAACCTGCAAGCAACCATCATTCATGCGAACAACGAAAACGAAGCAATCACATGGAAAAACGAGTTACAACCACTTATGCCAAATGTTCACTTTACGATCAGCTATTTCGGACCAGTGATCGGCACTCACCTAGGTGAAGGCTCGATGGGCCTCGGATGGGTGAAAATCGACTAGCCTAACACGTTAGGAAGATGCCCATGAACGAACAATTACAACAATTTCTTACTGGCCGCATATGGCTTCGCGAACATACCCCATTCCCGCGCGAAGTCATCGACGCCCACATCGACAGTGGCCACATCCACCTCAAACCAGGTATCGAATCAGACGAAAGCTCTTTTTTGTTTTGGCAATTAAAGAAGTACGTCTGTAACCGGTGCCACAACACAAACCAAACCTTATTTCACTCATTTCATTGTGCACGTTGTAACCAAATATGCGTTTATTGCCGCCAATGTATTCGGATGGGGCGGGTGAGTAGTTGCTCTGAGCTTCTACTTTGGAGCAAAGAGCATGCTCGCGGCGCGAACGCTCATGTGTTTGCATGGAGCGGCCAACTAACCCCTCCTCAGCAAAAGGCAAGTGAAGAACTTCTAGCAAGTGTCCGTCAAAACAAATCTCATCTTCTTCATGCAGTATGCGGAGCAGGCAAAACCGAGCTACTATTTCCGTCTATTTTTGCTAGCTTACAAGCAGGAAAACGAGTATGCGTTGCAGCTCCAAGAACGGATGTAATACTAGAACTTTTCCCACGCTTTCAAAAAGTATTTCCGAAAACGACCATCCATGCACTCTATGGTGGAGCTCCAGATCAAGAAGGCTTCGCTGATTTAGTACTCGCAACAACGCATCAGCTGTACCGTTTCGAAAAGGCATTTAATGTTGTATTTGTCGACGAAGCAGATGCCTTTCCTTATTATGCAGACGAGACATTGCAGCAAGCCGTCATCAAAGCTGCCAAACAACACGCCGCCATTCACTATGTAACAGCCACTCCTACCAAGTCATTGAAAACAACGAACCAATCCATTCTTTCCCGTAGATATCACGGGCATGATTTACCTGTCCCTAGATTTGCTAGCTTATATGGCTACGCAAGAAAATTGAAGAAAGGCAGCGTTCCTTACAAATTGCAGCAATGGATCGAAGAAAAAACAACAAATAATATTCCATTTCTCGTTTTCTTACCAACTATTGAAATGCTCGAAAGCTTTCCAGGTCATTTACCAAGGGTCCACGCCGAGCATCCCAAACGAAAAGAAATCGTCATGCAGCTTCGTGAAAAGAAAATTCCAGGCCTACTCACAACGACTATTTTAGAAAGAGGCATCACCATTGAAAATGTTCATGTAGCAGTGGTTGGAGCAGAACAGAAAATCTTTACATCGAGCGCTCTAATTCAAATAAGTGGGCGAGTCGGGCGTTCTTTTCAGTATCCTGCTGGAGATATTGTCTTTTTCCATCACGGCATTAGCTACGAAATGGACAATGCAAAAGCAGCAATTGAAGGGTGGAATAAGAGTTGAACTGTTTACTTTGCGGAAGCAACTTTCAATCACCGCCTACTTGGAGAAGCTTGATTTTATATGAATTAGCAGCCTCTGCATGTAGTAGGTGCTGGAGTAAATTTGAAAAAGCTGAGACAGAAATCGACTTTTTGAATTTTAAAGGAACTCGCTATGAAGGGGCAGTCGATTCTGTTACTTCACTTTATTCCTATAACGAAGCGATGAAAAGCTATTTACATCAGTATAAATTTCTCCAAGATGTTGCGTTATCACATATTTTTGCTGAAGAGTTAAGTCATGTATTCGAGAAAAGAGAAGGAATAGTGGTACCGATCCCAATGCATCCGGAAAAGCTAGTGTTAAGAACCTTTGCACAGGTGGACGAGCTATTAAATAGTGCAGGAATTCCTTTTCAGCATATACTCGCTAAAACTGCAACAAGTGAGCAAGGGAAAAAGTCGAAAAAGGAACGTTTAGAAGCGAACCCATTATTTGAAGTAATCGGTAAAGTCGAAGAGCTAAATTATATTTTATTCGATGATATTTACACAACTGGCGCCACGATTCACCACGCGGCGAAAGTTTTGAAGGAAACAGGAGCAAGGAGAGTGGATGCCATCACTTTAATAAAAGGATAAACAGCCGATATAAAAAAGGAGAAAATGACAGCAAAGTACTTGGGGGGATATCATAATGGGTGAACTAAAAAATTGTCCGTCCTGCGGCGAATTTTTTAACTATACAGGATTAAGAGAGGTATGTAATAACTGCGCGATGAATGAAGAAAAACTATACGAAATCGTATACCGATTCCTTCGTAAACGTGAAAATCGAGCAGCAACCGTTGAGAGAATTGTAGAAGCAACTGGCGTAGAGGAATCGCTTCTACATAAATGGGTACGTAAAAATAGACTTCAACCAGCCATGTTCCCAAACCTTGGCTATCCATGTGACAACTGTGGAAAATTAACAAACGTTGGAAAGCTATGCGCAAGCTGTAGCCAAAAACTACAAGCTGGACTACGTCAATTCGACGCTGCAAAAGAGTTTCGTGAAAAAGTAAACAACCAAGAAGCTACTACTTATCGTAAAGATAGAAGTTAAACTCTCACGTAGCGTGGGAGTTTTTTTGTAATCAGGTTCAATCCAGTATAAACTCATCTGAAGTGAGCATAACCAGGTCTGAATCCAGCATAAACCTCACTGAACTCAGCAAAACAACTTCAAATTAAGACTCGAAGGAGCTATAACCGAACTTCGAAAGAAAACTTAACCCATAATCCATGTTAAAATAGAAATTTTATACGGCACAACCAATATTCCAACATTTCCTACAAAAAACACTAAACACATCGCATTTTTAACCGAAATAATCAGTAGACACTTTATAAAGAAGAGGGGAGGCCAACCAATCATGAAAATTTCTAACATTGGTTTAAACCAAGTAAATCCATATAAACGCAACCAACAGCTATCCGAGAAAGCACAAAACACATCAAAAACAACTGCCGATCAATTGGAGATTTCATCTGTTGCCAAAAGCATGCAAACGAAATCACCTGTAGAAGTAGAACAAGCAGAACGCGTTGCTGCAATAAAAGCCGATATAGATGCTGGCACTTATAAAGTAGATGCTAAAAAACTAGCAGCCAACATTCTCAATTATTACCGTATGTAAAAGGAGCTTATAAAATGTCCATCGAAAAGATTCTGCAAGCCCTAGATAAACTAGATATGCTACACAAAAGTTTACTAGAAGTTGCATATAAAAAAACAGAAGCCATTAAAACAGGTGACATGGACAGTCTAGACCAACTGCTCAAGGATGAGCAAGCACATGTAGCAGGTATTTCACAGCTTGAGCTACAGCGTCAGCAAGAGGTAACGGATTACCTACGAGCAAAAGGAATTGCTCCTACTGACAACCCAACTGTTGCACATGTCTTAGAAAATACCAACACAGACGAAGAAAAAACACTACTAGGAGCAGCCCGTAAAAATTTACTTCTAACGATAGAAACACTAAAGTACCAAAATGATTTAAACCAAAAACTAACACTTCAATCACTACAATTCGTCAATTTAACTTTAGATATGTTAAGACCAAAGCCAGACCAAATAAACTACTCAAAAAACGAAGTAAAAGGTCCATCCAAGGAGAAAACCTACTTCGATTCTCAAGCTTAAGGAGGCGACCCCATGGGCTCCACATTTATGGGATTAGAAACAAGTAAACGCGGACTTTATACTCAACAATCCGCTCTTTATACAACAGGTCATAATATATCGAACGCAAATACACTAGGCTATTCACGCCAACGTGTAAATATGGAAGCAACTCTAGGTTATCCGGGAACTGGACTTAATGCTCCAAAAATGCCGGGTCATTTAGGAACCGGTGTGCAAGCACAATCTGTACAACGAATTCGCGATCAATTTATTGACCGACAGTACCGCCAAGAAACTACTAAACTTGGCTATTGGGAGTCACGATCGACAGCAATTGCTGAAATGGAAGACATTATGTCGGAACCGTCTGAATTTGGATTAAATGCATCCTTAGATCAATTTTGGAAATCACTTCAGGACTTAAGTACAAACCCTGAAAATGCGGCAGCTCGTAAAGTAGTAGTACAGCGCGGTATTGGTGTAGCGGAATCATTTAACTATATCCATAAACAACTTTCAGATATTCAAGGAAACTTAAAAAATGAAATTCTAACATCCACTGATGATGTAAACTCTATTTTGAACCAAATTGCTTCTTTGAATGAACAAATTCAAGCAATTGAACCAAATGGGTATATGCCGAACGATTTATATGATGCTCGTGATACATTGCTAGATGAGTTATCGCAATTTTTTCCGATCGATATTGAATATACAAAATCCGGGGGTAATTCATTAGCAATTGCCGAAGGATCTGTAAAAGTATCTATTAAAACAAAAACCGGTAGTATAGAGATAATTAACGGTAAAGATGCAGGGAAGCTTTCACCAAATGGAATGTCCAACAATGAAAATTTTGAACCTTTCAATGGATTCACTGTGGCAGGAAGTGGCGCTGTAGTAGGTGGACCGATAACATATGATGACATGGAATTAAACAAAGGCAAAATGTTGTCTCAAATAAATTCATATGGGCATGGAACAGATTCTAAAAATGCGCAAGGTTACTATCCAGAAATGCTCGCAAAATTAGATCAAATGGCTAATGAGTTTGCAAAAGCCTTTAATGTTATTCATGAAAAGGGACACCCACTAGCTGGAAGTGCTGATATTGCGGATTTCTTTGATGTTACAAGCTCAGGAGCTGCAGGTATAAAAGTCAATGCTGACATTATCAAAGATCCTGGAAGCGTAGCTGCTTCTTCTGGGATAGGTGAAGAAGGAAGCGGAGCAAATGCAATACTCTTGGCAAATATGAAGTCCGGAATACTGACAGGCCTAGGAGGAGCAACTGTTCAATCATTTTATCAATCAATGATTGGACAACTAGGAGTAGATGGGGAACAAGCAAATCGTTTGGCTTATAATTCAGCAACAATCAAGTTAACTGTAGAAAATAATCGTGCTGCTGTCAGCTCAGTTTCTTTAGACGAAGAAATGACAAATATGATTACTTTCCAACAAGCATACAACGCATCAGCGCGAATGATTACAGTAGTGGACGAAACACTCGACAAAATCATCAACGGCATGGGCCGAGTTGGATTATAAGCTAGAAAAGGATAAGCGCCTGTTTTGAGTAGAACAAAGGCTAAAGTCTCCAAGTCGTGTGGAGAACGCCTTTGTGATCTGCTTCCTGCAAACTTAAGCAAATGGAAAAAATCGAGCATGGTTGTTCATAGCCACCACAGAATTTATTCCTTTGACTTCGAGTAGCTAGGTGCTGAAGACTAGACAATAGGAGGTCAATCACATGCGCGTAACACAATCAATGCTTTCAACTAATATGCTTCGTAACTTATCAAAAAGTTATAACAAAATGGGAATACTACAAGAACAAATTAACTCAGGTAAGAAAATAACTCGCCCTTCGCAAGATCCTGTGGTAGCTATTAAAGGAATAGGTTATCGTACTGATTTAAACAAAGTAGAGCAATATCAACGTAATCTCGGAGAAGTAAACAACTGGTTAGATAGTTCAGATGACGCACTTGATAAAGTAGGAATCGCTCTTCATCGTGTGCAAGAACTTATTACACAAGCTTCTACTGACACTTTAACACCAGATGACCGTACGAAAATTGAAAAAGAAATTACACAAATTAAAGAACAAATGCGTGATATGAGTAATACAAAAGTTGGGGATAAATATATTTTTTCCGGAACGAATACTAATTCACCTTTACATGATGGTACAAACTTTTTAACGACGGGAGCAGCACCAGGTGTAAATAAGGATGTTAATATAGAAGTTTACGATGGAGTAGAAATTACAGTAAATACTAAGGGACTCGATATATTCCAAAATATAGATGCAATGATTACCGGGTTAGAGGCTGATTTAAAAGATCCAAATAAGACAGGTAAAGATTTTGATAAATATTTAACAATGAAAAGTGATAATGAAAAAACTGTTTTAGCCGCCCGTGCAGATATCGGAGCACGTCAAAATCGGGTAGAAATGATGGAAAACAGACTCGGGGCACAAGAAGTCATTGTGACCAAACAACTTTCAAACAATGAAGATATTGATTATGAAAAAGCCATTACAGAAATGATAACTCAAGAATCTATTCACCAGGCAGCACTTTCTGTTGGGGCTAAAATTATTCAAGCAACACTAGTAGATTTTATTAGATAATAGAAAGCGTTTGGACAACTTGTTCAAACGCTTTCTTTAGAGGTGAGATAGATGAACTTTCCGCAAATACAGATTCGAACAACAGATGCTAGATTAGGTCTTTCTATTGAAGAACCAAAGCAAATAATTCGTCAACCAAAAGCAACACAACAAATTGAACAACCTGCAGCAATTGTTGATATTGAAACTACACGAGGATTTATGAGAATTGATTCTTCCCAAGCAAGGCGAGATATAGGGTTAATTGGTACACTAGAATCTACCAAAAAATATGCCTCAGAAGGTAGTCAAAAAGCAATGGAAGGAATAGCTAGACGTGCAAGTGAAGGCAGGCAAATGATGGATATTGCCCATAATTCAAATGCAATAGTCTCGATTTCAAAAAAAAATACTTTTCCAGTTTCAGCAAAGCTAGGGATAGACTTTATACCTTCTATTGGATCTGTAAAATTAGATTATACACCTGCGAAACTAGACTTTAATGTACAAACACAAGAAGCGAAAATTAGTGCACAAGTGAATAAACCAGTTCACGAATATACACCAGGTAAAGTATCTGGATATATGCTACAAAACCCATCGATAGAAATAGACGTTATTGTCTAAAAGGAGCTTAAACATGAACATCGAAACAAAATTTCTAGGTGAAGTTACTATAGAAGAAAAAGAAATCATCCACTTTCAAAACGGGTTGCCTGGTTTTGAAGACATAACAGAATTTGTCATCCTACCATTAGAAATAGATTCTCCATTTGCAATTTTACAATCAGTAAAACAACGAGAAATAGGTTTCGTACTTGCTCTTCCTTTTTTATTTAAAAAAGATTATGCATTCGAATTATCAGATGAAGATAAAGAGGAACTCAAAATAAAATCTTCAGAGAATTTACTAACGTATTCTATAGTAACTTTAAAAGAACCTTTTAATAGTTCAACATTAAATTTACAAGCACCAGTACTCATCAATCACGAACAAAAAATTGCTAAACAACTAGTATTACAGGATGGGAACGCATATCCATTAAGATTCCCTATTGAAGGGAGCGACTTCTAATGCTCGTACTCTCCCGAAAAAAAGATGAATCCATTATGATAGGCGATCAAATTGAACTGAAAATATTAAGTGTAGATGGTGATCAAGTAAAAGTTGGTATAGTGGCTCCGAAAAACGTAAAAGTATACCGCTCTGAGGTATATGAAAGCATTCAGCAACAAAATAAAGAAGCATTAAATGTGTCCAAATCGTTAATAGAACAAATTACTAAAAAAAATCTTTAAAAAACTATTAAACATTTTCTGATTGGTACGATAATACTAATGTAAGGCAGAAATGGGGCGGCCGACCTTATACTGCCAAACAAATTCCACATGGACGTGGAACTAAATAAACCAAAATTCAAGGAGGAATCTCACAATGAGAATTCAACACAACATTTCAGCTTTAAACACACACAGAAACTTAACAGCTAACCAAGGGTCATCTGCTAAAAACTTAGAAAAATTATCTTCTGGTTACAAAATCAACCGTGCTGGAGACGACGCTGCTGGTCTTGCGATTTCTGAAAAAATGCGTGGACAAATCCGCGGTCTTGACATGGCAACAAAAAACGCTCAAGATTCTATCTCTTTAATCCAAACTGCTGAAGGTGCATTAAATGAAACACATTCAATCCTTCAACGTATGCGTGAACTTGCAGTACAAGCGTCTAATGATACAAACGTAGCAACAGACCGTACATCAATTCAAGATGAATTAACTGCATTAACTGCTGAAATTGATCGTATTGCTGGAAACACTGAGTTTAATACACAGAAGTTATTAGATGGTAAATTCACAGGAAAAACATTTCATATCGGTGCAAACTCTGGGCAATCAATTAAATTAAGCATTGGAACAATGGATTCTAAAGCGTTGAAAGTTACTGCGGGTGCTGTGAAGATTGCTACTGCAGGGGATGCTAGTAAGTCAATTACTTCTATTAATACAGCGATTGAGTCAGTTTCAACACAACGTTCTAAATTAGGAGCTGTTCAAAATCGTTTAGAGCATACAATTAACAACCTAGGTGCTTCATCAGAAAACTTAACTGCTGCAGAGTCTCGTATTCGTGACGTTGATATGGCGAAAGAAATGATGAATTTCACAAAAAATAACATCTTAACGCAAGCTGCACAATCTATGCTTGCACAAGCTAACCAACAGCCACAAGGTGTTCTACAACTTTTACAATAATTCAATTTTTATTTTTTACCCCACTCTATTTTATAGAGTGGGATTTCTTTATATTCTTATGTATTTGTCGATATAAAGTATGAGGTGAAAAGTGTGATTCAAGATTTTAACATCGAAAAAATGCAAACGAAAACAGTATTTCCAACATTGAAAGTCAATAGCTTTTTTTTACATAGTAAATATAATCCGAAAAAAGAAGCTGAGCAGTTTGCAAGTAGTCAATATACCGAAAATCATGTACATATATTATTTGGTTTGGGTCTTGGTTATTTTGCCGATGCTTTGAAAGATAAATTAACTAAAAATGACGGATTAATCATAATTGACCCACTCTTTAAAGAGATAGAATCGCTTACAAATCGAGGAGATTATAATGTAATCTCTGCTGTTACGGAAAAAAATATTGAAACAGCCTTGAATAATTTACTAAACGATTATAATGTAAATGTAAAGTTAATATGTTCACCAAATTACGATAAATTATTTCCAAACGAATATAAAGTAGTGCTGAAAACAGTAAAAGATGTTTTGAGCATGAATACTGTTTTTTTTAACACAGTCAATTTTTTTGCTGAAATATGGCAGGAAAATTACATTCGAAATCTTTTTTACGTTTTTGAAGATGATAGTTTAACTAAATTAGAGAATAGCTATAATCTTCCAGTAGTGATAGCCTCTGGAGGCCCTTCCTTAACAAAGCAAATTCCTTTGCTTAAAAAGGTAAGAGATAAAATACTCCTTATTGCAGCAGGATCAACTGTTACCACGCTTTTGCACTACGATATTGAAGCGGATTATATTGTTTCAGTAGATGGTTCAATAGCGAATTATAATCATTTTAAAGATAGTACCTTTAAAAAATCTAAATTAATATATAGTATAAGGAACCACTATAAAATTAGAGAACAGTTTAAAGGTCCGGCATTCAGCTTTATTCCTGTATTCGAACCAGGTGTTTATGAACATATTAAAAAAATGACTAAAAAAAATTTACCAACGTTACTTGGAGGTGCTTCGGTCGCTAATTACACACTCACGATTGCTCAATATATTTCAAACGGTCCTATTGCGTTGATTGGCCAAGATTTATCTTACACGGATAACAAAACCCACGCAGAGCATAATAAATATTTTTCTAATGTGAACGATCAGTTCAAAGAAGAAAGGAGAACTTTCTTTACAGAAGGATATGATGGTAACGAGGTACTAACAGATACTGTCTTTCTTTCGATGAAAAAAGGTTTTGAACAGATTGCTGAAGTTTCGGAAGAAGTAAAGCGTTTCTTTAATTGTACAGAGGGTGGTGTGAGAATCAAAGGATTTAACCAAAAAACCTTTCAAGAATTTTGTGACGACATTGAACCGATGGAAGCGAAAAATGAGAACAATGATTTGATGAGTTCAATTATAGATTTGGTGAGTTGGCGAGAACTACATGAAAGAATTCAAGCAGAAATTAAAGATTATGAAGAAATCACACTTCAATTAAATAAAGGACTACGACATTTAAAAGAGAATCCTTCTAAAAATAAGTTTAGTCAAAAAGCAATTATAGGCTTGAATCAAGTGGATAAAAAACTAAAACAATTATTTGAAAAGGTTTCAATGAATAGCATTGTGGAACCAATCACAATGGATGTTTTGGAGAGATTTTTACCAAAAAAAGGAGAAAATATAGAGGGAGAATATAAGCGAGTATTTGAACAAAACCAAACTCTGTATGATCGCCTTTTGAATGCAACAAACCTTTCAAGACAATATACAGAAAATTTATTAGATCAAATAAAAAAAACAAAACTTGGAGATGAATAGAATGAGCGAAGTACTATATGAAGTGGTTGAATCTTATAATGAATATATTAAAAAAGTTCCTGCCGGATGCCAAACAATTTCCGATAATTTGCGTGGAAATCATATTACTTTTGCATTGCAACAAATTATAGATTTTACCGATGGTGCTAAATGGTTATCGGAAGCAAGCGATTTATTTCATAAAAATAGCTTGTCGGTTGATTTGAGAACAGATAAAATAAATTATTTTTTGCAAGAAATTAACAATGGATTAGAGATACAAGATTATGTATTGGTTGCCGATATATTTGAGTATGAAATTCAACCATTCTTCTTAGAATGTCTAAATGTAGAGGTTTCTGGATTGCAATGAAATGGAATTATTTGCGAAAAGGGAAAATTATGTGTTGACAGAACCTTAATTAAAACAAACAGTGGAACTACTAAAAGAAGTTAAAAAGGCTTGTTTTGTGTAATGTTGGGATCAACACTAAAAGTGAACTAAAACTATCGGAAGTTCCTCATACAGTTATCATAACAGACCTTCACCTCAGGTGATAAACAAACTTATAGATACCGATTATCAGTGACTCCGATTATAAAAAGATTTTGTACGATACCATAAACAGTAAATAACATGAAAAGGTGTAATAGATATGACTAAAAAAATCCTAGTAACTGGAGCGGATGGTTTTATCGGCTCTCATTTAACTGAAGAACTTGTTAAACAGGGGTGTGATGTACGAGCATTTGTTTATTATAACTCTTTTAACTCTTGGGGATGGTTAGATCAATCCTCTAAAGAAGTGAAAGAATCATTAGACATTTTCTCTGGAGATATTAGAGATCCATTTGGAGTAAAAGAAGCGATGAAGGGGTGCTCACATGTACTGCATCTGGCGTCTCTTATTGCTATTCCTTACTCGTATCATTCTCCAGCTACTTATATTGACACAAATATAAATGGGACACTTAATATCGTGCAAGCTGCACGTGAGTTAAATGTAGAGAAGGTTGTGCATACATCTACAAGTGAAGTTTATGGTACAGCACAATATGTACCGATTGACGAAGATCACCCGTTACAAGGTCAATCTCCATATTCAGCTTCTAAAATTGGAGCAGATCAAATGGCCTTATCGTATTATCGTTCATTTGATACACCTATAGCAGTCATTCGACCATTCAATACATATGGTCCTCGTCAATCAGCACGTGCAGTTATTCCAACGATTATTAGTCAATTAGCAAGTGGACAAACGACAATTAAATTAGGTGCTATTAGCCCAACGCGTGATTTCAACTATGTAAAAGATAGTGTGGGCGGATTTATTTCTGTCATGAACTCACCAAAATCTATTGGAGAAGTAATTAATGTTGGGTCGAACTATGAAGTATCTATAGGAGAAACAGCCGAAATGATTGCTGACATTATGGGTGTGAATTTATCGATTGAAACAGATGAACAACGCCTTCGTCCAGAGAAAAGTGAAGTAAATCGTTTATGGGCTGAAAATAAAAAAGCAAAAGAATTGATTGGTTGGCAGCCTCAATATGGCAATAAAGATGGATTCCGTCGTGGCTTAGAAGAAACGATTGAATGGTTCACTAATCCGAAGAATTTAGCTCAATATAAGGCAGATGTATATAATATATGAATACACAATGGTTAGCGTTTACAAGTCAGATTAAAGAACATTATAAGAAGGATTTTGTGCCACTGCATGAACCGACTTTCAATAGTAAAGAACTCGAATACGTAACAGATTGTATTGAAACAGGATGGGTATCGTCAGTTGGCGCGTATGTGACACGTTTTGAGGAGGATCTAGCACGTTTTACAGGGGTAAAGCGTGCTGTTGCTGTTATGAATGGAACTGCTGCATTACATATTGCGTTAAAGGTAGCAGGAGTACAAGTGAATGAAGAAGTTTTCATGCCTGCACTGACATTTATTGCAACTGCAAATGCAACTTCTTATCTAGGAGCAGTTCCACATTTTGTAGATGTGTCTGAAAAGACATTGGGTCTCGACCCGCATAAGCTAGAAGCTCATATTTTAGAGATTGGTGAAGTAATAGGAAATCAGTTGATCAATAAAGAAACAGGGCGTATCATTCGTGCCGTCGTGCCAATGCATACTTTTGGACATCCTGTTGAAATAGAGGAAATACAACTTATTTGCGAAAAATATCATTTAGTATTAGTAGAAGATGCTGCGGAATCATTAGGTTCTTACTATAAAGGGAAGCATACTGGAAGCTTTGGTAAAGTTAGTGCACTTAGCTTTAATGGCAATAAAATCATTACAACAGGTGGTGGTGGTGCCATTTTGACTGATGATGAAGAACTTGCAAATTATGCAAAGCATATTACGACAACAGCAAAAGTGCCACATCGTTGGGAATATGAACATGATGAAATCGGATATAACTATCGCTTACCGAATATAAACGCAGCATTAGGCTGCGCTCAGCTTGAAAAAATGCCAGAATTTATCGAGCAAAAACGTCTGTTAACAGCTTGTTTTGAAGAACTTGTAGCGCCATTAGAAGGTGTAACGCTCTTTAAAGAGCCAGAGCATACGACTAGTAACTATTGGCTACAAACATTGATTTTAGATGATACTTTAAAAAGAGACGAAGTACTAACGTTTTTAAATGAAAATGGAGTAATGAGTCGACCGATTTGGACACCTATGCACGAATTGAAGCTGTACGCGCAAATGCCAAAAGCTGATTTATCAACTACAGAACGACTCAATCAAAAAATTATTAATATCCCTAGTACGCCAGTAAGGGAGGGGTAGGCTTTGAAACGAAAAATCTGTGTCGTAACTGGAACAAGAGCAGAATATGGGCTATTATCCAACTTAATGAGAGCTATCCAACAATCAACTGATTTTGAACTACAGCTCATAGTAACCGGTATGCATTTGTCAGCTGAATTTGGTTTAACATATAAACAAATAGAAGCAGATGAATTTGTTATTAACGAAAAGGTAGAAATGTTACTTTCTTCAGATACATCTACGGGTGTTGCTAAATCGATTGGACTAGCAACCATTGGATTTTCAGATGCATTTCAACGATTAAAACCTGATTTGCTCATAATATTAGGTGATCGTTTTGAGATGCTTGCAGCGGCTCAAACTGCACTTGTCATGCAAATTCCAATAGCGCATATTCATGGGGGGGAGTGTACTTTTGGTGCTTATGATGATGCGATTCGTCATTCGATTACGAAAATGGCTACATGGCATTTTACAAGTACGGAGTCTCACCGAAATCGAGTGATTCAGCTAGGGGAAAATCCAGAACGAGTTTGGAACGTAGGGGCAATTGGTATAGAAAATATAATAAATCTTCCATTGATGACAAAGGAAGAGCTGTATGCGAATTTACAGTTAAATGAAGATAAACCTATGTTCTTAATTACTTATCATCCTGAAACAAATCTTCAAACAGACGGTATTTATCCCTTATTGAAAGCATTGGACTCATACCAGCATGTGAATTTGGTGTTTACGAAGGCAAATGCGGATAATGGAGGACGTCAAATTAATGAAATCCTTGAAAACTATACGTCAAAACACGACAATGCATATTTATTTGATTCTTTAGGGCAATTGAGGTATTTAAGTGCAGTGAAAGAGGCAACCGTAGTTATAGGTAACTCTTCAAGTGGTTTGATTGAAGTCCCTTATTTAGAAACACCGACCGCTAATTGTGGAGAACGACAAGCGGGACGTGAGAAACCGAGTTCAGTATTTGATTGTACATTAGAAGTTCAATCAATTGAGAATGCTATAAAAAGTGCTTTAATGTATAAAGGTCCCTATGATCAAGTTTTTGGTGATGGACATGTGGTAGAAAAAATCATGACCGAATTAAAGAAAATTCTATCATTTGCGATACAAAAGGAGTTTTATGATATATGAGTCAATCAACGTATATAATTGCCGAAGCAGGAGTCAATCATAATGGCTCCTTTGAAATGGCGAAAAAATTAGTAGATGTTGCAAAGGAAGCAGGAGCAGATGCTGTTAAATTTCAAACGTTTCGTGCAGAGAATTTAGTGACAAAAGAGGCTCAGCAAGCAAATTATCAAGTAGAAAATTTAGGCGAAGCAACGTCACAATATGAAATGTTGAAAAAGCTAGAATTATCGTTTGAACAATTTAAATCGCTGAAATACTATTGCGATGAAATAGGAATTGAGTTTTTATCTACGCCGTTTGACTACGATAGCGTGGATTTTTTAGTTGATGAATTACAAATGCAGACCGTTAAAATTCCTTCTGGGGAATTAACAAATTCACCATTTATACACTATATTGCAACTAAGCAAAAGAAAATGATTATTTCAACAGGTATGGCAACTATTGATGAAATACATGAAGCTCTTTCATTTGTAGCCTATGGCTTAGCAAGACCAAATGTTGATGTTTCAATTAATAGTGTTAGTTCATTTTATCAAACAAATGAAGCGAAAGAAGTTTTACAAAAATACGTAACAGTTCTTCATTGTACAACGGAATATCCAGCTCCTTTTGAGACAATTAATTTAAAAGCTATGAATCAGTTGGAAAAAGAACTTAAACTATTTATTGGTTTTTCAGATCATTCACAAGGTATTGCAGTTCCAATCGCAGCAACTGCTATGGGAGCGACTGTGATTGAAAAGCATTTTACATTAGATAAAGGATTACCAGGACCAGATCATGTGGCGTCATTGGAGCCATCCGAATTAGTTTCAATGATCGAAGGCATCCGTCAAATAGAGCGTGCGCAAGGAACGGGTATAAAAGAGCCAACAGCAATGGAGATGAAAAATCGCATCGCAGCGAGAAAAAGTATTGTAGCAAGTGGCGATATTAAACAAGGAGAAACATTAGAAGCTTCCAATATGAGTATAAAAAGACCTGGTAATGGTATACCACCATCAAAATACTGGTCATTAATAAGTAAAAAAGCGACTAAGTTTTATCTTGAGGATGAACAAATCGATGAATAAGCCGATAATTATAATAGGAAATGGCGGACATGCATCTGTTTTGACAGAGATATTATTACTTCAACAACGGGATATTCTTGGTTATACAGCACCTAGCCAAGAAGCGAATTCATACCGTG
This sequence comes from Psychrobacillus sp. FSL H8-0483, assembly GCF_038637725.1. Classification (NCBI taxonomy): domain Bacteria; kingdom Bacillati; phylum Bacillota; class Bacilli; order Caryophanales; family Bacillaceae; genus Psychrobacillus; species Psychrobacillus sp. FSL H8-0483. The sequence continues at coordinate 995,719 of NZ_CP152052.1, forward strand.
TAAAGTATCTTGGTACAGATAAGATAATCGAAACATATAGCCCAGAAGAAGTGGAGCTTGTTTTAGGACTAGGAACAGTACATATTTCTACTGTTCGTCATACCATTTTTGTGAAAATGAAAAAATTAGGTTTTACATTTGTTACTTGTATCCATCCAAAGTCAATCGTCTCGCTAACTGCTATACTAGCTGAGGGAACACAAGTAATGGCTGGTGCTATTATACAACCGCATGCACAAATTGGAGAAAATACGATTATTAATACAGGGGTAATTATTGAACATGATTGTTTAATTGGTGCGCATGTTCATATAGCACCAGGTACGACTCTTTCTGGAGGAGTTATTATAGGGAACGAGTCGCATATAGGAACGGGAAGTTCTATTATCCAAGGTGTTGAAATTGGGAAAAAAACGCTTATTGGTGCAGGTTCTGTTGTTATTTCAAATATAGGTACGAGCAAAAAAGCTTATGGAGTACCTGCAAAGGAAGTGTAGTCGATGAAAAATTGGAGAAGCATCTTAGTCAATGAAAATAGCACACTTTTAGAAACGATGAAAATCATCGATGACTCCACCATGCAATTTGCGGCAGTTGTAGATAAGAACCAAAGTTTACTTGGAACCGTAACGGATGGAGATATTCGTAGAGGGATATTAAGAGGAGAAGGATTGGATGTTCCGATTAGACAAATCATGAATCCTTCTCCTATTTGTGCTTCCATTGAAAATACATATAGGGATTGCTTAAATTTACTAAAAAAGCATAAATTAAAGCAAATTCCGATTCTTAGTGAAGATAATAAAATTATTGATATTATTTTTGCAGATGACGATCCAGCTACAAAAAATAATGAAAATACGGTAATTTTAATGGCAGGTGGTCTTGGCACACGCTTGCGCCCATTAACAGAAAATATTCCAAAGCCAATGCTAAACGTAGGAAATAAACCAATTTTAGAAACAATTATTGAAGGTTTTAAGCAATATGGCTTTACTAATTTTATAATATCCGTCAATTACAAAAAGGAAGTTATTCAAGATTATTTTCTAGATGGGGCTGCTTTCGGAGTGTCGATATCTTATATAGAAGAAAATAAAAGAATGGGAACGGCAGGAGCTTTGTCATTGTTAAAAGAAAAACCTACTAGCCCTATTTTTGTAATGAATGGTGATTTGCTAACACAAGTCAATTTTGAACAGCTTTTATACTTTCACGAGGATACAGAAGCAGTGGCAACAATGTGTGTGCGAGAATATGAATACCAAATTCCATATGGCGTTATTGAAATCGATGGACAGCGGTTGACTTCAATTAAAGAAAAACCAGTACATAGAAGTTTTGTAAATGCAGGGATTTACGTGATTAGTCCAGAAGCGTTTGATTTAATACCTAAAGATGAATTTTATGACATGCCGGAATTGTTTAAGCGATTAATGGACAAGGGCGAAAATGTTTCGTCATTTCCAATTCGTGAGTATTGGTTAGATATTGGTCGTATGGATGATTTTGAAAAAGCAAATAATGAGTTTTTTGAAAATGAAAGTAGGTTTACATTTTGATAGAAAATAAAAAAGTTTTAGCTATAATACCTGCACGCGGAGGTAGTAAATCTATACCAAAGAAAAATATTGTGCAATTTAATGGGAAACCTTTAATTGCATGGACAATAGAAACAGCACTGAAAACAAATGAAATTGATAAAGTAATTGTTTCTACAGATTGTTCAGAAATTGCAAATGTTTCTACTAAGCATGGTGCAGAAGTCCAAATTAGACCTAGTAAATTGGCAAGTGACGATGCTCTAGTAATTGAAACAATTAAATATGTTTTAGAAGAATTAAAAAAATCAAATGAACAATTCGATTATATTGTATTACTTGAAGCCACTTCACCCCTTAGATTACCAGAAGATGTAAGTAAATGTATTCAGAAAATCGAAATAGATAAATTAGATTCAATTGCTACATATAAGGAGGCTGATTTGAATCCTCATAGAGCGTGGAAGATTGAAGATGGTATACCGAATACATTTATTGAGGGAGTAATTCCGTGGTTACCACGTCAAAAATTACCCAAAGCATATCAATTAAATGGAGCAGTTTACGTGGTAAAAGTGAAAGAACTTATGCAATCTAGTAGAGAGTTAGTTCTTGGTAAAAAAGGCGCTATAATAATGCCAAAAGAAAGATCAGTTGACATTGATGATTCAATAGATTTTATAATTGCAGAGACCATTATGAAAAAAAATGAGGAGAGAGGTAATTTTTTATGAGTATTTCTTTAAAAACACTATTTAGCTTAACAGGAAAAACCGCATTGATAACAGGAGGAGCAGGTTACCTTGGCACAGCAATGTGTGAAGCTTTAGCAGAACAAGGGGCAGATATTATTATTGCGAGTAGAGATTTTCAAAAATGTAATCAGTTAGTTCTCGAATTAAGTGAACAGTATCCAAATCAAAAGTTTAATGCAATGGAGTTAGATTTGTTAGATAAGGAGTCTATTAAGTCGTGTGTAGAGAAAATAGATAAGTTGGATATTTTAGTTAACAATGCTTGGTCAGGTAATAAAAATTCATTTGACTCTATTTCTGATGAAGATTGGGAATACGATATTGATATGAGTTTGAATTCGGTATTTAGATTGGTGAAGGCTACTCAACATTTATTAAAAGATTCTCAAGGTGTAATTTTAAATACTGCATCAATGTATGGTCATGTTGCACCAGATTATAGATTGTACAATGAAGAAAAGTATACAAATCCACCTAGTTATGGGGCTGCAAAAGCTGGAGTAATTCAATTTAGTAAATATCTATCAAGTTTTTTAGCACCTTATAATATTCGCGTTAATTGTATAAGTCCAGGACCATTCCCATTTCCAGAAACACAAAAGGATGAGGAATTTATAAAAAGATTAAGCTCAAAAAATCCGTTGAATAGAATTGGACAACCACATGAACTAAAAGGCGTAGTTGCCCTTTTATGCTCTGATGCGTCATCTTATATGACTGGGCAAAATATTTGTGTTGATGGAGGATGGGGAGCTTGGTAACTCGAATAGGTCTTTTAGGCTTATCAGAGGGAAACGGTCATCCTTATTCATTTAGTGCCATCATAAATGGATTTGATGAAGTAGGATTTGGAAAATCTGGTTGGGATGTAATCTATAACTATGTCAAAAAGCGTGATATTTCAGAGTTTGGAATAAGTAATGCGAAAGTAACACATATTTGGACACAAAATGAAGTTCTTAGTAAGAACATTGCGATATCTTGTAAAATTGAAACTGTAGTTTCTAATTACGAGGATATGATTGGTAAGATAGATGGTGTAATAATTGCAAGAGATGATTATGAAAACCACTATAAGATGGCCAGACCATTTCTAGAGTCAGGTATTAAAGTTTTTATAGACAAGCCATTAACTTTAGACATGGAAGAATTAAAGTATTTTAAGAAATACCTTTTAAATGGACAATTGATGTCAGTTGCTGGTTTACGTTTTGCAAAAGAATTAGACGACACAAGAGCAGGAATTAGTGAATTCGGAAATCTAAAGGTAATTCAATCTTCAATAATTATTAATTGGGAGAAATACGGTATACATATAATAGACGGGGTATTAGGATTATTAGATGAACAACCAATTTCAATTGAATTTATAAATTCAGCTGCAAATTTATATGTGGTTACATTCAAAAGCGGTTTAGTTTGGACTATTAATATTCTTGAAGATGCACCTAAAACTTTTAATATAGAAGTTTGGGGAACTAATAAACGTTGTAGTGTAGAAATTGAAGATAATTTTACAATGTTTAGAAGAATGTTGTATCGTTTTGTCAAGCTTGTAGAGGAAGAAGAAGTACTTTACAATCCCAATAATACTTTTATCTCTATAGCACTATTAATAGCAGGTAGGATATCTAAAACAGAAAAGAGAATTGTAGAGCTAACTGAAATATATTCAGACATAGAATTTGAGGGGTCGTTGTGAAAAAATCATTTTATGATTTATTTAATTTAACTGGAAAAACAGCAATTGTGACAGGTGGGGCGGGTATCCTAGGTAGTCATTTTTGTATGGGTCTCGCCGATGCAGGTGCAGATGTAGCTGTAATTGACATAAATATTGAAGCTGCACAATCAGTTGTGAAACAAATAAATGATAATTATCGTGGAAAAGCAATACCTTTTTATTGTGATTTAACTTCGGAGGAATCTGTTAAACAAATGGTACAAGCAGTTGTAGATGAATTTGGCGAAATAAATATTTTACATAATAATGCAGCAGGAAAATCAAGTGACTTAAACGCTTTTTTCGCTCCATTTGAAGATTATGATTTGGATCAGTGGAAAGAAATTATGAACACCAACTTGGATAGTATGTTTCTTGTTGCCAAACATGTTGGAAAAGTGATGAAGGAACAAGGTAAAGGTGGATCTATTATCCAAACATCCTCCATTTATGGAGTTATGGGTCCTGATAATCGTATTTATGAAGGGTCCTATTATTTAGATAGACAGATAAATACACCAGCTATATATGCAACTTCGAAAGCGGGAGTAGTAGGCCTCACTAAATACTTAGCAACTTATTGGGCAAAAGATGGTATTCGAGTAAATACGATTACCCCAGGTGGAGTAGAAAGTGGTCAAAATGATACATTCAAACAAAACTACAGTAATCGTATCCCATTAGGTAGAATGGCACAACCAGAGGAAATGACCGGTGCATTAGTTTATCTAGCTTCTGATGCATCAAGCTACGTAACGGGACAAAATATCATTGTGGATGGTGGATTGAGTGCTTGGTGACATTTTTCGTTTAGCCACTTTACAGAAAAAAATATATAGAGAAGTTTCTTTATTTTGATGAGAATCTAGAATCTAAAATAGAGCACATGCTGTAAGGCATTCAAATATTTATATTAGTGGGAGTGTAGATATTAGACCTAAGATTATGCGAATGGCTAATGTTTAATGTCGATTGAAATATAACTATTGAAAAGGATGTCTTAATCTGATGTGGTGTCCATAATTATACAATAAATCACATGTATTTAAAGTAATATAAACAATTGGTTTTATTATTCACTCTATATCGTGGTAAATAGATTATATAGTTAAATTTCATGATAGAAAATTGTATGGATAAATAAAAACATTAAAGGAAGTATTAGTATGAAATCCGTAGCAATTATAGGGGCTGGACAATTAGGAAGTCGACATCTTCAAGGTATTACAAAGTATAAAAATGAATTAAATATATATATAGTCGATCCTTTTGAGGAATCACTTGAAATAAGTAAACAAAGGTTTTTAGAGGTAAATAGTCATGAGAATAAAAGACTTATTAGTTTGCAGTCAATTGTAGGATTACCACAAGAATTAGATTTCGTAATAATATCAACAAATTCTAAGCAACGTTTGCAAGCTTTAAGAGAGTTATTAAACAATTCTCATGTTAAATATTTATTGTTGGAAAAATTTTTATTTCCATTAATTGATGAATATGATGAGGCTCTCTCATTAATAAGAGAAAATGGAGTTAATACTTATGTAAACTGTGCAAGAAGAATGTGGCCGAATTATCAAGAATTAAGAGATGTTCTATTTAATGAAAAGAATATTAAACTCGAGGTGCAAGGGAGTAATTGGAACTTAGGAAGTAATTCTATTCATTTTCTAGATCTGTTCTTTTATTTAACAGGCGAAAGTAATGTAAATATCGATATCTCAGGATTAGATGATGACATTCTAGAAAATAAAAGACCTGGCTACATAGAATTTTCTGGCACACTAAAAGTAATTTCAGAATCAGGTCATCAGTTAAACCTTACATCAGTAATTAATAGCTCTTTAGAATCAAAAATTAAAATTCAATGGAATGAACGCGTTATTAATATTAGTGAACAAAAGCAAGAAATTAATATAGATGGGACGATTAATAAATTTCCAGTGTATTATCAGAGTGAATTGACCAATAAGGTTTTTGAACAGTTGATTCAAACGGGAGCATGCTCTCTTGTTCCATTTGAAAGAGCAGTTCAGGACCATCTAATTCTATTGAAGGCTTTTAATGATTTTCAAGGTGATCGAGTAGGAGAGATAACATGATGGATGTTTTACTAGTTGGTGCCGGCTATATGGCAAAAGAGTATGTTAAAGTATTGGATGCTTTAAATGTTAATTATTCGGTAGTAGGGCGAAGTAAAGAGTCTGGAAAGAATTTTGAAGCAGAGACGGGAAAGTCTGTGTTAATAGGGGGATTGGAAACGGTTTTTGAAGCTAATTTTCTTAATCCAACTCATGCTATTATTGCAACTAGTCTTGAAAGTCTAGAAGAAAATACATTGTATCTACTTCAAAAAGGAATTAGAAATATATTAGTTGAAAAACCCGCTTCAGTCACTTATGAAGGTATGCAAAAAATTGGGACTGCTGCTGAAAAGTATCATGCTAAAGTTTATATTGCATATAATAGACGATTCTATGCATCTGTTATGAAAGCGGAGAAATTGATAGAAAAAGATGGAGGACTACAATCATTTTCATTTGAATTTACAGAATGGAGTCATGTGGTAGAAAACCTAAATAAAACAACCTTTCAATTGAATAATTGGTTTATTGGTAACTCTACTCATGTATTAGATACTGCTTTTTATATTGGTGGAAGGCCAAAAGAAATAAAAAGCTTTGTTCAAAGTAAACTGGATTGGCACCCAAAAGGCAGCATATTCGTAGGTGCTGGAGTAACAGAACAGGATATTCCATTTTCTTATCATGCTAATTGGCAGGCACCTGGGAGTTGGAAGCTTGAGTTGTTAACGCATAAAAATCGATATATATTTAGACCTTTTGAAAAATTACATGTTCAGCGTTTAGGACAGATCTCAATAGAAGAGATTTGTATAAGCGATGAGCTTGATAGTAAATATAAGCCAGGTTTATATGAACAAACAAACGCTTTTTTATTTAATACATCATTGTCTTCCAATCTTTTAGATATCAATACAGGTTTAGAAATGGTAGAGATTTATGAAAGAATGAATGGGGTAGAAAGATGAGAATATTAGTAGCAGGGGATTCATTAGGTTTACCACGGCCAAACAGAATCAATAATTATTCTCCTGATGAAACTGAGTTGGCAGTTGCATATGAAAATACGTATTCTTCAATTGTTAACAAGAATTTATTAGAACATTTTAAAATGGACCCCTTTATAGAGATGATAAATAGATCTCGTAGATTTCAAACTATGAAGAATGTTTATGAGGAATTTACAGATCATCTATTTTTCTATGAGCCTGATGTGATTATTATACAAGTAGGCATAGTTGATTGTTGGTTTCGTGAAAGTTTAAATGGTAAACAAATGGTAGATAAAGTGAGTTTTGAAAAATATTTATCAAATATACTAATGTTACTAAATATGAGACCTCTTTGTAAGTTAATTATAATTGGAATATCTCCAACCTCTAAGAAAATGGAAAAGAAATTTGTTGGAATTAATAGTGAAATTAGACTATATAATGAAATTTTAAAAGCTCATGTTGATAATAAAAATGTTTTTTATGTAGACATGGAGAAACACGTAGATTCTGAACAAACGCAAAGATACCTACTTCCTGATGATCATCATTTAAATCGGGATGGGAATAAATTAGTTGCAGAACAATTAATCTGTATACTAAAAGGTTTCATCTTCACTAATCTAGGAATACAGAAACATAATAAAGGTAAGTCAAGAGAAGCTTTGAACTATTTCACTAAATCTTTTAAAGAGTATCCTATGAATACCGATAATATATGTAATTTATTGATCATATATTATGAAATAAAAGATAAAGTAGAAATGAATCTTTTAATAGACTATGTAAAAGATAATAACATAAAGGATAAAGAAATTTCGGGAATTATTAGTGTTTTTGAAATGGAAAATAATAATTCATTCTAGATACTGTAAATGGTATTTCGTAATAAATGAAGTAATCAATAATATAAGTGTACTTAAATCTTATTTCTAAATCTAAGAACGACCTCTTACTTTCTGAGATAGATAGTTTATTTGAAGTTTCATGTTTAATATATTTAAATTTTTGAATAGGGAAGAATGATATCACTATACAGATAATTAGTGAAGGTATCATGTCTAAGCAAAGGGATGATAATAATGCAGGAGAAAATGAGACACGTGTTAGTTCCCTCGTATATGAAGAACTTCCAATGTATTGGCTCTGATTGTGAAGATACGTGTTGTGCTGGTTGGAAAGTAATTGTAGATAAAGAAACCTTTCAAAAGTATCGTGAAACGAAGCATCCTCTGATGAAAGAATTACTTAAGAAAAGTGTGAGTCGTAATCGACCTAATACTTCTAAAGATTCTTATGCCAAAATTCAAATGAATGAGGACGGTGCTTGCTCCCTTTTAGATGATGAAGGTTTGTGTAAAGTGCAAGCTTTACTTGGACCAGAGATGTTATCAAATACTTGCGCAATCTATCCAAGAATGCTAAATCGTGTAGATGAAACTGTTGAGAAAAGCTTGACTCTTTCATGTCCAGAAGCGACACGTCTTGCATTGCTTAATCCAAATGGAATTGACTTTCTGGAAGAAGAGGAACCTGCTAATACACCAGGTTTTATGAATCGAGATTTTCAAACGAGTCCAAAACATTCATATTTTTGGAATCTACGCATTTTTACAATACAACTTTTACAAGATCGTCGACGATCCATTGAAACCCGATTAATAGTGTTAGGATTGTTTTTTCAAAGAATCGATGCATTGTCTCAGAAAGAGATGTCCGAACATTTATCTTATATTATGACAGAATACCTGGAGAGACTAGGGGATGATGAGTTTTTAGAATCTATCTCACAACTACCATCCAATCTATCCTTTCAAGTGAATATGGGGAAATCACTAATTGAATACCGCATAACGGATGGTTTAACTAGTAAGCGCTATTTAGATTGCCTCCAGGATATGATTAGCGGACTTTCCTTAGAGGAAGAGACTGCAATGGAAAAGGTTATTGAGAAATATACCAATTCAAATGAAATATATTATTTTCCATATATGAAAGAGCACGAATACATTCTAGAAAATTACTTAGTGAATTATGTGTTCAAAAGTCTATTTCCTAACGATCAACCAAGATTATTTGATAGCTATGTAATGCTAATTGTCAATATGGCACTGATTAAATTACATCTCATTGGCATGGCTAACACACACAAAGGACTAACAACTGATATTGTCCTTAAGCTTGTCCAATCGTATTCCAAAACAATTGATCACAATGCAAGCTATTTAGTCAATGTTCGAGATATTTTAAAAGAGAGTGGATATTCTACGATGGCTCATATGGTAGTGCTACTAAAAAGTTAAAAAATACTGTTTTATTCCGTAATTTTGGTAATTATATTTTATGATGGAATATTAAACGGGAGGGTATATTTTGTGCGTTTGGCAGCGCTTTTCTCTAATGGGTGAGAGTCTCTAATAGACCGTAGTGGCGGAAAAGTATTAGACCTGCATCCCCAAAGGAGATAATATGGAAGCCGTATGCGATGACCCGCAAGTACGGGGCTGTGAGAGGCAACTTAGAATTGGGATTTCTGGAAAAGTTGTTTTCGCTATGGTCACTGTTGTTATATCGATCATGCTTCTTGTTGGATATTACTCCTTTCATCAGTCGAAAAATTTGCTACTCTCTCAATTTGAAAAGGAACTTAGATTAGAAAGTAAGAACATAGTGATGGAAATCACATCTATTTTTGTGCAAGAAGGAGAGGTTGTACGGCAGCTTTCCAGCAACCCTATAATTAAGGAATTTTTGGCTTCGAATGTGTCGAGAAAAAGAATTTCTGCACATGAAAGTTATGAATGGATACCAAGCTATGCTTACTAAAAAGCAATTAGAAAGTGACGAAACTGGAAGTGTATGGATTGGGCAAATGAAGACGAGCATGTTTAGTCGATTTTCAAATCAATCATTAACTTAGCGCATAACCTTATTTCAAGTAGTTGCGGAGGGCGTCGAAACAAAGGAACAAATGAGTTTGATGGAAGAATTAAAAGTAAACTTTGCACAAAGATATTATTACAGCAAACCGTTGTCAGAGTAAGACTTTCATCAATTATTTCTGGACGTAAGAAGTTCATGATCTTTAGTATTTAAAAACCACGTGCTTATTGTAACTATGGCAATAAGTACGTGGTTTTCAATTACTTAAATAATTGCAATACATCGCTTACATTTTTGTTTGTTTGCTGAATAAGGAGCTCGTCCCCTTTTTGGCGTATACCCTGTTTTACAAATTCCATCATCTCTAGCGCCATATCAGGATCTCTTATGAGAGATTCTGTCTTTTGCAAACTTACTTCAATATTGGAGACGTTTTCTTTGTGGTGCGTGAGTGCTTCATAGTCCGATCCAGTGTTTGCTAAGTGTTTAGAAATGATCGATTGAGCTTTATCTACTTTTGTGATCAGTTCTTCTGCTTCTTTTCTAGTAGATAGTTTTGCAATTTCAATACCTAACGTAGCCGTGCTGACGTCTACCGTGTCGATACGTAAAGTTTGTCCTGTATTCGCGCCAACATGTATGTAAAGTGGTCGCACGTCCCCAAGGATATTTTGCGTGTTAAATTCCATTTTTTCAGCAGTGTCATCAATGGACTGAAGTAATTGGTCTAATTCTTTTTGCGCTGCAGTACGATCATTGTCAGTTACTGTTTCTGTAGAAGTTTGTAAAGCTAACTCTCGTATACGTTGCAAAACACCGCTAACATGTTTAAGTCCAGCATCTGTGGATTCTAGTACAGAAATTCCATCTTGTATGTTTTGTTGTGCTCGAGCTAATCCGCGGATTTGTCCTCGCATTGATTCCGAAATAGATAAGCCAGAAGCATTATCAGCAGCCCGTGTTAGCTTGTCACCACCTGATAATTTTTCAAGCGTCTTTGTAATGGCAGAATCATTTTTTTGATACCTATTTGTAGAGAAGGCTATCCATGCCTGATTTTGTAGCTTCAATTGTGTCACCTCCATGTGAAATTTTATTAGCTTCGTTATTATTATCGGCACTACATTGAAAAATTTTGATAGTCACTGAAAGTTCCCAAAAATATACCGATATATATTACAAGAAGTTTTACATGTGGGAGGGATAGCAAGGATGCGTATTTCAGCTCAGTCACAAATGAAAGATGTTGTTGTAACAGCACAGCCTAGCAAGGATGCAGTTGTGGAAGCTACACAAACAAATGGGACGGAAAATTCTTTAAAAAAAATGATGCAAGCTGAACAAAAGGCAAATGAAAAAGAAGCTTTGCCGAAAGAAAAAGTGCAAAAAGCAGTTGATGCATTAAATGATTTTATGACTTTGCAAAATCATAGTTCGAAATTTGTTATGCATGAGGGACTAGAGCGTTATTTTGTACAGGTAGTCGATTCAAAAACAGATGAGGTTATTCGGGAAGTTCCTCCTCGCAAACTGTTAGATGCATATTACACGATGCAAAAGTTTTTAGGAATGATTGTGGACGAAAAGATATAATACTAGGAGGTTTTTTGATGGCAGGATTGAGAATTGGCGGTTTAGCGTCGGGAATGGATATTGACCAGATTGTTGGAGATTTAATGAAAGCAGAGCGGATCCCGCTTGATAAATTAGTACAAAAGAAAACAACATATGAGTGGCAGCGTGATTCTTACCGTTCTATTAATACAAAGCTAAAGAGTTTTGATGAGTATTTACGCGATAACTTTACATATTCTAGCAATTTCAATAAAAAGACAGTAAGTATCTCAAACGAAAAAGTTCTTTCATCAACAGCTACATCAGCAGCAAGTGGTTCGATAACAATTGATTCTATTGAAAAGCTCGCATCATCTTCCAATGGCGTTGGTCAAATAGACGATATTACTAAAAGAGCCAGTACAACAACTATGGCAGAGTTAGGTGTATTGAGCGATCAACAGGTTAAACTTGGTGTTCTGCAAGCTGATGGTACGATGAAAGATTTTGAATTCTCTTTTAAGTCAACTGATACTATCAACGATGTTGTTAAACAGATTAATGACAAGGGTGCTGGAGTAACAGCCTTTTACGATGAGAAATCTGGACAGTTTTCTTTAAGCACAAAAGCAAGTGGAAAAAGTACTGAAGGTGCAGAAATCATTGATAGAGATGATAGTGATTTTTTTAGTAAATTAGGATTTGTTGATTCCAAAAAACTTGCTGCAAACGGTGAAAATGCAACATTTACAGTTAATGGTGCGAAAATAGAGCGTAACTCAAATAATTTCACAATTGCTGGGTTTAATATTACTTTAAAAGAAACTACTGCCGTTGGTGCTGCTCCAACAACAATTACAGCAACAACTGACGTCAACTCAATGGTCGATAAAGTAAAAGAGTTTGTTTCTAAGTATAACGAGCTTATTTCTGGGATGAATGATCAGCTAAAAGAAAAGAAATACCGTGATTTTCCACCATTATCGGTTGAGCAGCGTAAAGATATGTCGGAAAAAGAGCAGGAACTTTGGGATGAAAAAGCAAAAAGTGGCCTATTAAAAAATGATTCTATTATACGAAGTGGTTTAGGTGACATGCGTAATGCTATTTATGGACGAGTTGCTGGAATCGGCGATAATACGATAGATACAATTTCTGAGATGGGTATTACTACATCTAATGTATATACAGACGGTGGTAAATTAATTATTGACGAAGAAAAATTACGAACTGCATTAACTGAAAATCCTGAAAAAGTGGTTCAAACACTTACTCAATCAGGTTCTAAAACGGATGCATCAGGAGATACTCGTGGAATTGTTACCCGTCTTCGTAATTCAATTACAGATGTCACTAGAAACATTGAAAAACGCGCTGGTAAAGCAACTTACACAGACCAGCAATATGATATTGGAAAAAATTTAATCGATACGAATAGTCGAATTACGCGTTTCCAAGATCGCTTGAAGGATGTAGAATCTCGCTACTGGAGACAATTCACCGCAATGGAAAAAGCGATTTCCAAAGCCAATGCGCAATCTTCACAACTAATGGGTGCAATGGGTGGCGGGCAGTAACTTAATGGCTTTTTGGATTTAACATAAAAGGAGATGTATCGTATTGGCAGCACAATCGGTTCACCAAGCATATAAAAATAATAGTGTGAGCACAGCTTCACCGGGCGAGTTAACGTTAATGCTCTATAATGGATGTCTAAAGTTTTTAGGTAAAGCTAAGGTTGCTATTGTTGAAAAAAACATTCAAGAGAAAAACATTAATTTGCAAAAGGCACAAAAAATTATTCAAGAGCTTATGGTGACCTTAAATATGGATATCGAAATTTCTAAGTCAATGATGCAAATGTATGAGTATATGAATCACCGACTTATAGAAGCAAACATCACGAATGATGTGCAAGCTATCGAAGAGGTAGAGGGGTATACGCTTGAATTTCGTGATACATGGAAGCAGGTTATTCAGATAAATCGCCAAAAGCAGTTTAGTGGAGGCCAGGCTTAATGGCCGAAGTCGAGCAATTTTTACAAACTTCAGAAAGACTATATTCCCATTTGACGAACATTCCTCTGGATGAAGAGCGCACAGCGTTTATTGATCAAATCAACATTTTACTGGATGAACGAGAGGAATCTATTCAAGCGCTAGGTTCCACTGTACTTTCTGAACATTCTTTATATGACCATCTACTGGAACTTGATCAAGGCATCAACAAACGCTTATCCAAAGTAATGAATGATGTTAAGAGAGACATTAAAGATCTTCAACAAAAAAAACGTCATGAGGGTTCTTATTCAAATCCCTACGCTGCAACACAAACAATTGATGGCATGTATTTTGATAATAAGAAATGATAAAAACGACTTTTGCTCTAGCGAAAGTCGTTTTTTATATCTACTCCTCTAACACAACAACACCCCCTCCAACTTCAAAGCCATTCTCAAGCTCGAATCTACCTTCAGTTCTCCGAACGTGAATGAAGAAGTGCTGTGTTTATTCTTGTTTACAATACTCAATTTTTGTCACGGGCAATCTTCGTTCCTACTAAAATGAATACTTATTCATTTCAATCATCACATATTTCGACTAAATATATGAAATTTATTTTCATTTGAATAAACTGTTAAAAAATGTCTTCAGATAATCAAAAATAAGTGATAAAATTAAGTTAAAAGTTATAGAGGGGAGATTTTATTTATGAGGAATAAAGTACTACTAATTACCATTATCCTTTTATTATTTGCAACGACAGCGAGTGCAAGCACTTTATATGAAGTGAAAAAAGGAGATTCATTAACTAAAATTGCGAAGGTACATAAAGTGTCTGTTAACGAGCTTAAAAGTTGGAATAAGCTTACGAAGGATAGTATTTATGTGAAACAAAAATTAATTGTACAAAAACCAAAAGCTGGTCAAGCTCCTCAAAATGTAGTAACTGTTAAGCCTGGGACTTCTGCTAAAACGGAAGTAAAAGTGCCATCAGGTGAAGTGAAGTCGGAACAAATTGTTAAACCTCCTACAATTATTAACGAAGCGAAAGAACTGTCTGTAAGTGGACAAGCTATATACGTATTACTTCAAGATATAGCACCAAGAATGCAAAGTATTCCATATTTATATGGAGGGAATACAATGGCTGGTTTTGATTGCAGTGGCTTTATTTATTTCGTTCATTCGCAAGCTGGTTTAGGTATTATTCGACAGAGTAGTGAAGGTTATTTTACGCAAAGTGCAACTGTTACGAGTCCAGTAGTTGGGGATTTGGCGTTTTTTGAAAATACATATAAAGAAGGTATTTCCCATATGGGAATCTATCTAGGTAATAATGAATTTATTCATGCTGGATCTAAAGGAGTAGAGATAACAAGTTTAGATTCTTCTTATTGGAAAGAGCATTTTGTATCGTTTAAACGATTTTACACGGTAAGTATGAATTAGAGAGTAGGGTGTTTTTTTATGAAATGGACGATCGGTAAAAAGATGTGGTTTGGGTTTTCTGCAATTCTATTATTATTAATCGTTGTTGCTGCTTCCACTATAGGGACAATGTTTAACAACAGTAAAGAATATAAATTCTTATTGGATGATCGCGCAGTGAAAGTGAATCTAGTAAATGAAATTGAGATTGCTCAGAAGGATATTACTCGAAGTTTATTTGATTTCTTATTATTCAACACGGATGCTTCTCTAAAAAGTGTGAAGGAATTTGAAGAAAAAACAAATAGTTTAACAACTGAGCTACACAGTAACCTATTTTCTCCAGAAACATTAAAAATGATCGAGGAATTTGAAAGGAAAAGTACAACTTTTACTACTAATAATGCTGATATAATAGCTGCAAAACAGAAAAAAGACACGATGAATATAAATAGACTCACGGCCAAGTCTAAGTCTATCAATGCGGAAATGTTGAAAATTTTAGAAGAGATTGAGCAGTTTTTGCAGAATGATATGGATAAAACGAGAGCAGAGCTAACTCGTTTTGAATCTAACGCTACCATGTTTGTCATTTTCTTGTCGATTATAGGAGTTTTGGTTGGGATTATTTTGGCGTATTTCATTAGTAAAAGTATTTCCAAACCGATTCAAAAGGTTACTGCTGGTTTAGAGGAAATTTCTAATGGTAACTTATTAGTAGATCCTATCACGATTAAAAATAAAGATGAAGTCGGTGTAATGGCAGTAGCCTTTAATAAAATGTCGAGTGATTTACAAAGAATTGTATCCAGTGTACGTGATTCATCTATGCAGCTTGCCGCAAATGCAGAGGAACTTTCTGCAAGCTCGGAGGAAAGTCTAGCTTCTTCTCAAATGGTTGCGAGATCTGCTGAAGGACAAATGGTCGCAAGTGAACAACAAGTGAACCATTTAGAAACCTCGGTAAATTCAATGATGGAGTTAAAACAAGGAGTTGGACAAATTTCGATAAGTAATGAAGAAATGCTGCAAGCGACCGATGGAGTAAGAGTTCTTGTGACAAAAGGATCGACTGTTGTCTCTGATGTTGCTACGCAGATGGATACGATTCATTCGACGTTTAAAGAAACGACAGAAATAATGCAGAATATGGCGAAGCATTCGGATGCTATTCAGTCCATAACGGCACTTATTACAGATATCTCCGAACAAACCAATTTACTTGCTCTAAATGCAGCTATTGAAGCAGCGCGAGCTGGAGAATACGGTAAAGGCTTTGCCGTTGTAGCGGAAGAAGTGCGGAAGCTTGCGGAGCAATCAAAAAACTCTGCTTCTGAAATTGAATCAATGGTTCAACTGATCCAATCAGCATCGGGTGATGCAGTTAAAGCAATTACAGTTGGTGGAGATAAAGTAGAAGAAGGTCTTTCAAAAACAACGGAGTCACTTCATGTATTTAATGAAATTGAATCAAGTGTAGGGGAAGTAGTATTTAAAGTGGAATCCGTTTCTGCTGCAATCGAGCAAATTCAAGCAATGGCCGAATCTGTAACAGAAAGCGCACAACAAGTTCAAATTTTAGCAAGTAGCGCATCTGCAGGTGCAAGCGATACAAGTGCTGCTACAGAGGAACAATTAGCTGTAAATGAGGAAATCTCAACTAGCGCACAATCGTTAGCTAATCTAGCAGAAAAACTACAAAGTGAAGTAAGTCATTTTAAAATTTAATACATTATCGTTAACGCCCCCTATTCGTGATCTGCGAATAAGGGGCATTTTTAGGTGGACAGAGTTATTTGTAGGGGAAATGTCTAATATTGCCGTATGGGTCGGAATGTTGCAGTTATGGCTCTTTATATTGCGAGCAGGCATAGTAATATTGTAAAATACAAAACCTCACCTTTGATTCTAATGCTTAGTCGTAAAATTTCCTGAACTGGACACATTCTAGTGAAAATAAATATCGTATAATGTACCTAGGTGATGACGCTATGTATACATTCATTCTTTTTGCACATGTGATAAGTGCGATTCTTTCTATTGGGCCTTTCTTTGTTCTTTTCCCTGTTTTAAATAGAATGAAAGAGAAAAATAGGGACGTGCTGGATTCGCACATAGAAGTTTTTCAAGCTGCGATCCGAATCGTAAAGCATGCAGGGCATGTATTAGTAACATCCGGAATTCTGTTGATGTGGCAAGGAAACTGGTCATGGTCTACATCGTGGGTAGTCATGACGATTGTTGTGATGATTAGTTCCATTGTGTTTCTTGCAAAAGCCTTTAAGCCAAAGATTAGACAATTCTATGCAGGCGAAATCGATTCACATGCACTTATTTTTAAATTACGACGCTCTGTATGGAAATATATTTTCTTATTATTAATGATGCTCTGGTTTATGGTAGCAAAACCAAATTTATGGTAATGGACTCTTTCTCGAAAGTGAGAAAGGGTTTTTTAAATTTGCGATTCATCCTACTTCTCATATCTCCCCCTAAGAAAGACGCAATCAATGAAAATTTATCGGGTACTGCTATTTATTTCGAGACTTTACTGAGCGAGCCTCGAGTTGCAATTTACATCTAACAAATAACCTCTTCGTCCATATACATCCTCGCGTTAATTAATTAAATTTTTGCAAAAAGTTCACAATTATTTTAATTGCGTATGAAATGCGATATATCGCAGATGTAAGCGATTACAACAAAAGTGAATATTCAAAACTAACTGATAATTTTCAAAAAGGGTGTTGACGTCGCATTTTAAAGGCGATATGATATCAACAATCTATTAATATATTGTGCGAAAATTCACAATCGAAAAAAAGTAAAGCTGCAAAGCTAAACGCGAGAAAAGCGGTAAGTATAGGAGCGGATTAAAATTGAGAAGTGACATGATTAAAAAAGGCGTCGATCGTGCCCCTCACCGTAGCTTACTTTATGCTACAGGGGTTAAGACAAGAGATTTAGATAAACCGTTTATCGGTGTTTGTAACTCCTATATTGATATTATTCCAGGCCACATGCATTTAAATAAGTTTGCAGAGGTTGTAAAAGAAGCCATTCGTGAGGCAGGAGGAATTCCATTCGAATTCAACACAATTGGTGTAGATGATGGAATTGCAATGGGTCACATCGGAATGAGATATTCACTTCCGAGTCGTGAGCTAATAGCGGACTCAGCCGAAACAGTTATTAACGCACACTGGTTCGATGGAGTGTTTTACATTCCAAACTGTGACAAAATCACACCGGGGATGTTAATGGCGGCAGTAAGAACGAATGTCCCATCTGTTTTCGTATCAGGTGGACCGATGGAGGCTGGTGTATCAGCTGACGGGAAACAACTTTCTCTAACTTCGGTTTTCGAAGGTGTTGGTTCTTACAAATCCGGTAACATGTCCGCAGAACAACTTCTTGATATTGAACAAAATGCATGTCCTACATGCGGTTCCTGTTCGGGAATGTTCACAGCGAACTCGATGAACTCTTTAATGGAAATGCTAGGTGTGACATTGCCAGGTAACGGTACAATTGTTGCGACGTCAGACGAACGTCACCAACTTATTAAAGAAGCTGCTAAACATCTTGTACGTATGATTAAAGAAGATGTGAAGCCGAGAGATTTGATTACGAAAGAAACAATTGATGATGCTTTTGCGTTAGACATGGCAATGGGAGGTTCTACCAATACAGTACTTCACACATTAGCAATTGCACATGAAGCGGAAATTGATTATAACGTTAGAGAAATAAATGAAGTGGCAAAACGTATTCCTTATTTATCGAAGATTATGCCAGCATCTGATTACTCCATGCATGATGTACATCTAGCAGGAGGAGTTAGTGCCATTATAAAAGAGCTTTGCGAGATTCCAGGAGCTGTTCACCCGGATCGTATGACGATTACAGGTAAGACGCTCTATGAAAATGTAAAAGAGTCAGAGATTAAAAATGATCAAGTCATACGCCGAAAAGAAAACCCATATAGTCCTGTAGGTGGTTTGTCCGTTTTATTCGGGAATATTGCTCCTGAAGGAGGGGTAATCAAGGTTGGTGCTGTGGATCCTTCGATTAAAGAGTTTACTGGGAAAGCAATTGTGTTTGAATCACAAGAAGCTTCTCAAGAAGCAATTGATAACGGTACAGTTCAAGAAGGCCATGTAGTTGTTATTCGCTACGAAGGGCCAAAAGGTGGACCAGGGATGCCAGAAATGCTTGCTCCGACATCAGCGATTCAAGGTCGCGGTTTAGGAACGAAAGTGGCACTCATTACAGACGGGCGATTCTCCGGCGCATCTAGAGGGATTTCCATTGGACATATTTCTCCAGAAGCAGCAGATGGTGGACCGATTGCATTAATAAAAAATGATGACATTATCGCTATTGATTTAACTAATAGAACAATAGAATTACTCGTTAGTGATGAAGAACTAGCTGCAAGAAAAGCAAACTTACATCCCTTTGAACCCAAAATTAAAAAAGGTTATTTAGCAAGATATTCAAAGTTAGTAACATCTGCAAGCACAGGTGGAGTTATGAAGATCTAAAGATAAATATTTAAATCTATGATGAGGCAAAAGTTAAAGGAATCTTGTATTCACAGAGAGCTGGTGTAGCTGGAAGCCGGCAATACAACCTTTAGCGACATCCCCTCGGAGTGAAGTGTTGAACGGGAAACCTATTAGATACTTCCGGGTGTAGTAACTGACTACTCTCGTTATAAATGGATGGCTGGCGTTCGTCGGTTGTCTGGGAGGTAGCGGTTGCGCTGCGAACTAGGGTGGTACCATGAAAAGAATTTCATCCCTATACAAAAGAACGATGGTTTCTTTGTGTGGGAAGAAGTTCTTTTCTTTTTTTATAAAACAAGGTGTTGTCTAGACTTCAGCACCTGCAGCTTTTCTTTAAAACTGGACGATTTGAACAAAAAGGAGGAAATTATGATGAAGTTGAGTGTAGAAGAAGCAGAACAAACCTATGAAGATACTGAAATGCCCGCTGCTCCCAAGCAATTAGTCGGAGCGGATGTTTTAATCGAAACACTGAAAAAGCATCAAGTGGAAGTAGTATTTGGTTATCCAGGTGGGGCGGTTTTACCGATTTATGATGCATTATACAAAAATCCAATTAAGCATATCTTAGCCCGTCACGAACAAGGTGCAATTCATGCAGCGGAAGGATATGCAAGAGTTTCAGGAAAAGTCGGAGTGGTTCTCGCTACTTCAGGACCTGGAGCAACGAACTTAGTAACAGGAATTGCAGATGCCATGATGGATTCCATTCCACTGGTTGTATTAACGGGGCAAGTTGCTACTACTGTTATTGGTACGGATGCTTTCCAAGAAGCGGATATTATCGGTATTACGCAACCAATTACGAAACATAATTATCAAATCAAAGATATCGCTGATTTACCAAGAATTATTAACGAAGCTTTTCATATTGCTTCCACAGGTCGTCCAGGACCAGTCGTCGTAGATATTCCAAAAAATATGGCAACAGGCATGTTTGTTTCAACAGATGATATCGATCAGGAAGTCAATCTTCCAGGATATCAACCAACGACAACGCCTAACTTTTTACAAATTCAAAAAGCGGCTCAAGCTATTTCTACTGCCAAACAACCATTGATCTTAGCTGGTGCAGGTGTATTATTCGCAAAAGCATCAGATCAATTAGCAGCATTTGCAGAGAAATATCAAATTCCTGTCACAAACACACTTCTAGGACTCGGAAGTATAGAAGGGGATCATGAACTATTCTTAGGGATGGCAGGAATGCATGGTACGTATACAGCAAATATGGCGATTCAAACTTGTGACTTACTAATCAATGTTGGAGCTAGATTTGATGATCGCTTGACAGGAAATTTAAATTACTTTGCTCCGAATGCAAAAGTAGTTCACATCGATATAGATCCTGCAGAAATCGGAAAAAATGTTCCAACTGAAATTCCGATTGTGGCAGATGCAAAGGAAGCGTTAGAAGCTTTACTAGCACAGGCTGTACCTAATGGAAACACAACAGCTTGGTTAGAGAGTTTACATGTTTCGAAGATACAATATCCATTCCATTACCAAGCAAGTGAAGAAAGAGGTCTTCTTCCACAGCAAGTTCTAGAGCTTGTGCACGAGTATACAAATGGAGATGCCGTTGTGACTACTGACGTTGGGCAACATCAAATGTGGACAGCACAGTATTATAAATTCAATCATCCACATAACTGGGTAACTTCTGGTGGACTCGGCACGATGGGATTTGGATTCCCAGCAGCAATTGGTGCACAGCTTGCAAAACCAGAAGCTAAAGTAGTTTCTATCGTTGGGGATGCTGGTTTCCAAATGACACTTCAGGAATTATCTCTATTACAAGAGATGCGAATTCCGGTCAAAATAATCATTTTGAACAATCAAGCACTTGGAATGGTTCGCCAGTGGCAAGAAACATTCCACGGAGAGCGTTTCTCTCAATCATTGATTCCGGTACAACCAGATTTCGTCAAATTAGCAGAAGCTTACGATATTAAAGGCTACAAAATCGAAACATACGAGGATGCGAAGGTGCAATTAAAAGAAGCGTTAGCATCGAATGAGCCAGTATTAATTGATTGCCGAGTGGTTCAAAAAGAAAGTGTCTATCCAATGGTTGCTCCAGGAAAAGGACTACACGAAATGATTGGAGTGAAGCCAGAATGAAAAGAATCATAACGGTAACCGTGATGAATCAAAGCGGCGTACTAAACCGCGTAACTGGCCTTCTGATGAAGCGTCAATTCAATATTGAAAGTATTACAGTAGGGCATACGGAGCAAAAGCAAATATCTAAAATGACGTTTGTTGTGAATGTAGAGGATGAACAAAAGTTGGAGCAGCTATTAAAACAACTCCAAAAGCAAGTAGATGTTTTAAAAGTAAACGATATTACCGAAAAATCGATTGTCGTACGAGAGTTGGCGCTGGTGAAAGTCGTGTCGCCACCAGCTGTGAGAGCGGAAATCAATAGTATTGTAGAACCTTTCCGAGCTGCTACCATAGACACTGGTAAAAATGTTGTTACTTTCCAAGTGACAGGTAATCCTGAAAAAATCGATGCATTTATTGATTTGCTCAAGCCATATGGCATTAAAGAGCTTACAAGAACCGGTGTCACGGCATTTGTTCGTGAAACACAGAAAGCAATTACACCACAGTTATCCATTTTATAAAAATATAAAAACCCAAATTCGAGGAGGAAATAACAATGGCTAAAATGTATTATAACGGAGAAATCAACGAAGGAATCTTAACAGAAAAAACAATCGCGGTAATCGGATACGGTTCACAAGGTCACGCTCATGCTCAAAACTTGAAGGATTCAGGCTTTAACGTAATTGTAGGTATTCGTGCAGGTAAATCGTTTGATCAAGCGAAAGAAGATGGATTAGACGTTTATTCCGTGAAAGAAGCTGCTGAAAAAGCAGACGTTATCATGATTTTATTACCAGACGAAAGACAAAAAGCTGTATATGAAGCTGAAATTGAACCAGCTTTGACTGCAGGGAAATCATTAGTATTTGCACACGGATTTAACATTCATTTCGATCAAATCGTTCCTCCT
The DNA here is from genome assembly GCF_038637725.1 of Psychrobacillus sp. FSL H8-0483. Taxonomy (NCBI): domain Bacteria; kingdom Bacillati; phylum Bacillota; class Bacilli; order Caryophanales; family Bacillaceae; genus Psychrobacillus; species Psychrobacillus sp. FSL H8-0483. Next base: position 1,018,279 of record NZ_CP152052.1, read on the forward strand.
ACAGACGTAGATGTATTCTTAGTAGCACCTAAAGGTCCAGGACATTTAGTACGTAGAACATATGAAGCAGGCGCAGGAGTACCAGGTTTATTCGCAGTTTACCAAGATTCAACCGGTCAAGCAAAAGATCTAGCTTTAGCTTATGCAAAAGGTATCGGTGCTGCTCGTGCAGGTGTTCTAGAAACAACTTTCAAAGAAGAAACAGAAACTGATCTATTTGGAGAACAAGCAGTACTTTGTGGTAGTACAACTGCAATCGTAAAAGCTGGTTTCGAAACTTTAGTAGAGGCTGGATACCAACCAGAACTTGCATATTTTGAAACGTTACACGAATTAAAACTAATCGTTGACTTAATGTACGAAGGAGGAATGGCGACAATGCGTTCTTCTATCTCGGATACAGCTGAGTGGGGAGATTTCGTTTCAGGTCCACGGATCATTGACTCATCAGTAAAAGATCGTATGAAAGACGTATTAACGGACATTCAAGACGGTACATTTGCAAGAGAATGGATTAAAGAAAACGAAACAGATCGTCCAAAATACAATGCAATCAAAAAAGCAGAATCTGAACATCAAATCGAAGTGGTTGGTGCAAAACTTCGTGAGATGATGCCATTCATTAATGAAGGGAAAAAACAAGTCAAGAAAGAAGTGGTGACGAGTGCGCAAAATTGATATTTTCGACACAACTCTTCGAGATGGAGAACAATCTGCAGGAATTAACCTAAACACGCAAGAAAAGCTAGAAATTGCTCGTCAGCTTGAAAAGTACGGAGTTTCCATAATTGAAGCAGGATTTCCTGCTTCTTCTCCTGGAGACTTTCAAGCGGTCAAACAAATTGCTGACACAGTGAAAAACTCGATTGTTACAGGTTTAGCTCGTGCGATTAAAAGTGATATCGAAACTTCTTGGGATGCTTTAAAAGGTGGGGTGCAGCCGCATCTTCACACTTTTATCGCAACATCGCCCATCCATATGCAATATAAGCTAAATAAAACACCGGAACAAGTGATCGAAATTGCAGTGGAATCGGTGAAACTAGCTCGAAAATATTTCCCACTCGTCCAATGGTCTGCAGAGGATGCAACTCGTTCAGACAAAGATTTTCTCGTTCGTATTATGAATGAAGTGATTAAAGCTGGAGCAACAACGATTAATATCCCAGATACAGTGGGTTATGCTACTCCAATTGAATACGGTGCTTTATTCAAATACTTAGGTGAAAACGTGACGGGTATTGAAAAAGTGAAACTTTCTGCTCACTGTCATGATGACTTAGGATTAGCAACAGCAAATACGCTTGCAGCAATTGAAAATGGTGCGAGACAAGTAGAGGGTACGATCAACGGTATTGGTGAGCGTGCAGGAAATGTAGCATTAGAAGAGATTGCGGTAGCCCTTCATATTCGAAATGATTATTATCAAGCGGAATCCGGTATTGTGTTAAAAGAAACGAAACGTACGAGTCAGCTTGTAAGCAAGTTAACAGGAGTTGTGATTCAACCAAACAAAGCAGTGGTTGGTAAAAATGCTTTCGCACATGAATCTGGTATTCACCAAGATGGGATGCTAAAAAACCCTGAAACGTATGAAATTATTACACCTGAATTAATTGGTGATGTAGTGACAGAGCTAGTCCTTGGAAAACATTCTGGTCGCCATGCATTTTTTGATCGTGCAGCACAAATGGGCTTCCAATTAAGTGAGGAAAAATTAAATGCAGCATTTGTGGCATTTAAAAAGCTTGCCGATCGTAAGAAAGAAATTACCGACGAAGATTTATTTGCTTTATTGACAGATCAGCAAGTAAATAGTGCAGAGGTAGAAGTATATGAACTAGAAGAATTAGTCATTCATTATGAAAACAACGTACCAACATCGACCATCACAGTAAAAGCACCATCTGGTGAAAGAGTAGTGGAAACTTGTGCTGGTTCAGGTGCAGTTGAATCTATCTTTAATACACTTGAAAAGCTTGTACAAGGCGAAGTTCGTATTTTAGATTACCGTGTTTCTTCTATATCAAAAGGCCGCGATGCATTAGGAGAGGCTGTTATTAACTTAGCATACAATGGCGTGACTTCTTCGGGTCGTAATGCTTCACAAGATGTATTAAAAGCATCTGCTCGAGCTTATATTAATGCGATTAATCGTCAATTAATGACAGCTCATTATAAGGAACAAGTACTAGTTAATCAATAATCAAACGGGAGTGAATGAGATGGAAAAAACGATTACGGTATTACCCGGAGATGGAATTGGTCCGGAAGTAATGGAAGCTGCTGTAAAGGTACTTCAAACAATTGCAAAACGATATAATCATACGTTTAATCTGCAATATGCTTTGATTGGTGGAGCTGCTATCGATGCTTATGAAAATCCACTTCCAGAAGAAACAATAAACGTGTGTAGTAAAAGTGATGCCATTCTCTTAGGCGCAGTTGGCGGGCCAAAATGGGATCAAAATCCATCTCATTTACGCCCGGAAAAAGGGTTGCTAGCAATTCGTAAACATTTTGGATTGTATGCAAATATTCGTCCTGTTAAAGCTATCCCTGCATTACTAGACGCTTCTCCTCTTAAAAAGGAAGTGGCGGAAAGTGTGGATTTGGTAATCGTTCGTGAACTTACAGGAGGACTTTATTTCAGTGAACCACGTGAGAAAACGAAGGATCATGCATTAGACACGCTTATTTATTCGAGAACTGAAATTGAACGTATTGTCGATACAGCTTTCCAGATTGCGAGAAGCCGCAGAGGAAAACTGGCTTCTGTTGATAAGGCGAATGTATTGGACACAAGTAAATTATGGCGTGAAATCGTAGAAGAGAAAAAACATGCTTATCCAGACGTAGCAGTAGAGCATATGCTTGTTGATTCTACTGCGATGAAATTGATTACAAAACCTAGTGCATTTGATGTTATCGTAACGGAAAATATGTTTGGCGATATTTTAAGTGATGAGGCTTCTGTCATCACTGGTTCACTAGGAATGTTACCATCTGCCAGTACTCGCGAAGATGGCTTCGGATTATATGAACCTGTCCACGGTTCTGCTCCTGATATTGCAGGTCAAAACAAAGCAAATCCAGCAGCAACTATTCTTTCGGTTGCTATGATGCTACGTGAAGCCTTCCAATTGGAAACAGAAGCAGCAGCGGTAGAAGCAGCGGTGTTTAATGTATTAAACGATGGCCATTTCACAGGTGATTTACAAGTAGAAGGAAAACCAGCTCTATCTACTACGGAATGGACATCAAAAGTATTAGAAGAGTTAGACTCAGAATTTGTATCTGATAGCATTATGTTTTCTTATGTCTAACCAAAAGGAGAGGGACTAAATGGCAAAAACGATTATTGAGAAAATTTGGGATGAACATATTGTATACGAGGAAGAAGGTAAACCAGACCTTCTCTATATCGATCTTCACTTGCTTCATGAAGTAACATCTCCTCAGGCTTTTGAAGGGTTACGACTAAATAATCGTAAGGTTCGTCGTCCAGATCTTTGCTATGCAACAATGGACCATAACGTACCAACTCGCAATAGAGAACAGATTAAAGATGTGATTGCACGTAAACAAATCAGCACGCTTCAAGAAAACTGTGAACAATTTGGTGTTCCACTTGCGAATATGGACCATCCAGATCAAGGGATTGTACATATAATCGGACCAGAACTTGGCCTAACTCAACCCGGAAAAACAATTGTGTGTGGAGATAGTCACACATCTACTCACGGTGCGTTCGGTGCAATCGCTTTTGGTATTGGAACAAGTGAAGTGGAACATGTTCTTTCCACTCAAACACTATGGCAAGCTAAACCGAAAACAATGGAAATCAAAGTAACTGGCGAACTTGGTTACGGTGTAGCGGCAAAAGATATTATTTTGGCGATCATTTCAAAATTCGGTATCGATATGGGTACTGGATATATTGTGGAATATACGGGAGAAGCTATTCGTAAGTTGACAATGGAAGAGCGTATGACGATTTGTAATATGTCGATCGAAGCAGGAGCTCGTGCTGGTTTGATTAGTCCAGATGAAACGACGGTTGAATTCCTAAGAGGTCGTGAGCATGTTCCGGCAGGAGAGGCTTTTGAACAAGAAGCAGCTCGTTGGTTAGCATTAGCGTCAGACGAAGGTGCAACTTACGATAAAACAGTAGAGATTTCCGCTGACGAAATCGAACCGTTTGTTACATGGGGTACAAATCCTTCGATGGGTTCTGGAGTTTCACAAAACATTCCTTATACTTCAGATTTCACTGAAATAAGCGATCAACAAGCGCATGAAAAAGCAATAGCATATATGGGTCTAGAAGAAGGCATGGCTTTAGTAGATATTCAAATTAGCAATGTATTTATTGGTTCTTGTACGAACGCACGTCTAAGCGATTTACGAACAGCTGCAAGCGTTGTAGAAGGTTGCAAAGTGCATCCAAATGTAAAAGCAATCGTCGTTCCAGGATCTAAAGCCGTGAAAAAACAAGCAGAACAAGAAGGTTTAGACAAAATATTCCTTGATGCAGGATTTGAATGGCGCGAATCTGGTTGCAGTATGTGCCTAGCGATGAATGATGATATTGTACCAGCGGGCGAACATTGTGCATCTACATCCAACCGTAACTTCGAAGGTCGTCAAGGTGCAGGATCTAGAACACATCTTATGAGCCCAGCAATGGCAGCGGCTGCAGCAATTGAAGGTCATATTGTAGATATTCGCAAATTTCAACTTTATCTGGCAGGAGTTTAAACTCTTGCTGATTAGAGGAACTCGGCTAAGATCGCTGCAAAAGAACTTTTGCGGCAACGTCTGAGTGACCAACATCCTGTTGGCCAAATCCTTTGGTGGAGGTTACAGATAATAAAGGAGTAATAAGTATGTTGTTAGCCTAAATCCGTCGCATCCATGCGACAATGGCTAACTGACCTGCATCACGCAGGCCTTAGCTCAATTCAAAATCTGGACGCAATTACGCCAAGGCGAAATTGATTTAATAAATGCGCAAGGAGGAAAACCCGTGGAGCCTATTAATGAAATCAAAAGTGTCATTACACCATTAAATCAAAAAAATGTTGATACTGACCAAATTATTTCGAAAGAATTTCTGAAAAGAATCGAGCGTACAGGATTCGGTAAATACTTGTTTTATCACTGGCGCTTCGATACTGAAGGAAATCCAATAAAAGATTTCGTCTTAAATGACGAACGATTTAAAGATTCCACTATATTAGTAGCGCATGAGAACTTCGGTTGTGGATCGTCTCGTGAGCATGCACCTTGGTCGATTTTAGACTATGGTTTCCGTGTAGTCATTGCACCAAGTTTCGCAGATATTTTCTATAATAATTGCATGAAAAATGGGATTCTTCCTATTAAATTGTCCGTAGAAGAAGTAGAAGCGATTCTTAGCAAAGAAGTATATAATGTGGCAGTTAATTTAGAGGAACAAAAAGTGATCGGTGAGGACGGAGTAGTTTATTCGTTCGACATTGACCCGTACCAAAAGAAAATGCTTCTTAATGGATGGGATGAGATTTCACTGACATTCCAATACGAAGAACATATTAAAGCGTACGAAGAAAAAGTGAAACTATAATCAACGAGGCCACTGAAAATCTAGAAATTTGTATTTTAGTAAGAACTATTTGCTGTATTTAATTTAAGAGAATTTAGCGCGACGCATGAGACTCCTGCGGGAAAGTGAATGCCAAGGCGCTAAATTCTCTTAGCGGCTATTTGATAGATAATTTATTAAAATGACACTTTTAAAGTGGCCACTAATCAACGAGGGTTTTTTCATCACCCATATGCTTTACAAAAAAATAGTGAATTAGGAGATGGTTTTGTTGGGAATTCATACGACACTGTAGGTTTATATCGAGCATCGGAAAAAGTAGCGGAGTTCGTTCATCGTACACCATGTAAAAATTCGTCTACCATAAATGAACTTTGTGGAAAGAAAGTATTTCTGAAAATGGAGAACTTGCAAAAAACGGGTTCATTTAAAATTAGAGGTGCAATGAATAAAGTTTCACAGCTGACCGAAGCAGAATGCGCAAAAGGCTTAATCGCGGCATCCGCAGGGAACCACGCACAAGGTGTCGCTTACGCAGGAAAAGCCCGCAATGTGCCAGTCACTATTTATATGCCAATCGGGACACCTGCTGCTAAAGTGAACGCAACAAAAGGCTACGGAGCAACGGTCAAACTTGTTGGACAGAATTTTGACGAAGCATATGTTGCTGCTAGAGAAGAGCAACTTCGTACAGGAGCAACATTCATTCATCCATTCGACGACTTAGCCGTAATCGAAGGCCAGGCAACGGTTGCGATGGAAATGTTACAGCAACGGCCGGAGATTGACACGATTATCGTGCCAGCCGGTGGAGGAGGACTTCTTGCGGGTACTTTACTTGCAGTGAAATCCATTCGTCCAGATATCCGAGTAATTGGCGTTCAATCCATTAACTCAGCTGCGATTGCGATTGCTTATAAAGGAAAGAACGATGGATTGGTTCCATTTCAAGGTAAGACGATTGCGGAAGGCATTAACGTGAAAATCCCAGGAAAGCTGACGATGAACATTATTCATTCCTTCGTGGACGACATCATCACAGTGACAGAGCAAGAAATTGCTTCGGCAATTATCTTCATGCTTGAACGAGAAAAGACACTTATTGAAGGTGCAGGAGCTGCCGCAGTAGCAGCAGTGTTGAATAATCGCATTCCATCCATCGCTGAAAACGTAGGTATTATCGTAAGCGGAGGCAATTTCGACGTTGGCAAACTATCGGAATGCCAACAAATGTCTATCCAAGTTCCATTAGCAAAATAAATTAAGAATGGACCACTAGTCGATGAGACTGGTGGTTTATTTTGCGTGGAGTATAAGCGATGAAGTGATTGGACTAGGTGTGTACTGGGGATGTTGCGAATAATGGCCAAAATATTGCGAGTATGAAGTGTGATATTGCGAATAACAGAGTTAATATTGCGAGTAAGCCAATCGATGTTGCGAGTAAATGGTTCGATCTTGCGTATGCCACTATATATTGCGAGTACCAGGTACTATATTGTGCGTAATGGGTACAATAATAGAAGTATGCCTCTCCTCATGACATTTCACCAGATTAATTTGCAAATTAGTTACTTGACTTTATTAGGTAACTAAAATATAATAACTTACTATAAGTAACTGATAAAAAAATTGGAGGAATTATAAATGAAATATCAAAATAAACCATATACTTTCGTGGAATTAGTAGAATTAAAAGTATCGGATTTAGAACGTTCTCTTAGCTATTATCAGGAGATAATCGGATTTAAAGTACTTGAAAAGAAAGACAACAAAGTATTTTTGACTGCTGACGGAAAAACAGCATTATTATCTTTAGAGCAACCAGCAAATTCTAAGCCTAAGCCACAAAACACAACAGGCTTGTACCACTTTGCACTTCTATTACCAAGTCGTGCAGATTTAGGAGCTGTATTAAAGCATTTCATCGAAATTAATGCGCGCGTTGGAGCAGGAGATCATTTAGTAAGTGAAGCATTATATTTAAATGATCCAGATGGGAACGGCATCGAAATTTATAATGACCGTCCAGATACAGAATGGAAATGGAATGGTGAGTTTGTTGCAATGGATACACTTCAAATCGATGCACAAAGCATTTTGGCAGAGGGTGCAAATACTAAATGGGTTGGCTTACCAGAAGGAACTGTAATGGGTCATATTCATTTACAAGTTGCAGATTTAGCAGCTACAGAGAAATTCTATAATTTATTAGGATTTGAAGTTGTCACTCCATATCCAGGTGCTTTATTTATGGCAACGGGTAAATATCACCACCATATCGGATTGAACACATGGGCTGGAGTAGGAGCACAACCAGCTGGGGAAAACGCTTTGGGTCTTGAAGCATTTAATTTAGTATATCCAAGCAATGAAGTGCTAAGTACTGCACTAGAAAACTTGAATACAAACAATATATCTGTAGTAGAAGAAAACGGGATCTACATCACAAAAGATCCATCTCAAAATAAAATCAAATTGATCGTAAAATAATGAAATGACTCCGAGCAATCGGAGTCATTTTTTGTATAAAAATTTACAAATAATGTATAAACGAGACCAATTCCTCCAAACCGAGACCAAATCGCCAAATTCGAGACCATTTTCTCCTCAACCGAGACCTACTCCTCCAAACCAAGACCAATTCGCAAAATCGGCATCAAAAAAACTGAAACCCAAAGTTATTAGTCTTCTCCCTCTTTTATAAGGCCTTCAACATACCGCCATCGACTACTAAGTTTTGGCCAGTCATATACGTGTTAGCTTCCGAGCACAAAAATGCAATAATATTCGCAAATTCAGCAGGCTCACCATATCGTCCAGCTGGAATCATTTGCTTATTTCCTGCTTGAATTTCGTTAATCGACACGTTTTTCTTTACAGCTGCAATTTGATCAAGCTCTGTAATACGATCCGTCTGAATTCGACCTGGTCCGACAGTATTTATTAGTATGTTATTAACTGCATACTCGCGAGCAATACTTTTTGAAAGTCCAACCATCCCTAGACGGAATGTATTCGACAAAATAAGACCATCTATTACTTCTTTTGTAGAAGAAGAGGAAATGTTGACGATTCTCCCGAAATTTTGCTCTTTCATGTAAGGGAGCGCTAAACGAATCGTACGTATATAGCTTAATAAATTTTTCTCGAATGCGGTGTTCCAATCTTCGTCTGTTACCTGTGAAAAGCCTCCAGGACTAGGACCGCCAGCGTTATTCACTAAAATATCGACACCACCTAGTAACGCGCTTGCTGTCTCAAATAGACGATTAATGTCATCTTCCTTTGTCACATCGCATACTACATAATAGACTTCTTGATTGTTACTCGCTGCTTTAATTTCTTCAGCGGTTGTTTTCAGTTCTTCCTCATTTCGACTCGATAGGAGGATTTTTGCGCCTTCCATAGCAAATTGGAGAGCTGTTGCTTTTCCTAGACCTTTGCTTGAGGCAGTCACAATGACGCGTTTATTTTGTAGTCCTAAATTCATTTTAAAATTCCTTTCAATTATGTGATAGTTTTATATTACACTGAATTTTCTGATTCGTAATTGTAAAGTTCATGTAAAGTTTCTCAAAATCCATTCTTTCCTCTTGTTTCATATGCTATATTTCCTTTTAGGAGGTCTCAATACCTATGAAAAAATGGTCTAGTATTCCACTGCGAATGAAGTATTTAATAACAACTTTTAGTTCTTTTATCTTATTTGGTATTATGACGATTTTATTAATTGTGCAAGTTATTCAGAATCAACGGCTTTCCGACAAATTAGAGATATCTTCTGAAAATGTCGAAAGTGCAGATATGATGCGAGCAGAAGTTGCAAGTTTATACATAGCCATATCACATTTTGCAGGTGATCCGTTAGAAGAATACGACAAAGAATATGAAATGAAAAAAGAGAGTTTGAATCAACTAGTTACTACTGCTACTCAACGTATGGCCCATGTTGAATGGGAAACCTTTCAGAAAACATTAAATGGTATTCAAACAACATATGAAAATAATTTAAAAGACTCTGTGGTAAATAAAGAGAATGTCGCAAAGCGTAGACAGCTTCAGTCTATTAATGAGAAATATAATATGTTAACGGCTATGCTGGATGCAACAAGAAAAGATGAGTCTGTAAATCGACAACTTATAATTGAAGAAATGAACAAAAGTCAGCAACAAACAATTGTAACTGTTATTATAGCCTTTCTAATTTCTGGGTTATTTTCAATTACTTTGTTATTAGTAACGAATCGTCAAATTAAAGGTCAGCTTTCTATCGTCGCAGCTTCAGCGAAAGAAATATCAAAAGGGAATTTATTAGTTAATCCTATCCCTATTTCGACAAAAGACGAAATTGGGGAAGTCTCGCAAGCTATGAATGAAATGAAAACTAGTTTAACAAGCATGGTACAAATGATTAAAGAAACAGCAGAGAGATTAAATGAAGATAGTACATTATTAAAACAATACTCGAACAATACAGTTGCTGGCACAAACACTGTGCAACTGGCAATAAATGAATCTAGTACCAGTATGATGGAGCAAAGAGAAGCTTCCATAGGTATACGAACTTTTCTAGAGGAGTTTTCAGGTACCTTTGGAGAAGTGACAGAAAAAGCATTAACTTTAAATAATCATGCGACAAGTGCTGTTAAAATTGCAGATGAAAGTGCAGATGCTATGAAAATTGCAGCATTGGAAGCATCACGACTACGGACTTTATTTAAATCAGCGGATAAAGAACGACTTTTGTTACAAGAGCGAACAGAAGAAATTGCCAGAATGACGACCATCGTCCAATCTATATCGAAACAAACCAATTTGCTTGCTTTAAATGCTGGAATTGAAGCGGCTCGATCTGGTGAACATGGAAAAGGCTTTGCAGTTGTTGCAGAAGAAGTGAAAAAGTTGGCAGACGAGGTTTCCTTAACTGCAAATACCATTCGCGAAATTTCTAACTCTATTACGCTTCAAGGGAATGATATGGAGAAAGTGTTTGCTGAGGGTCTGTCCACTTCTAAAAATAGCGCCAATACGTTTCAATTACTGCATGAAAAATTGGACGCTATTGTTTCCTTTATTCATGAATCCAAAAATCAAAACGATCATATGGCAGAGTCTATCCTTACAATTGAGCATGAAAAGAATGAATCAGAAAAGCTAATATTTGAATTGACTAGATCTATTGACGAAAATACAGCACATATGGAACAAACCGTACAATTACTTTCCGTAAATGTCCAAACGATTGAATCTTTGTCTAAACTAGTCACTAATGTGAGCGAACAAGCGAACAATTTGGAAACATCGACATCACGTTTCATAATGTAACAAAAGCCTGAAAAGTCATTTCATTGACTTTTTGGGCTTTTTTTTATTTCGTAAACATTGATATATCAAGGTTTATGCAATATTTAAGGTTGAAATTTTATAGCTTAATTAGACGTGTTTTGTAACATAATTGTTACAAAACTGTAAAGTTAAAAACGTTTAAATCGTGGTAAGATGAATTTAGTTAATTATCAGAAAACTTTTTTTACTTGGGGGAACAACATGAATACTAAATCTATGTCGCAAAAAGTCATTACTATATTTGTATTAACTATTCTATTAGCTACGGCATCATTCGTAGGAAATGCAGAAGCATCAAGCTCTGTTAATTCAAACGAATTAGTTGCAACTGCTAAAGATTTAGTAGGAATAAAATATCGTGGTGGCGGTACGACTACAGCAGGATTTGATTGCTCTGGATTTGTAGGATATGTGTTCGATGATGTAGGTATTAATCTTCCCAGAACATCGTCAGGTATGCATGCCTCGGGAACAAAAATCGACCGAGATGATTTAATATCCGGAGATCTAGTATTCTTTAACACGACAGGTAAAGGTGTCTCACATGTTGGTATATATATAGGAGAGGGCAAGTTTATCCATTCTTCCTCTTCAAAAGGTGTTAAAATTGATAAATTAAATGACCCATACTATTGGGGTGATCGTTATATTGGAGCTAAACGAGTTGCTGATGTTACAGTTGCAGTGAACAAATAAAACATATAACAAAATGTTCTATCGTATAATTAACGGTAGAACATTTTTTTATTCTTGGCACTGTTAAATGATCTTATTGTAACCTACCAAAAATCCGCTCGCTTTCCGCGGACGAACTGCCAAGCCTCCTCACTTGCAAGCTCGTAGTGGGGTCTTGGCAGCCCGTTTTTCCGCAGGAGTCTCGCGGATTTTGTCACAAAATATATTCTAAAAAACAAAAGCCAGATTTAACAAAGCCTTATTCTAACAAAATTTTTTATACAGTTTTTTAATTATAAAAATATTGAAAAACAATAAGTCCATAGTCATAATGGAGGAAAGTCGACACAGCTTCTTTGTGTGGATGCTGGGAGGGAAAAACATGCAGTACAAACGCAATGAATATTTTCGTTATACCTTCGGAGAACCGTGTGAGGCAACTTTTCGATTAATAAAAAATGCTAGTGAAACATCTCCACAGGAAATATCAAATAAGGGGACATGTAAAATAATTGATATTAGTCCGAATGGGTTGAAAATTTACTCAGAACTTTTTATCTCTATTGATAAATTAAAACAAGTAGAAATAAATTTCAATTTAGATGAAGCACCTCTTACAATGATTGGTGAATTTATATGGTCCAAAGGAAAATTCAGTGGTTATGAGTATGGTGTTCGCTTATTAGGGGACACTGAAAGCGAGCAATTAATCATTAGTGAACTTAAAAGTCGTCGAAGAAAAGAAATGGAAATAAAAAAACAATAATTTGTCAAAGTTCGACAAAAAAATAAATAAATTTTTATCTAAAGAAGGATATTTCAGATAGGATGTTGAAATATATATATAGAGTTAAATCAAAGGAGGAGTTTACATGCTAAACTTTAACATTCGTGGAGAAAACATTGAGGTGACTCCTGCAATTCGAGAATACGTCGAAGGAAAAATCGATAAAGTGGATCGCTACTTCAACGAAGAAATACAAGCTACAGCTAACGTCAATTTAAAAGTGTACAATGACAGACAAACAAAAGTTGAAGTGACAATTCCAATGAAAAATCTTACATTGCGTGCTGAAGAACGTCACGCAGATATGTATGCGGCGGTTGATTTAATTATAGATAAGCTGGAACGTCAAATTCGCAAATATAAAACAAGAGTAAATCGAAAATCCCGTGAGCGAGAAGGCTTACCTTCTTACTTTGTAACAATCGAAGGACCTGATGCGCCTGTAATGCAATCGGATGAAGAAGAATTTAATATTGTACGTACTAAACAATTTGATTTAAAGCCAATGGATCAAGAAGAAGCTGTTTTACAAATGAACATGTTAGGCCATAATTTTTTCATCTTCACAGATGCTGATTCGAATGGTACTAATATTGTTTACAAACGAAGTGACGGTAAATACGGGTTAATTGAAACGAACTAAACTAATCTTGAGCGAACGTTTTCAGTTTGTTTTTTAAGCCTAAAGATGTACTGCTAGTGCTGCCAGATGCAGCCCCAAAAAAGTTGGTCTAACGCCTTTAATGGAGAACTTAGGTTGCTACAATGACCAGTGTGTTTCATCCGTTAGATATTATTTTGACAATACGAACTCTCCTCTATGCAAGAGGAGAGTTTTTTTTACATTGTGCACTACCTTATTTGCGTGACTTTGTAACGAATGGTAAAATGGAGAGTAAGACTAAATGGGAAGTGAAAATAGATGCTTGGTGTACTCAATAAAGTATTCGATTTAAACAAACGTGAATTAAAACGATTAGAAAAAAAGGTCAATCAAGTAGAAGCATTAGCTAGCGAAATGGAAGCTAAGTCGGATGAAGCATTACGTGCGAAAACCGATGAATTCCGCAGCCGATATGCGAATGGAGAAACTTTAGATCAGTTATTACCTGAAGCGTTTGCTGTAGCTCGTGAAGCAGCAAAACGTGTACTTGGCATGTATCCATTCCGGGTACAAGTTATGGGAGCAGCTGCTCTACATGAAGGGAATATTGCAGAGATGAAGACAGGGGAAGGGAAAACGTTAACTTCTACCATGTCTATGTATTTAAATGCAATTCCTGGCCTTGGCGCACATGTCGTGACGGTAAATGAATATTTATCTGCTCGTGATGCTGCAGAAATGGGACAACTATATAACTTCTTAGGATTGTCCGTTGGATTAAATTTAAATTCACTATCTAAAGAAGAAAAACGCGAAGCTTATGCGGCGGATATTACGTATTCGACAAATAATGAGCTTGGGTTTGATTATTTACGAGATAACATGGTGTTGTACAAAGAAGATAAAGTACAACGTCCGCTTCACTATGCTGTTATTGATGAAGTCGATTCTATTTTAATTGATGAAGCGAGAACGCCTTTAATTATTTCAGGACAAGCAAATAAGGCAGCAGCTTTGTATAAACAGGCAAATGCTTTTGTAAGAACATTAACTAAAGAAGAAGACTATACGTACGAAGAATCTACAAAGGGTGTTACGTTAACAGATACGGGTGTAGAAAAAGTAGAAAAAGCTTTTGGTATCGAGAACTTATTTGATTTAACACATGTACGTTTAAATCACGCTGTCAATCAATCCTTAAAAGCTCATGTATCCATGCATTTAGATGTGGACTATGTAGTGCAAGATGGCGAAGTTGTTATTGTTGACTCATTTACAGGTCGTCTTATGAAGGGCCGCCGTTATAGTGATGGATTACATCAAGCGATTGAAGCAAAAGAAGGCTTGGAAATTCAAAACGAGTCCATGACGATGGCTACGATTACGTTCCAAAACTTTTTCCGTATGTACGATAAACTATCCGGAATGACTGGTACCGCGAAAACGGAAGAAGAGGAATTCCGTAATATTTACAATATGAACGTTATTGCTATACCAACGAACCGTCCAATTATGAGAGATGACCGTGCGGATTTAATTTATGCATCGATGATTGGAAAATTTGAAGCTGTTGCTGCTGATATTGCAGAGCGACATAAAAAAGGTCAACCCGTATTAATTGGTACAGTAGCAATTGAAACATCTGAAATCATTTCCAAGCTGTTAACAAAACACGGTATTAAGCATAATGTATTAAATGCGAAAAACCATGAGCATGAGGCAGAAATAATTGCAACTGCTGGTCATCTTGGTTCTGTTACAATTGCGACAAACATGGCTGGTCGTGGTACCGATATTAAACTAGGTGAAGGTGTTATAGAAGTTGGAGGGTTAGCGGTAATTGGTACGGAACGACATGAGTCACGTCGTATTGACAATCAGTTACGTGGACGATCTGGTCGTCAAGGAGATGCAGGGATTACACAATTCTATCTTTCAATGGAAGATGAATTAATGCGTCGCTTTGGATCGGATAATATGCGTAATATGATGTCCAAACTTGGTATGGATGATTCCCAACCAATTCAGTCGAAAATGGTTTCTCGTGCAGTAGAATCAGCACAAAAACGTGTAGAAGGAAATAACTTCGATTCACGTAAACGTTTATTACAATATGATGATGTTTTACGTCAACAACGTGAAATTATTTATAAAGAACGTAATGAAGTGTTAGAAACAGAAAACATGCGTGCGCTAGTGGAATCCATGCTATTCGGTGCCATTGAAAGTTTGGTAGCATCCCATACAAGCTCTGAGAATAAAGCGGACTGGAGTTTGAAAGGAATAGAAGACTACGTACAAGCGAATTTATTGCCAGAGGGCATTATTACGCAAGGACTTTTAGCGGATCTATCTCCGGAAGAAATGACCGAGAAAATTAAAGAAGAAGTCATCCGTTTCTATGATGCAAAAGAAGAAGAAATGACTTCTGAACGCATGCGTGAATTCGAGAAAGTTGTATTACTTCGCTCTATCGATTCTAAATGGATTGATCATATTGATGCGATGGATCAACTACGTCAAGGTATTCACTTACGTGCTTATGGTCAAACAGATCCTCTTCGTGAATATCAAAGTGAAGGATTTGCTATGTTCGAAGCGATGGTTGATTCCATCCAAGAAGATGTTGCGAAATATGCGATGAAAGCAGAAATTCGAAACAATCTGGAACGTGAAGAAGTAGCAAAAGGCCAAGCGGTAAATCCAAAAGAAGACGGCGCGCCTGTGAAGAAAAAGCCTGTACGCAAACAAGCTTCTGTTGGTCGAAATGATCTATGTCCTTGTGGAAGCGGAGAAAAATTTAAAAATTGTCACGGTGCCGTGCAATAAATGAGAAAGTCGGAGGAACAAATAGCATGATAGAAATCTCAGTAGTAAGAAATGAATTAGACCGAACAGCTGGAAAGTTAAAAGACTTTAGGGGGTCTCTTTGACTTAGAAAACAAAGAGGTTCGTATTCAAGAATTAGAGGAATTAATGACTTTTCCAGACTTTTGGGATGATGCACAAGGTGCACAAAAAGTAATTAATGAGTTAAACGGATTAAAAGGAATTGTAGAACAATATAATGGTCTTGTATCCACACAAGAAAACTTAGAAATGACTCTGGAGCTAATTAAAGAAGAACCAGACGAAGAATTACAAGAAGAACTTGGTTCAGAACTGAAAGAATTTAGTTCTGAACTAGGAGAATTTGAATTGCAATTACTATTGAGTGAAGAATATGACAAGCATAATGCCATTTTAGAGTTGCATCCAGGTGCTGGTGGAACAGAGTCCCAAGACTGGGGTTCTATCTTACTTCGTATGTACCAACGATGGGCAGATAAACGCGGCTTTAAGGTTGAAACAATTGATTACTTACCAGGAGATGAAGCTGGTATTAAATCGGTAACTCTACTGATTAAAGGTCATAATGCTTACGGCTATTTAAAAGCAGAAAAAGGGGTACATCGTCTTGTGCGTATTTCGCCTTTCGATTCATCTGGTCGCCGCCATACATCATTCGTATCTTGTGAAGTTATGCCGGAATTCAACGATGAAATCCAAATCGACATTCGAACAGAAGATTTAAAAATAGACACATATCGTGCAACTGGTGCAGGTGGTCAGCATATTAATACGACAGACTCAGCTGTTCGTATTACCCATTTACCAACGAATAGCGTTGTTACTTGTCAAACCGAACGTTCACAAATTAAAAACCGTGAGCAAGCTATGAAACTATTAAAATCTAAGTTATATCAATTAAAAATTGAGGAACAAGAAGCGCAACTTGCGGAAATCCGTGGAGAACAAAAGGAAATTGGCTGGGGAAGTCAAATTCGTTCATATGTATTCCACCCATATTCTATGGTAAAAGATCACCGTACAAATGAAGAAAGCGGAAATGTTCATGCTGTCGTAGATGGTGAAATTGATTCATTTATTCACGCTTACTTACGCTCCAAAATAAATTAATAGACGATAAAATGGGGCTGTCCATTTAGCCCATAAATTGAAGCAGGTGTAGAAAAACGAGTCTTTTTCTTTTCTACACCTGTTTTTTGTATACTTTTTATTAAACTAAATGTATTGATTTCCGTTCCAGACGGACGCTTTCCGCGGGCATGGCTTCAGTCTCCTCGTCGCTTTCGCTCCTGCGGGGCCTTCAGCTCATGCTATTCCCGCTGGAGTCGCCGTCTTCCACTACAATCAATTGCCTACAAAAATTGGAAAAAGGACCATCTCTCAGTCACTATATGATTTTAGGGACAGGCCCATTTTTTTAATAGAAGTAGACACTATCTATGAAAATAGTGAAGCAATAAACATTAGGTCAAATGAGTTTGCAACAATAATCGAAGAAAGCACTGATACAGTAACGCTACTATTACGGAATATTAAAAGTAATTGCAGCCCATATTAATGAAACTTATTATGAAGCGCAATCGATAAGTAAATAACAGATTAGAACTATCCTTATTTGGGTAGTTCTTTTTTTATAATCAGAGACTCCAATGGATTATATACCTCGATTCTAAATATGCACTCAGGAAACGATTGAAAACAAGTTGCTCTGATAATACTTCTACTAAGATGGTTTTCCTTCTTCTAAGCACGATTCACGTTTTTTAATGTTTTCTCCTTTTTCGAGTACCAATAAAGACGATATAAAACCTTTACTTCTCTGTTGCTTTACTTCTTCATCGTGCCATCTTACTGAAGTTCACAAACTTTCCTTCAGTTGTTATACTAGTTCAGTCAATAACAAGTATTTGAAACGAAAGAGGATATTTAATGGAAACAAATCACAGACTACATAAAGAATTGCCACCGTTTTTGGAGCAAGGAAGAGATTATTTATATGTAATTATTGGTGCCGCCATAATTGCGGTTGGGTTTAATGTATTTTTATTGCCAAATCAAATTGCTTCTGGTGGAGTGAGCGGAATTAGTACCATTCTAAAAGGTGTCTTTGGATGGGAACCAGGAATTGTTCAATATGCATTTAATATTCCGCTCTTCATCGCAGGTTTATTTTTCTTAGGCGCGCGATTTGGAATCAAATCATTAGTTGGAACATTAACACTTCCAGCGGTTGTATTAGCTACTTCGAGCTGGGAACCTTGGACAGACAATCCACTTTTAGGTGCGTTGTTTGGAGGAATTGCAGTTGGTCTTGGTTTAGGCATCGTTTTTCGTGGTGGTGCTTCTACCGGAGGAACCGATTTAGCGGCGCAAATTATTACAAAGTATACAGGTTTATCTCTTGGTACAAGTGTATTATTGATCGATGGCTTAATT
Source organism: Psychrobacillus sp. FSL H8-0483 (assembly GCF_038637725.1). Classification (NCBI taxonomy): domain Bacteria; kingdom Bacillati; phylum Bacillota; class Bacilli; order Caryophanales; family Bacillaceae; genus Psychrobacillus; species Psychrobacillus sp. FSL H8-0483. The sequence continues at coordinate 1,036,567 of NZ_CP152052.1, forward strand.
GTTATAAGTGCAGCATTTGTTTTTGATATTGAAAAGGCACTTTATGCATTAATAGGTCTTTTTGTGACGACTAAAACGATCGATATTGTACAGTTAGGTTTTAGTCAATCCAAAATGATTTATATTATTACGAATAAACAAGACGAAATTAGGGATGCTATATATAAAGAGATAGATCGCGGGGTGACAAAACTTCCAGCATTTGGGGGTTATACGAATAAAGAACGACCTATTATAATGGTTGTTGCTTATCAAACCGAGTTCACAAAATTGAAACATATTGTCCGAGTCATTGATCCTGCTGCTTTTGTCATAGTATCAGATGCATATGAAGTTCTTGGAGAAGGTTTTAAAAAGTACTAAAAATGGTATAATAAGAAAGTAATACCACTATTTTTGGGGAGGCAATAGCAATGAACAAAAAACTATTAGCTGTAATATTTGGAACTGGCTTAATTTTAGCTGCTTGTGGTGGAAATAAGGAAGCAGAACCTGCTGAACCTTCTAATGGCACTACTACAGAAAATGTTAAAGTAGATGCAGAAAAAATCGTTACTTCTAAATGCATTAGCTGTCACGGTGGTAATTTAGAAGGTCAAGGTAACTTCCCATCACTAGCGGATGTTGGTGCACGCCTATCTCAAGATGAAATCTTAAATGTTATTGAAAATGGTCGAAATGCAATGCCAGCTGGAATTATTACTGGTGAAGAAGCTCAAGCAGTTGCTGCATGGTTAGCTGCTAAGAAGTAAGTCTTAAACTACATGTTACTTACGAAAAAACAGTTGCGTACTTTAGGCAGCTGTTTTTTTATGTACGCTCGACACTTTTTTTTAATAGAGTTTATTTCATAAATAGTACTTTGTCATTGAAATACCAACATTAATCACTTCTTTGATTGAAGCGGCAGGCGGCGACTCCTGCGGGATGAGTGAGACAGATAAGCCATCACAAACGACGCGTGAGCTATGGTGATGGCTTATCGCTCACCCCGCGGAAAGCGTCCGCCTATAGTGGAAATCAACTATACTTTATTCCATGTGAAATATATATTTCTTTAGTTTCCTTTAGTATTGTTCGTGTTTTTTCATGTAAATTGGAATTATGAAATTGATTCAATAAAGAAGGATTATGGACGAAGGATGTAGAAATTAGATATTGTAGTACAATTGTCGGTATGAATTTATAACTATTTAGTATAAAGCAATAGGATAATATTTATTATGCTCTCACTTATTACCTACAAATTGAAATGAAACTGTAACAATCGAGTGGTCGTCTAGTGTTATAATAGGCATGTTGTATTTTATTAAACGAAATTAACTAGGTGGTATATAGAATGATAGAAATGATAAACGTCTACAAAAAATATCCGAATGGAATAGTTGCTGCAAACGGGATTGATGTAGAAATAAAGCAAGGTGAGTTTGTTTATGTCGTAGGTCCGAGTGGTGCAGGAAAATCGACATTTATCAAAATGATGTATCGAGAAGAACGACCAACTTCAGGAACTATTAAGATTAACGGTAGTGATTTAAGCACATTAAAAAATAAAAACGTACCCTATTTAAGAAGACAAATTGGGGTAGTCTTTCAGGACTTTAAATTACTTCCTCGCCTTAATGTGTATGAAAATATAGCTTTTGCGTTAGAAGTTATTGAAGAGTCTCCTAAAATTATACGTAAGCGTGTCATGGAAGTTTTAGAATTAGTTGGGTTAAAACATAAGGCAAGAATGTTTCCAACAGAGCTTTCTGGAGGAGAGCAACAACGAGTATCCATTGCACGATCTATTGTAAATACTCCTAAACTTGTTATTGCGGACGAGCCTACAGGAAACTTAGATCCAGATACTTCATGGGAAATTATGAATATTTTCGAAGAGATTAATGCCCGAGGAACTACGATTGTAATGGCAACACATAATAGAGAAATTGTAAATACTATTAGACACCGTGTTATTGCAGTGGAGGGTGGATTAATCACTCGAGACGAATACGGAGGAGAATATGGTTATGAAAGCTAGAACAGCAGGACGACACTTCAGAGATAGCCTGAAAAGCATCAGTCGTAATGGCTGGATGACTTTTGCTTCGGTTAGTGCAGTAACAGTAACTTTACTACTTGTTGGTGTTTTCTTTATGATAATGATGAACTTAAACAAGGTTGCGGATGATTTAGAAAGAGATGTAGAAGTTAAAGTCTATGTAGAACTTACCGCGGATGAAGAAGCTAGATTGAAATTAGAAGAAGAGATTAAAAACACATCAGGAGTAGCTGAAGTGGTGTATTCTCCAAAAGAAGATGAATTAAGTAAGTTAGTAGTAGATTTTGGAGAAGATTTACGTTTGTTTGAACAACAAAACCCTCTACATAATGTGTATTATATAAAAGCTGTCAACCCACAAGAAACAGCGAAGATTGCACAAAAAATCGATCGTTTAGATAATACGTTCGAAGTAAAATATGGCGAAGGAAAAATAGAAAAACTATTCTCTTTCTTAAACACAAGTAGAAATGTAGGGCTAGTATTAATTTTGGCGTTGCTATTTACGGCAATGTTTTTAATTTCTAATACGATTCGTATCACTATTGTTGCAAGACGACGTGATATTGAAATTATGAAACTTGTTGGAGCAACGAATTGGTTTATTCGTATTCCTTTCATATTAGAAGGAATGTGGCTTGGGATATTAGGAGCAATCATTCCGATAACTTTAGTAACAGTACTCTATTATAATATTCACAAAATGCTAGCACCTAAGTTGGAACAAGGGAACTTGTTTGAACTGCTGGAATTTTCGCCTTTCATCTATCAAGTGAATGCCTTGATTTTATTAATGGGAGTATTGATAGGTATCTGGGGTAGTTTCATGTCTGTACGTAAATTCCTACGAGTATAAGCTTTTGCAGCAAATGACTTCTGTGGAAGCATATGTTTTTTCTGCTGATTAAGTTTATAGCCACAGATTTTGTTAGTAGTTCACCTGCCAAACCTGGTGGAAAATCTGGGCACCAATACGCCAAGGCATATATGATAGTAATAGTTTGAAAGGAGCAATAAATTTTGAGAAAACAGTCTAAATGGGTGCTACGTATTATTGCAGTGGCAACAACTGGAGCACTTTTATTAACTGGTCCAAGTGCCCTTGCCAATTCATTAAATGATTTAAAAAGTGAACAAAAAAAATTAGAACAGAAGAAAAATTCAATTAACTCGAACATTAAAGAAACAGAAGGTAAAATAAATGAAAATGAGTCGAAAATTGATAAAATTATGGCTCAAATTCAAGCGCTAGATTCAGAAATTATTGCAACTGAAAATAATATTTCGAAGGTGTTAAATGCAATAAAATTAACCACTACGGAAATAGAAAAATTGCATGCTTCCATTGCAGAATTGGAACGTAAAATCGAGGAACGAGATAAGCTGTTAAAAGAACGAATTCGTGCTGTCCAAGTGAGTGGAGGTTCGGTTAGTTATGTAGACGTTTTACTCGGGGCAAATAGTTTTATTGATTTTATCGATCGCTTCTCTGCCGTTAATACATTAATGGAAGCAGATCGTAAAATTTTAAAAGAACAAGCAGATGATAAAAAACAGTTAGAAGAACAAAAAGCAAGTTTAGAAAATAAGTTAAAAGAACAAGAAGAGAGCAAAAATAAACTTGTTAGTTTGAAAGCTTCGCTAGATAGTCAAAAAGCTTCCAAAGGCGACTTAATAGACCAGCTAGAGGTAGAACAAAGTAAGTTGCAAGAACAAAAAGAAGTAATGGAAACAGAATATGAAGAAGTGCTTAATTTAAGCCAAGACGTGCAAGATAAAATTGTATCAGAACAAAAACGTCTTGAAGAAGTAGCAAGAAAAATAGCAGAAGAGAAAAAGCGTAAAGAAGAGGAAGAACGAAAACGCCAAGAAGCAGCTGGCGGATCCACTACAATTCCAGACGTCTCTCCCGGTGCATGGACAAAACCTGCTTCAGGAAGATTGACATCAGGTTACGGATATAGAGTGCATCCTATTTATGGTACTGGGAAAATGCACTACGGAGTAGACTTTGCGAACAGTACTGGAACTCCTGTTGTATCAGCAGCAGATGGGGTCGTATCCTATGCATCTCCACTGAGCACATATGGAAATGTTATTATGGTAACACATTCGATTGATGGTCAAACCTTTACTTCCTTATATGCGCATTTAAGTAGTATCAAAGTAAGTGTTGGACAAGTTGTTTCAAAAGGACAACTAATAGGAGCAATCGGAACCACTGGGAACTCTACTGGCCCGCATCTCCATTTTGAAATTCACGTTGGAAACTGGGAAGGCATGGCGAAAAACTCAGTAAATCCATTAAGATATATTTCTATTTAAAAAAAGATGCTCAATTACTCACCTTAGTAAGTGATTGAGCATCTTTTTATTTTGGACATATTTACAAACTTGCCAATAGATTAAATTGGTATTCTCCATCCAATTATGCTTATAATAATAGCGATGGGAATAAACAATGATGTGTTAATTGGAGGTAGACTGTGAAGAAAAAGATAGTCGGTTTATTAATCGTTGGTTGTTTAGTGGCAATCGCAACCATTTCATTTGTAAAAAATAATATTGATGAAAAAGATGCGTTTGCTGGGGAACAAATGGGAACAGATTTAGCAATGAATCCTGCTAATGAAGGTATTGGTAAAGGGGATACTGCACCTAATTTCACGCTGACAACGCTAGATGGGGAAGAAGTGACCCTTGCAGATTATCGGGGGAAAAAGGTTGTTTTAAACTTTTGGGCAACTTGGTGTCCACCTTGTAAAGCAGAGATGCCTCATATGCAAAACTACTACGAAGATATGGCAGAAAAGGAAAACGTGGAAATTTTAGCGGTTAATTTGACAAGCTCCGATGTTGGTCTAGATAAAGTAAAAGCATTTCAAGAAGATTACGCGTTAAGCTTTCCAATTCCTTTAGATGAGGAAGGTATACTTGGAGAGACATATCAAGCAATCACAATACCAACTACATATATGATTGATACAACTGGTAAGATTCAAAATAAAATAGTTGGTCCGATGGATGAACAAATGCTTAATGAGTATGTTAGTAATTTAAAATAAAACCCGATTTTTGGGCAAGTATTAAACTTCATTTTCCTCACATATATTAGTGGAAAAGTAGGAGGTTGAACTTGCGCAAAAGTCGGATTTTTTTATATGGTTTTCTAGGTGTAATAATTCTTGGGTTTGGGTACATTTGGTTTGGGACAACATCGAGTACAGGGCAAACAAACGTTAGTAATAGTCAAGTAATCGATGAAGCGTTTAAATTAATTAAAAAAGAAGCTGTGTTTTCGAAAAACGAAAAACTGTTGGTTGAAGGGGCCATTCGCGGAATGGCAGATGCGTTAGAAGATCCGCATAGTACTTATTTGACAAAAGAAGAAGCGTTAGCTCAAGAAGCATCACTAGCAGAAGAACGTGTTGGAATTGGAGTAGAAATTATGCTCTCCGCTGGGAAATTTATAGTTGTTGCACCGATAAAGGATTCTCCTGCATTTAAAGCAGGAGTGAAACCGCAGGATGAGATTGTCCGTGTTAATGGAGAACGACTAGAAGGTAAAAAGATGACGGAACTTGTTCGGTTATTAAGTGGTGATAAAGGAACTAGTGTAAAACTGACGGTATATCGTGCAAGCGAAGATCGACACGTGGAGTTACATATGAAACGAGATACGATTGCGATGCATACTGTTTCTAGTGAAGTATACGAAGTGGATAATTACTCAATCGGACTTGTAACGATTTCTATATTTGGGGAAAAGACAGGAGAAGAGTGGGAGAAACAAACGAAAGCTTTAGTTGAACGTGGTATTGATGGTCTCCTGGTTGATGTCAGAGGAAATCCTGGCGGATACTTATTTAGCGTATCTTCTATTATCGGAACTTTGTTGCAAAATGGCAGTACTTTCGCGTACATGCAAGATTCGAAAGGTGTTTTGGAAATACTGAAAACGGAAAATAAAGATAAGACTTATTTAAATAAAATACCTGTTGTTTTATTACAAAATGGGGGAAGTGCTTCAGCAAGTGAAGTGTTAGCGGGAGCATTAAAGGATAATAATCGTGCCATGATCATAGGAGAAACAAGCTTCGGGAAAGGAACTGTGCAGGAAACAAAAGACCTTTCCAATGGAGGTAAATTAAAAATTTCAACCCATAAATGGCTTACTCCAAAACAAGAGTGGATTCATCATAAAGGTATTGAGGCAGATTTAAAAGTCGAGCAAGATGAGCTCTATATGATGGATCTAAAATCTTATCGTGGAGAATTTAAAGTTGGAGATTTCGGAGAAGAAATTAAATATGTTCAACAAGTATTAGGAGCTTTAGGTTATAGTATTTCACGAAAAGATGGTTATTTTGATGAAGATACAAGAGATGCATTAGAAATGTACCGAGAGAAAAATAAACTAACGGCTAAAGAGGGACTAGACGATACATTATTTCAATCCTTAACGAAAACAATATCGGACTATAAAGTGAGAAAAGAAAATGATAAGCAGCTTCAAATGGGTATTAGTTATTTAATTCACGCTATTAAAAAGTAAGATTATATGAAAATCCTATACGCAAAGGACTCCACGTTTGTTACAATGATAGGAAAGATAGTTGCGAGCGAGGAGGATGCGTATGGTGCAAGAATTATTAATCGAGTTGGCTAAAGGAATTGGACGGTTTTTCCTTCATCCAGCAGTATATATTTCGCTACTTTTCTCTGTATTAATTGGCTATGTTCGTGTGAAAAGAGAAAGAAAGCAATTTCGCGCAAGAATCTTATGGGGTTGGACAGAAACAAAGCATGTTTTGTTAGATGGTTACGTTTGGTCCATTATCTTATCGGTTATTAGTGTTGGAATTGGCTTTGTTGTACCAACTACGTGGTTATTTATCTATAGTGCTTGGATGATATTATTTGTTTTATTGTTCATGTATCAGCTAGGTTCAGCAATTTACGCCATTGCTCTAGGCGCCACTACTTTGTACGTGATGTATGCGTATAACTGGTCTTTTCAAGTATTTTCGTGGGAAGAATTCACTGGTCTAAATGTATTAAATGAAGCTATTGTTCCAATTGCCATTTTAGCAGGATTGTTATTGATTGTAGAAGGGGCCCTTATTCAAAAACACGGAGCTACTTATGCTTCACCTAAATTAGTGAAAACATCAAGAGGCATCCAAGCGATGGAATATGTAACGAAGCGACTGTGGCTATTACCCGTCTTGTTAGTCATTCCTGGTGATGTTATTAGTGCCTATATTCCATTTTGGCCACAATTTCCAATAGGAGAGTCTACGTTTTCCTTGATATTATTTCCATTTGTTATTGGGTTTCAACAAAAAAGTAGACGAACACTGGCAGTTCAGTTTTATAAACGTTACGGAAAAATGGTCTGGCAGTTGGGCATTATCGTAACTGTTGCAGCTGCAATTGGTTATGTAATGCCAATTATTAGTGCAGTTGTTATTCTACTAGCTGTACTCGCGAGATTAGTAATTTCCTATATGGAATACAAAAAGGAAACGAGTGGCACATTTGCAGTGTCTCCTCAGCCGAATGGTGTTATGATAGCAGGAGTTCTTATCGATTCGCCCGCTGAAAAGATGGGTTTACAAATCGGAGAGCGTATTGTAAAAGTGAATGGACAAAAGGTGACGGACGAGCAAGAGCTTTACGAAGCGGTACAAATAAATGCAGCACATTGCAAATTGGAAGTACTGGATTCCAACGGAGAGCTTCGTTTACGTCAGCATATTTTGTTTAGACATGATCATTACCGATTAGGCTTGATCTTAATAAGATAGGAGAACATATGGAAACGATATCTTTATCAACACAAATACTAATGGCCATCTTTGCTCCTGCACTACTAGTCGTGTTATTTACACGTATTACGTTCAATCATTATGTTGCGTTAATATTGACGGTCGCATTGTTCGCAGCTTCGGTTTACGCGGGTTACACGCATCGATGGTGGATATATATTCTAGATGCGGCGTCCTTAACAGCAGGATTTTGGTACGCAACCAATATGAAAACTAATGATAAGAAGAAAAAATCCGCCTCTTAAAGAGAGCGGATTTTTCTTTGGAATGAAAGATGATCAAGGGAATAGCAAATGGTGTGATCCTAATTGCAAGATAACCGTTACTTCGCAAGATAGAATTGCTTACTCGCAACATTACGATGTGTACTCGCAAGATAGAATTGCTTACTCGCAAGATTACTATGCTTACTCGCAAGATAGAATTGCTTACACGCAACATTCAAGTGCTTACTCGCAATATTACTATGCGTACTCGCAACATTCAAGTGATTCCGGGCAACATTACTATGTGTAATCATAAGTTCCATCCCCAGACTCACGAATTCATCCTCTAATTACTCACTCCACTTGTTTTCTTGCAAGTGAAGCATCATACTCTTTTCGTATACTGTGAAGAAGCTGAGCGTCCGTCAAGATTCGATAACCTGTTGAAGCTAAAGCTTTAGCTCCTTTAATCAGAGCTTCGTTTCCAACCTCTGATTTTGCTGCTTCACGGAATTCAATTGTATGCCCAATTAAATCGTCTGGTCCAATTTTAATGTGAGGATGCGCAGTTGGCACAGCATAGCTTATGTTACCGGCATCGGTTGAACCTTTACCTTTTCGTTTTTCGGTATGCACAACTTCTCCGACAGCTTCTAATTCGCAATGGAGTACTTCATCCAATACCGAATTTAACACAAAGTCTTGCACCTCGTTTTGGAAACGTTCGATTTTCACCGCTGCGCCTGTTGCTAAAGCAGCTCCGTTTGCAATAGCTCGCACTTTTTCTGCAACTTCTTCTGTTTTCTTCCATGTCTCTGCGCGAATATAAAAACGTGCAGACGCAAAGTCAGGAATTATATTCGGTGCATCTCCACCATGTGTAATAATGCCGTGAATACGGACATCAGAAGGGAGTTGCTGACGAAGTGCATTGATTCCATTGAACAGTTGAATTACTGCATCTAATGCGTTAATCCCTTGTTCAGGCGAGCCTGATGCATGAGCAGCTTTTCCATAGAAATGAAAATCTAAAGGATCGACAGCAAGCGTTTCACTGGTCAATGAAGTTTTACCAGCTGGATGAATCATTAAGGCAACATCCACATCCTTTAAATAGCCATGTCTGACAAAACTACCTTTTGCACTTCCATTAGGTCCACCTTCCTCGGCAGGGGTACCAAGCACAACGACGCGTCCGCCTGTTTCAGAAATAGCTTCCGCTAATGCAATGCCCGCTGCAACACTTGTAGTCCCAATAATATTATGGCCGCAGGCATGGCCGATACCAGGTAGTGCGTCGTATTCAGCTAGATATGCAATGGTAGCTCCTTCTTTACCACTATCTTTTACTGCATAAAAAGCAGTCTCGTGACCTGCAACTGCAGTTGTTACATCAAACCCTGCAATCTTTAGTAATTCTACATGTTTCGCACTTGCATAGAATTCTTGATTTCCGATCTCTGGATTTGCATGAATATCTTGACTCGTTTGAATGTATAACTCTCTCTTATCATCGATAGATTTTGATAGTAGTTCTCTGCGTTCTTTTACAATACTCATGTTTGTTTTCCTCCCTTACTTTAATAGGTTTGAAAATGTTTCATCCAATTGTTCTTGCGTTAAAATGACTAAAGAAGAACCACCTTTTGTATCTTCTGCTACAGCTTGTTTAATATCATCTTCTTGGTAAAGTTCAACAATGCGTTTAAATGTCTCATTGTCTTTATCTTCCGCCCGAGCTGCAATTAAGTTTACATAAGGGTAGATAGATTCGTTATCTCCAGCTTCTTTGAAAATAGGATCTTCACCAGGAGAGAAGCCTGCTTGACCAGCAACACCATTGTTAATGATAGCTGCAGTTACATCTGGTAATACACGAGGTGTTTGCTGAGCAACCATCGGAATAATTTCAAGGTTCAACGGATTTTCTGTAATTTGAGAAGGATCACCAGCTAGTCCGAAGTCATCTGCTAGTGTAATTAATTTTCCAGCTTCTAATAAACGAAGTGCACGTGCTTGGTTAGTTGGATCATCAGGAATAGCGATTTTATCGCCTTCTTTAATTTCTGAAATGTCTTTAATTTTTTCAGAATAAACACCTAATGGTGCGAACATTGTAGAACCAATTGGAATAAGATCGTTACCACTTTCTTTTACATATTGCGATAAGAACGAAAGATGTTGGAATGCATTTAAATCAATGTCCCCTTGTGCAAGTGCATTGTTCGGTAATGTGTAATCAGCAAACTCTACTAATTCAATTTCAATACCTTCTTTTGCAGCTTTTTCTTGAAGAATAGGCCATTGAATACCATCAGAACCATTCACACCAATTTTTACTTTTACTGTTTCTTTACCTTCTGTAGTAGATGCCGAAGAACTCCCACACGCGGATAATACCAAAGCAGTAATAATTGCTAGTACGAATAAACTTAACTTTTTCATCAATAAATCTCTCCTTTAAATTAAATTAACGCCTCATAAATTTTTTAGATAAAGTATTTCCTAACCATTGTGCGAGCTGCACAAGAACGATTAAAATAATGACTGTAACGAGCATGACACTACCGTCAAATCGTTGATATCCGTAAGTCATCGCGACATGACCTAAGCCGCCACCACCGACCGTACCGGCAACCGCTGAGAAATCGATTAAACTAACTGTGATAAACGTTAGCCCTAAAATTAGGGGCCCAAGCGCTTCCGGAATTAATACAGTAAAAATGATGCGAAGGGGGCTAGCGCCCATTGCTTGCGCAGCTTCGATTACTCCTGGATCAATACTTACTAAGTTGTTTTCCACTACTCGGGCGATTGAAAAACTTGCAACTACCGTCATTGGGAAGATAGCAGCTGCAGTACCGATTGTTGTACCAACAACTAATCTAGTTAACTGTGAAATAGCTACTAGGAAAATAATGAATGGAATAGGTCGAATAATATTAATTAAAATATTTAGCACTTGAAAAACAACTTTGTTTTCTAAAATATTTTTTTCTCTTGTGACAAATAGTAATAGACCAATAGTAACTCCAAGAATGGAACCGAATATGAGTGTAGCAATCACCATAATAATTGTTTCGCCAGTCGATTCTAAAATTCGTGGCCAAAATGTACTCCAATCAACTTTCATGGTGTGCCACCTCCTCCAAATTGACAATTGTCTTTAATTCTTCTAATGCATTTTGTATAGCTTCTGTTTTACCCTCGAATGAGATAAGTAAATTTCCGAAGAGTTTTTCTTGTAGCTCTCGAATGGAACCATACACAATGTTGAAATGAACCTGATGCTTTTGAGTGACTTGGGAGAGTACGGCATTATTCGTAATCTCCCCTTTGAAAATAACACGGTATAATTTTTTGCCGCCTTTTGTGCGCCAATCTTCTAAAATATTTTCAGAAGGTAAGTCTTGTTGCACGGATTGGATAAAACGTTGCGAAGTCAAATGCTGTGGATCTGTGAATACATCGAACACATCACCAGATTCGATAACTTCTCCATTCTCCATTACAGCAACTTTGTGACAAATCGATTGGATAACATGCATTTCGTGCGTGATGAGCAAGATTGTTATGCCAAACTCTTTGTTTACTTTTTTTAGTAAGCGTAAAATGTCTGCTGTTGTTTCAGGATCGAGTGCAGATGTCGCTTCATCACAAATAAGTATGTCTGGTGAAGTAGCTAATGCTCTTGCAATGCCGACGCGTTGTTTTTGACCTCCAGATAATTGATCCGGATAATCTTTTGCTTTATCTGCTAAACCAACAAATTGTAATAGCTCTTCTACTCGCGTATTAATCTCTTTTTTGGATAAACCAGCAAGCTTGAGTGGATACGCAATATTTCCTGCTACTGTACGAGAGTTAAACAAGTTAAAGTTCTGAAAGATCATTCCAATGTTGCGGCGTCTCGTTCGTAAGTCTTTGGAAGATAGTGAGTTAACGTCAATGTCTTGGATTAATACGGACCCAGATGAGGGACGCTCGAGCATATTGACAAGTCGTAACAGTGTACTTTTTCCAGCTCCACTAAATCCGATAATGCCGAATATTTCTCCTTTGCTTACTTTTAGAGAAACATTCTTGACTGCATGCACCTCCCGTTTGCCAAGACGAAATGTCTTGGAAACATTTTTAAATTCAATCATGTGAAAACCTCCTGATGTTCATTCATTCTTAACAGACAAAGATTTGCAATCATCTAACTTTCTATCAAGAGAACAAAAAAAGCTTTCTTGATCTTATCTAAAGTTAGATAAGAAAAAGAAAGCTCTTCGAATATACGAAAAACCATCTCTTCTCATCTTTCAAGCGAAATTCGCTTGCAGGAATTGGCACAGTGTTCAAATTGAACCTGCTGCCGAAACGTCATAGGGCCTGCCCCTCGGTTTCTCTGGATAAGAAAGTGATGTGCTATTTAATTGTTGTAAGAATTGTTTTAAACTTTAAACATTAAGAACTTAGACGTCAAGTGTATTATTAAAATAAAATAATTCTGAATAATTAAAATATAAAACTGTATAGAGCTAAAACTCCGATAGTACCTAGCACTACAACCATTACATTCTCGAAAATAAAAGCTAAAGAAAATGCAACAACTGTACCTATTATGCCAAATAGTAAATGACCTTCTTGCACGTATAAAATAGCAGGAAATATTAATGCACCTAAAACAGCATAGGGAATATTTCGTAATACACCAGAAACGACTGGTGGTAATTCTTTACCCTCTAAGAAGGTGAGTGGAAAAGCTCGAGGGATATATGTAACAAGCGTCATTCCAAGTAGTGTCCACCAATACCATGCACCCATTTACTTAAACTCCTTTCGGCAAACCACGACCACGCCGTGCATAAATTATTTCGACAAAAATAGAAGATGCCAGTGTAGCGATTAAAATGGACCAACCTGTCGATAATAGATGTGACCAATAAAAAAATCCATTGATAGTTGCAGCGATTAACGCAAGCATGACAACTTTACGATTTCCTCGCATAGAAGGGACAAGGAGACCGACGAACATAGCATACAAAGCAATTGACATGGCCGCCTGTAAGAAAGCGGGGAGATTTGCTCCGATTACATGACCAATTGCAGTAAAAATAACCCAGCTACTATACGCGATCAATGCGACTCCAAACGCAAAGGAGGTAGCTATCTTTTCTTCCTTTTGCGTTGCAAGCACCGAAAACGATTCGTCCGTAATACCAAAAGCATAGATTCCTTTAATCCATCTTTTCTCACTCTGCATCTTTTCATTAAGTGCAGCCGTCATTAAAAAGTGACGTATATTGACGACAAAAGTGTTTAAAACGATTAAAATAGGATCGACACCTTTCGATATTAGCGTCAAGGACATGTATTGGGCTGCTCCAGCATACACAAAAATACTCATAGCTGTAGCTTCTAGAATGGATAGACCAGATGTTTTGGCAAGTAAACCAAATGTCAAAGCAACTGGAAAATAGCCAATTGCAATACTAACTCCAGCCTTTAAACCTTGTCCAAATAATGAATTTTTCAATTAGAATTTAACCCCCTAAAAAACATAATGAACAAATTATACTATAAGAAAATAGTTTTATGTATACAATAATAGGGAATAGTATAAATATACATAGTAGTGGAGGAAAGCAACATGCCTGATTGGTTTTCATTGGAGACATTATCTAATTTAACGAATGAGTATCGTGCTCTCGGACCAATAATCGGTATCCTTCTGCCCTTCTTAGAGGCCTTTTTACCGTTTTTGCCGTTAGTAGTATTTATCGTAGCGAACGTAACCGCATACGGATTACTTTTTGGATTTCTTCTTTCTTGGATAGGATCTGTTGCAGGTGCATATACCGTATTTCTAGTCATTCGTAAATATGGACGAGCTCGGGTTCTTGGTTTTATTACGAGGCATGAAAAGATTCAAAAATTAATATTATGGGTAGAGAGAAATGGTTTCGGTCCACTATTTTTGCTCATTTGTTTTCCGTTCACTCCATCTGCGATTATCAATATTGTTGCTGGTTTGTCTAATATGAAAAAGAATACATATCTATGGACAGTTACGCTTGGGAAATTCATCATGATATCCGTCGTGAGTTTCATTGGATCTGATATTAAATCATTTGTAACGCAACCATTGCGAACGGCTATTGTTGTGCTTGTAATTGCCAATCTTTGGTTTGTCGGGAAATGGATCGAAAAACGAATTAATACAAAAGTGGAAGCTGATCTTCAAAAAATTAGTAATGAAAGTAAACTTAAAAGAGGAGAAAATCTTGAGTAAAACGAAAAAAGAAGTAGTAGAATGGTTAGCAGCAATCATCATTGGGGTAGTTATCGTTACGATAGTTCGTATGTTTATTGCAACTAATTACGAAGTTGTTGGGAAATCCATGATGCCAACAGTTTCTGATCATGATAAAGTGATTGTGAACAAGCTTTCACCGATCAATCGGATGGATATTATTATATTTCATGGAGCACAAAATGAAGATTATGTAAAAAGAGTGATTGGGATTCCAGGAGATACGATTAAATACGAAAACGATGAGTTATTTATTAACAATAAAAAAGTAGAAGAGCCATTTCTAGAAACGTATGAAGCTTATAAACATCCGGAAGAAAATTTTACGGAGGATTTTGAGTTATCCGAGGTAACTGGTAGTATGACGGTTCCTCCGAATAGGTATTTTGTATTGGGTGATAATCGTATGTCTAGTCTAGATAGTCGATACTTTCACTTTATTGAAAAAGATGAGATTATTGGTGAAGTAAAAGTGAGATATTGGCCAATTTCTAGTTTTACATTTAACTTTTATTCCGAATAATTTCCCTCTCTATCGTATGTTTTGTACAATAGAAGTAAGGGATTATTCGGATTTTTTTATGGAGAGGGGCTAGGTTATTTTGTCATTACGAATAGTTACTGGTCGATCTGGATCAGGCAAGACAAATTTCATGCAAAGAGAAATAGTTAATACACTAAAAGCGGCTCCATTAGGAGATCCGTTATTTTATATTGTTCCAGACCAAATGTCTTTTTCTAGTGAGTATGATCTTGCTGCTGGTTCAGGACTTGAAGGGTTAATACGAGCACAGGTGACGACATTTAAGCGATTGGCTTGGCGTGTGCTACAAGAGACTGGCGGAATTGCTAAAGAAGAAATAAGTGGATTTGGGTACCGGATGCTGATCCGAAGTTTGTTGGAAGACAATAAAGAAGAGTTTAAATTATTTAAGAGAGCTGCAACCAAACGAGGATTTACAGATCAAATAGAAGTGCTATTGAAAGAGTTTAGTCGCTACTGTCTCGACAGTGCGACAATGTCCAACGCTCTAAATGATTTGCAAACAGTAAATGCACCTAAAACCTTACTCGATAAATCATCGGACATTATGATGATGCTTGATTTGATGGAACAAAAATTAGGAGCAAGCTATATTGACGGAGAAGGTTTTTTAACATTACTAGCAACGAAAATTGAAGACTCGGGACTGTTAGGGAAATCGGAAATCTATATTGATGGATTTACATCATTCACAACGAGAGAACTAGAAATTATTTTAGCGTTAATGAAAAAAGTGAAGCGAATTACTGTTGCCCTTCCGATGGAGTCTTTAGCGGATTCCCTAGACGAGCAGTCCTTATTTTATCAACCTGCAAATACATGTGCTAGATTATTAGAAATGGCACAAGTAGAAAATTTGGAAGTTGAAAATATCGTTCACTTAGCAGAACAAAAGCGTTTTGCTGTAACGGAACTTGCTCATATAGAAGAAAACTTTGATCAGTTACCTCCGCTAGAGGTGAAAACAGAAGGATATTTACGAATAACGGAAGCGTCCAATCGTCGCGCTGAAATACATGCTGTGGCAAGGGAAATACGGGAACTGATGCAGCATAAAGAGGTTCGTTACAAGGAAATGGCGATCTTACATCGCGATGCAGAAACATATGAAGGTTTAATAGAAACGATATTCCCGCAGTATGATATTCCTGTATTTATTAGCCAAAAGAAATCGATGCTACATCACCCTTTAATTGAGCTAAGTCGAACGGTATTGGAAATTATTCGTACGGGTTGGAAGTACGAGCCAATGTTTCGGGCAATAAAAACAGATTTATTCTTTCCTCCAGGCGCTCCAAAAAATAAGTGGAGAGAGCGTGCGGACAGGTTAGAAAATTTTGTGCTGTCCTTTGGTATATACGGGGATAGATGGCATGAAGCACGCAGGTGGATTTACAAAAAGTATCGTGGACTAGAATTTTATTCGAAAGTGCAAACAGATGAGGAATTAAGTATCCAAGCAGATATTCATGCTGTTCGAGATATTGTCGTTGATCCTTTATTAAAACTTTCAAAGCAATTAGATAAAAGTAAAACGGCTTTGGACATTGCGACAGCTTTGTTTACCTTTATGGAGTCTCTTCAAGTGTATGACAAGCTACAAAGCCTGAAGCAAATAGAAGAAGAAAATGGTCAATTGTTACTCGCTTCAGAGCATGAGCAGGCATGGAACGAGTGGGTTAATGTATTAGACCAATTTGTATTAATGTTTGGCGAAAAAGAAATGACAATAGAGGAAGCAGCGAAAATATTAGAGGAAGGGTATGATCAATTAACCTTTTCTCGGATTCCTCCGACAGTCGATCAAGTAATCGTCGCAAGTGTTGACATTGCCCGATTGTCTAATATGCAAGCTGTTTTTGTTATTGGGGTAAATGATGGTGTATTTCCTAAACGGATGGACCATGAAGGATTATTATCGGATTCCGAGCGTGAGTGGTTTACACAAATCGGTTTTGAACTTGCTCCAACATCTAAAATGCGTCTCCTGGATGAAAATTATTTGACCTATAAAGCATTTACTACTGCCTCTAACTATTTATTCGTGTCCTATCCTATTGCGGATAGTGAAGGGAAAGCTTTGCTTGCATCCATGTATATAAAGAAACTGCAACAAATGGTTAGTGGAATTTCCGTAGAATTCGCTGTGATGGACCCGACGGATTTTTCGAAAGAAATAGTTGATATGTCTGCAATCAGTCACCCTAGAACGACATTACCTTACGTGGTTATGCAATTACGGGAAGCGATGGAAACTGGAAATCTATCAGAAGTATGGCAATCGGTGTATCACTATTATATGGATGATCCGTATTGGTCCAAATTGTTAAATCGCATTATTAAACCATTAATCCAAGGGAATAAAACAGAAAGACTATCTCAGGAAATGACGTCTGCTTTATACGGGGAAACAATTTCATCTAGTGTGTCACGTGTGGAGAAATACTATAGCTGCCCATTTGCTCACTTTGCTGCATATGGCTTAAAGTTAGAGGAACGTGCAGAGTATCGATTAGAAGCTCCAGCAATGGGCGACTTATTTCACGCAGCACTTAAATGGATTGCGGATGAAACGAAGCGGTTAGATCTAACTTGGGCCCAACTTACCAAAGAGCAATGCGTGAAACTGGCTAAAGAAGCGGTAAATCAAATCGTGCCTGTATTTGTCCATCAATTATTACTTAGTACGAATCGCTACCGTTATATTCAGCGTAAGTTAGAGCAAATTGTGGCGTCAACACTTATAGCACTTAGCAAACATTCCAAAGTATCCAGTTTTGTACCGATTGCAATTGAAGCTGGATTTGGCCCTGGAGAAGAATTACCTTCCCTTGAAATTCCGTTAAAGCATCATCGTAACATGCAGTTACGTGGGCGAATTGACCGGGTCGATGCTGCAAATGTAAATGGCAATATGTTCGTGCGAATTGTTGATTATAAATCTTCGAAAAAAGGCATTGATTTAAACGAGGTGTATCACGGTTTATCCCTTCAAATGTTAACTTATCTAGATGTTGCCATCGAGAATGCACCAATATGGTTACATGAAGATGCGGAGCCAGCAGGTGTTTTATATGTGCATATGCATAATCCATTTATTCAATCCCAAAAAGAAATGGAAGATGCCGAGCTGCAGGATGCTATCTATAAATCCTATAAAATGAACGGCTTATTGCTCGATGATCCTGAGGTCATTATGGAAATGGATGAACAAATAGAAGGATTTTCGAAGGTCATTCCTGTTCGGATGAATAAAGATGGAAACCTGTCAAAAGCTTCCTCTAAAGTAGTAGAGCCAGAGCAAATGAAACTTTTACAGTCCTTTGTACGTAAAAAGCATGAGCAGGCAGGTAACGGCATGAATGCAGGAGATACGCGCGTGTATCCGTATCGTTTAAAGGACAAAATGCCTTGCACGTATTGTTCGTATCGAAGTGTGTGTCAATTTGATCCGCAAGATCCAGCACAAGGAGTACGTGTACTAAAAGTAGAGCAACCAGATGTTGTTACAGAAAAAATTCGAGAGGAGATGGGACAAAATGAAGATTCCTAATATGCCAGCAGAGCTAACTTGGACACCTGCGCAATGGAAAGCTATTTGGGCAACCGGTGCAGACGTACTTGTGTCTGCAGCAGCAGGCTCAGGAAAAACAGCTGTCCTCATCGACCGGCTCATTCAAAAAGTAATTGCAAAAGAAAATCCGATTAATGTCGATGAACTCCTAGTGGTGACTTTCACCAATGCATCTGCAGCAGAAATGCGTCATCGAATGGGAGAAGCTTTAGAAAAAGCAATCGCTATCGACCCATCATCGAGTCATTTACGAAAGCAACTTAATCTCTTAAATAAAGCGCAAATATCGACGCTTCATTCCTTCTGCTTAAACATTGTTCGACAATATTCGTACATGTTGACAATTGATCCTGGTTTCCGGATTGCGAATGAAACAGAAGCAGCTCTAATGCGGGATGATATATTAGCTGAAGTACTAGAAGAAGCGTATCAAATGGAAAATCCAGAGGCGATGTACCGACTTTCTGATAGCTTCACATCGGACCGAGATGATCAGTCCATTGAAGTAATGATTGACAAGTTGTACACATATGCTCGGGTACATCCTGAACCGAAAAAATGGTTACTTGCTATTCCGGAAGCCTACACATTAAGCGAAGAAATTACCATTGATGAGCTTTCTTTTATAGATCCACTGAAGCTTGCCATTATTCACCACTTAGAAGAAGCAATTGCAGTAACAGTAGAAATTCGTAAGCTCGCAACACTTCCGAATGGACCTGCTCCACTGGCGGAAACTGCTATGAAGGATGAACAGGTGATTCAAGAGGCAATACGTCTAATGAAAATGAGTGCTTGGCAAGATGTGTTTTATTATTTCCAAAGCATGGCGTGGGTCAAAGCTGCATCGATAAAAAAAAATTCTTGTGACGAAGCACTTAAGAAACAGGCAACAAGTAAAAGAAATAAAGTGAAAAAAATTGTAAATGATCTAAAAGAAAATTATTTTACTAGAACACCAGAACGTTTGCTAGAGGAAATGCGCTTAATGGCTCCTCAGTTACAAACATTAGTGGAACTAGCAATTGCTTATGGTGAACGGTATACGGTGGCTAAAAATGAAAAAGGGCTAGTAGATTTTTCTGATTTAGAGCATTATGCGTTGGAAATTTTAACCGAGCGTCAAGAGGATGGGCAGCTCGTACCGTCCGCCATTGCAGAGGAATATCAAAATCGCTTCAAGGAAGTACTGGTCGATGAATATCAGGATACGAACCGATTACAGGAAACTATCTTACAACTTGTGAAAAGCAGGGACGAAAGTACTGGCAATATGTTCATGGTAGGAGACGTGAAGCAATCCATTTATCGATTCCGGTTAGCAGAGCCTATGCTGTTTTTAGGAAAGTATCTTACTTTCAATGATATGCCCGAGAATTCTGGGGTGAGGATCGATTTAAATGCAAACTTCAGAAGTCGAAAAGAAGTGCTACACGCAACAAATTATATTTTCCAGCAAGTGATGGGAGAAAAAGTAGGCGAAATAAATTACGATGATGCGGCTTCTTTAAAACCTCAAGCTCCCTACGATGAGGCAGAAGCAGCTGTTGAACTTGCCCTTCTCTATGAAGTAGAGGATGGTAGCGTAGAAATAGTAGAAGAGGACGCAGAAAAAGTAGAATTAAATGCGGAGGAAGAGCTAAAGAAATCACAAGCAGAAGCTCGGTATATCATATCCAAAATAAAAGAAATGATAGACACAGGAGCTACTGTTTATGATCCTTGGAAGCAAACTTCCCGTCCAGTTCAATATAGCGACATGGTCATCTTAATGCGTTCCATGACTTGGTCTCAGGAAGTAACAGACCAATTTAAAGAGGCTGGGATTCCGTTATATGCAGAGCTTTCCAAAGGATATTTTGAAGCGATCGAAGTGCTTATTATGCTTCATACACTTCGAACCATTGATAATCCTTACCAAGATATTTCCCTTGCGTCCGTCCTCCGTTCTCCTTTTGTTGGATTAACAGAGTCGGAGCTAGCCCTTATACGTCTTTCTGCACCGAAAGAACCTTTTTATGATGCTTTAAAATCCTTTGTATCGAGTGGGGGAGCCGGGATTTCTGCAGATACGAGTGAGAAACTACAGCGTTTTTTATTACAGTTTGAAGATTGGCGGAATCTAAGTCGTAGAGGGTCGCTAGCCGATTTAATTTGGCGAATCTATTTAGATACCCATTATTATGAAATAGTTGGGTCGATGCCAAATGGAAAGCAGCGACAAGCGAATTTACGTGTTTTACATGACCGAGCTGTCGATTATGAAAAGACCTCCTTCCGAGGCTTATTCCGCTTTTTACGTTTTATCGATCGCATGCGAAAACGTGGAGATGATTTAGGAACAGCACGTGCGATTAGTGAAAAAGAAAATGTTGTCCGGCTGATGACGATTCACTCTTCCAAAGGCTTGGAGTTCCCAATTGTATTTTTGGGAGGAATGGGTAGACCATTTAACCAAATGGACTTTAATGAACCGTATTTATTCGACCAATCGTTTGGACTTGCTGTAAAAGCAATCGATCCTGACAAACGTATTTCCTTTACTTCCTTGCCATTCTTATCTATGAAAGAAAAGAAACAAATGGAGTTAAAAGCGGAAGAAATGCGTGTCCTATATGTGGCTATGACTCGTGCAAAAGAGCATTTATTTCTCCTTGCATCTGTGAAAGACCTTGCGAAAACACTGGAGAAATGGGAAGACGCTCAAGCACTTATGAGCGATGAGATGCTACCTGACTATATTCGTGCTAAAGCGAAGGGATATTTAGATTGGATTGGTCCTGCACTTGCAAGACATGCAGATTATACGCAAATATCCAACGTAGTGGAAGCCAACATCGTCGCGAGTGAATCGAGGTGGACAATTGTTGCGAAACCTATCGATGACTTAAAAATTCAGACAGAAGCAATAGTAAAAGAGAAAATTACGTTAGACATGCTTATAGATCAGGAGAAGTCCGACCTACTTTCGGATATACAGGCTCGATTTGATACACCATATGCCTTTGAATATGCTACGCATAAACGATCGAAACAATCGGTAAGCGAAATGAAAAAAATCCAACAATTAATGGAGCGAGAAGAAGACTATTTCCAAGCAAACAGGAATACTAGTAGTCTCACCAAAATCGCGAAGCGTCCATTCTTTCTTCAGCAAGAAGAAAAATTGACTGGAGCAGAAGTCGGTACAGCAGTACATGCATTTATGCAAAATGTTGATTTGGCAGAAGTGAAAACAGTAGAGCAAGTAATCGCATTTGCAGATAAGCTTGCAGAACGAGAAATCTTAACAAAAGCAGAACAACTTTCGATTCATCCAGACAAAATAGTGCCTTTCTTCCATTCCGACATAGCGGCACGATTGCGAGCTGCAAAAGAAGTGATGCGAGAATTTCCATTCACATACGCCTTACGTGATCAAGATGGAGATAAGCAAATAATTCAAGGGGTTGTCGACTGCTTGTTTTTAGAAGATGATGGCCGCTGGGTTTTACTCGATTATAAAACGGATCGGGTCCAGCATTTATTAAATAATGATTCTTTACTACAACAGGAAATGAAAAATCGTTACCAGATTCAGCTATCTCTTTATGCTCAAGCGATTGAAGCGATTATGCAAGTGGAGATTAAAGAAAAAACACTGTATTTATTTGATGGAAATAAAACTGTGTCATTATAAGGGGGAATAAGATTGTTGATGCGTCCAACAGGAGAGAAAGAACGAGTAATATCCATTGACGTTATGAGAGGGTTTGCGTTATTAGGGATTTTTGTCGTCAATATGTTATTTTTTCATTCGCCATATATTTATGTAAATCCATATAGTTGGTACCAAGCTCCAGGGGATTATGAAACATATAAGTGGATAGATATCTTTGTACAAGGCAGTGTTTATCCGTTATTTTCTATGCTATTTGGGTATGGGCTTGCGATGCAATTTATGAAGACGCAAGAAAAAGGAACTTCCTTTACAAAGCTAGCTGTTAGAAGGTTGTTAGTTTTGTTACTAATAGGATGCATACATGCGTTTCTTATTTGGTCAGGTGATATTTTAATCACTTATGCACTAGCAGGATTAGTATTAATAACAATGATGAAGCTAAAGCCTTTTTGGTTATTGTTAATAAGTGCTCTTTTATTTTTAATTCCAAATGGGTTATTAAGCGGATTATTGTTTGTTTTAGCTAAGGTTGATCCGAATAATGCAATATTATATACCGGCATTCAAGAAGTAGAAGCATCAATCGTCGCGTATTCTCAAGGCTCTTGGGTAGATGTATTTTGGCAAAGATTAGATGATTGGTTATATGTGACAGGAGGTGGAGCAATTGTTATTATGATGATAATTATGATCGTTCCGTTTTTATTAATTGGTGCAGCAGCTGCAAAGTTAAAGTTAATCGAAAGAGCGCGAGAGTTAAAAGTGTTTTGGATTATCACAATTATTATTGGATTGGCAGCTGGTACTGCCATTAAATGGATCCCTTATGTGATGGGAGATAATGTGTTTACCATAACTGCACAGGATACATTTGGGGGACCGCTACAAGCAATGGCATATGCAGGAATAATTGCCTTACTATGTACAATTCCTGTTGTACCTAAAATCTTATCACCGGTTGCAAAAGCTGGAAGAATGTCGATGACAATCTATTTAATGCAATCTATTATTGCTACTACTATATTTTATGCATATGGATTTGGATTGTATGGAAAGATTGATATTGTAACAGGAACATGGATGGCGGTAGGCATATATGTTTTACAACTAGTATTTGCGGAGATATGGTTTATACGATTTGAGCAAGGACCAGTAGAAGCATTGTGGAGAAAACTGACTTATTCAAATATTTTATCTAAAAAGGATGAAAACAAAATCAATTTGTAATAGACTAGAGACTAGATTCAAAACTATTTGAAGGAGAGTCGACACGATGAAACTATTATCATACCGATTAAATGATAAAATTTACTTCGGACCAAAAGTGAAAAAAGAAGAGGCAGTATGGGATGTACTAAGCATACAAGAGACACTCCAGGTTTTACCTAGTTTTCCGACATCCATTGTTCAAGGTGTAAGTTTTGGGATGGATTTTATCGAGCAGATTCGTAAACTTGTAGAAGTAGCTTCGAAAGAGGAAAATGCAAATAGTTTTAAACGTTCCTTTACGGAAATCGAATGGCTATCCCCAATTCCTCGCACTCCGAAAAATATCATGGCTATTGGTAAAAACTACGCTGACCATGCAAAAGAAATGGGAGGTGTAGCGAATGATTTTGTCGTATTTACAAAGGCTCCAACTACTATTGCTGCAGACGAACAAACGCTTACCGTTCATGCAGATATAACATCCTCTTATGATTATGAAGGGGAACTGGCAGTTGTTATAGGAAAAGAAGGGAAAAATATACCAACGAAATTAGCATATGACTATGTGTTTGGTTATACTATTGCAAATGATTTAACAGCACGTGATTTACAAACGAAGCACCAACAATATTTCCTTGGAAAAAGTTTAAATGGCTCATGTCCACTAGGTCCTTATGTTGTGACTAAAGATGAACTGCCAAACCCGCAAGAACTTGCGATTGTGACAAAAGTAAATGATGAAATTCGTCAAAATGGACTAACTTCTGATATGATTTATTCGGTGGAACAAATTATTTCGGAAATTTCTAGAGTTGTTACCTTAGAGCCAGGTGATGTAATTTTAACAGGAACTCCTGCTGGGGTAGGGAAGGGTTTTAATCCTCCTAAGTTTCTGAAATCAGGCGATATTGTGAAAGTGTCTATTGAAGGAATCGGTACGTTGGTTAACAAGTTCGAGTAATATTTGGATAAAAGTGTTATAGTATATTTATATAATAAAATAACGTCGAGGTGAGACAAATGGATTTTTTAGCAAGTACACATTTACACATTACAACTTGGGTAGTAGCATTAATTCTATTTTTTGTTGCATTAGCTATGGCTAATCCAAAAGTTGTTCAAATGATTTTACGATTAGACTATCTATTGATTATTGCAACTGGTATAGCATTGTTCATGAAAGGGATGGACTATGGCGAGGGTATGCTTTATGGCATGAAATTTTTAGCAGGTATTTTAGTTATTGGTATGATGGAAATGACATTAGTGAAAAAGAAAAAAGGCAAAGCCTATACAACATTTTTAGTTTTGGTTTTTGTTTTCTTCTTCATCGCTCTTTTCCTTGGATTCAAACTACCAATGGGCATAAATTTCTTAGCTTAATTAATCGGAAGGGGCTTTCCAGTAGTGGAAGCTCCTTTTCATTTGAGAACAAGTATGATATTTTTGGGAGTAATGAATGAAAAGGAGTGATATAACAAATGCTAGGGGTATCCTTACTAATATTCGTCATCCTATTGATGATGATCTTTGTTGTTGCTTCCTTTATTGTTTCTAAAGTTAACAAAAAAACATACGATCCTGACTAGATGATCAACATTGAAATGAGTATGCATAACACGTCAAAGCCACCGAATTAATTGGTGGCTTTTGTTAATGGATTTAACAGTTAATCTAGATTAATCGGGGAGTCGTCCGATTAGGCTGCCAGCCATCCGATTATATGGTAAAGCCACCCGATTATTTAGTTGAACCATCCGATTATTCGGGTAAACCACCCGATTATGTGGTTATGCCATCCGATTATTCGGCTCAACCATCCGATTAAGGGGAATATGGGTTTCATCTAGCCATTTACTTGTAAGAAACAACTTGTTTTATCGAAGTAACTTTTTATTTATGACACAGTTTGGACGAATTATCGGTTATTTTTAGGACATTCCTGTTTAAACGATAGCGATTAAAACGTAGCTTTGTTAAAATAACGTTGATGTGTTGAACAAATTGTTAGATCTAGTGACTTGCGCTTCTGCTGTTCTAGATAAAGGAGGATTTACCTTGAAATTAAAAAAATGGCTTGTAACCGGTTTATTGATTAGTGGTCTTTGGGTGACAACGACTCAAACTACCAATGCAGAAGAAAACGCTTCTATACATAACGAAAGTATATACGATTTATATGTAGATCGTTATTTTAATAAAGTTATTTCCAATGATTATGACGTAAATGCAAAAGATCCAAATGCTTTTGCAGGTGGGGATTTTGTTGGGATTATTGATAAGATGGCACATATTAAAGATATGGGCTTTACGACTATTTCTATTGGACCTGTATTCGCAACTGAAACCTATGATGGTAAGAGGATTTTAGATTTTAATGAGATTGAAAAGCGTTTTGGTACTCCAGAAGAATTCCAAAAACTTATTGATGAAGCGCATAAACAAAATCTAAAAATAATGATCGAGTTTCCTTTAAATAATTATAGTGTCAATCATGTTTGGAATGTAGACAATGAAAAGAAAGATTGGATTATTTCTACTGAAAATGGTGTCCTGCAATTAGATCTTTCAAATGATGAAGTGCAGAAAGCTTTAACAGAAGAAGTCGTTAGTTTTGCAAGTAAATATGAAATTGATGGTGTAAAACTTTCTGAATTAGATACTGCTCCTACAGCTTTTATTAATGAAATCATTGCAAGTGTAAAAGAAGTACGTGATCCAATGTATGTCATTGCCCTAGAAGAATCGGATGCAGATTTTGATGTAAAATATTCTGAAGAATTACAAGTAAACTTTCGAGATGCCTTTAAAAATACGGATTATCCAACAGCTGGTATTGGTTCTACGAACTACAATGATTTACTAATGATTGATGATTTAACTACGGAAAGATTTACTTATTATAGTGCACTTGAAAATATGTTTCCTCCTACTCGTATTAGAACAGCGATAGGTGCGATGCTAACAATGCCTGGCGTACCTTATATGACGTACGGTACAGAAATTGCAATGAATGGACAAACTCCTCAAGAAAGTCACCAAGTCATGAACTTTCGAGTAGATGAAGAATTAATCGAATATATTAAGGATATAAATTCTATTCGAAATAAATCCGAAACTATGCGTTCTGGGAAAATGGAAGTTTTGAAAAATGAAAATGGTTACATGGTTTACAAACGATATTCTGAGGATGAAACATTTATTGTTGTAGTTAATAATACAAGTGGAACGCAACGAATCGATTTATCAAGTGACGTCGTGGGTGAAGATAAGGAACTACGAGGATTATTTGAATCCGATTTAATACGACCTTCCGATGATGGTACTTACCGATTAGTAATGGATCGAGAAATTGTGGAGGTGTTTCAAGTAACTGATCGTAAAGGCTTAAATACTTCCTATATAATTGCCATGGCAGTTGCTTACTTACTATTTATCGTTTTCTTAGTTGTTGTTTGGAAGAAAGGAAAGCAACGAAGACGCGACGCGGATAATAAATAAAAGGTGTTGTTAATGGTAGCATCCGCTTACTTTCTGCTGGGGAACCGACAAGCCTCCTCGGCTAAGCAGGATTGGTCGCTTTCCCGCAGTAGTCTGCTCGGATTCTACCTCAAATTATTTGCTAAAAAACAACAGTAAAATATAACAGCGCCAAATAAAAAGAAGACTGTCTCCAAGTCATAAAATGGACTTGGAAACAGTCTTTTTCTATTTACGAATGTTAAACGAACATGTTGTTACCTGCCGAAAATACGTAGCAACAAGGATGTGGCGAACGTAGGATTTGTTCCTATAAGCTCGTTGCGGGTCTTGGAAGTCCGTTTTTCTGTAGGGGTCTCGCGAATTTATTATGGAAAGGGCGAAATCTATATTTCTAAAGTTTCGCCTTTTAACAATTCTATTTATTTACTATCTATTATTAATTTATGAGAGCTTATTTAAAAAGAATAATGCCATAGTTCCTGGACCTACATGTGCCCCTACAGTCGAACCGATCAGATGTATTTCTATACCCTTTGGTTGAAAACGTTCTTCGATTACTTTTTTCATTTCAAGCGCCGTCGCTTCATCATCGCTATGACTTATTGCGATTATTTGTTCATTTAATTGACTTCCTCGTTCCTCCATCATATCCATCATTCGTTTAATTACTTTTTTGCGACCTCGAATTTTTTCAATTGGAACTAGTTTTCCATCTTCTACATGTAAAAGTGGTTTAATATTTAGTAATCCACCAATAAATGCACTTGCTTTAGAAACTCTTCCACCACGAGCCAGATAATCTAAGTCTTCCACCGTGAATAGGTGCTCCATATGCTCGGCATTAAATCGTATTTTTTCTTCAATAGTTGGTAAGTCTAAACCTTCGTCTTTTAACTTTACTGCTTCTTTTACGAGAAGCCCAATCCCTAGTGATGCACATTTCGAATCAATGATCGTTAATTTTAGTTCGGGATATGTTTCAAGCAGCTGCTCGCGCATCATGACAGCGGTACTATATGTTCCGGAAAGTGCAGAAGAGAGTGCAATGTACAAACCTTCTTCTCCTGATTTTGCAAGGTCCTCAAACAGTCTTAAAAAAAGTTCTGGAGATGCTTGTGAGGTTTTTGGTTGTTTGCCAGCTCGTATTGCTGCGTATACTTCTTTTGAATCAATACCAACAATATCATCATACTCGTTTTCGTCAATATGAACTTTAAGTGGTACTAATTCAACATCATGTGCTTCAAAGAAAGATTTTGGTAAGTCACTAGCACTATCAGCGAATAATTTCATTTTCATCCTCCTTAATTATCCTTATTTGTTTAATTGTAATCTTTCTATTAAGAATTCGGCAATACCATCCGAATTATTAGATAAAGTAATTTCGTTGGCGATATTTTGGAGTGGTGCAATTGCATTGCCCATTGCAACCCCAACTCCTGCATATTCAATCATTTCTAAATCATTGTCTTCGTCTCCAAATGCAATGATGCGTTCTTTCGGTATATTTAAATACTCGGAAACTTGCGCTAAACCAACCGCTTTGTTTAAGCCGCTCCGTACAATTTCAATAACATCCCATGGAGCACCCCAACGGCGATGATCGATTACTTCGGCATGTACATCCCGTAAATGTTTGCGAACTAAGTCAACTGATTCCTCTTCTGCATGTATCAGAAGGCTTGTAGGATCTGTTTTTAAGAAAGTACGTAAATCACCAGTTGTAATATGTGGATTACCTAAAGCGAATGCCGAGATCATTTTTTCATCATGGTAATGTAAGTATACGTCATCCAACACTTCTGCTAGCATATTTTTTATGGAAAAACTTTGAACCGCTTCAACTACTTCTTTTACTACCTTTAATTCTATCGGCTTATGCCATGTATTCCACGTGTTACTCATTGGATGATGGACAAATGCTCCATTAAAATTAACAATTGGTGTCGTTAGTCCAAGTTCTTTATAATACATTTCACTTGATCGATAAGGTCTTCCAGTTGCAATCATTACTTCATGGCCTTCATCTTTTGCTTGTAATAGTGTATTTTTTGTCTTTTGCGAAATAACTTTTTCATCGGTCAATAAAGTTCCATCTAAATCCAAAACTATTAAGTGACGTTGCATATGAAAAACTCCCCTCTTTATTATTAAAGTTTATCGTGTTCAAGTAGGAACGTCAAAATGTATAGTTTAGCTTTTTTGTAAATATTGAAATGCTTTGTTAGAATAATAATAAATACGGAGGTGGCTTAAGAAATGATTTCACAATCTGAATTATGGGGTAATATTCCTGTATTACATATATTTGATGAAGAAATAAGTAATAACGCACCTATTGTTCTATTCTTACATGGGTTTGAAAGTGCGAAGGAACATAATTTACATTATGCTTATCAACTAGTTAACCAAGGGTGCAGAGTAATATTACCCGACGCTCTTTTACATGGTGACCGAGCGGAGAAACTAGACCAAGTAGAAATTAGCCTTCGGTTTTGGGAAATAGTATTAACCTCCATCGAAGAAGTCGGTAAATTAAAGGAAGAACTTATCGAACGGGGGTATTTAATTGATCAGAAAATTGGTCTTGCAGGAACTTCCATGGGTGGTATCACGACTTTAGGCTGTTTAACTGCTTATCCTTGGATTGACGCGGCTGCTATTATGATGGGGACTCCGGGTTATGTTGAACTTGCAAAAGCACAAATTGCTTCAGTAGAACAAAAAGGGTTTAATATTCCGCTAAATAGTGAAGAAAGAAAGAATATGTTTGATACGTTAGCTTCTTTTGATGCTTCAAAACAAATGCACAAGCTTGCTGATAAACCGTTGTTTTTCTGGCATGGAGAAAAAGATCCAGTTGTTCCATTTGAACCGACAGCACATTTTATCGAAGCGTTGAAACATGAATATGGAGAGAATGATATTGTGTTTATGAAAGAAAAATCTGCAGGTCATGCAGTATCTCGCAAGGGAATGTTAAGCGCAACAAAATGGCTTTCAAACAATTTGGCATAAGTATAGATGTTTTGTTATGATGGAATAATGAGGTAGGGAGGTTATATAAATGGACCAAGATATGAAAGATAGTATGATGGCAGCTCTTGAAAATGTCATTGACCCTGAACTAGGCGTAGATATTGTCAATTTAGGTTTAGTATACGATGTTGAATTGTCAGATGAGGGTGTTGGAACAGTTACGATGACTTTAACATCCATGGGATGCCCAATGGGACCGATGATTGTAGATCAAGTGAATACAGCACTTATGGAATTACCAGAAGTCAAAGAAACTGAGGTTAACATCGTCTGGAATCCACCATGGTCAAAAGATAATATGTCTAGATACGCTAAAATTGCCTTAGGCATACGTTAATATAAAAGCGACCTCTTTCTATTACAAAAATAGAAAGAGGTCGCTTTTTTTAATCAATTCGGCAAATAGATAAGGGACAATTCTCACACTCATTTTCTCTTTTCAAGAATTCAATATCGTGAATGGTAATGATTCCTTTTTGAAAGGACACAATTCCTTCACTTTTAATATCATTTAACATTCTATTCACAACTTCTCTACTCATGGCACATAAATTTGCTAGCTTTTGATTGGTTAGTGTGTACTCGATGATAATACTTCCATCCGGTTGTACTTGACCATATGTATTAGATAGACGAATCAACGTGGAGAAAAGTGCTCCTTTTTTGCCATGTAACATTAAGTCTCTAAACCGAGTTTGATTCTTTATATAAACTAGTTGAATAAATTTTGTCCATTCTACCATTAGCTCTGTTGATTCCATTAAAAAATTCTCTAGTTTGCTTCGGTGAAGCGATAATAATTGGGTAGATTCTAACGTAATAGCAGAAAAGGAGTGGTATACAATATCACAAAAAACAGCAGTTTCACCAATGTAATCATTTGGTCCGACTACTCGAAGTGTTAAAAGTTTACCGCTTTCTGTGTCTTTATTAATACCTACAGATCCAGAGACGATGAAATAAATCTCTTCAGAGCGCTCACCCTCTTGAAAAACGGGTCGATCTTTTTCTAATTTTATTATGGAACCATATTGTTTAAATAGAGAATAAATACCTGTTGTATCAGAAATATACTCGCTCATTAATAACACAACCTTTCCGTGTATATAACAATCATAGCATATAAACCTAACGTCTTTAGGAAAAATCACTTTTCTTTACAAATAATAAGAGAAGATATTATAATTACATTAGTCAAAAAAGGTCAAACTATTTTGGGGGAGATGTTTGGTTATGCAAATGAATCAACAAGATCAAAAAAGTCCTTTAGAAACGTACGGTCGTAATCTAATTACTGCAGTGAGAGAAGGAAAGATGGATCCCGTTATC
The DNA here is from genome assembly GCF_038637725.1 of Psychrobacillus sp. FSL H8-0483. Taxonomy (NCBI): domain Bacteria; kingdom Bacillati; phylum Bacillota; class Bacilli; order Caryophanales; family Bacillaceae; genus Psychrobacillus; species Psychrobacillus sp. FSL H8-0483. Next base: position 1,067,791 of record NZ_CP152052.1, read on the forward strand.
GGTCGTGATCAAGAGATTCGAGATGTTATTCGGATTTTGTCTAGAAAAACAAAAAATAATCCGGTTTTAATTGGAGAACCTGGTGTAGGGAAAACAGCCATTGTAGAAGGATTAGCACAACGTATTGTCCGAAAAGATGTACCGGAGGGCTTGAAAGAGAAAGAAATATTTGAATTAGATATGAGCTCCCTCATTGCAGGGGCGAAATATCGAGGAGAATTTGAAGAACGATTACAAGCGGTATTGAAGCAAGTAAAAGAGAGCGAAGGACAGATTATCTTATTTATCGATGAAATCCATACAATTGTAGGAGCTGGAAAATCAGACGGTGCCATGGATGCTGGTAATATGTTAAAACCGATGCTAGCTCGAGGAGAATTACATTGTATTGGTGCAACGACATTAGATGAATATCGTATGTATATTGAAAAGGATCCTGCGTTAGAGAGAAGATTTCAACAAGTACTCGTACGAGAGCCATCTGTTGAAGATACAGTTTCTATTTTACGCGGGTTGAAAGAAAGATTTGAATTGCATCATGGTGTACGTATACATGATAGAGCGATTGTCGCTGCAGCGCAGCTTTCTAATCGTTATATGACAGAACGCTTTCTTCCAGACAAGGCAATTGATTTAGTAGACGAGGCATGTGCAATGATTCGAACAGAAATAGATTCCATGCCGCAGGAGTTAGACGAAGTTACGAGAAAAATGATGCAGCTGCAAATAGAAGAACAAGCGTTAATAAAAGAAAAAGATGCTGCTAGTCAAAAAAGATTAGAACAATTACGTCAAGACTTAGCAGAACTAGAGCAATCAACCAGTGAAATGAGAAACAAATGGGGGCAGGAAAAAGAAGCGATTCAAGTAATTCAGCAAAAAAGAGAAGAGTTGGATCGATATCGTAGAGAATTGGAGGAAGCTGAAAATAAGTACGATTTAAATAAAGCAGCAGAACTTCGTCATGGAAAGATACCTACGCTAGAAAAAGAATTACTAGTCTATGAGCAAGAAGTAAACAATGATACAGACACGCGCTTACTACGAGAAGAAGTAACTGTCGATGAAATTGCTTCGATTATTTCAAGATGGACTGGCATCCCAGTCACAAAACTTGTCGAAGGCGAAAGAGAAAAACTTTTGCGATTAAAAGAAACGCTTGGAGAACGAGTAGTTGGACAGGATCAAGCGGTTCAATTAGTGACGGAAGCTGTTTGGAGAGCTAGAGCAGGTATAAAAGATCCACAAAAACCGATTGGATCCTTCCTATTTTTAGGACCTACTGGTGTTGGAAAAACAGAACTTGCCAAATCATTGGCTGCCAACTTATTTGATTCGGAAGAGCATTTTATTCGTATCGACATGTCAGAGTATATGGAAAAACATAGTGTATCGCGACTAGTAGGCGCTCCTCCTGGCTATATTGGATATGAAGAAGGTGGTCAGCTGACGGAAGCGGTACGCAGAAATCCTTATTCCGTTGTTTTATTAGATGAAATTGAAAAAGCTCACCCTGATGTTGCGAATATTTTATTGCAATTAATGGATGATGGACGAATTACGGATAGCCAAGGAAGGATCGTTAATTTCACAAATACAGTTGTCATCTTAACATCTAATATTGGTTCGCAATATCTTGGAAATACGACTGGTAAAGTAGGGGAAGAGGAAGAGACTCTTGTCATGTCTGCACTTCGAGCGCACTTTAAGCCCGAGCTTTTAAATCGTATGGATGACATCATTATGTTCCATTCATTGACGACACAACATTTTGAAAAAATCGCAGAGAAATATGTGAAGCAGCTACAAAAAAGATTGCAAGAACAAGAAGTTACATTGGAAGTGCAAGATAATGTCTTTAAGTGGATTGTAAATGAAGGAACGGATGCAGCATATGGTGCAAGACCTTTAAGACGATTCATCCAACGTAATCTAGAAACCGCTGTAGCTAAACTGCTAATTGGTGGAAATGTTCTTCCAGGAGGCACTATTGGAGCGAGTGTAGAAGATGGACAATTGATTGTAAAATAACTATCTATGTTACTCGCAATATTAGGAAGCATATTCGCAAGATAGGTTGGATTTTTCGCAACATTATGAGGAATACTAGCAATATTTAAGCTATGCGCAATATAACGAGCGTTACTCGCAACATTTCGAAGCATATTCGCAAGATAGAGTGGATTACTCGCAATATAATGTGGAATCCTCACATTTCAAAATAAAAACAGCTCCCAACAAGGGGGGAGCTGTTTTTTAGTGATGTTCTGAAGCTACTGGGTCGTTTGGAATAATTGCAGAGATAATAAAAATCATAATTGCAACTGGAACTGACATGATTAATCCATTAACCACTTCAAATGGTACGTTCTGTACAGAGCTTACTACGTAATTTAACATTGAAACTAAAATAACTGACCATATTAACGTCATAATATATTTCATTTGTTTTCACCTCATATTGAATTTACCTATATGTATCATCATACCATACGGAGCTTCTTTTCAAAAGAATATTTAATACATCTAACTATGTTGTTGAAAAATGTTCATATATTCGTTATTATTAATACCAGGTACTAATAATAGATTATAAGAAAAGAGGAACTTTCATGAATGCAGGAATAATCGGTTTAGGTTCATATGCACCTGATCAAATTTTGACAAATGAAGACCTTGAAAAAAAAATAGATACATCTGATGAATGGATTCGAACTAGAACTGGTATAGAAGAAAGAAGAATTGCCGCACCAGAAGAAAATACTTCTCATATGGCGTTTAAAGCAGCACAAGAAGCGATTAAGGATGCAGGAATAAATCCAGAACAAATTGGTTTAATTTTAGTAGCAACTGTTACACCCGATAATCCTTTCCCAAGTGTAGCAACGATGTTACAAGAACAACTAGGAGCGTCAAACGCTGCAGCAATGGACGTATCAGCTGCATGTGCAGGATTTATGTATGGAATAGTTACTGCAAAGCAATTCGTTGAAACCGATACGTATTCTCATGTACTAGTAGTAGGCGTAGAAAAGCTCTCTAAAATAACAAACTGGGAAGATCGCAATACAGCCGTGCTATTTGGTGATGGAGCGGGTGCTGTAATCGTTAGTAAAGTATCCGAGGGACGTGGTATATTATCGTTCGAGCTTGGTGCAAACGGAAGCGGCGGTAAGTATTTACAGCAAGATGGTCCATATCTAACGATGAATGGCAGAGAAGTTTTTAAGTTTGCTGTTAGACAAATGGGAGAGTCTGCGGTTAATGTAATAGAGAAAGCTGGATTAAATAAAGAAGATGTAGATATGTTAATCCCGCATCAAGCAAATATTCGAATAATGGAAGCAGCGAGAGAGAGACTAGAGCTACCAATAGAAAAAATGTCTAAGACAATTCATAAATACGGAAACACTTCTTCTGCTTCTATTCCACTTTCTTTAAAGGAAGAAGTAATGAATGGTAAAGTGAATGACGATGACGTTATTGTGATGGTTGGATTCGGTGGAGGATTAACATGGGGTGCAATTGCGTTAAAATGGGGAAGATAATTTATAAATACGAAGGGATGAATATAAATGACAAAACGTAGAGTTGTGGTTACTGGAGTTGGAGCTATTACACCACTTGGTAACGATATCGAAACAACATGGGCTGGTATTAAAGAAGGAAAATCTGGAGTAGGCATGCTGACACGACTAGATGCTAGTCAATTTGCAGCAAAAGTTGCGGCAGAAGTCAAAGATTTTGATATTGAAAAATATATTGAAAAAAAAGATGCTCGTAAGATGGACCGTTTTACACATTATGCACTAGCTGCATCTATCATGGCCGTGGAAGATGCTAACTTAACTATTACGGAAGAACTTGGGCTTCGAACGGGTGTATGGATCGGTTCTGGTATTGGTGGGATGGAGACGTATGAAGCGCAATTCCGAATCTTTTTAGAAAAGGGTGCTCGTCGAGTTAGTCCATTTTTTGTACCAATGATGATTCCTGATATGGCTGCTGGCCAAGTGTCTATTCATTTTGGAGCAAAAGCAATTAACTCATGTACGGTTACGGCTTGTGCATCTGGTACTAACTCCATTGGGGATGCATTTAAAGTGATTGAGCGCGGAGATGCTGATGTAATGATCACAGGTGGAGCTGAATCACCTATCACACATATGTCAGTAGCTGGATTCTGTTCAAACACTGCATTAACTTTAAATACAGATCCTCAAAAAGCATCAAGACCGTTTGATGCAAATCGTGATGGGTTTGTTATTGGAGAAGGTGCAGGAATTCTTATATTAGAGGAATATGAACATGCAGTAGCCCGCGGAGCAAAAATCTATGCGGAAATCGTTGGATATGGTTCCACTGGTGATGCACATCATATTACTGCTCCAGCTCCTGAAGGGGAAGGTGCAGCTCGTGCGATGCAACAAGCAATTGAAGATGCAGGTATCAGTCCGGAACAAGTAGACTATATTAATGCACATGGTACAAGTACCCCATACAATGACCAATTTGAAACATTGGCAGTGAAAACTGTTTTTGCAGAACACGCATATAATTTGGCAATGAGCTCTACTAAATCAATGACGGGACATTTACTTGGTGCAGCTGGGGGAATTGAAGCTATTTTTAGTGTTCTAGCGTTGAAAGAAGGTATTTTACCTCCAACAATCAATTTAGAAAATCCTGACCCGATTTGTGATTTAGATTATGTACCGAATATTGCTAGAAAAGCTGATATTCAATATTCAATGAGCAATTCATTAGGATTTGGTGGGCATAACGCGAGTATCTTGTTTAAGAAAATTTAACTAAATTTTATAAAAGCATTTCCAATTTAAAAATTGGAAATGCTTTTTTTTGTTGCATGTAAATTTAGTCAATTAAAATACTATTATATTATCGATTTAAAGCACTAAATGATATTTTATTGATGTGAAACTTCAAAAAATGATGCTTTTTTTGTGTTATTAATTAATTTTTTGAACAATGTAAAGATTAATAAAACTGTTGGTATTATTGACCTTATTATGATTTTTCAATTTTCGGAATAGAGTAAATAAAAGGAAAAGATAGAAAATTTGTATTGCGATTGTAACAATACTGTAATAGACTTTACAAATAAGATAGTTAAAAAACAGAAAAGTGTAAATATTGAATTAGTTAAATATTTTCTGAATGTAAAGAGGCTAGCGATTGATTCTTGAAAGGAGTTCATTACTTTGAACATCACTGACCAACTACTAACCATAAAAGATTTACATACTGGCTTTCGTATCAAGGATACATATTTTGATGCAGTAGATGGTGTATCCATCAATTTAAAGAAAAATGAAATTCTAGCTATTGTTGGTGAGTCTGGTTGCGGCAAGTCTACATTAGCGACTTCTATTATTGGGCTTCACGATCATAATAGGACCCGTGTAGAAGGAGAAATTATCTACGATGGAAAAAATCTTGCGAAGCTGGATGAAGAAAAGTTTAACAAAGTACGTGGGGAAGAAATCGGAATGATCTTCCAAGATCCTTTGTCTGCTTTGAATCCACTTATGCGTATTGGTGAACAAATTGAAGAGTCATTAATATTCCATACCAAGATGTCTAAAAGTGAAAGGGAAAAGCGTGTAATAGAATTATTAAATCAAGTTGGAATACCTAATCCAATGCGCGTTAAAAAGCAATTTCCTCATCAGTTGTCAGGTGGTATGCGCCAACGTGTTATTATTGCCATTGCCATTTCCTGTAAACCGAATATAATCATTGCAGATGAACCGACTACTGCACTGGATGTAACAATCCAAGCCCAAATTTTAGACTTACTTAATGATTTACAAGCTGAAACAGGTGCAGGGATAATTCTTATCACACATGATTTAGGCGTTGTAGCGGAAGTAGCTGACCGAGTAGCAGTTATGTACGCTGGTCAAATTATTGAGGAAGCGCCAGTAGAAGAATTATTCTCGAATCCAAAACATCCATATACAAGATCATTATTTAATTCTATCCCACAAATGAATAGCGAAAATGAAAAATTACAAGTAATTCAAGGAATTGTACCTTCTCTCGTGAAATTACCACGAACAGGATGCCGTTTCTCAGCACGTATTCCATGGATACCAAATATTGCACATGAAGAAAATCCGATACTTCACGAAATATCTCCAGGTCATTTAGTTAGATGCACCTGCTGGCAGCACTTTCACTTGGAAAGTGAAGAAGGAGGAAATGCACTATGAGCTTTATGCAAATCAAAGATTTACACGTCCATTACCCTATTCGCGGAGGATTTTTCAATACTGTCGTCGACAAAGTATATGCAGTTGATGGAATTAGTCTAGATATAGAAAAAGGGAAGACTTATGGTTTGGTTGGAGAATCTGGATGTGGAAAATCTACAACTGGTAAATCTATTATTGGATTAGAAAAAATTACGTCTGGAGAAATCATTTATGAAGGAGAGAATGTGACGCATAAACGTCGTAGTAACAATTCCTCTTATAATCGTGATATCCAAATGATTTTCCAAGATGCTCATTCTAGTCTGAATCCTAGGAAACGAGTTCAAGATATTATTGCAGAGCCAATTAGAAACTTTTTGAAACTAACACTAGATGAGGAAAAACGTAAAATTAATGAGTTGTTGGCGATTGTTGGGATGAACGAGGATGCAAAATTAAAATACCCTCACGAGTTCTCTGGAGGTCAGAAACAACGTATTGGTATTGCACGTGCAATTGCAACCAATCCCAAATTAATTATTGCTGACGAGCCAGTTTCTGCACTAGATTTATCCGTTCAAGCACAAGTATTGAACTTTTTGAAAGATATTCAAAATGAGTTTGGTCTTAGTTATTTATTTATTTCACATGATCTGGGTGTAGTTAAACATATGTGTGACCAAATTTCAATAATGTATAAAGGACGATTCGTAGAAGTTGGTAATCGTCATGATATTTACAACAACCCACAACACATATACACAAAGCGCTTATTATCCGCTATACCTGATGTAAATCCGCTTGGTCGGGAAGCTCGAAAAAGAGAACGCATTGAAGTGGAACAAAACTATCTTGTAGATCATAAGAGGTATTTTGATGAGAATGGACGAGTATTTAATTTAAACACGATTACTGATACACATCAAGTAGCGGTGGCCGCTATAAAAAAGGAGGCCATCTAATATGTGGAAAACGATTTTAAGACGAGTATTAGCAATGATTCCACAATTATTTGTTTTAAGTTTGCTTATCTTTATCATGGCTAAGTTTATGCCTGGGGATCCATTTACAGGATTAATTACTCCAGAAACAGATGCAAATAGACTGGAAGAAATGCGAGAAGCTGCGGGGTTTTATGATCCTTGGCATGTACAATATTACAACTGGATAGTGAATGCTGCACAAGGGGATTTTGGGAAAAGTTACACATATAAAGTGCCGGTATCCGATTTAATCGGTGATCGTGCGAAGAACACACTTTGGCTGTCCTTATTGAGTGTAATTTTACTTTATAGTTTTGCTATTCCTTTAGGAGTTTTAGCAGGACGTTATCAAGATACGTTCCTAGATAAATCGATCGTTTTATATACTTTTGTTACTTACGCAATCCCTACTTTTGTATTAGGTTTACTACTATTATTCTTTTTTGGCTATCAGCTTAATTGGTTCCCAACTAGTGGAACAGTTGATATAAAACATGACGAAGGCACTCTAGGTTATTTTTGGAATAAAATTTACCATATGATATTGCCAGCCATTACGTATGCAATATTAGGCACCACTGGAGTTGTTCAATATCTTCGTTCAGAAATTATTGATGCGAAATCAATGGATTATGTTCGTACTGCTCGAAGTAAAGGAATTCCAGTACGAAAGGTTTACAGCCGGCATATTTTTAGAAATTCCTTATTACCAATAGCTGCCTTTTTTGGTTTCACTATAACTGGATTGCTTACCGGCTCTATTTTTATCGAATCTATTTTCGGTTATCCTGGGATGGGTCAATTGTTTATTCAATCCATCTCATCTCGAGACTATAGTGTCATTACTGCATTAGTAATGCTTTTCGGCTTCTTAACATTATTAGGTAGTCTCTTGTCCGATATCATCATGAGTATAGTAGATCCTCGCATTAGGATAGAGTGACGAAAATAAGGGTTAAGGAGAGAGGGAAAATGACTAAAACGTTGGAATTTAAAAAAACAGGAAATTTGATAGATGAAGTTAATAGCTCTCCACCTACTGGTTTTCAAGTACTTGTACGAGAGTTTAAAAAAGATAAATTAGCTATGTTCTCATTATTCGCTTTAGTATTAGGTATTTTAGGAATCTATATCGCGGCTATGTTTATAGATCAAGAAGCTCTCATGAAAGTGAGCCTTCGTGACAAGTTTGGAGAACCAGGGGAGAAGTTTTTTCTTGGGGCTGACCAAGGTGGCCGTTCCATTATAGGGCAATTAATCATCGGTGCGCGAAACTCCATTACGATTGCTTTATCAGTAACGATTATTACAGGAGTTATAGGAGTAGCCGTAGGATTAATTACAGGTTACTTTGGTGGTTGGATAGATAATATTTTTATGCGTATTATTGATTTCTTTATCACCATTCCTACACTAATGATTATTATCGTTTTTGTTACAATTATCCCGAAATATACAATAGCTAGTTTTGTATTAATTATGAGTGCATTCTTGTGGGTCGGTACTGCACGACTTGTAAGGAGTAAGTCGCTTACGGAAAGTAGACGCGATTATGTTAATGCGTCAAAAACATTGGGAACAAGAGACGCCACAATCATTTTCAAAGAAATTATGCCAAATCTAAGTTCCATCCTTATTGTAGAATTAACGCTTAGTTTTGCGGGGAATGTAGGACTGGAAACAGGATTATCTTATTTAGGATTTGGATTGCCACAATCTGTTCCAAGTTTAGGGACACTTGTAAGCTATGCGAATAATCCATTGATTTTAGAAGATAAGTGGTGGGTTTGGTTACCAGCATCTTTATTAATTTTAGTATTAATGCTAGCCATCAACTATGTTGGTCAGGCAATTCGTCGTTCTGCCGATGCAAGACAACGTCAGGGGTAACGATTGGTATTAAACGATTTTCGTTTGATATATAGAAAGATATAAAAAGGAGGAAAAAGAATGAGTAAAAAGCTTTGGGCATTACTAGCAGTACTTATAGCTTTCATGCTTGTGCTTGGTGCATGTAACAATGACGACAAAGAAGGAACTACAGGTACAGAAGTAAAAGAACCTGAAAAAACAGAAGAAAAAGAAGAAGAAAAAGAAGAAGTAGCAGAGCCGACAGAACCAGGAGATTCATCAGAATTTCCTTTATCAGTAAACAATGAAGGAGATGCAATTACAGGTGGAACGTTAAAAGTTGCACTGGGTACAGATACTCCATTCCAAGGAATTTTCTCACTTGTATTATATGAAGATGGCTATGATGCAGATATTATGGAATATGCAGATAACTCAATCTTCGCTACTGATGGTGACCTATTAATCACTGACAAAGGAATAGCATCATTAGAAGCAGATCCAAAAACGAATAAGGCTATAATTAAAATTCGTGAAGGCGTTAAATGGTCTGACGGAGAACCTCTTAAAATTGAAGATGTAATTTACCCATATTTAATTATCGGTCACCCTGATTACCAAGGGATTCGTTATGATGGTGATTTCCAAAACATTATTGGTGCAGTTGAGTACCACGATGGAAAAGCAGACACAATCTCAGGATTAAAAAAATTGGATGAATCTACTTTAGAAATTTCATTCAACAAATTATCACCTGCAATTTTCTCGGGTGGTGATGGAGTATGGGGTTCTGCGGAACCAAGTCATATCTTAAAAGACATTCCAGTAGGACAGCTTTTAGAGTCTGATGCAGTTCGTAAAAACCCTGTAACATTAGGTGCTTTCAAATATGATAAAATCGTACCTGGTGAATCCGTACAATTCGTAAGAAATGAAAACTACTGGAAAGGTGCTCCTAAACTGGACGGAGTTCTTTTGAAAGCAGTACCATCTGCTTCTATATCAAAAGCAATTCAAACAGGTGAATATCATATGACAGCTGGCTCATTACCAGCAACAAAATATCCTGAAATAAAAGATTTTGACAACATTACAATCTTGGCTCAACCAGAGCTTTCTTATTCTTATTTAGGATTCAAATTAGGTAAATATGATACAGCAACTGGACTTTCTACAATGGATCCAGCAGCTAAAATGAGTGATGTAAAATTACGTCAAGCAATGGGTTATGCACTTGATGTAGAGCAAGTGAATGAGGTTTATTACGATAACCTACGCTCTCGTGCGACATCTTTAATTCCACCAGCATTTTCAACATTCTTTGATGATTCTTTAAAAGGCTATACGTATAACAAAGATCAAGCAATTGCATTGTTAGACGAAGCTGGTTACAAAGATACAGATGGAGACGGATTCCGCGAAAATCCAAAAGGTGAAAAATTAGAAATTAAGTTCGCAGGAATGGCTGGCGATGCAATCGCAGAAGAAATGGCAGCGTTCTGGATTCAAAACTGGGCGGATGTTGGGCTAAAGGTTGTATTATCAACAGGACGTTTAATCGAATTCAACTCTTTCTACGATAAAGTAGAAGCGGATGATCCAGAAATCGATATTTATATGGCTGCATGGGGAACAGGTACTAACCCATCTCCAGCAGGTTTATATGGTAAAGAAGCAGCATTTAACTTCAGTCGTTTCACAACTCCGGAGTTAGATGAGTTGCTTAAAGCAATCGATTCTCCAGAAGCATTCGATTCAAATTACCGTGCAAATGCATTCCGTGAATGGCAATTATACATGGAAGAAAATGCACCAGTTATTCCAACTCAATTCCGTACTGCAATTTACACAATCAATAAAGGTGTAAAAAATTACGATGTTGATCGTGCAAATGAAGAATTCGATTTAAGTCAAGTAGAATTACTTGCTGAAGAACCAGTTAAGTCAACGAAATAATATTCAAATTGAAAAACGCCATTCGTGATAAACGGATGGCGTTTTTCATATTATTTACGAAGGATGTGATCGTAATAAGACTATTACTCTTTTTAATCAGTTATGGAACAGCAGTCATTAGCTGCTCCCATTTAGTGCTTTCATTGAACTTTTTATCTCTTGGCTATTCGTGGAATTCCGTTTTAGTGTACATGTTGAACTCCAATGATTTCACCGTTTTTTGTCTTTCGATTTTAAGTCTAACTCTTATCGTCTTCTTCCAAGGCCCATTGCGGCTTCCATCTTAGATAAAGTAGTTATTGCCATTGCATTCGCTTTCTCTGCACCTTTATCTAATATTTCATCTAGCTCGGACGAGTTTATTAACTCTTCATAACGTGCTTGAATTGGAGCGAAATGGTCTACTATAACTTGTGCTACAGATGCTTTAAAATCTCCGTACCCTGCTCCTTGATACTTTTGAACAAGTGCATCTATCGATAGATTAGTTAAAGCAGATTCAATTGTAAGAAGATTGGAAACACCTGGTTTGTTTTCAGGGTCAAATGCTACAATACCTTCTGAATCGGTAACAGAACTTTTTATTTTCTTTTCAATTTGTTTAGGTGTATCTAAAATACGAATAGTGGCCTTCTGATTTGGATCAGATTTACTCATTTTCTTTAAAGGGTCTTGTAGAGATTTAATTCGTGCTCCATTTTTAGGTAGCTGGATTTCAGGAATTGTAAGAACTTTACCATAGCGTTTATTAAATCTTTCTGCTAAATCACGCGTTAATTCTACATGTTGTTTTTGGTCATCCCCAACAGGTACAATATCGGATTGGTATAACAGGATATCTGCAGCCATTAAAGGTGGATACGTTAGTAATGCAGCTGAAACAGCATCTTTTCCATCTGATTTATCCTTAAATTGTGTCATTCTTTCTAGTTCGCCGATATAGGATATACATTGCATAATCCATCCAGCTTGCGCATGTGCTGGAACTTCAGATTGTATAAATAAAGTAGATTTCTCTGGATCTATCCCTACAGCGATATATAATGCTGCAAGTGAGCGAATGTGATTACGAAGTTCTTGAGGGTCTTGAGCGATAGTAATTGCATGCTGATCTACGATACAAAATACACATTCATTGTCATCTTGTAATGAAATAAACTGTCTAAATGCTCCAATATAATTGCCTAGAGTGATGGTTCCTGTTGGTTGTACACCTGAAAATAATTTTTTCATTTGAATACTCCTCCTTAAAATAAAAAAAACATCATGCATCCCAAAAAAGGGACGAATGATGTAAATCCGTGGTACCACCCAGCTTGCTAAAATAATTAGCCACTCTTCTTCATAACGTGAAGGATACGGTATATGCTACTAAAAATTCACATACACTGCTCAGAAGCCCATTCCATTTAAAGTATGTTCTGTTTACACCGACCACAGAATCTCTAAGCATACGATATTAAATGTACTTTTCTTCGTCAAAGCTCAATTATTTAGTTTTGACTATTATATATTAGAAGAAACTCCAAAATCAAGCGAAAAAATTAACTATAATAGACAAATAAAGCGATGCACATACAAAGTAAACTGGATAAGCCTAAAGCGATTATTGGCTTGTGTGGAAATGAAAAAACTTCCGAAGGCAATCGCATTTTGTTAGCCTCTGCTTTCATATGTTTGGGTGTGAACACTTTGCGTGTACTTTCAGTAAAGAAATCAAAAAAACCACCTGAAACTACATATGTCATTAATCCGAAAAATGTTATGGTTCCACCAACATAAAAAGACATATTTGCGTAATAAACGAGTTCAGCATTTCCATAAGTGAGAACCATAAGAATCAAAATAAGTAACTGGACACTTAAAAAATATATAACTTTCTTTTTCATAATTCACCTCTATCAAAGTAAATTATAGAAGATAAATTAAAAATAATCAAAAAGTAATTAAGATATTAGTAAATGTGAATATCAAAAAAGAAACATTTTCTTTACCAATGATTCTCAATTGTTAGGACAATGTAATGATTTTGTTACAACAATGTAAAAATATTATAAAAAAGGTCTGTACAAGTTAAAAGTAAAATGTATAATAAGTAATGTAATGAATTTTTCTGAATATTAGGGAGGTTAAAAAAATGAAGAATAGTAAGTTTGCATGGCTTTTAAGCCTACTGTTAGTTGTTGCTCTTTTCTTAGCTGCATGTGGCGGTAAAGAAGAAGGTACTAAAACAACTACAGAACCAGGAGATAAAGAAGAAGCTACACCTGAAGAAGAAGTAGTAGTAACTGACGAAGAACAGGTACTTAACTTAATTATGAGTGCTGAGATTCCAACAATGGACTCTGCTTTAGTAACTGACCAAGTTGGTTTTGATTTACTGAACAATGTAAACGAAGGTTTATACCGTTTAAATCAAGAAAATGTTGCAGTTCCTGCAATCTCTGAAGGTGAACCAACAGTTTCTGAAGATGGATTAGTTTACACATTCACTTTACGTGATGCTAACTGGTCTGATGGTTCTCCAGTAACTGCTAATGACTTTGAATTTTCATGGAAACGTGCTATGAACCCAGATACTGGTTCTGAATACGGTCCATACATGATGTCTGGAGTTATTAAAAATGCTACTGAAATTTCTGAAGGTAAGGTTGAATACACTGAATTAGGTGTTAAAGCAATCGATGAAAAAACTTTAGAAGTAACACTTGAAAAACCAGTTCCTTATTTCTTATCTCTTATGTCATTTGGAACATTCTTACCACAAAAAGAAGAATTTGTTACAGCGCAAGGTGAAAACTATGCGAAAAATTCTGAATCTTTATTATACAACGGACCATTCTCACTTACTGCATGGGACGGAACAGGCTTATCTTGGCAATTAGTTAAAAATGACCAATACTGGGATAAAGATACTGTAAAACTTACTGAAATTAACTATGATGTAGTTAAAGAACCTGCTACTGCAGTTAACCTTTATACAAATGGTGAAAAAGATCGTGCAGGTCTTTCAGGTGAATATGCAATGCAATATGCTGCTGACCCAGAAATGGTAAAAGAAATGGAAACTTCTGTATTCTATTTCAAATATAACCAAGAACGTACTGGAGAAAAAACTCCACTTGCGAACGTAAATATTCGTGAAGCAATTACAAAAGCTTTCAACAAACAAGACTTAGTAGATGTAGTATTAGCAAATGGTTCTGTACCAGCTAACTACCTAGTACCAAAAGACTTCACTTTCGATGAAAATGCAACTGACTTCCGTGATGTAAATGGCGATATGGCTACTTACAATGTAGAAGAAGCTCAAGCTGCATGGGAAAAAGGTAAAGCTGAGCTAGGTGTTACTGAGCTTTCAATTGAAATTCTTGGAGGAGACACTGAAGTTTCTAAGAAAATGTCTGAGTACTTCAAATCTCAATTAGAAACTAACTTACCTGGTTTAACTATTACTCTTAAAGAAGTACCATTTAACGTTCGTTTAGATCTTGATACAAACCAAGACTACGAGATTCAAGTTGCTGGATGGGGTCCTGACTTCCAAGATCCTTACACATTCATGAACTTATGGTTAACAGGTGGCGGTAATAACCAAATGTCATACTCTAACCCAGAATATGATAAATTAGTAAACTCTGCTAACAACGAATTAGCTCTAGATCCTGCTGCTCGTTGGCAAGCAATGGCTGATGCAGAAAAAATGCTTATCGAGCAAGATTTCGGTATCGGACCTATTTACCAACGTGGTGCAATGTTCCTGCAAAAACCATATGTTAAAGGTATTATTGCTCACCCATTCGGTGGAGACTATAGCTACAAATGGGCTTATATCGAAGGTAAAAACTAAGCGATTTTAGTAGATTAAAAATCTCATATTTAGAGAGTATATGGTATCCTATAGGACCATATACTCTCTTTTTAAATGAATCAGAATTCACAAAATATTTTATTATTTGATGTTATTTTGACAATTAGTATAGTAATCTGTTTATATAGAATAATAGATTATTTTTTTAGATTACATTAGGAGGTGCAAAGATGGCAAAATACATTATTCGTCGTGTGATTTATATGTTTATAACATTTTTCCTGATTGCGACAGCAACCTTCTTCTTGATGAAGGCGCTTCCAGGATCCCCGATTAGCTCTGCTTCAAAACTATCCCCTTCACAACTTGCGATAGTGGAAGCGAAATACGGATTAGATCAACCAGTCCCAGTACAATATGCAAAGTATATGCTAAACCTGGCTCAAGGTGATTTAGGAAACTCATTCCAATTTAAAAATGCAAGTGTAACAGAATTGATTATCAATCGATTAGGTCCATCTTTTATCCTTGGAACTCAAGGTTTAATACTTGGTGTAACATTAGGGATCATTTTAGGTATGATTGCCGCATTAAAACAGAATACAATATGGGATTATGGTAGTACGGTTATTTCTATAATCGGTATTTCTATTCCGGCATTCGTTTTTGCTACATTTCTTCAATATTGGCTAGCAGTTAAGTGGGAATTATTCCCGGTAGCTCTTTGGAAAGATGGTTGGATGTCAAGCGTACTTCCATCTATTGCATTAGCAATGGGGCCACTTGCGACTGCTTCACGTTTTATTCGTACAGAAATGATTGAAGTATTAAGTTCAGATTATATTACTTTAGCTAAATCTAAAGGTGCAACTGGATTTGAAATTGCGTTTAAACATGCTTTTCGTAATGCGTTAATCCCACTTGTGACGGTTTTAGGACCGCTTGCTGCAGGTTTACTTACTGGTTCACTTGTAATTGAACAGATTTTTGCTATTCCAGGAATCGGAGAACAGTTTGTAAAATCCATTTTCTCAAATGACTTCTCAATTATTATGGGAACTACATTATTCTTCTCTGCGTTCTTAATTGTCGTAATATTCGTAGTTGATATTCTTTATGGAATTATTGACCCGCGTATTCGTTTATCAGGAGGTAATAATTAATGAGTCAAGATTTAAAAAAATTACCTGCTGGATCTTTTGAAAGAGTTCACATTGATAGCACACAAGCGGAAAGAATTTCAAAACCAAGTATTAGTTTTTGGCAAGATGCCTGGTTACGTATACGTAAAAATAAAGCAGCTATTGTGAGTATGTTTATTTTGGCATTTATCGTCATCATGGCTTTTGTTGGACCAATGATCAGTCCACATGATGCAGATACTCAAACAATTACACATGCAAACTTACCACCTAAAGTACCTGGACTTGAAAAGTTAGGTATTTTCGATGGGGTCGGTACATTAGCTGGAAAAGAAGTAGATTTATATGAATTGAAAAAAGTAGATACGTATTATTGGTTTGGTACGGATGGTCTTGGTCGTGATATGTTCTCACGAGTTTGGGAAGGTACGCAAATCTCATTATTTATCGCTTTTATGGCAGCACTAATTGATATGGTTATTGGTGTAGCATACGGTGGTATTTCTGGATATTACGGTGGGCGTGTAGATGATATATTGCAGCGCATTGTTGAAATACTTTATGGAATTCCAACATTAGTTATAGTAATTCTTATGAGTTTATTCATGGAACCAGGTGTCACGGCGATTATTATTGCTATTACAATAACCGGCTGGATTGGTATGTCGCGTATTGTTCGTGGTCAAGTATTGAAATTCAAAAACCAAGAATTTGTATTGGCATCTCGTACATTAGGAGCATCAAATGGCCGAATAATAACGAAGCATATTTTGCCAAATATTTTAAGTGTTATCATTATTAATACAATGTTTACAATTCCAGGTGCAATTTTCTTCGAAGCATTTTTAAGCTTTATTGGATTGGGCTTACAACCACCTAATGCGTCATTAGGTACACTTATTAATGATGGTTACAAATTAATTAAATTCCAACCACATATTTTACTGTACCCATCCCTCGTTTTAAGTTTGTTAATGATTGCATTTAACTTACTAGGTGATGGCTTACGTGACGCACTAGATCCAAAGATGAAAGACTAAAAGGAGGAAAGCCAAAATGGAAAAGATTTTAGAGGTTAAAGACCTAGAGCTTTCCTTCCATACTTTTGCAGGAGAAGTTAAGGCCATTCGTGGCGTTAATTTTGACTTATTAAAAGGGGAAACTCTTGCAATCGTTGGAGAGTCTGGTTCTGGTAAGTCGGTTACGACAAAGGCGATTATGCGACTGTTGCCTGAATCAAGTTCTGAGTTTAAAAATGGTCAAATCCTGTTTAACGGGAAAGACTTAACGAAATTAACGGATAAAGAAATGCAGAAGATTCGTGGAAAAGATATATCAATGATTTTCCAAGATCCAATGACTTCTTTAAATCCAACAATGACAATTGGTAATCAAATTATGGAACCAATTTTAAAACATCGTAAGGTGAGTAAATCAGAAGCACGTAAAGTAGCTGTCGATTTGTTACGTTTAGTTGGTCTGCCAAAACCTGAAGCTCGTATAAAGCAATATCCACACCAGTTCTCTGGTGGTCAACGCCAACGTATTGTAATTGCAATTGCGCTTGCATGTAATCCTCAGATTCTAATTGCGGATGAGCCGACTACTGCACTTGACGTTACAATTCAAGCTCAAATTTTAGAGCTAATGAAGGATCTTCAAAAGAAAATTGATACTTCTATTATCTTTATTACACATGATCTTGGTGTTGTGGCAAACGTAGCGGACAGAGTAGCTGTAATGTATGGTGGTAAAATTGTGGAGGTTGGTACGGTAGATGAAATTTTCTATAATCCACAACATCCATATACATGGGGATTATTAAGCTCTATGCCTTCATTAGATACAGCAGAAGAAAAATTATATGCAATACCAGGAACTCCTCCTGATTTATTGTTTCCTCCAAAAGGAGATGCATTTGCTCTTCGAAGTGAATATGCTTTGAAAATCGATTTAGAGGAAGCTCCACCATTCTTTAAAGTGAGTGATACGCATTATGCAGCAACTTGGTTATTACATCCAAACGCTCCACAAGTAGAACCACCTTTATCTATTATTGAGCGCATGAAAAAGTATCCTGGAAGTCGTTATTATGAAGGAACTAAAGGAGGTAGTTACTGATGGCTGAAAAATTACTAGAAATTAGAAATTTAAAGCAATATTTCAATCAAGGTAAGCCGAATGAGGTTCGTGCAGTAGATGACGTAAGCTTCGATATTTATAAAGGGGAAACTCTAGGACTAGTTGGAGAGTCAGGCTGTGGTAAATCTACAACTGGTCGTACAATTATCCGCTTATATAACGCGACTGATGGACAAGTAATTTATGACGGTGTAGATGTACATGATAAAAAATCGAAAAAAGATTTAAAAACATTTAATCGTAAAATGCAAATGATTTTCCAAGATCCATACGCATCTTTAAATCCTCGTATGAAAGTATTGGATATTATTGCAGAAGGACTAGATATTCATGGTCTTGTGAAAAATCCAAAAGAACGTAAAGAACGTGTTGTAGAGCTTTTAGAGACTGTTGGTTTAAATCGTGAGCATGCCGATCGATATGCACATGAGTTTTCAGGTGGTCAACGTCAGCGCTTAGGTATTGCTAGAGCACTCGCTGTAGAACCTGAATTCATCATTGCAGATGAGCCTATCTCTGCTCTAGACGTATCTATCCAAGCACAAGTTGTAAACTTACTAAAAGAATTACAAGAAGAAAAAGGGTTAACCTATTTATTCATCGCCCATGATTTATCAATGGTTAAATACATTTCTGACCGTATTGGCGTAATGTATTTTGGGAAGCTAGTAGAGCTTGCTCCTGCGGAAGATTTATATAATAACCCGTTACATCCATATACACAGTCACTATTATCTGCAATTCCACTTCCAGATCCAAATTATGAACGTACTCGTGTGCGTAAATCATACGATCCTTCGGTTCATAATTACCAAGATGGAGAAGAAATTGCGATGCGTGAAATTACTCCTGGGCACTTTGTTTTCTGTTCTGAAAAGGAATCTGAATCACTGAAGGCCATCTCCAATTCACGACTATAAAACAAACGGTCATTCTTATTAGAATGACCGTTTATTTTGGTCAATTTCCCCTTTCTTTCCAACTATTAAATTGTTAGAATAAAGACATAAAGAAGAAAGGAAGAACAACTATTATGAAGTACACGTTTAAATTGCTTGCCTCTTTTACAATTGCAGCAGCTGTATTAATACCAAGTACTGCTTCTGCTGAATCCAATCTATTTGTCAATAACTTTGCTGGGAAAGAGTACAGTTTTGGAACTATTGACGAAACGATTGTTTCTTCTTCTAAATTATTCATCTATGACTCTGGATTTACATTTAAATATCCAGATGCAGTAAGAGGTGTGTATGTAACAGGACATTCTGCAGGTGGGTCTAGGTTTAATGATTTAGTAACCTTAATGGACGAAACTGAACTAAATACGATGGTAATTGATATTAAAGATGATTTTGGAAATTTAACATATAAACCAAGTGAAGAATCTCCACTTACAAAGTACGATATTGGTAGACCATACATAAAAGATCTTAAAGCTACTCTAAAAACAATGGAACAGAAAGAAATATATCCAATTGCACGTATCGTTATTTTTAAAGATACAGAACTTGCAGAGCGAAAGCCTGAATGGTCATTCGTTGACGGGTCGACTGTTTGGAAAAATGGACGGGGAGAGGCTTTTGTTAATCCTTTCTTGCAAGAAGTGTGGGATTATAATATTGAAATCGCAATAGAAGCTGCCAAAATGGGCTTTAAGGAAATTCAATTTGATTATGTACGATTTCCAGAAGGATTTGAAAATAGAGATGACACACTAAAGTATTCATTGGGAACATATGAGTCATCTGAGTTAGATGCAGTTCAAAGAAGGGTATCTGCAGTCACAGATTTTGTGGCATATGCTAGAGAAAAATTAAAACCATATGGTGCACAATTATCCGTGGATATTTTTGGATATTCAGCAACTTTACCGGAAGCACCTGGAATCGGACAAAACTTCTCCAAAATATCGGAAAATGTGGACGTTATTTCCTCCATGATCTATCCAAGTCATTGGACTTCTTACTTCGGGATAGCGAAGCCTGATTTAGAGCCTTACCGCTTAGTACAAGAATATGCAAAAGTAGAAAATGCTAAGTTAGCAGAATTAGAGAATCCTCCAATTTCACGACCATGGATACAAGATTTTACAGCTTCTTATTTAGGGGCAGGTAACTATCTAACATATGGTAAAGAGGAAGTTGAAGCGCAAATTAAAGCACTTAACGAAGCTGGTATTAAGGAATATTTACTCTGGAATGCTGGAAATAAGTATTCTCCAGGTGTCGACTATACCCCTTAATAAAGAGGAATGTATTAAAAAGCAGAATTTAAAAATTCTTGCTTTTTTTTATATTTATTGAAACCTTATTTCATGAAAAACGTATTATAAAGTATAACAGTTATTTTCAATCATTCGCATCTAATTGAGAATAGAACTAAAAATAATTTATTTTTATGTTTAAACAATAAATTAGACGGGTATAAATTAATTGTAGATCATCTAGATTTAAAAATCTAGATAGCTTATGTAATCAACAGAATTGTGACAGCATTAATTAAAAGTAAAATTTTTCTTTTAAACGTATTTTATTTCACTAATAATTGGTGTATACTATAAAAGTAAAATACTACATTAAATTAATTATAATCTACTTTATATAACACAACGAAATATGAAAGGAAGTGTATTTTAATGATGGTTACACTATTTACTTCACCAAGCTGTACTTCTTGTAGAAAAGCAAAAGCGTGGCTAGAAGAACATGAAATTCCATATACTGAACGTAATATTTTTTCTGAACCTCTTAGCATAAGTGAAATAAAAGAAATTTTACGAATGACAGAAGACGGAACAGATGAAATTATCTCTACTCGCTCTAAAATTTTTCAAAAGCTCAATGTAGATGTGGAAAGCCTTCCATTACAACGTTTATACGAATTGATCCAAGAGCATCCTGGATTATTGCGTAGACCAATTATACTGGACGAAAAACGTCTGCAAGTTGGGTATAACGAAGACGAAATACGTAGATTTTTACCTCGAAAAGTTCGTGCTTATCAATTACTTGAAGCACAACGACTTGTTAACTAGAACAAACAGAGCTGGTTGTTTTTCAAGAACTTTTGAAAAATAATCAGCTTTTCTTTTTTCGCTTGCCTTCATGATTAAATTTTCTTAAAATGCATATAGTTTAGTTAATAATTTAAAAAGAGAAGCAGGAATCCTTTTCTTTTTTTCTTAAACAACATACAATAGTAAAAGACACTACAATAATGAGACGGTAAGAAGCGAAAGGAGATGTGTTAAATGGATATCGAGCGTATCAATGATAACACTTTCAAAGTATACATTTCATACATCGACATTGAAGAAAGAGGCTTCAGCCGAGATGAAATATGGTTTAATAAAGATAAGAGCGAGCAGCTTTTTTGGGAGATGATGGATGAGGTTCATGATGACGACCATTTTGATGAGTTGGATGGCCCACTATGGATACAAGTTCATGCGATGGAAAAAGGTTTGGAAGTTATTGTCACTCGAACGGAAATGGCCAAGGATGAACGATCAGATGATAGTGATGAAATGGAAGATGTATCAAACAAAATATTTAAAAATGGTGTCTCTAGTTCCATAGGACCTCATGAGTTTGATGATTTTTCGAATTATATGGATGATTTAGATGAAATACCTTCTGAGTATACATTTAAGTTTGAGAACTTTGATGATGTACTTGGTCTAGCAAAAAAACTAGAGAAAGTAAATTTCAAAACATCTCTGTACCACTACGAGGAAAAGTATTATTTACATGTAAGCTTTAATATAGAGGTGGTTGAATTTGAAACAGTATTAAATACACTAAGCGTGATTTCTGAATTTGGTCTTAGTACAAAAACAACCATTCATATGATTCAAGAATACGGTAAAGAAATAATTGCAAATGATGTCTTGAAAGAATTAAATAAACATTTTTAAAGGGGCTGTCCAATAAGCCCATAAATTGAAGCAGGTGTAGAAAAACGAGTCTTTTTCTACACCTGTTTTTTGTAGGCAATTGATTGTAGTGGAAGAAGGCGACTCCAGCGAGAATAGCGTGAGCTGAAGGCCCCGCAGGAGCGAACAAAGGAACAAAGGCTATGAACGCCACTTCAAATGCAAGGCAATCTAAGATCGCCGTGTCCTGCTCCTGCGCAAAGCTCGTCGCAAAAGTTCTATGCTCCTGCGCAAAGCTCGTCGCAAAAGAACTGTGCTCCTGCGCAAAGCTCGTCGCAAAAGAACTTTTGCGGCAACGATTGCATGACCCACATCCTGTGGGCCACAATGCCTTCGTGACCAATATCGTGTTGGCCAGAGGAGACTGAAGCCATGCCTCGGAAAGCGTCCGTCTGGAACGGAAATCAATACATTGGAAAAGGGACTATCTCTCAGTCACTATATGACTTTTGGGACAGCCCCCCTTTTTTTTTTGCCTACTATTCTCTTATCACTTGATTTAATTGCTGAGAGTTTGTACATTTTAAATAGGAGGTGTTTATCATACTAACGGCTATTACAAAACAAGGAGAAATTATTATTCCGGCCAATTATTCACAGGATAGTTTGAAAGAACTAAAGGAAAGAAGTGCTTTTCTATGCATGCAATGCCAAGAGGAGGTCATTTTGAAGAATGGTACCATTAATATTCCTCATTTTGCTCATAAGCGAAATGTCGAATGCGCACAGTTATTTTCAGAAGGAGAAAGTGAAGATCATTTAAATGGTAAACTACAACTCTATGCTTTTTTTCATCAATTGAACCTAAATTGTCAACTAGAGCCATTTATTCAAACGCTCAAGCAGAGACCAGATATTTTGCTGCAAAAGAATGAAGAACAAGTAGCAATTGAATTTCAATGCAGCCAAATACTACCCTCTACAATTATTGAACGTAATGCAGGATATAAAATGCAGCAAATAATCCCACTTTGGATATTAAGAACACCTTCCATCTTAGAGTTCCCGAATCAAGAAATAGGGCTGATGCAACTATCCTCATTTCGCCAACAATTTTTCCTCGTATCCCCCACATACGGAAAAATGATTATCACCTACTGTCCCCAAACAAAATACTTTCATTATATTTCAAACCTATTGCATATAAAAGCAAACCTATATATCGTCAAAGTAAAAAAGTTACCTATTACAAACCAAACCTGGCCATTTGCAATCGTAAAACATATTTCTTTGGAGGAATTTGAAAAGTATTTAAGCATGTATATAGAGCATCGGTTCAAGCATATAGACAATCTTTACTATTACAATAAAAAAGGAGTTCAATCAGCCTTTTTACAAGTCTGCTATAGATGGCAACTACAACCTAAAAAGCTTCCTCCATTTATAGGGATTCCAACTATCTTTGCAGAGTCATTTCATGTACATGCTGTGGAGTGGCAAACTCAATTTATCGATTATTTATATTCCTTAAATATCCCCATTCATCAAGCGTCTCTCCTACAATGTAAATCTTTTCTCATCAATAGACCAATAGGACCCATTCAATCAGAACTCAAGCTAGAAGCAGTAAAGTCATATTTATTTGTATTAAAAAAATGTATAATTCAATCAGAAAATGTCGTTTATAAAAGCAAGTACAGCATTTCTAAAATGAATCAACTACTTTATAGGCAATTCCTTGCAAAGTGCCCAGAAAATTGAGAAAATAATAGGTGATTCGAATATCGAAACAAATGGAAGGGGAGCTCATCTTGTCAGCTGAAACAAATAATAAAATCTTAACACGTGATGAAGTTGCGGAACATTTAACATGGAGATTAGAAGACATTTTTGCTTCTAATGATGCATGGGAAAAAGAATTTCAAGATGTTTCTGCACTAGCTAAAAAAGCGTCCTCTTTTCAAGGGACAATAGGAAATGGTCCAAATGCCTTATTAGACGTATTGATTTATCGTGATGAACTTACAAGTCGCTTGCGAAAGCTGTATACTTACGCGCATATGCGCTCCGATCAGGATACAGCAAATAGCACATATCAGGCAATGGAGAGCCGTATAAAATCATTATATGTAAAAGTTTCAACAGAGTTATCATTTTTAGTACCGGAAATTTTATCATTAGATGAATCTACTCTATCATCTTATCTTGATGAAAATAAAGAACTTCAAGTATATCGTCAACTTTTAGAAGAAATCAATAAAGAACGTCCACATGTGCTTCCAAAAGAACAAGAAGCATTGTTAGCACAATTTTCCGAAGTAGCAGGAGCTTCATCAGATACGTTTGGGAAGTTAAACAATGCAGATTTAGAGTTTCCGAACATCACAGATGCTGATGGAAATGAAGTACAATTAACACATGGCCGTTTTTCACGCTTCTTAGAAAGCGAAGATAGACGCGTGCGAGAAGACGCATTTAAAGCTATGTATGACACATATGGCAAGTTTCGCAATACATTTGCCTCTACTTTAAGTGGAAATGTTAAAGGGGATAATGTGAACGCTAAAATTAGAAATTATACCTCTGCACGTGAAGCAGCAATGTCTGAAAATCATATTCCAGAAAGTGTATATGATAATTTAATAGGGACCATTAATAAAAACGTTCATTTGCTTCATAAATATGTTAGCTTGCGTAAAAAAGTATTAGGCGTAGACGAGCTGCATATGTATGATTTATATACACCACTTGTGAAAGAGCTGGATATGGAATATACGTATGACCAAGCGTGTGAGGCGATGCTAAATAGTTTTGAACCACTTGGTGAAGAATATGTATCCATTGTGAAGCAAGGACTAGAAAATCGCTGGGTAGACGTTGTAGAAACGAAAGGAAAGCGCTCGGGAGCGTATTCTTCAGGAACGTATGGTACAAACCCTTATATTTTGATGAACTGGCAAAATAACGTGAATAACCTATTTACGCTAGCTCATGAATTTGGACATAGTATCCATAGTTACTACACGCGTGCAAATCAACCTTATGTGTACGGAGATTATTCCATTTTCGTAGCTGAAGTAGCCTCTACTTGTAACGAAGCTTTACTGAACGATTACTTATTGAAAACAATTGATGATCCAAAGAAACGTATTTACCTATTAAATCATTGGTTAGAAGGATTCCGTGGAACTGTTTTCCGTCAAACCATGTTTGCTGAGTTCGAGCATGTAATTCATCAGTTAGATCAAGATGGAGAAGCCTTAACAGCGGATAAATTAACAGAAGTATACTATGATTTAAATAAAAAATACTTTGGTGATGACATTGTTATTGATGAACAAATAGGATTGGAATGGTCAAGAATTCCTCATTTCTACTATAATTACTATGTATATCAATATGCCACAGGTCTAAGTGCTGCTACTGCACTAAGCAATCAGATATTAACAGAAGGGAAACCTGCCGTAGATCGTTACATTAATGAATTCTTGAAAGCGGGATGCTCTGATTATCCGATTGAAGTATTGAAAAAAGCGGGAGTAGACATGAATACAGCAGCTCCAATTGAAGAGGCATGTCGTGTATTTGAAGAAAAATTAAATGAATTAGAACAATTATTATTAGCTGAATAGATAAAGATGAGATCAAGCTGACGAAAAGTCAGCTTGATTTTTTGAAGGGAATAGAAGTATTACTTTTCTACATGCTAGACTATTGGTAATGGAATCACTTACTCTTTGTCCAAAGCGATTCGATTTAGCTTGCACTTTTTTTAGGTTGTATTTTGTCATTTGATAAGGTTAGACGTCTAATGTATGGCGAATTTGTGAAAGGTAGCTCTAATACATTGTATTTCTAAATGGGGCATGCTAAAGTAAGAGTGTGAAATAAATCACAAGATAACATACACCCCTTTGTTTGAACGTGAACATTTCTCCCATCCCCTTTGTAAAATGAAAAACCCTTTCCTAACTGAGGAAAGGGTTTTTCTATGTTTATTTTTTGTAAGAGGCTCTGTTAAATGAGGCTATTATTTTTTGAAACATATAATTAATGATGAAACATGATCGTTATAGAGCTTTTTGATTAAATATAACATCTAGGTGATTACGTTGCAGGCGGACGCTTTCCGCGGGCGGTCCGTGAGCCTCCTCAGGCCGACAGGATGTTGGTCACAAAGGCGTTGCCACACGAGGTGGCGTTCTTAGCCTTTGTTCCTATGTGAGCTCCTGCGGGGTCTCACCTGGACACGCTTTTCCCGCTGGAGTCGCCGCCTTCCACTCCCATCACCATAAAATAAATACGCTTTAAGCTAAAAAAGAGGCGTGTTACTTTTAATAAAAGGAACTAATTTAGGTGATTTGCCCAATGATTTCAAATCAAGAATTCCTCCACTTAAGCCCGTACATGGCACTGTACGATTTAATCGTGCGAAAAGATAATATGCTTTGCCAAATCAATGAACTGGTGGACTTTACTTTTATCTTGGAAGAATTAGAAACAAAATATTGCTTAGATAATGGAAGAAATGCGATTCCACCGATTCGCATGTTCAAATATCTATTATTGAAAGCGATTTTTGATGTATTAGATAGTAGAGCGTTTGAAATAGGATATGTCATTTAAATAAGTTCTTAGCACTAGAAAAGAGCATCCTTACAAGTAAAGCAATCATTTAAAATACGAACATTTATGACTTCGTTGATTGAAGCGACAGGCGGCGACTCCAGCGGGATGAGTGAGACAGATAAGACGTCACAAATGCCGCTGAGCGGCGGTGATGGCTTATCGCTCACCCCGCGGAAAGCGTCCGCCTATAGCGGAAATCAACTATACTTTATTCCGTGAAAGACAAAAAAATCTGGCACTTCCTGTTCAAACTTGAACAAGAAGTGCCGGATTTTTGTTTAAAAAGAATTAACTGTTTTAAAAACGTAAGTTTTTCAGTGGCCACCAAATTATTAGAGGCCTTTCAATTAATCTACTTATTTATTTATTTATTAATTTATTTATTTTTTAATCGCCAAACGACTGAATTAGGAAGAACAACTCGGTCTACTTTTTGAAGTAACAAGAGTTTTTTTAACTCTCTTTCCGCTTGTTGTTGGGTGATATTATAGTAGTCTGCAATTTCATTTGTCGTTAAGGAATGAAAACGATCAAAAAGCTTATCGAGAGCTGGCGTTTCTTGTTTCTTAGGGACATCATATAACATTTCTTGTAATATTTGAACGTAAATATTATATGAATATATGCCAGATAATTTGATGCCTTCATCTTCTATGTTTTCATTAAAGAATACTATACTTGGAAATGAATCTACTTCCATTTCACAAGTAATGGATAAATCACTTTGGAAGGAACGGACACACTCTTTTGATTGTATATCCTGTGTAAATTCATCTACATCTAACTTGACTTCACTTGCAAGTTCTTGAAGGACTGAAAAAGAAGTTACATTTTTAGTTTGTAAAAATAGATGTTCCTGTATTTTATTAAAAAAACGAAGAGCCGCTTTTTTCCCTTGAAATTCTGCTGCTTTCACTGCGATAGAAGGTAAAACAGAGTGCTCTATATGCTGTAATTCGCAATTAGTATTAGAACTATTATCATTTGGCATTTGGAAAGCCGCATTTAAATTATTTAGTTGTGTACTTAGTACTGTTCGAATAGCTAGATACTGGCCGTATTCCACTTGCAACTTCCGAATTATCGGTTGCAAATCCCAACAAGCTGAACAAAGCGGATCAAGAAAAACATACATCTCAATAGGCTTGTTTATAATAGGAGATGCGATCGTTTCAGCCGGAATTTGTATTATTGTCACATTTTTTCCTCCTCATGACTCATTTGATTGACCATGTGGTTGGCAGTAAGTACAAGTCTTCTATATAAATCTTGGCGAAGCTTTCCATCGAGTCCGACGGTATCCATTGCATCACTCATGCAGGATAGCCAAGCTTCAGCTCTTTCGGGTGTAATAGAAAAAGGATTATGACGCATTTTTAGCATTGGATGTCCATGCTCTTCTGTATATAAATTAGGTCCGCCAAGGTATTGCGTTAAAAATTGTTTTTGTTTTCTAGCGGTTTCTGTTAAATCGTCTGGAAAGATTGGCTTCAGCTTTGGATGTTTTGCAACGTTATTGTAAAACGTATCGACAAGCTGTGATAATTTCTCTGCTCCGATCTCGTCGAAAGGAAGTATTGGTTTCTGTGTCATTATTCTTTACCCCTTTGCTTTAGCACTACAATCATTCTATCAATCCACGCCAAATATCTCAAACAATTAGACTGTTATAGAGTTCGTATACAAAAAAACGACCTATGAATTGGCCGTTTCTGACTACGTTTGGTAGTTGTTTAATACTTTTTTCACGTAGTCTTGTGTTTCTTTATAAGGTGGAATCCCATCATATTTCTTCACTGCACCAGGGCCTGCATTGTATGCAGCGAGGGCAGTTTCCATATTTCCATCAAACAGATTAAGCATTTGGCGCAAGTATTTTGCTCCACCCATAATATTTTGTTCGGGGTCAAAAATATTTTTCACTCCCAAATACTTAGCTGTTCCTGGCATTAACTGCATTAAACCAGATGCTCCTGCAGTACTAGTTGCAGAAGGATCAAAATTTGACTCTTGCTTAATAACAGATGATATAAGCTTTTCTGGGACATTATATGCTTCGGAAGCGCGTTTAATGATCTCATCATAATTAGATAAAGAGCTGGAAGTAGTTGGTGCATTTGTAGAAAAAGAGCTAACCAAACTTTCAGGTTGATAGGACAAATTAGATGGTAAGTATACAGGTGAATCGCCGTTATAAAATATGGATGACATATTCTCTAAAGTTGAATTATTTCCCGTAGTTTGATACATCTGTCCTAGCAATTCAGAAAACAAAGGAGTAGAATAATCATTTTGATTACTTTGGACACTCCCAAAAGATTGCATTGCATTTATTTCTATTAAAGTTTTTAGAGATTGAATATCGATAAAGCATCAACCTTTCAACGAATTGATATATGTTACGAGACGAGCAATTTTTTTGTCCGTATATCGAATAGGAATACTGTGTTTCTTCATTAAATGAAGAAAGAATTTTTGACCATTTTCGACATCTTTACTCTCATATTCTACCTCAAAGTCTTCCGTTTGACTATAAAGAGAGTGATCTAAAAAAAGGATTCCGTTATCCATCTCTATTTTTGCTCGGTTTGTTTGCATACTCCCGATACAAATTAAGGGACCTTTATCCGCAAATGGCTCAAGAAAGGGTACCGTAGGAAAATGAAGATGATGTATAATGGCCTCTCTCTCTGCATTCGACAATAATTTTGTTTTTTCTTCCATTACATGGTCTTGTACAGGAATCTTTAATGTTAATTCGTTTCGATTAGATAACACCCTCAAACGAAAACCCATTTTCTTTTCTTTAAAATATTGATCTGCCGTATCATAATAATAATTTGTTTGTTTATGAAAATCGGATGGCTTTAATTCAAAATATGTGATGAATCGTTCAAATTCTGCTTTTGTTAGTAAATTTTTAAATTCGATTTCTTGTTCAGAATGCACATTTTCACTACCTTTCGTATTATTTCTATTATAGACGGTTTGCAATGAGTTTCAATATGTTAAAATAGTGGGTAGAATGGACAGAAAGGAACGATTTATTTTGCCTGTTACGTATTATGTGCACAGTGGAGTGCAATTAGAAAACGATATAAGATTTACAATAGAAGAAACATTAATCCGACCAAATATAAAAGCGGGAGGACAGATGATTACGGACTCCGATTCATTATCATTTGTCTACTTATTAGAGGATGAAACTGGGTATCACTATGTTAAATTTGGACAAGATGTTTGGCCATTGCTAGTAAACACTTTAAAAGCTTCCCAAGATCCTACATTACAATATGGGAATGTTGAACTAACTCTACATATGTTTAAAGAAGAACTTGAAATGCTTATTTTTAACATTGAAGGCAATAATAACTACGGTAATGATTTTTCAAAAGCAGTAGAAGAAGCTTTCAAGGAAATACTAAAAGCATAGAAAAAGTTCAAGTGAAGTGGAGGTAGAGCTTATGGGGCAATGGGAACGTTTTTTAGAGCCGTACAAGCAAGCAGTTTCCGAATTAAAAGTTAAGTTAAAGGGGATGCGTACACAATTTGAAATTGAGAATACGAATTCCCCAATTGAATTTGTAACGGGTCGAGTTAAACCGTTAGCTAGTATCTACGACAAGTCACTTGAAAAAGGTATTGTATTTGAACCTTCTGATACATTGGCAAAAGAAATTCCTGATATAGCTGGTTTGCGGATGATGTGCCAATTCGTAGATGATATTGAAACCGTAGTAGACATATTGCGTAGTAGAAAAGATATAAAGGTCATTGAAGAGCGAGATTATATTTCTCACAAAAAACAAAGTGGATATCGATCATTTCATATGATAATTGAGTATCCCGTTCAAACAATACACGGCGAAATAAATATTTTAGCTGAAATACAAATACGTACTCTTGCCATGAACTTTTGGGCTTCCATAGAACATTCATTAAATTATAAGTATAAGGGTATTTTTCCAGAAGAAATTAAGAAACGACTACAATATGCAGCAGAAGCTGCTTTTCGTTTGGATGAAGAGATGTCGTTGATTCGAGGAGAAATACAAGAAGCGCAGAAATACTTTAGTGAAAATAAAGAGCTACCTCGCATTAACGGGCAGTAAAACTTCCACAACAAGCATTCCATAAAATCTGGGTGCGTAAGTAGAAGGTATAGAACACGTAAAAGGGTGTTCAACAAACAATTAGTGGGAAGATTCCTCACTGATTGTATTTTCACATTATGTACTGTAAGAACTATGAAAATTAAACGGAAAAGAGGTCACGTGAAAGATGAAATTTTTTATTCAGTCTCGAAATGATGATCTATCCAATCATTTAATGGAAAGCGCAAAGACGTATTTAGTTGATTTTGGGCTTATATTAGATGAAGAAAATCCAGATATCGTGTTATCTATAGGCGGAGATGGGACGCTGTTGCATGCTTTTCATAAGTATAAGCATTTAACAAGTTCTGTTGCTTTTGTCGGTATTCACACGGGTCATTTAGGTTTTTATGCAGACTGGAAACCAGCTGAAATTGAAAAATTAGTTATAAGTATTGCAAAAAAGGAGTTTGAAGTAATCGAATATCCTCTTTTGGAAGTAACGATTAATTATCGTCATGGAGAAGATAGCTCTGTTTATCTTGCAGTGAATGAATCTACCGTAAAATCACCTGATGTTACCTTAGTAATGGATGTGGAGTTAAATGGGAATCATTTTGAGCGATTCAGAGGCGATGGGTTATGTATGTCTACTCCTTCTGGAAGTACAGCATACAACAAAGCACTTGGAGGTTCCATCGTGCATCCATCATTAGAAACAATGCAACTTGCTGAAATAGCATCTATAAATAATCGTGTTTTCCGAACAGTAGGTTCTTCTCTAGTATTACCAAAGCACCATACGTGTCTATTGAAACCTGTTAAGGGACCTGACTTTATGGTAACAGTTGATCATTTACAATTATTGCATAAGGATGTGCAATCCATTAAATACCGAGTTGCAGATGAAAAAATTCGTTTTGCGAGGTTTAGACCATTCCCGTTTTGGCAAAGAGTACATGATTCTTTTATAGATAGTGATCTTGAAAAATGAAAAGCCACGCTTTAAAACTTACTTTTGAAATGAAGGAATCGTCCATTTTATTAAGAGATGCAATTAGACAATACGGGATTTCAAAAAAAGCATTAACCAGTATTAAATATGAAGGCGGCTTGATACTTGTCAACGGGGAAGAAAAAACGGTTCGCCATACATTACAAATAGGGGATATCGTTACGATTATTTTTCCGGATGAGAAGAAAAGTGAAGGTTTAGTTGCACAAAAAGGTGTATTTCCGATTCTTTTTGAAGATGACCATCTATTAATGCTGACAAAAGAAGCTGGATTAAGTACAATCCCATCGCGAGAGCATCCAAATGGTACTATTGCCAATCTAATAGCGGGCTACTTAGAGGAAAATGGACTAACATCTACGGTTCATATTGTTACTAGATTGGATAAAGATACTTCAGGCATTATTTGTGTGGCGAAGCATCGTCATGCGCATCATCTATTAAGTGAAATGCAAAAATCCAATGACATCTCTAGAACATATGAAGCAATTGTTCATGGACATGTAGAAAAAGATAAATTTATGATCGATGCTCCTATTGGTCGCAAAGATAGTAGTATCATTGAGCGTATGATTTCTCCTGAGGGTAAATTTGCTAAAACGTCTGTTGAAGTATTAAATAGGTTTACTATAAGTGGAGAAGAGCTATCACATGTGAAGCTAAATTTGCACACTGGACGAACGCATCAAATACGTGTACATATGATGTCCATTGGGCATCCTTTAATTGGTGACGATTTATACGGGGGCAGCTTAACGTTGATAGAACGGCAAGCTCTTCATGCAAAAGAATTGACATTGATTCATCCATTTACAAAAGAGCCTCTTAAATTGGAAGCCCCTTTTCCTAGAGACATGACGGAGATTATACGATTTATTCCCACTAATAGAACCTGAAATTCAGGAGGAATTAGTGGTTTTTTTCATTTAACTAAATATTATAGTTTTTTTATAATTTCCCGGGAAATAATGAATGTGGTAAGATTGCTGTTGCTTATTGATTTTTAACAACATACAATAGATAATGAAAATCGCCGAGAGGAGGGATAAGTGTGAAAGAAGAAATGAATGAATTATTAATCGAGGAAAATAATCTAATAAATTTTTTAAGTAATGGATTAATGCATGAATTTAGAGAGAGCTTTATGCAACTTCACCCGTATGACCAATCGCTATTTTTTGAAAAGGTAGACCAAGAAATACGACAGAAAATCTTTCACTACCTATCTCCTAAAGAAATGGCGGAGTTGTTTGAGGCCACAAAATTTGATGAAGAGCGCTACGAGTTTTACTTAAAAGAAATGGACACAATATACGCAGCAGATATGCTTTCCTATATGTATGCAGATAATGCAGTAGACGTGCTTAACGAGTTAGGAAAAGATCAAGTAGCTAGTTATTTAAGCATAATGGATAAAGAATCTGCGCAAGAGATTAAAGACTTGTTACATTATGAGGAATATACTGCAGGATCTATTATGACAACGGAATATGTTGCTATTCCTGAAAATTCCACTTGTCGATCAGCTATGACGATTTTAAGAAGTGAAGCACCCAATGCAGAAACAATTTATTATTTATTTGTTGTGAATGAGGCTCATCACTTAACAGGTGTTATTTCTCTTCGAAACCTTATCATCGCGGAGGAAGATACATTAATTAAAGAAATTATGAACGAACGTGTAGTTAGTGTGTTAGTGAGTGAAGATCAAGAAGAAGTAGCACGAACCATTAAAGATTATAATTTCTTAGCAGTTCCAGTCGTAGATTTTGAGCAGCATCTACTTGGTATTGTTACGGTGGATGATATTATAGATGTTTTAGATGAAGAAGCATCCGACGACTATTCCAAGCTAGCGGCTGTTTCAGATATGGATACTTTTGATAAAAGTCCTTTACAAGCTGCAAAGAAAAGACTTCCTTGGCTTGTTATCTTATTATTTTTAGGCATGATGACAGCGAATTTAATGAGTATTTTTGAGCAAACTCTAGATAAAGTCGCGCTACTTGCAGTTTTTATTCCTTTAATCGCTGGTATGGCTGGTAATAGTGGGACGCAGGCATTGGCGGTTGCAGTTCGTGGTATCGCAACTGGTGATATTGAAGAAGAAAGTAAAATGAAATTATTATTTAGAGAAGCAGGAACGGGGCTTATTACTGGTTTAATTTGCGGATTGTTAGTGATAGGAGTCGTTTTCTTTTGGAAGCATGACTTATTAATTGGTATTTTAGTGGGGACGGCTATTTTTGCATCTATTTTTATTGCGACACTAGGAGGATCTTTTATACCTTTACTAATTCATCGGATGAAAATCGACCCTGCTGTTGCATCGGGGCCTTTTATCACAACAATCAATGATGTCGTAAGTATTTTAATATATCTCGGTCTTGCAACATTATTTATATCATCCTTATAAGTATTAGGCAATTTTCACATTTTTAATTATAGGTGCATAAAGTAAAGGAAAAAGGATGTGTCTGTGAATTCTTTTAATGACCCTTTACTCTTTATAACAGGTCCTCCTGTATTTCATCTACCCCCTGGGGAGCGGGTAGAAGTGACTTTTGAAGTGCCTTTAGAAGTACCTTTGGAAGTACTAGATGAAAGTACATCGATATACGAAATGCGAAAAAATATGTCAGCTAAAACAATTGCTCTAGTAGAAAAGATGAAATTTTTAGCAAAACCATTTCAACGTAAAGCATATAGACCACTCCTATTCCATCTGGAAGATGGTGTAATTCTGCAAGGGGAAGTAGAAAAAGTAGATGACGAGCATGTGACATTTTTTCTTGGTGCAGGAGAGCTAATCACTTATCGAGTGGATCAAGTGAAAAAAATCGTTTGGCGTGGAAGTATTATGAAATGATTATTGGCTACCCTTAGCATGGGTAGCTTTTTATTTTGAAAATAAGCATCGAAAAAACCGTTCGGCAATGACCCGAACGGAATAGACACTACAGTATTAAAACGATCAGTCACATACATCTAAAAATACATCTGCTACACATTCAATTGCACAGAAACAATCTAAGTCAACTGTGACACAACTTCCTGTTAATCTGAAATCTCGTACTTTACAAAGTTTTCTTAGATCAATTTTTGTACCATCAGCATTCAATAGATCTACTTCTTTTCTATCTTTGTCAATTGGTTCTAATACGCGTAAAGTTGCACAACATCTATCAAAGATATCTTCAACTCTGAAAAAGACAGAAATACAATCGTTATCACAGATATCTCTATCCCTGAAAAATGCTTTAAATGGTGTACCATCTTCCGTTAATAACATAAAAACTCGTGTGTCCGCTTGGTTACGACGAGCAGGACTAAGGCTTCCAAGTGGTTCTAAAAAGCAACTAGTAGGACAACCTGGACAATCATCTGTGGCTTGATCTTGAATGTCTTTAATCGCACGAACCACATCGCAAACGCAGCGGTCATTTCTTTTGCCATCTCTTACATCTTCATCTCTTCCACAACCCATTAAATTTCACCTCCTTCTTACCTCTTTCTAATTTATGTAGCTTCTCTATTTAGATAAGGGCAAATACCTCAGTACACCTTGTATATTTCATTTTTCAGCGTACATACTATTTTAAAAGGAGCAAGTATTCCATGAAAAAAATAATGTACGTAGTTCTACTTTTTCTATTCATCACAGCGTGTTCAAATACAGAAGAAAAGGAAAATACCTATTCTGAGAGTGATTCTACACAAGTTGAACAAGTACTAAAAAAACAGGAATCAATAAATGGATTTAAAAGTCTCATGGATAAAAATGATTTACTTGTTGCATTAGATATAAAAAGAATGAAACGATTTCAAATGGAAAAAATAACAACTAAAATAACGAAGGAATTAGAAGAGCAATTTCCAAACAAAGAGGTGACGGTCACAGGAGATCTAAAAATTAAATGGGAGATTGAAAAAGTAATCGATCAGCAATTAAAAGAAGATAAACTGGTAAAAGCGATTGAAAAAATAAAATCATTATCGAAGGAAGAGACATAATGGATCAAAAGCAATTCGAAAAAATTGTTGATGAACAGAATCCGAAGGTACCATTATTTGTAAATACGTTAAAAGCATTTTTAGTTGGAGGAATTATTTGTACAATAGGGCAACTTATCACTTTTTTCTATATGCGTTTTTTTTCCTTTACAGAAAAAACAGCTGCTGGTCCAACGGTTGCAACTATGGTGTTTATCGCTATGATTTTAACAGGGACAGGGTTATATAAAAAAATTTCTCAGTTTGGTGGGGCGGGTTCTGCAGTACCTGTAACCGGTTTTGGAAATGCAGTTATTTCTGCTTCCATGGAACATAGGACAGAAGGCTATGTATTAGGTGTTGGTGGAAATATGTTCAAATTAGCTGGCTCTGTAATTGTATTTGGCGTACTTTCAGCCTTTTTTGTAGCCCTAATTAAAACTATTCTAGTTAAAATGGGAGTGATCTCATGGTGAATACAACCGGAACGCTTCAATTTATGGGCAAACCAAGTATAGTAAGCACAGGTGTAATTGTAGGACCAATGGAAAAACAAAGTCCATTTGCAGATTCGTTTGATGAAATTCTTCCATTAGAAAATGAACCTAATGAAACATATGAACAAGCCAATACTCGTTTTATTGAAAAAGCTTGTTCGGTAGCTGTAAAGAAAGGACACGAAAAGCTAGAGAACGTCGATGTATTTATAGGTGGAGATCTGATTAATCAGCTGTCCCCAACCAATTTTGCTGCTAGGCAGCTATCTATTCCATTGTTAGGTGTTTTTTCTGCTTGTGCGAGTTCTATGGAATCAATTATTTTGGGATGTCTACTACTAGAATCAGGCAATGCAAAATCTATTTTAGCAGGGGCTTCAAGCCATCATCCAGCAGTGGAACGGCAATTTAGATATCCACTTGAATACGGTGCACAAAAACCAAAAACTGCTCAATGGACGGTTACGGCGGCAGGTTTTGCATTATTACAGAAACAAGCAAAGAATGCTCCAATTATTTCACATGCAACCATTGGTAGAGTGGTGGATGGCAAACAAAAGAATGCTCTACATATGGGAGCAGCCATGGCACCTGCTGCAAGGGATACGATTGAAAGACATTTAACTAATACTAATAGTAAAATGGCTGATTATGACATCATTATGACAGGCGATTTAGGGAAAATTGGATTGTCGATATTAAAGGAAATGTTTCAAGATGAGGATAGTGGTGTTATTTTACAAGATGCAGGTGCTCAATTTTATGGAGAAGACAGTTTTTTCAATGCAGGAGCTAGTGGAGCCGGCTGTTCAGCAGCCGTATTTTTTAGTCATATTTATGGTCAACTAAAAAAAGGTGTATTTAGTCGAGTATTACTGGTAGCTACTGGAGCATTATTGTCCCCTTTAACTTTTCAACAAGGGGAAACAATCCCATGTATAGCACATGCCATAGAATGCCGAATGGAAAAGAGGGGATAAGATGATTTCATCAATAATTACTGCATTTATTGTCGGTGGTCTCATTTGTGTCATCGGACAACTATTAATGGACGGCTTTAAGCTTACTCCAGCACATACCTTAAGTACACTAGTTGTATGTGGTGCCATTTTAGATGGTTTTGGTTTATATGAGCCTTTAATTGATTTTGCTGGGGCGGGAGCAACTATTCCAATCACATCGTTTGGAAATTCACTAACTCATGGTGCAATGGCTGAAGCCGAAAAGCATGGGTTTATAGGTGTATTAACCGGAATGTTTGAAGTAACAAGCTCTGGAATTAGTTCTGCTATATTATTTGGTATCATTGGTGCATTTATTTTTCAAAAGAAGAAAACCACGTACTAGTTGAATCGCCCTTATTCCCTCGAACCCCCTGCATATTATACTTTGAAGAGGAAAGGAGGGAAAGATATGTACGGCTACTGTGGTGGTGGAGTAAATCCAGGGTATGGCTACGATAATTGTGGAAAACAAAGCACAACATTTGTACTAATCGTAGTTTTATTCATTCTATTAATTATTGTCGGAGCAAGCTTTCTCCCTTAATTCAAAATATATAGATGAGGGGGAAAAATTAAGTGTCAAATTCATTTTTTAGAGCGATTGAAAATAAAACTGGTGTATCAATGGAAGATCTTTTTACGCTTGCCAATGCCATCTCATATGCAGATTTTACGGATGAAAGTCAGGTTCGTAAAATAGTACGTCAAGTTGGCAAGCTAGCAAATAAACCTGTTAACAAAGAATTAGAGGATCAACTTACGAATTCTATTTTACAAAAAGGAAATTCGCTAAGTTTATCTGATATAGAAAAAATGCTATAATTCGTTTATTTATTAGAAATTTCTGGTAAATAAAAAGGCTAGGTTTACTGAATAGTTTAAATGGGTATAGCGTATATATATATTTAAATGGAGGTTGAAAAAATGGGCTATATTATTCCAGTTCAACCATTACAAGCGCAGATTTATGCGAACCGGATGCTAATGGATGAATATAATTTTGCTTATATAAGTAATGTTTCTCGTATGAAAATGAAATCCTTTCAGGATCATTTAGAGGAACAAGTAGAAAAGCAATTATCGGAACAACTAGAACCATCTAAACAACTGCCATTATATAAAAGCTTTATCCAACCGAAACCAGTAAAATTATCACCAATTATTGCAGATATATATGGGAAAGGTAACATTGTTAACGTTTATATTTAACAATCGTATAAAACAAGCAAAAACCGCTAACCGAAATTTTTCAGTTAGCGGTTTTTCTTATGATAAGCTCTTCTCCATTGCACGGTGTGGTATACCGGCCTCTAAAAACTCTGGTGATGTCATAATATAATTTCTTTTTTCATAAAAGGGTAAAGCATGGCTTTGTGCATTTAATTTAAGCTTATGGAAGAGTTTTGAAATTGCGTAATCTTCCATAGATTGCATTATTAGGTTCCCTAGATTTTTCCCTCGATAGTTCTCAAGAATACATACTCGCTCTATTTTCCCAATAGAAGGCTCTATCTTGCGAATACGACCTGCACCAAAGGGAGTTTCTCCGTCATAAGCAATAAAATGTACAGCTTCTGAATCGAACTCGTCTAGTTCTAAATGAGCTGGTACATCTTGCTCTTCCACAAATACTTTTCTTCTTATTAATATCGCATCATTATATTCTTTTTCTGTTTCTACTATTTTTGCGAAAACCAATGATTATTCAGCTCCAGACAGTCTAAATGTTTCGTAAACAGTCCACGAACCATCTTCTAATTGATAAAGTAAGTGAAGACGATCAATTTCTTCCTCAAATTCTGCGCCAATCATTTTTAATTGCGGATAGATATCGTCATGCTCACTTGCATTCATTTTTTGTGCAATTGTAATATGAGGTACAAAGGCATAATTTTCTAAATCATTTAATCGGATAGAATGTAAATCTTCATGCAATGATAACAACTCATCGGTTGGTTCGACTTTAAAGTAAATAGCATTTGTAACAGGTGCAAATGAACTCACTTTAGCAGTTTTCAATGTAAATGGTTTATGTTCCTTTACGACCTCTGCAATTTTTTGAGCAATTGTTTTGATTTCATTTTCATCTGCTTCAAAAACACCTTTAATCGTCATATGAGGTGTAATTAACGCATAATGAGGGTCGTAACGCTTTCTGTAAGAATTAGCAAAGTCCTGTACCTTTTTTGATGGGAAAGCAACAATACCGTATTTCATTTTTTATACCCTCCTCGTAATTTTTATTCAGCTCACATAATAATTATAACAATAAA
This sequence comes from Psychrobacillus sp. FSL H8-0483, assembly GCF_038637725.1. Lineage (NCBI taxonomy): Bacteria > Bacillati > Bacillota > Bacilli > Caryophanales > Bacillaceae > Psychrobacillus > Psychrobacillus sp. FSL H8-0483. The sequence goes on from NZ_CP152052.1 coordinate 1,107,273, forward strand.
ATCGTTATAAACTGAAATTGTTTACTAGTGATCTTTTTACATCTGGTTGCCAAAGCTTCCAAGTATGGTCTCCATTTAATTCTTCATAGAACGTCGAATATCCTTTACTTATTAGTAATTTATGCAATTTTCTATTTGGCGTGATGAAATCGGTTAATAATCCATCCCCAGTTTTTACTGCAGTTTCTTCATTGCCTATGACATGATAGAGAGAAAAAGCATGGACTACTTTATTGCTTTCTATTTTTTCTAATACATAGTCATTTACAAGGGGGGAATGCATAATTACTTTTCCAAATGTATTAGGATAGTTAAGTGCAGTAAGCAACGATACGGTTGCAGCCAGTGAATCCCCGATTAGGGCCCTCCCCATTCCAATTTGATAAGTTGGGTAGTGCTCGTCAATATATGGTACAAGTTCTTGTGCTAAAAAGCGGGTATATGCAGTATGCTTTTCACCATCCGGGTGGTATTTTGCTCTACGGTCTTTTACATTTTTGTAGGGGACACCAACAATTATTAAATTTTCAATTTCATCATTTTCATATAATTCGTCTGCTATGCGAGAAATTCTACCAAGTTGAAAATAGTCTTTCCCATCAGAAGCTATCAGAACAGAATATTTGTATAATGGTGAATAATTTGGTGGTAAATAAATAAGCAATTGCATTTCTTCTTGAAGTGCTTCGCTATAAATCGTTATATCTTGCAGTGTTCCTCTGTTCATAAGTTCCTCCTCTAGATGTCATGTTATACAGAAATTGTATCATATACTGCGTTAGAGGTATAATAAGAGAAGCATTAGGGTGTTCCTTTCTTCATTTTTTTAGGCTCTGTTTAAGTACGCTGTTGTTTTTTAGAAGCATATATTTCGTCCATAATAACATATTCGTATAACAGAGCCTTTTTAAAGAGATAGCCAAACGATAAAGGGGATTACAAAGATGGATAAACAAACTTCAAGAGTACATTCAAGAACAGTTGAACAAGCAACACACGATGCTTTAAAACGAAGAGGGGTAACAATCGATGAGATTGCTACAATTGTATATGAAATGCAATTTCCATACAATAAAGGACTAACAATTGAGCATTGTGTCGAATCCATAAAAAGTGTGTTAAAAAAGAGAGAAATGCAACATGCAATTTTAGTGGGCATTGAACTGGATGAACTTGCCGAGAAAAAAATGTTATCAGCGCCACTTCAACAAATAGTCGAAGCTGATGAAGGCTTATTTGGAGTAGATGAAACAATTGCATTAGGTGCTGTATATACTTATGGGAGCATAGCAGTTACAACTTTTGGTCATTTAGACAAAAATAAAACTGGCTTAATTTCGAAACTGGATACAAAAATAGGTGGAGGTATTCATACATTTTTAGATGATCTTGTTGCAAGTATTGCAGCATGTGCTGCCTCTCGTTTAGCACACCGCACAAGAGATCTAGAAGAAGCAAATGAAACATTTGCGGACATTTCACCAAAAGAAACGGCACCGGAATCCAACATTGAAGGTACAAGAACGTAAAAATAGTATATAAAATCAAACTACCATGGATCCAGTTTTCATGGTAGTTTGATGCACAAAAACCTCTAATGGATTATATGCGGGGCTAAATGCTCCTTTTTAAAACCGTAAATTTTATTAAGGGACTTTGCGCTTTACTTACGGAATAAGAAGACAAATACTTTTCTACTCAATAACTATCAAGACTTAGTAAAATGGGCATACATTTATCCACTTTATATTTTATCTTTTTCAGTGTGCTGGACAACTGCTACAACAATACAGGTTTTCTAGATTCGTGGACATGACTCAGTCACGTCCACGAATCTTTTCTATAATCAGATGGCTGAGGAGCTACTCCTCGCTATTCTCCGTTTGCCAGTCGGGGTAGGCATAGGCGCTTGCACTTTACTTATTCCCCTGATTTTTTATATCCAGCATTTTGAGCTTCTTGTTCGGAACAGAACCATTCTTCGGGATTAGTTTGTTCATAATACTTCCCACCTCGAATATGGTAAATTTTCTTACCTTGTCGATTAATATTTCCCTTAATCTCACATTTGCCAGGAGACTCAGTTACCAGTTCATTGAAATCCTCCTCAATAACAGAGGCATTAAAACCACGTGAAGTAACGTAATTATTTGTTTCCCATACACCGATTTGAGCATCCTTTGCAAATTCAGAAGCATTTTCAAACACGTCTAAGTATCTTGTATTAGGAGGAAATACGTAGGCTACACGGGCTAACCCTTCTTCCAAAAGCGTTTCTTGAACGCTAACACTATCTACGTAAATATAGGCAAGCATGCGGTCGTAGTCATCGAATCGATTTCCTACATCAAATTCAATAGTCACATCGCCGCTGTTTAAAAGCTCTTTATTACGAACTTTTGCCTCTTCTCCATACGGTTGTTTACCAAGTGTTTGATGGTTTGTTTCGGGCGTATCAACAAGTAAGTATCGAACTGTTTCAATGTTTGAATTATTTACTTTAATTGTATCACCATCAATTACTTCCACTAGCTCTACAGGAATCTGGTCAGTTTTGCCACTCGTTTTTGTGACGCCGTTTGATGGAATTTCCGAGCATCCAAAAAGCAGGGAAATAACTATTAATATGAACCCTTTTTTCATTTTAATCACCATTCATAGTGTAGCATACTGTAGAAAAGGAGAGATCATATTGACGCAGACAATTGAATTACCTTTCGCTTATAGATTTGATGACGCAATTGCAAGACTTGCTTTAGACCCTCTAAATGCAGTAGATATAAACAATCAATTAGTAAAAATACCATTAGATCATTCGATTATCACTTTGCAAAGTATTGGATCATTTCATGAGCCAAAATTTGAGATAACTGGAATTGAATCGGATGAACAGCTTCATCGTATTTCTTCCATATTTCACTTTAATCGTAGTTTAGAATCAGTTAATGCTCACTTTGCTAAAACAAATTTGCATGAATTATTTTCTAAATTTGAAGGTACACCTATTATTACCGATTATTCTTTATTCGCAAATCTGATTAAGAGCATTATTCATCAACAACTAAATCTCTCTTTTGCAAGAACATTAACTACCCGTTTTGTGAAAAGTTTTGGAACACAAGTGGATGATGTATGGATTTACCCGACAGCTGATAAGATAGCAAACCTTGATGTGGATACACTAAAGAGCATGCAATTTAGTGCAAGGAAAGCAGAGTATATAATTGGTATCTCTCAAGCAATAGCACAAGGAGAGTTACGGTTAGAATCCCTTTCGAATGAAACAGACGAAAACATCTTAAAAATACTCACTAAATATCGTGGAATCGGCCCTTGGACGGCAGAAAGCTTCTTACTTTTTGGACTTGGGCGAGAAAATCTATTTCCAGTGGGGGATATAGGTCTTCAAAACTCATTGAAACAACTTTGGAAAATGGAGAATAAGCCAATAAAAGAAGAAATCAATTCTCATTTTAAAGCTTGGTCTCCATATCTTAGTTATGCCGCCTTATATCTATGGAGAAATATCGAATAAAAATCAGCTTTTCCTTCTTTTATGAAAGGGAAAGCTGATTTCATGATGAGTCATTATTCAATTATTCGTCTCCATTTCTTTTGTTTCTTCTTCGAAGTAAAGAAAAGATTCTTCCTCCAATTCAATCATTCGCTCTTTATTAAGTCCCATTGTTAAGGCTCCTTTAAAAATTGGTTCCCACCATGTTTCTGTTTCTGTCATTTTATATCCTCCCTTTCCAAAAACAAATAATTAATCATTTGACCATCATATACCCTAGAAAGTTTTCTACTCAAACGTTTCATTTGAAAAATGAATCTTTCCTCATATGTGGTGGATAAGGCTAAAAGACTAAAAGGAGCAATGCGTATTTCCTAATAGATTTTATACAAGTAGTATTCCAAAAATAAAAAGAATCATGTATTGGAATAAAATTTGTTTATTCTTTCGTCTACTTGAGATAAATAGTATGATTCTGTTAAGACTTAAAAATACATAAAAAGGAGTGTTAATATTATGAGTTTTACTATGCAACAGCTAGATAAAATGTTAGAGGAACATCATGCTTTTTATTATTCTGGAATGACGAAATCAGCAACATTTCGTATAAATCAGTTGAATATGTTAAAAAATACAATAAAAAAATATGAAAAAGATGTTATACAAGCACTTTTTCATGATTTAAGAAAAAGTGAATTCGAAGCATATACGACTGAAATAGGCTTAGTGTACGAAAGTATTTCCTTTATGAAAAAAAATCTGGAAAAATGGATGGAGCCAAAGCAAGTAAAAACTCCAATAGCACTTATGCCAGCTAAAAGTTTTATGGTTCATGATCCTTACGGAACCGTATTAATCATTGCACCTTTTAATTATCCTTTTCAATTAGTGATGGAACCATTACTCGGTGCAATTGTCGGAGGAAACTGTGCTGTGATCAAACCTTCTGAGGCAACTCCTCATACAACTAGCATAATAAAAAAAATAATTGCAGAGGCATTTACGCCTCATTACATTCGGGTAGTGGAAGGAGAAAAAGAGGAAACATCCTTATTAATTCATGCGCCTTTTGATTTTATCTTTTTTACCGGGAGTGTGAATGTAGGAAAAGTAGTTATGAAAGCAGCCTCAGAAAGGTTAACACCAGTTGCACTAGAGCTAGGTGGAAAGAGTCCAGCAATAGTTGATCATACAGCAAATTTAGAGTTAGCCGCAAAACGAATCGTATGGGGTAAATTTGTAAATGCTGGTCAAACTTGTATTGCACCTGATTATTTATTAGTAGAAGAAAATGTAAAAGAAAAGTTTATCAAAATTTTAAAGCGTACGATTCATCAATTTTACGGCAAGAATATTCAAGAGAGCCCTGATTTGGGAAGAATTGTAAACGTAAATCATTTTAATCGATTAAAGGAAATAATGGACCAAGAAAAAGAGCATATAATCTTTGGTGGATACACAGACAAAAATGATTTATTTATAGAGCCGACCGTTTTAGATGAGATAACATTTTCAAGTCCTTCCATGCAAGATGAAATTTTCGGTCCCATATTACCGATTATAAGCTATAAGGATTTGCCAACTATTATTCATCAAATACGAAAATTACCAAAACCATTAGCTGCTTATATGTTTAGTGAACAGGAACGCGCACAACATTATTTCTTAGAGGAATTTTCATTTGGTGGAGGATGTATCAACGATGCGATCACACATGTAGGTAGTACTCATTTGCCGTTTGGGGGAGTAGGTAACTCAGGGGTTCGAGCATATCATGGAGAAGCAAGCTTTACGTTATTTACACATCAAAAATCTATTCTGAAAAAAAGCACATCATTACCTGTAAACATTGTCTATCCACCATATAAAAATAAAGTAAAACTAGTAAGAGGATTATTAAAATAAAGGCTCTATTAAATTAGTTGTTTTTCAGAAGAATATTTTGTGACCAACATTGTTGCTCCTGAGGAGGCTTGGCAGTTTGTCAACGGAAAGCGTCCGTCTGGAACGGAAATTAATACATTTAGTTTAATAAAAAGTATACAAAAAACAGGTGTAGAAAAAGACTCGTTTTTCTACACCTGCTTCAATTTATAGGCTTATTGGACAGCCCTTTTTGATTAAAAATAACATCTAGGTGATTCCGTTGCAAGCGGACGATTTCCACTCTAATCTCCTTAAAATAAATACTCTTTAAACTAAAAAAGAGGCACAATTAGCAGTCCTTTTCCTTATGTGGCATTTGAATGGTTACAGTTGTCCCAGTACCTTCTTTACTTTCAATAAAAATATTACCTCCATGTTCGGTAATTATTTTTTCTGAAATCATCATGCCTAGCCCTGTGCCTTTCACTTTTGTCGTAAAGAATGGATCAAATACTTTCTCAGCAGTAGACATATCCATTCCAATCCCATTGTCCATAATTTTTAGTGTTAGGATTTCCTTTTGATCACTTGTGCAAATGATATTTATTTTTCCGTTATCAGTAATTGCTTCAATTGCATTTTTAATCAGATTAATAAGAACTTGTTTCATCTGGCTTTCTTCTCCAAATATATAAGCGTCCTCTAATAATATCTCTTTAGACAAGACAATTCCCTTTAAATTTAGCTCGGGCTGAAACAACATGCAAATGTCGTCAAGTGTTTTAATAAAGTTATATCGCTTTGATAACCTCGCGTGTGGTTTTGCTAATATAAGAAATTCACTAATTATATAATCAATACGCTCTATCTCTTTTTCAATAAGCATTGAGTATTGATAATACGGCTGTTCTGGATCCTTATTCATAATTTGAATAAATCCAGATATAACAGTCATTGGATTACGAATTTCATGCGCTACTCCTGCAGCCATCTCTCCTGCGATTTTTAGTTTTTCTGATTGTAAAAGCAAATTTTCAGCTTCTTTTTTAAAGCTGATATCTCGGCTTATCACAGAAAGGGCAACTAAGGCGCCTTCATAATCATAAATTGGAGATATTGTGATTTGTGCGTCAAAACAGGTCCCATCTTTTTTCATATCCTTCGTTTCTAGAAAATGATAGCTTGCTCCATTTAAGACTTGTTTCCTTCTAGCTTCTGCATCAAGTTTATTTTGTGGTGAAACTAATGGTACATTTTTCCCTATTATTTCTTCTCTTCTCCATCCGTACAACTCTTCAAATGCGGGGTTTACTTCAATTATTTTATTATCCTTGTCGAATACAGCTATACTATCTTTTGCGTTGTCAAAAAATAACTGTAAATAACTTTCTCTAGAATGTAACTTCTTTCGCATTGATCTATTTTGGTCAGAAAGTCGCGACCAATATTTATTGTCAAAAAGAGTATTAAGTATTGAAGTGGATACTAACATAGTTAATAGAATGATAAAGGCTATAAAATCATCCAGTGTAAAAATATAATTATACGAAGCTTTGTTGAAATATATTAAACCACAGATTTCGATTAATGTAGTGAAGAACAATATTATTCTAGGTAAAATAGAATTGTAAAGGATGGCTATGTAAATCGGGTAAATAAAGAATATTGTCATTACTACACTAACACTATGAATATTCACTATTAATATGTATACGTTTAAACAAGATAGTAAGATGTATTGAATGACCGGCCTTTCTGAATTCCAAAAAAATAAAGTTGCAAGTAAAACTAAATAAATGAGCGCATAATAGATAGTTGATTCACCTTCAAAAAAACGAAGATGACTGATAGTGAAGAGTGTGAAAATTGTAAAAAATAATTTATTCTTTTTCTGATAAATTTTAAAAGTTTCCATATTGCACCTCTTATCTGATAACTCTTACCTATAGTAACGTATTTATTAGTATCTGAATATATAAGATTTTGTTAATATAGAAGAAGGAACTAAAGGAGGATTCAATATGTCATATACATTTCAAGCAAAAGAAACCGTATCCCTATTAAAACAATTAGTGGAAATACCAAGTCCATCAGGATATACGAAGGAAATAATGGATTTTATGGAGAGAATTTTGAAGGAGCTAAATGTCTCTTATATACGTACAAATAAGGGCGCTTTAATTGCTACCATCAAAGGAACAGATGATACAAAGCATCGGCTATTAACAGCACATACGGACACCCTTGGTGCGATGGTGAAAGAAGTCAAAGCTAGTGGAAGATTGAAACTAGCGATGGTTGGAGGGTTCAACTGGAATGCTGTAGAAGGGGAATATTGCACCATACATACTGCGAGTGGAAAGAGGATTCGTGGAACTATATTAATGCATCAAACGACCGTGCATGTATATAAAAATGCGAGTAGTCTTCCAAGAGATGAACAAAACATCGAAGTTCGTGTGGATGAAAAAGTAACAAATGCTGATGGTACGCGAGAATTAGGAATAGAAGTAGGAGACTTTGTCTCATTTGATCCTCGATTTGAAGAAACCAAAACAGGTTTTATAAAATCACGTCATTTAGACGATAAAGCGAGTACTGCGTTGTTGCTACAGCTGATTAAAGCGGTACAGGAAAACAATTGGACATTACCTCATACAACGCATTTTTATATTTCGAACAATGAGGAGATAGGTTTTGGTGGTAATTCCAATATTCCAGAGCAAACAGTTGAATATATAGCTGTAGATATGGGAGCAATCGGAGACGGGCAAACATCGGATGAATATACGGTATCTATTTGTGCGAAAGATTCTTCGGGACCTTATCATTATGAATTAACACGTCAATTAGTTGAACTTGCGAAACAAGAAAATATTGAGTATCAATTAGATATTTACCCTTTCTATGGATCTGACGCATCCGCCGCAATTCGTGCAGGCTTTGATGTAAAGCATGCATTATTTGGCCCAGGAATAGAAGCATCCCATGCATATGAGCGTACGCATATTGAATCGTTAGAAAACACGGCAAAACTGTTGTATGCCTATGTAAATTCGAAAATGGTGTAAGTCATCTAAATAATTCAAGTAAATTTCATAGAATCAGCAAACTTTTATACGATTAAAATCGTTAAAAAACGTGAGCTGGTTCTTTTTTTACTTGTATTTTTGGGCTTAAATCCATATGATAAAAAAGTGAATAAGAAGGAGATATAACGTTATGGACATAAAATTACAAGATGAAATATTAAAAAGAAGAACTTTTGCAATTATTTCCCACCCAGATGCTGGTAAAACAACTATTACGGAAAAGCTTTTATACTTTGGTGGAGCAATTCGTGATGCAGGAACAGTAAAAGGGAAAAAGTCAGGGAAATTTGCAACATCTGACTGGATGGAAATTGAAAAACAACGTGGAATTTCCGTTACATCCTCTGTTATGCAATTTGACTTTAATAATTGCCGTATTAATATTCTCGATACTCCTGGACATCAGGATTTCAGTGAAGATACGTATCGTACGCTTATGGCTGTAGATAGTGCAGTAATGATCGTGGATGCAGCTAAAGGGATTGAGGCCCAGACGTTAAAACTTTTTAAAGTTTGCCGTATGAGAGGAATTCCGATTTTTACATTTATAAACAAACTAGATCGTCAAGGTAAAGAACCTCTTGAACTAATGGAAGAACTTGAAGAAGTGTTAGGAATTCAGTCTTATGCAATGAACTGGCCAATCGGTATGGGGAAAGAATTTTTAGGGATTTATGATCGATTTAATGGCCGTATCGAACAATTCCGAACAGAAGAATCAGAAAGATTTCTTCCATTAAATGAGGATGGGGAACTTGCTGTTGATCATTCGATGAAACAAACTTCTTATTATACACAAGCTATGGAAGACATCATGCTTTTAAATGAAGCAGGGAATGATTTTGATAAAGAAAAAGTACTGGCAGGAGATTTAACGCCTGTTTTCTTTGGTAGTGCCCTAACTAACTTCGGAGTACAAACCTTTTTAGAAACATACTTACAATTTGCACCGACTCCACAGCCTCGAATGACGGAAAATGAAGAGGAAGTAAATCCTCTCAATGAAGATTTTTCCGGATTTATATTTAAAATACAAGCAAATATGAATCCAGCACACCGAGATCGTATTGCTTTCGTACGCATCGTTTCTGGTAAGTTTGAGAGAGGGATGACTGTAACGCTTGCACGAACAGGCAAAACGTTCAAAGTGACTCAATCTACTCAGTTTTTAGCAGATGATCGAGAAACAGTAGATATTGCTGTAGCTGGTGATATTATTGGACTTTACGATGTGGGGAACTATCAAATTGGTGACACGGTTGTTGGGGGGAAAAAAGCATTTAATTATGAAAAACTTCCTCAATTTACACCCGAAATGTTTGTAAAAGTAACTGCCAAAAATGTGTTAAAATCAAAGCATTTCCATAAAGGAATCATGCAGCTTGTTCAAGAAGGTGCGATTCAATATTACAAGACACTGCATACAGAAGAAGTTATATTAGGAGCAGTTGGACAGCTTCAATTCGAAGTATTTGAGCATCGTATGAGAAATGAATACAACGTCGAAGTTCGAATTGAACCGATTGGATCAAAAGTAGCTCGTTGGATTGAAAATGAAGAAGATGTAAAAGAATCTATGACTGGTCCAAGAAGTATGCTTGTGAAAGATCGTTATGATCAATTTGTGTTCTTATTTGAAAATGAATTTGCGACTCGTTGGTTCCAAGATAAATACGAGCATATTAAATTGTATAATCTTCTATAATCTACAAGAGGCTAACTTTTTTTATAAAAGTAGCCTCTTTTTTACTCATTAACTATCCAGACACCGGCATTTTTTGAGCGCATCATGAAAATGTACCTGACATCAATCTACTAAAAAAACAAAGCCTAAATAAAGGCTCTGTTAAACGATAGTGTTGTTACCAGCCTAATATCCGCTTGCTTTCCGCGGACGAACTGCCAAGCCTTCAATCCGTTACCACATGGATGTGGCGAATATTGGACTTAAGAAAAATAATTAACACTGATTTCTTAAACTTGTAAATAGAGCATATGACAATCCAGTGTTTCAGGTATTTTGGAGAAAAAGATCGATTTGTTGATTTCCGTTGCAGGCGGACGCTTTCCGCGGGCGGTCCGTGAGCCTCCTCGTCGCAAGCTCCTGCGGGGTCTCACCTGGACGCTCTTTTCCCGCCGGAGTCGCCGCCTTCCACTCCAATCACCATAAAGAAAAATGCAGTGGATTGTATACAAGGTAAGGTAGAGGAGATGGACCGGTTAGCTAGCAAGAATCTTAAAGAAGAGCATTTCTGCTAATTTTTTTGCTGGTAAAAGAGTATATGACCAAAAAATAGTTAGCATCTATTGTATAGAGGAGCACTAGTGCTCCTGAAATTGCATCTTCGGGTGCTTCCTTTATGAGTTGGAAAGCATCTTTTCACTCATTATCCAAAAAGATCTTAACCTTTTTCGTACTGTTGAAGGAGGGCGACGGACGGACAAACGCCATAAGATTACCGAGAAAAGAGATGCTGGTCGTGACGTCAGTCACGACCAGCATCTCTTAAAAATCAATAGGTAATGATATAGCAATAAGTCGTCCAAAGACCTCCGAAAACGATGCAAAACAGGTTTTGTACTTAGATTGCGCTTGCGCTTTTCTAAAGTGAGGGCAAGTTCAAAACGGAGAAACTCCCGAAATGATAGAATCACCTCTTAAATAGTAATATACCTATAAAAAACCAATTTTCTCACTGCTTTCGAAATTATAAATTTGAACTCTTGCTTTCTAGGGCATATGATAGAAATAGCAAATAAGAAGGTGGTCCCTAAAGATGAAAATAAGTGATTTTTCCATAAAAAGGCCGGTCTTTACAACCGTTATAATGTTTTTAGTTATCATTTTGGGCGGAGTGTCTTTTTTTAAAATTCCTATCACTTTAATTCCCGATTTAAATCCCCCAATTGCCGTAGTGGTAACGAATTATCCAGGGGCAAGTCCTGTAGAAGTAGATGAAAAAATTACAAAGCCTTTGGAATCATCTTTAAGCACACTACAAGGAATTAAAAATATAAGTAGTACTTCTCAAGAAGGTGCTAATTTCATTCTCCTAGAGTTTGATTGGTCAACAGATATGGATAATATTCAGTTAGATGTTATGCAAAGAATTGACAACGTCCCAATTCCTACTGGAGCAGACAAGCCTAGATATTTAAAGTTTGACCCGGCACAATTTCCAGTCATTCAGTTATCACTTAGATCAGCAGATACTGAAACGGATATTCGTTTGATTGCAGAGCAATTAGAAAAAGAATTAATAGGCACTGAAGGTGTTGCCAGTGTAAATATTTCTGGATCCCTCGTGGAAGAAGTACAAATTTTATTGGATCAAGAAAAGTTACAAAGCAAAGGACTTACACAAAATGATATTGTTCAATTGATCCAAGCTAATAATATTTCACTTCCAGGGGATCCAATTGAAACAGAAGATAAAAAATCTTTAACTACTCGTATTATAAGTACTTTAACGTCTATAGATGACATTAAAAACTTAGTCGTTTCTGTAAATCCACTTGATGGGAAAAAGGTAACTATTGCGGATGTTGCAACTGTTCAACTGACCGAACAAGAGAGAAATTCGGAAACAAGAGCAAATGAAGAACCTGCCGTATTATTATCTGTTTTTCAAGAATCAAGTGCGAATACTGCCAGTGTGTCCTCGGCCTTTGAAGAAGCTTTAAACAAGCAATTAGAAAAAGATTCGTTTAAAGGTGTTACAGCAGATATTTTGTTCGACCAAGGTGACTATGTCAAACTTGCGATTAATAATATTGGTTCAACACTTATCTCAGGTGGTTTATTGGCAATGGTTGTACTATTTGTTTTCTTAAGAGGAATCAGAAGTCCAATTATTATTGGTGTTGCAATACCTTATTCTGTTATTGTGACGTTTGTTTTAATGTATTTTGCAGGTTTTTCATTAAATATTATGACACTAGGTGCTCTTGCACTGGGAATTGGAATGCTTGTAGATAACTCTATTGTGGTTATTGAAAACATTGAGCGTCATTTAAGTTTAGGGAAAAATCCAAAAGAAGCAACTTTTACGGGGACTAAAGAAGTGATTGGTGCTATTACGGCTTCCACATTAACAACCATTGCGGTTTTTGTACCTGTCGTATTTCTTTCGGGTTTGATTGGTCAAATTTTTACGGAATTTGCTTTAACTATTTCATTTAGTTTAATTGCTTCATTAGTTGTAGCAATTACTGTAATCCCGATGATGGCAAGTAGAATGCTCAAAAAGCCAAAAGGAAACGTCGAAGCGAAGAGACGCAGATCCAAAACTTATAATAATTTTGAACGATCTGTAAAATGGTCGCTAAACCATCGTACAATCATCCTTTCGTTAACGGTAGTATTGCTTTTTGTTTCTGTATTTGGATTGTTTCGGGTGGGTACTGAATTTTTACCAGCAACCGATGAAGGATTTGTCTCCATTTCAGTGAAGCTTGAAAATGGCTCTTCTTTTACTGCAACGGACGAGGTCGTAAATAAAATTGAAGCGCTATTACAAAAAGAAAAAGATGTTGAAGTATACGTCAGCTTTGTAGGTGGGAGTCAAGAGGGTCAGTCGCGGGGTACTTCCAGGTCAAATGTTGCAGAAATATCCGTTAAGCTAAAACCTTTAGCAGAACGGAACCGCTCTATATTCTCATTTGTCGATGAAGTGCAACCAAAAGTAGTGGATGTCGTTGGAGAAAATGTCGATATTAACTTTAATTTACAAAATGCTTCTGGCTCTTCTCCAAATGTAGTTTCTTTCACCGTTTCTTCTGTGGATAAACAAGCATTAACTACTGCAGTGGAAGATTTACAAAGTGACTTGGAGAAGTTAGATGGGGTAGTAAAAGTAAATAATGACTTAATTTCTACAGTAGAAGAAGTACAAATGACTGTAAAACGTGATGCAGCTACAGAATATGGATTAGCTCCGTTTCAAATAGCACAAACGGTGAACAACGTCACTAGAGGTGTGTTTGCATCACAAATTATTTCTGAAAACAATGAAGTATATGGTGTGTACGTTAAATATGACGAGGCTTATCGCAATAGTGTAGAAAAGTTAAAGCAATTGAAACTTCGTACACCCTCTGGACAGTTTATAGAACTGCAAGACGTTGCAAATATAGAAATTGCGAAAGGCCCAGTAGCGATTAGAAGTATAAATCAAGCGAGTGCAGTAGCTTTTTCTATTAAATACGAATCTAAATACTCACTAGGTGAAATGTCTGATTTAATAGATGAGACCATTCAAAATCAAGGTTTAAAAGAAAATGTTGCTATTTCATTTGGTGGAGATCGTGAACTGTTGGATAATGCTAAAAATGATATGATTTTAGCAGTTTTATTAGCTGTAGTTTTAGTATATATTGTAATGGCTGCACAATTTGAGTCGTTTAAATATCCTTTCGTTATTATGTTTACAGTACCTCTTATCGTTATTGGTATATTTATCGGTTTATTTACAACAAGTACACCAATTAGTATTTCCGCAGTTATTGGTATATTGATATTAGTTGGGATAGTCGTAAATAACGGTATTGTATTAGTTGATTATATTAACCAACGTAAAGCAGAGGGAATAAATTCGTATGATGCAATTACTTCTGCGGTTAGAGACCGTGTACGACCAATACTAATGACTGCCCTTACTACTATTCTTGGATTAGTTCCATTAGCTCTGGGGATTGGAGAAGGGACTGAAATTAATCAACCAATGGCTCTTACAGTAATCGGTGGATTAATCAGTTCTACTTTCTTAACTTTATATGTAGTGCCAGTGATATATAGTTTTTTCGATAAAGAAACAAGAAGAAAAAGGTCATCTAAACATTCTGAAAATATTTAGTGGAAGGGTCTTCAATTGAAGACCCTTTTTCATTATACTTTTTATAAAGGGGTGGACTTAAATGTCAATAGCACTAATATCTGGATTTCCAGGGTTTCTAGCAAAAAATATTATAAAAGAACTTCGCCAGCAAATGGTATTATCTTCCGTTTATGTAATCGTTCTCCCGTATCAATTAGATAGAGCAAAAGAAATGATTCAAGAAATTTATGAAGATGGATTGGAGGACCAGCGTATTGTGATTGTAGAAGGGGATATTACAAAAACTAACGCTGGTATTGAAAAGGAGTTACTTATTCAACTACAAAGCGAAGTAGAATATATTTGGCATCTTGCTGCCATTTATGATCTGGCAGTTCCTAAAGATATTGCTTGGAAAGTTAATGTCCAAGGCACAGAGAATTTTAATGAACTAGTTGTTCAGTTCCCTCGTATTAAGAGATATATTTATTTCAGTACTGCTTATGTTGCAGGGAAAAGAGAAGGAAAGTTATTAGAAACAGAGCTAGTGAAACCAACTGGATTTAAAAATCATTATGAAGCGACAAAATATGAAGCGGAAGTTCTTGTGGAAAAACTGAAAGAAAAAATACCAGTTACCATTATTCGACCGGGAATAGTAAGAGGTCATTCTGAAACAGGTGTAACCATTAAATTTGATGGTCCATATTTCTTTATTAATATGATTACAAATTTAAGGAGACTTCCTTTTCTACCTTACTTAGGAAAGTCCAGTGCTTTTATTAATGTGGTGCCTAGTGATTATATAACAAAAGCATCTATTTATTGTAGCTTTAGTGAAGATGCAATTGGTCAAACCGTCCATTTAACAGATCCTAAACCATATCCTGTGGAAGAAGTGTATCGCACGTTTGTGAAAGAAATTACTGGGAAATATCCAAAAGGAAGAATTCCCTTATCTCTTGCGAAGGCTTCTGTTGCTATTTATCCTGTTCGGAAAATGCTACAAGTTGAAAAAGAAACATTGGACTATTTAACATGGAATTCTTCTTTTGATACAACTGTGGCGGAAAGTATCTTATCCAAAGGGAATATAACCTGTCCAGATTTTATTGAATCGGTTCCTGCAATGATTAGTTTTTATAATTTGCATAGAAAAGACCAAGCTTTTCATATTCGGATTAAATAGTTTTTATTTACAAATGAGTTAGTTGTGTTATAATAAATAACATAATTAAATAGACTTTTGACTTTCGTCAAAGGGGAGTAGCTATAGGGAAACCTATTTCATAGTCGTCATTACATGGCTTTAGCCATCGGTTATGATAGCAATTATTATATTTGCTTAGCAAGACCTTTGCCTTTTTAAAGGCAGGGGTCTTTTTATATGCAAAAAGGAGGATAACAATGGATATAGCAATTTTATTAGAGTATGGTTGGGTTCTACTTGTACTAGTCGGACTAGAGGGATTACTTGCAGCTGACAATGCAGTCGTTATGGCTGTAATGGTGAAACATTTACCGAAAGTACAACAGAAAAAAGCGTTATTTTACGGACTATTAGGTGCGTTCGTATTTAGATTTTTAGCGTTATTCATGATTACATTCTTGGTGAATATTTGGCAGGTTCAAGCGATAGGAGCAGCTTACTTACTATTTATTTCGATTAAACATATTTATGATCAACGGAAGAAACCAGATTCGCATATGGAGGATGAAGAAAAGGAATCAAAAGGATCAGGTTTTTGGTTTACTGTTTTAAAAGTAGAGCTTGCAGATATTGCTTTTGCAATCGACTCAATGCTTGCTGCAGTTGCTATCGCAGTTACGTTACCACATTTAGGTAACTTTGAAATTGGTGGTATTAACGGTGGGCAATTTACAGTTATGTTCCTAGGCGGGGTTATGGGTCTTATCATTATGCGATTCGCTGCACATAAATTTGTTCAATTGCTAGAGAGATATCCAACACTTGAAACTGCAGCTTTTTTAATCGTAGGTTGGGTAGGGGTTAAACTAACGGTATTAACACTTTCCCATCCGGGTGTAGGAATATTGGATGAGGACTTTCCGCATTCGACACCATGGACGATTACATTCTGGGTTGTGCTACTTTCAATTGCGCTTGGTGGTTACTTACTAGGTGTTGTGAAGAATAAGAATCATAGTGCTTAATTAACTAGATAATCTGAGGTGATACATTCCAATTTGGGATTTGTTGTCAACCTACGCTATAATGAGTATGAAAAGATAGTTTCTTTCGACTATCTTTTTATACTTTTTTTTTTACAATATGTAAATAGGCTTTAAGCTTTACTGAAAGGAAATAGTCAAATGAAACAAACTAAACTAAGAGCCAAATTAAAATTTACTCCAGCTCAAGTGATTGTCATTTATTACTTTATAGCAATTGCTGTCTCTGTTCTTCTCCTGAGCCTTCCAGGTGTTCATAAACCTGGTGTAAAAGTAGATTTTATAGATAGCTTATTTACAGCGGTTAGTGCAGTTAGTGTTACTGGATTAACTGCCATAAATATTTCAGAGACATACAGTGTATTTGGATACGTCATGATAATACTTATTTTGCAACTAGGCGGAATCGGCATTATGTCTTTAGGAACCTTTATTTGGCTAATATCTGGAAAGAAAATTGGTTTGCGTGAGAGACAGTTAATTATGGTCGACCATAATCAATCTAGCTTATCGGGAGTTGTACACTTAATCCGAGAAATTGTGAAGATTCTAATATTTATACAAATTCTTGGTGGAGTGCTTTTAACCATGTATTTTACTCAGTATTATGATTCACTTAAAGAAGCCTTTATTCATGGGATATTTACTTCTGTGTCTGCTACAACAAATGCAGGGTTTGATATTACAGGCGAATCACTAGTCCCTTATCATCATGATTATTTCATTCAAATCATAACAAGTATATTAATTGTTTTTGGAGCGATTGGTTTCCCTGTATTAATAGAAGTTAAAGAGTTTCTTTCTAATAAAAACAAAAATTTTCGTTTCTCTTTATTTACAAAGCTAACAACTATTACGTATGGAATACTTTTGGTGTTTGGAACCATAATGATCTACTTGCTAGAAATGTTTAACTCCTTTAAAGGTATGCCTTGGCATGAAAAGTTTTTTACTGCCTTTTTTCACTCCGTTTCGACTCGTTCCGCGGGTTTAACGACATTTGATGTGACACTTTTCAACGAGGGTACAAATTTATTTATGAGTGCACTTATGTTCATTGGTGCTTCACCGAGTTCAGTTGGTGGGGGGATCAGAACAACAACCTTTGCAATCGCAATACTGTTTTTAATTAATTTCTCGAGAGGTAAAGATAATATTCAAATATTTAATCGTGAAATTCAGCTAGTTGATGTGTTTCGTGCATTTGCCGTTATTATCTTAGCCCTTACAATGGTGTTGGTAGCAACGATTTTAATGTCCATTACCGAGCCAGATATTCCTATTACAACCTTAATATTTGAAATCACATCTGCTTTCGGTACCTGTGGAATGTCATTAGGAATTACGGAAGATCTGTCGAATACTGGTAAAATAACTATAATGATCCTCATGTTCATCGGACGAGTAGGCTTAATTTCTTTCTTGTTTACATTAGGAGGAAAGAGTAATAAAACAAAATATCGCTATCCAAAAGAACGTGTCATCATTGGTTAAAAAGTATCTAAAATATAAAAAACGAGCAATTCGTTCTATTAAAGACGAGATGCTCGTTTTTTTTAAAAGAATAAGAAAGTATATAATTTTCCGTTCCAGGCGGACGCTTTCCGCGGGGTGAGCGATGAGCCATCACCGTAGCTCACGCGTCCGTTGTGATGTCTCATCTGTCTCACTCATCCCGCTGGAGTCGCCGCCTTCCACTACAATCAAGTAAATGTTTTCAAATCAATCATAAAAGAAAGGACAACTAAAAGATAGGAAGGATATAGTTTTTGAGTGCATAAAGTCACTGGTACTTTGAACGATAGTAAAATGCAGAGGATTGAATACAAGGTAAGGTAGAGGAGATGGACCTGGTAGCTAGCAAGAATCTTTAAGACGAGCATTTCTGCTAATTTACTTCTACTGGTAAAAGAGTATATGGCCCAAAAATAGTTAGCATCTATTACATAAAGGAGCACTAGAGCAACCGAAATTGCATCTTCGGGTGCTTCCTTTATGAGTTGGAAAGCATCTTTTCACTCATTATCCAAAAAACTTAACCTTATTCGTACTGTTGAAGGAGGGCGACGGAGAGACAAACGCCATAAGATTACCCAGAAAAGAGAGGCTGGTCGTGACGTCAGTCACGACCAGCCTCTCTTAAAAATCAATCGGTAATGATATAGCAATAAGTCTATCCAAAGACCTCCGAAAACGATACAAAACAGGTTTTGTACTTAGAGGGCGCTTGCGCTTTTCTTAAGAATTACTCTCTGATTTCTCATACTTGTAAGGAGAGCATATGACTTAAAAATAGTTAGCATCCTCTTTTAGAACTGCAAAAAAGCTCCCAAAATTGCATCTTCGGGAGCCTTCAACTTGAAAAAGAAAGAATCTATTCTCTTATTAATCCAAACATCACTAACCTGTTGCCAGTTTTTTTGAGTGCTGTGGAAGGAAGAAATTCACAAAATTACTGAAAAAGGAGAGGAGGATCGTAACGTTAGTCACGATCCTCCTCTCCTAAAAATCGCGCGGTAATGTTGTAGCTAAAGTCCATTTCAAAGCAATCCGTAAACGTCTGCCAAAAGGTTTAGCAATTAGTGGCAGCATGCGCATATCTTAGATTATTTCGTTTGGATAAAAGAAAAATGAGGGGATGCACTTTTACCAAATGTAGTTAGAAGGTATCCTTCTCTTTCTTTAATAATTCCTTGCTTATAAGAATCAACACAAATAGAGATTGGAGTGACAAATGTTTGCTTAAATAGCTCTCGTTCATTTAAACCTAATAACACAAATTCTTCACCAGCAATAGAAGGATTCTCTAATATTTGCTTGTATAATGTAGATTGTTCTTCTTTATTTATGTCATTTTCCCACCAAGGTTTACGAGGTTGGAACTTTTGTTTAGATAAATAATCGAGTTTCATGACACTTTGGATGGTTGGTACAGAAATACTATCTAGTCCGTCTAAGAATGCAAATAATCGTGTATATAGATCTTCTAATTGATGGCCAATTTTCGACCAGTTTTTCTCTTCCCAGAACGTCCCAAATTGTTGGAAAAAGTCAAATGGTGTATCAAACACATGAGCAAATAAATATTCCAGTGTATGGTCCATTCGGTGTGCATTCCAATACTTTTCTAATACATCCTCTACCTGTTTAATGCGCAAAATATCAGTAAATGTTAACACATTATTAGAGAAAATTTCGTAAGGAGCTTGATCTACATAGACGTAACCATATTTCTCTGCTTCTACTCGGAGACCTGTACCACGAAGTAACTTTAAAAATCCTAGTTGCAATTCCTCGGGACGCATTTCAAATACTTCATTAAAAGTTCTCGTAAACGAGTCGTAATCTTCTTCAGGAAGACCTGCAATTAAGTCTAGATGCTGATCAATTTTGCCGCCACTTTTAACCATTGTTACCGTGCGTTTTAGCTTATCGAAGTTTTGTCTTCGTTTTACGAGCTCATTCGTCAAATCATTTGTGGACTGAACGCCGATTTCAAAGCGGAAAAGTCCAGCTGGAGCGTTATCATTTAAAAATTGTATTACTTCAGGTCTCATAATGTCAGCTGTAATCTCAAATTGAAATACAACTCCTGGTATATGTTCATCCATCAGAAATTGAAACATTTCCATTGCGTAGCTTCTACTGATGTTAAATGTTCTATCAACGAATTTAATTGTTTTGGCACCATTCGCCATTAAATAGCGAATATCGTCTTTTACTTTATCTCGATTAAAATATCTTACGCCAACTTCAATAGAGGACAAGCAAAATTGACACGAAAACGGGCAACCACGACTTGTTTCAATGTATGCAATTCGTTTAGAGAGATTGGGAAGATCTTCTTCAAAGCGATAGGAGGAAGGGGAATCTCTTAAATCTAACTTTGGTGGTAGCGGATTAAGCATAAATTTGTCGTCATGCACATAAGCTACTCCAGGTACATCTTTTAAAGTTTGTTTTTCATGTAGATAGTTTAGCAATTCTTTAAAAGAATGTTCTCCTTCACCAACGACAATATAATCAATTTCTTTCACTTGTCGTAGCCATACGTTTGTATCGTATGAGACTTCAGGCCCGCCTAAAACGACCGTAATGGATGGGTCTACTGTTTTTAACATCTTGATCACTTTTATCGTCTCTTCAATGTTCCAAATATAGCAACTAAATCCAACTATATCAGGCTTTTTTTGATATAAATCAGCAACTATATTGAATGTTGGATCTTTAATGGTGTATTCAACTATAAGGGGGGAATATTCAGGTTCTGCATAAGCCTTTAAGCAACGAAGCGCTAAATTAGTGTGAATGAACTTTGCATTCAAGGTTGTTAATATAATGTTCATGTTCTTAAACTCCTTTTTTTCGTATAACTATTGTAACAATGAAACGCATAGACGACAATATAGGTAAAAAGAATCATTTCAATATCGTAATTAATATGAAATAATCAGAATAAATAAAATATTGAATGATTTTGTTGAAATGATTGTTGAAATTCATTTATTCATGAAACTCCTGTTGAGAGGTTTGGTGATATAGTTGTTAGCTGAGTATAAGTACAAGCAAAAATTTGAACATGTCTTTCAGCTTTTTTCGTGTGGGCTAATTTTAATAAATGAAAAAGGAACAATATTAGAAGCTAATTCACATATCGAAAAAATTTTCCAAATAAGCAGAGATGAACTCCTCACGATGAATGCTTTACAGCTTTTTGAAATATTTTTAGCAACAGAAGAAAACAAAAAAGTATTAATGGAAGAATTATTTCAAAATGGATATGCAGAGCTATTTAGTGAGGTTCGAACATTTATAGGTGAATATAAGTATATCCATTTGATTGTTTCCAAACAAAATGACACAAACATTTATTTAACGGAAATATATGATGAATCGGAAAAAATGAATATGAAAAGACGTCTCGACCATACTGAATCCCTTAGCGCTCTTGGACAACTCGCTGCAAGTATTGCCCATGAAATACGTAATCCAATAACTTCCCTAAAAGGGTTTACCCAATTATTATTAAAAACAGCAACAGAAGATAGTAAACGATACTTAAACGTTATTGATGATGAAATTCAAAGAATGGAAGAAATTCTGACTGAGTTTTTACAAATTTCCAAGCCAGTTAATACAGAGTATACTTATTTTGAAGTGCAATGGTTAATGAAGGAAGTAGTAAATTTTATGGCACCACAAGCGTTAATGCAAGGAATTGATATCGTTATACTATTAGAAATTAATAATGGAAGTAAAATATTTGGAAATCGAAATTTATTGAAACAAGTATTTATCAATTCAATAAAAAATGCTATTGAATCGATGCCGGATGGTGGGAAAATTCGCATTAATATCAAATGTGTTGATAATAATTATATAAATGTTGAAATACACGATCAAGGCCAAGGAATTGCAGGTAATGACTTAGACAAAATCTTTGATCCATTCTTCACTACAAAAAATACTGGGACTGGCCTAGGATTGTCTCATGTGTCCAAGGTTATAGAGGCACATGGGGGCACTATTGAAGTAAGTAGCACAGTAGGAAAAGGAACAACATTTAAATTTATCCTTCCACTACACATCGGTTCCTAATCCTATTTTGACAATATAATAGGAAGACCTATATAATAATGTTTAATGTATTATATAGGTGAGGATGAAGAGAATGACAATTGAACAATCGAACAGTGCCTTAAAATTATTTATTGTACTGTCACGCGCTCATAAAGTAATTCATGAATGTACGAATCATTTTATTCAGAAAAATGGCATAAATCCAACGGAATTTGCAGTGCTAGAGCTCTTATATCATAAAGGTAAACAGCCCCTCCAACAGATTGGTAACAAAATTTTGCTGGCGAGTGGCTCTATTACTTATGTAGTAGATAAATTAGAGGGGCGTGGATATATTAGCCGCATCTCAAGTGCCACCGATCGACGTGTAACATATGCAGAAATCACTAACGAAGGAAGCAAGTTTATGGACGAGCTCTTTCCTCGTCACGAGGAACAATTAGTGGAATTAATGAATGCTTTATCAGAGGAAGAAAAAGAACAAGTAATTGCACTCTTGAAGAAGCTAGGTTTATCGATTAAAAATTTATCGTATTAAAATAAGAGTCTGTTAAACAGTTTATTGGTAGAATCCGCTTGCTTTCTACGGGAGAACCGACAAGCCTCCTCGGCTGCGCGGATTCTCCCGCAAATGATATGCTAAAAACTACACTAAAATATTTCACAAAATAAAAACTTCGAGCCTTCATGAAGGCCCGAAGTTTTTATTTTACTTTAATTGTTTCTGCCATTTTTACAAAGGTTTCAAGTGCTGGAGATTCATTTGTATCAAAAACAGTAAGCTTAACTATTAACCCTTCTCGTACAAATGTATAACCAGTAACTTTTCCACTAGATGTATCTATTTGAAATGCTTTAGCATCCTCAATAGATTCATTTGTTGGAATAAGCTTTTGATCTGTAATTTCGACTACAGTCCCGCTATCATTTGATGCTTGCAAGGTATCAACTAGATTTTGTGTGACGTCTTTTAGAGTTCCATTGTTTGGGTCAAATGTTTCAATTCGCATGGATTGCAAGTCATTTTCTTGATTGAATATCAAATCTTTGTTTGGCTCTTCACTAGTTAGTTCAAAATTATCTACTACAGTGATAGAGTAGTTTTGATTTTCACTTTCTACAGTTGTTCCTAAAAGTTCTTTTTCAGGATTAGTAGGACTAACCGTTTCTTCGCTGTTCTTAGTTTCTGTTGTAGGTGCTGGCTGGTCCGTTTTTTCACTCTCCGTAGTTGTTCCACAAGCTGCAAGTACGATAGAAAGTGAAATAATAGAAATTAGAGAATGTACTTTTTTCAATATCATTCAACTCCTTTTTTAAATAGACGAGATGGATTCCAAAATGTTTCAACGAAGTGGAAGTACTAAAAATAATAGTACTAATAGCGTAATATGGGATAATATGATAAGAGGCATACTTTTTTTCCATTCATATAAAATGCCGAAAATAATACCCGTCATGAACGCAGCAAAAATACCTAACGGAAAACCACTAAAGACGAATGAAAAACCATATAGTACAGAACTTAAAATAATGGAAAACACTGGGGAGAGCCATCTTTTCAACTGATGTTGAATATAACCTCTCCAAAATAATTCTTCTCCAGGAGCAATGATAAGTAAAAGTAAAAGGTATTGCCATATGGCAACAGGTCCAAACTTACTTAAAAAGGCTGTCACACTCTTTGTGGACATAAATGGGGTAATATCAATAGCTTTATAACCTAAAACAAATAAAGCATATGTGATCGCTCCAAAAGCCAGCCCAAGTATGACATAATGAGTTGTTCTTAAGCTATCTTCTATTTTAGCGTAATAGAAAGCCAATGACATGAGAAATAATACGGTAAATGTGTAGAAATACCAAAATACTTTGTCATTTGAAAATGTTAGCCAATTAAAAGCATAGGCTAAACAAAGTGAAAGTATTAATCCGATTATTGGTATTTGACGAAACATAAAAAGCACATCCTTACTAGATTCAGAAAAAATAAAACGTCCTATGAGTTGGGGGTGGGAAAGTCTACTTCAAAGAGCTTTAGGCGGGAGAGAAGTAAAAGGTGTAATTACCAGTTAAAAAACCGTTCATCTAAAGGAGAGGAACGGCATGACGTTTAATCTTCGTTACTATATAATATCTTATAACGCTTATGATTGATTACCGTCTTTTCTTCTATTTCAAGCTCGTTAAAGTTCTCCATATAGGTTAAATCAACTATTACAGAGTTTTCATTAACCTTTTCAACAATACCTTGAAGTCCATCCTTAAATTCAATAATATTACCGACTTCAGCAATTTTCATAGATTGTCCCATCCCCTTTTAGAACATAATATTAATAGTTTGCCCTAAAAAAAGCTGTACGTAAAGTATTTTAATCAAAAGTTTGGAAACTATACATCATTTGATAAATAGAAAGGAGCAGCTTGAGTGGATTTATTTGAAGATAAATTAAATATGCTCCAAAATGGAGAAATTAAAACGTTGGAAATTTCCAAAAATGATTTTTTGTTGTTTCGAGAAGTATTGGTCAAAAGAGAGGATTTTAAACACTTCTCTGGAAATGCATTGCAGGGTGGCCAAATAGTATATACCTATTTAAGCAAAGCGAGAAGCTGATTTGTCGTCAATTGTCGATATATTCTATGTTTAAACGCTGAAGACAAAAGGTAAGCTGAGAGGAATATACATTTTGTAAAAGGGGCGATTCTTTATGTTAGAATCTTTTTTAAATAAATTAGAGTATACTAGAGAAAAAATGATTCAATCCGCAATTGAAAAAGGTGTGACAAATAGAGAAACTATTCAGCTTAGTGAGGAATTGGATCATTTATTAAATGAATTTCAATCACAAGTAAAACAGCATAGCAAATTGGATAAAGCTGAGTAGTTTTCAAAGGGAGAATTATACATGCTCAATATATCACTACTTCAAGATGAATTGAACAAGGCTATTGTCGGTAGGGAAAAAGAAATTAACTTTATGCTCATGGGATTATTAGTACAGGGGCATGTTCTGTTAGAAAGTGTGCCAGGCTCAGGAAAAACAATGATGGCTAAATCGTTTGCAGATGCAATTCAAGGAGAATTTAAAAGACTCCAATTTACTCCTGATGTATTACCTTCTGATGTCACGGGCATAAGTTTTTTCCATCCACAAAAACAATCATTTATCCTTCGAGTTGGTCCTGTGATGAGTAATATTTTACTTGCGGATGAAATTAATCGAGCTACTCCACGTACTCAATCTAGTTTGTTAGAGGCAATGGAAGAAAAACAAGTGACGATAGATGGGGAAACGATTAAGCTACTATCACCCTTTATGGTTATTGCAACACAAAATCCAGTGGAATCTCAGCAAGGAACGTTTCCTCTCCCAGCTGCACAATTAGATCGGTTTTTATTTAAACTAACAATTGATTACCCGACATTGGAAGAGGAAAGAATTATTTTACAAAAGTTCGGTCGAGCTCCTGGAGAAATTAAAACGAAAAAAATCGTTTCATTGGAACAAGTGGAAGCATGGTCAAAGGAAGTGAAAGAAGTAGTCGTTCATGAGGATATTTTAACGTACATTATACAAATTGTGCACAAGACAAGGAGCCATCCATACATAGAGCTTGGATTGAGTAGTCGTGCATCTCTAGCATTACTACAAGCTGCAAAAGCAAGTGCATTTATTAATGGAAGAATGTATGTTACACCTGACGATGTAAAAAATGTAATAGAACCTGTATGTCTTCACCGTATGAAACTTTCTTCACAAGGAATGCTCATTCATAATTTAGCAGAAATAATGAGAGAGCTAGTTTGTGAGATTGAAGTTCCAGTTGAGGCTAATGTTCGATGAATTGGACTCGTCAAGATCTAGGTATGAAGAATACGAGAATATATGTAGATCTTCTTGTATTCACATGTATTTTTAGTCTTTTCTTTAAACAATATCTCTTGTTATCTGTTCTTTCTTTTTTACTAATTATTGCTCTCTTGCAAGTGTACTATTATAAAAAAGTAGGAAAAAAGTTAGAACTGATAAATGAAAAAAAGAGAGTTCGTTTAATTAAAGATTCCACGTCTCACATTGTACTAACTTTCCAAAATAAAGGATTGCCCATTTGGAATGCAACTCTCTTAATATCATTTCAATCTGCTATAGCACCTAATGGAATTTCAAATACAACAAATGCTGGTTTTCATGAGGTAAAAGTTCCTTTCTCTATTGGCTATAAAAAGAGTGTAAAAGTAAAAATCCCAATAAAAGGTATTCGAAGAGGTCTTGCTAGGATAAAACAAATCGAGGTTCAAATCCCACATCCTTTAACGGAGGGATCGGTATGGTTGGACTTTAAGCCGTTTATATTAATGGATGCGATTGTGTTCCCACAGATGTATACCATTGACGAAGAGTTTACTCCATCTAAATTGAAGCAAGGTCATTTAGAATTAACTTCTTCCTTATATGATGATCCTTTTTTTCCTATTGGAACAAGAGAGTATGAACCAGGAGATCAATTTCACCATATTCATTGGAAGGCTAGTGCGAAAATGCAACAGCTTCAAACCAAGGTATTTACAAAAGTAGCAAACGTCTCCGTATTATTTCTTGTAAATGTTGTGGAGAAGTATAGAGTAGTTGAAGATTTTGAAGAAAAAATTGAGTGGCTCGCCTCTCATATAGATGCCTGTTATAAAGAAGACATCCCCTTCTCTTTTGCAATAAATATACGTGCATATGGAAAAATCCCTTTTGTTTATTTACCAATAGGAAGTGGAGATACGCATCGCATTCAAGCATTAGAGCTTCTATCTTTATTGTCAATTAGTGATTTTTTCGTTCCATTTGAAAGGATCATTACTTACATAGAAACCCATGAGGAGCTCCCTGTTGCGGTTTATGTTATGACACATGAGTTAGAACAGTTTTTGCCTTTACTAACTCATTGGGAGCGTCGGACAAATGTTTTGTACCGAACGGATGTAAGTAAAGGGGGAAATTATGATACTTCACTCTACCCACCAGATTAATATTCAAGTCCAGTCGTTTGGAAAATATTTGCAAGATATTTGGATTCTTGCTTTGATTTTTGTATTGTTTCAAAATGGAACAACTAATGCACTCCCGTTCATCTGGATTGGACTACAATTCGTTATTGCGATTGCAGCCCAGCTAATCTTCCATAAAACAGGACCAAATATCTTAGTACCATTTATTCTCCCTTCTTTTATCCTGTTATTCCTGTTCTTTATTGGATCTCCTTTTTGGTTATTTGGGTTAAGTGTTATTTTTTCAATTTGGCGCATTCAAGCTAGATTTAACACAATGCAAAATGAGCAAGGAAATGATAGTTTATTTACGCTATTATTTTTTGCTACATTTTTGGTGGTACATTGTATTAATTTTTTCCTGGGATATGAAGGGTATCAATCTATTCTTTATACAGTGTTTGTAACTGGAATCGCTTTATTTGTAGGGATACGATTATTCTCTGTTTGGATAAATACGGACAAGCACAATTCCTTTACATTTGGCAAAGTATTAGGTATCTATCTTATTAGTTTAGTAAGCGTAGCAAGTTTCACTGTTTTTATTTATTTCATTGCTCCAGTTGTTCGTAAAATGATGGATGTTTTCTTTGTAGTCATAATGCGTGTAGTAGTCATACCTTTTGGACCTTTACTAGAATATCTAGAGAATTTAATGAATAGCTTGGAAATTAGAGAACTAAAAGAAGATACACGAATACCAGTTGGAGAACAAGTTAAAATAAAGCCGAATAAAATTGTTTCGGAAGAAACTTTTTTAAACTTTCCAGTGGAATGGATAGTTTTTGGGTTAACTACTATTGTCATTCTATTTTTTGTACGCTATTTGTTGAAAAATAAACCAGAGAAATTAGAAGTAGAACGGATTAATTTTCAAAATGAAACAAATCAAATGATCAATTCGGAAGAGAATCAACAAAGTCAACAAAGCTCATTATATAAAGTAGAAGCTTCCCTATTAAGAGAAAAGTATTTGCAATTTGAATTAGAAGCGCAGCGATTTAAATTGGATAGAAATAAAAGCGAAACTGTTAGAGAATGGTTTAAAAGAATGGACTGGCTAGTAGAGGATAAATTTTTTTATATATACGAGGAAGTTAGGTATGGGGGACAATTAATAGAAAATACAAAAGCTGATATGTTTATAAAAAACCTAGAGGAAATAAAAAAATATTATTTTGTTGAAAAAAATGTTTAAAAAAAAGATAGCCGGGCATAATAATAAAGAACACAGCAACATTCTCATTTCCCCCTTTTTAAAGGACCATCCAAATGCTACATGGATGGTCCTCTTTTTTGGTACACTATATATATTCACAATGTAAATGGAGGGTTTCAAATGACAGAGCATTTAAAAATTGGTTTTATTGGTACGGGTGTTATGGGGAAAAGTTTAGTAAAGCATTTATTGAAAGCAGGTCATGAAGTCGTTATTTATACAAGAACGAAAGAGAAAGCCGAGGAATTAATAACAATAGGTGCATCTTGGGTAGAGCATGCAAGTGATGTAGCTGAAAATGTACATATTATTTTTACAATGGTAGGTTATCCGCATGATGTAGAAGAGATCTATTTTGGAATAAACGGTATTTTTTCTGTGGAAAACAAAGGTCTAGTTGTAATTGATATGACTACGTCTACTCCAACTCTTGCAAAAAAAATCAATATAACAGCAAAAGAGAAAGGAATGCTCTCATTAGATGCCCCAGTTTCCGGTGGAGATATCGGTGCGCAATTAGGTAAACTTTCCATTATGTGTGGAGGAGATAAAGAAACATTTGAACAAGTGCTGCCTGTATTAAATCTTTTTGGCGAAACAATTTTATATCAAGGTGCTGCTGGAGCAGGTCAACATACGAAAATGTGCAATCAAATTACGATTGCTACAGGGATGATTGGGGTTTGTGAAGCACTTGCCTATGGGAAAAAGGCTGGACTAGACTTAGAACATGTCCTACGGTCTATCTCAACTGGAGCAGCTGGATCATGGTCTTTAAGTAATTTAGGACCTCGAATGATTACCGAAAATTACGAACCTGGATTTTATATTAAACATTTTGTAAAAGATATGAAAATAGCCCTAGAAGAAGCTGAAAACATGAATTTACAATTACCAGGATTGCAACTGGCAAAATCTATGTACGATGAGTTAATAGCAAAAGGTTACGAAAATAATGGAACCCAGACTTTAATAAAAACATACGAATGACATAGTAATTATTTACTGCTATATGATACAATCGGATTATTCTAGTTGTTAAGGAAAGGGCGATTTATGTGAGTGACCATAAAGGAATATTACTGGAAAGTGGAACAAATGAGTTAGAAATAGTGGAATTTCAAGTAGGATCTAATAACTTTGGAATTAATGTTATTAAAGTAAAAGAAATCATTCAACCAATTGCTGTCACATATATTCCACATGCACATCCACATGTAGAAGGTATCGTTCAACTCCGTGGGGAAGTATTACCAGTTGTTAATATGAGTAAAGTTCTAGGACTTCCAGCTATCAATAGTGAGCAAGAAAAATATATAGTTGCAGAATTTAATAAACAACGAGTAGTTTTCCATGTTGACAATGTTACGCAGATTCATCGGATTTCTTGGAACCAAATAGAAAAGCCCTCCAATATTTATCAAGGTGGAACTTCTCATGTAATAGGTGTTATTAAACGAGATGATGTAATGATCCTCTTACTAGATTTTGAGAAAATTATTGTAGATATTAACCCGGAGTCGGGTATAAATGTAGATTCTGTCAAAAAACTAGGTCATCGAGAGCGTTCCAATAAGAAAATAGTCGTTGCCGAAGATTCTCCACTTCTGCGAAAGCTATTACATGATACATTAAACGAAGCAGGCTACGTTAATCTGGAATTTTTCGAAAATGGAAAGGACACTCTTAACTATTTAGAACAATTAGAAAAAGTGTCACCAGATATTTCGGAACATGTTCAAATAGTGGTGACAGACATTGAAATGCCTCAAATGGATGGACATGCTTTAACGAGAAATATAAAAGAAAATAGCCACTTATCTAAACTTCCAGTACTTATTTTTAGTAGTTTAATAACGGATGATCTTCGTCATAAAGGCGATCAAGTGGGAGCGGAAGATCAAATTAGCAAACCTGAAATTGCAGAACTAGTATTAAAAATAGATAAATTTATATTATAAAAAACTAGCGTGAAAAGAATTCTTTTCACGCTAGTTTTTTTCGTTCTCGAATGTTTCTATTTTCTATTCTCATTTAATACCGTAACTGTTGTACCAGTATAAATGAGAGACTAACCATCTATTATCGATCTAAATAGGATTTCATCGTTTGCGGGCGTTTGTTTGTTACTCGCGCAGATTTTTTAGCAAAATGTGTAGTTTGGCTTGAGGACTTTTTGATGATAGGTTGAGGTCCTATATAATCGGTAAGAATTTGTCTCGCAGTTCTTAAATTCATTTTTCTAATGGGGTTCCGATATGTATCATCGAGATGCCCAAGATGTTGTAGTTGTTTAAAGTCCTCTTTTACAGGGATAATATGAAAAAAATAATCTGCACATTGTATTAATACGGAGGATTGCTGTTGACTATTTTTCGGATTGCGAACAAAATGAAGTCCAATTTTTTTAGCTTTGTTTTCTACTATTAGTTTTTGAATTGCTAATTTCTTTAGTTCATAAAGCGGCTTATTGTCGATTGCCGTTTTAGCATGTCTATTTACGGTGTATATTGCAGTAGCTATTAGTTCTTCAACGCTGGTGGCTATGATAAATTCCTCCTACGAAAGCTTTTTATATACTCCATCATACCAATTTTCCAAGTAATTGTGTAAACAAATCAAAAAAATATTGTACAAAAGGATTTTAACCTTTATTATCTAAAGAAAGTGAGAATTGTGTCGATAAAATGAGGTAAAGTATTATTTATAAATTGTATCGTATTCTTCAGTGCGCTACATAATGGAGGACTACATGAACAAATCTACAGATACAAAGCAAGCTATTAGTAATTATTTAGTTGATGTAATCCAAGATAATTTATTTCTACTTACTTGTATTTTGAAGAAAAATAGGAAAAATGAGTTTTCAATTATATATCTAAATAATGCTGCAACAAACTTTTTGGCAAAGATAAATACAGTTTCCCAAGCTTTATCATTAGAAAATATTTGGAATCAGTTGCCTATTCATACAAATTTAGAACAAAAGCAACAGGTGCTATATAATTTCCCATTAAAACTTGAAGATGAGCTATATGTGTTTGATATTTCGATTGTTTTAATAGAAGAAGGATACAATAATGTGTACGGAATTACAATGAATAACAAGACAGAAGAAGAAACTGAAAAACGTGTTTTAACAGAAGTGAAAGAAAAATATCTTTCACTTGTAAACAATAATTTAGATTCTATCTTCTCTATTGATGAAAATGGTATTATTCAGTATTTGAATATGGTGACTTCAAAAGTTTTCGGATATGATCCTGTTAAGCTGGTCAAGAAACCAATCGAAAAATTGATTGAAGAAAATTCCTTAAGAAATTTCCAACTTATGATGAAGCAAACCTTAAGTGGTTATGCTACTGAAATGCAGAATTGTTTAATTCAGCACGATAAAGGTCATTATATTACTACTTACTTAAAAGCGATTCCTATACAAAATAAAGAGATAGTAACTGGTTTTCATTTAATAATTCGGGATACAATGACAGACACGGATGAACAAAACCAATTATTTTATCTTGCTTACCATGATCATTTAACGGGATTATGGAATCGAAGAGCATTAAAAGAGCATTTACGTGATAATTTAATTCAAGCAAATAGCTTACAAAGTGAAATAGCCATTATGCGAATTGACTTAGATAGATTTAAACTTATAAATGAATCACTTGGCTATAGCTATGGAGATGAATTATTAAAGAAAATAGCAGATCGTCTTGGTCTTTATATTGATAAAATGAGTAATTTATATAGACAAAGTGGAGATGAATTTGTTTTTATTTTAAAAGGTAAATCCCGAGAAGAGACGAGCTTGTTTTCCGAAAGTATTTTAATGGAGCTTTCTAAACCCATTTATTTGGACCATCAAGAATACTTTGTTACTGCGTCTGTAGGAATCTCTATGTTCCCTCATGATGGTAATAAAATTGATGAGTTGCTTCTTAAAGCCGACCAAGCTTTATATGTAGCAAAAGACAGAGGACGAGCACATTATCGTTATTTTCAGGAGCAAATGAACTTATCTTTTCCAAACGAAGCATTGATGGAATCTCATTTGCGAAGAGCGATAGAAAAAGAAGAGCTTTCTATTCATTTTCAGCCACAAGTTAATTTAGTGACAGGTGAAATAAACTCTTTTGAAGCCTTACTTCGCTGGAATAATAGAAAGTTTGGTTATGTTTCACCAATGCAATTTATCCCACTTGCGGAACAATCAGGGATGATTATGCAAATTGGTGATTGGGTATTGGAAGAGGTTTGTAAACAGTTAAAATATTGGCAAGAGAAAGGTTATCGTGAAGTTCGTATTGCCGTAAATATTTCACCCCAGCAATTTAAACAAGAAAATTTTGCTGTTAAAATTCGGGATAAAATACGTAAATATAATATAAGTCCTTGCTCATTAGAAGTAGAAATTACCGAGAGTGCAATGACTGATATGCAAGATACGCTTACCATGTTAAAAGAGTTGAAAGACATTGGGATCGTTATTTCTATCGATGATTTTGGAACAGGATATTCTTCTTTAAGCTATTTGAAAAAGTATCCGATTGATATAATTAAAATTGATCAGTCGTTTATTAAAGATATGGAATTGGATGAAAAAAATGCAGCGATTGCAACTACGATTATTCAACTGGCACATAGCTTAGGAATGGAAGTTATTGCAGAAGGTGTAGAAAAAGATAAGCAAGTGGAAATATTAAAGGCTGCAAATTGTCAAAAAGCCCAGGGCTATTATTTTAGTCGTCCAGTACCAATAGACGATATTAACAAATCATATATGAATTGAATCAATTTCATAATTCCATACCTAAATGAAAAGACACGAACAAAACTAAAGGAAACTAAAGAAATTATATTTTACACGCAAAAAGTATAATTGATTTCCGCTATAGGCGGACGCTTTCCGCGTGGTGAGCGATAAGCCATCACTGCCGCTACGCATCGTTTGTGATGTCTTATCTGTCTCACTCATCCCGCTGGAGTCGCCACCTCCGCTTCAATCAACAAAGTGATAAATGTTCGTATTTTTATGACAAAGTACTATTTATGAAATTAACTCAATAAAGTAAAAACGTAGATTTCTTTTAGAGATTTACGTTTTTTTTAATAGAATAAGAAAGTATATAATTTTCCGTTCCATAGCTCCAATGTTTCAGACATCGTTATCACGACAAGAAAAATAATCGCAATCGTTATTGGCTGCCGAATTTTGATTGCTGTCCGAATTTCCAATCCCTCCTCTTCATCCGATTTTCGCTCCTCGACCTTTCCTTATGAAAAATCCTTTTTATATCGGACGGCCAGGTAAATTCCACCAGCTAAAAATGCCAGCGTATATTTGAACAAGAAAAAGATGTTCCACATATAGTCTTTAGGAAAAATCAAGTCACATAGAATAATTGCCCACAGCACACAGTAACTGCTTTTCAAAAAGATTTTATTTGTCCGTTCGTCGTCTTGCCCAATCTTCTTATAAAATACATAGGTAAAAATTGCACTACCCATAAGCAGTAAAAAACCAACTCCAATGAGAATATTCCAATTTCCCGTAGATTGTTCAGCCCAGGACTTTAAAGGGTGAAAAATTGCGTTATGGATATCTGAGATAAACTTAATTTTCATTTTGATCACTTCCTTTCACATAAGTAAAAATATCGTTTACATCAACATTAAAAAAATCGGCAATTCGAAAAGCCAACAGCAGAGTCGGAACATAATTTCCTTTTTCCATTACGAAGATGGTTTGTTTGGAAACCCCGACTTTCTCTGCTAAATCTTGCTGAGACATTCTGGCAAGTACACGATATTCATAAACCTTATTTGATATCGAATCACCAAAATCTTTCTTCATGACAATCACCTCTTGAATCATATTATAAACTCAACTTTTCCAAAAGTAAAGTAAACTTATACTAAAGGTTGAAGTATCTTTATAACCGCCTCGTCGGAGGCCCGCACGATGCGGGTCAGACAGTCGTTGCGAAATGTTCTTTTATTTTGCGACGCGCTTTGCGCAGGAGCACCATGAAGTCGCGAACATAGACTGTCCTCCTCTGAAGCTATATGAGTTGGAAAGCATCTTTTCATTCATTATCCAAAAAGATCTTAACCTTATTCGTACTGTTGAAGGAGGGCGACGGACAGACAAACGCCATAAGATTACCGAGAAAAGAGAGGCTGGTCGTGACGTCAGTCACGACCAGCCTCTCTAAAAATCAATCGGTAGTGATATAGCAATAAGTCTGTCCAAAGACCTACGAAAACGATACAAAACAGGTTTTGTACTTAGAGGGCGCTTGAGCTTTTCTAATATTATGATAAAATAAATGAATGAATATTCATTTATTTTAAAGGGGTGCTGACTAATGTTGAAAGAGAAGACGATTATCGTTACTGGCGGTTCAAATGGGATGGGAAAATACATGGCAATGAAGTTTGTTTCAGAAGGAGCAAATGTTGTCATTACTGGTCGTGACTTAGAAAGGCTAGAAAGCGCAAAAAAAGAAATTGAAGCATATGGTAATACGATAGCCATTTTTCAAATGGATGTGCGCAATCCGGAGCATGTTTCAGCGATGGTAGAGTTTACAGATAAAACGTATGGTCAGATCGATGGTTTGGTAAACAATGCAGCTGGTAATTTTATTGTAGAGTCAGAGAAACTTACACCTAATGGCTGGAAAGCTGTTATTGATATAGTTTTAAATGGATCTTTTTACTGTTCCAATGCGGTAGGGAATTATTGGATCAGTAAAGGAACGAAAGGATCTATTTTGAATATGCTTGTAACTTATGCATGGGGAGCAGGGGTGGGCGTAGTTCATTCTGCAGCTGCGAAAGCGGGAGTTATGTCACTAACTAGGACTTTAGCGGTCGAGTGGGGAACTAAATACGGTATTCGAGTGAATGGTATTGCTCCTGGCCCAATTGAGCGAACAGGTGGAGCAGGGAAACTCTGGGAATCGGAGGAAGCAGCAAAACGAACCATTCAATCCATTCCATTAGGTCGCCTTGGTAAACCAGAAGAAATTGCAGAGCTTGCTGCATTTATTTTATCTGATAAAGCTTCCTATATGAATGGAGAAATTGTAACATTAGACGGAGGTCAGTGGTTAAATCAATTTCCATTCTAAAAAATTATAAATAGTTTGTAAGCGATTTCACAGGTTTTTATTCCTTTCATATGCTATCATAGTTTTATACGTTATGTTTTCATAACATGAAAACAAACAAAGGAGTAGAATGCAATGATATCTGTGAGCAGCAAAGATTTTTTACAAATTCCGATTGAGGATTACATTATTTCAGCGGAAAAAGTAGCACACGTACAATTAGGAAATAACGCTGAACATGCATTATTAGTATTAACTAAAACTGGATACTCTTCTATTCCAGTGCTAGACGTGAAATATAGACTGCAAGGTTTAATAAGTACACAACAAATAACAGATGAAATATTAGGATTAGAACATATTGAATACGAACGACTACCAGATTTAAAAGTAGATAGTATTATGAAAAAAGATATACCAGTCATTCATTTTAATGAAAAATTTCAAAAAGGTTTAGATTTATTAGTTAACAATCCTTATGTATGTGTAGTCGATGATGAGCAAACATTTTTAGGTATATTAACGAGAAGAGTTATTTTAAAGCAAATGAAAAAGTATTTATATCAATCACAAGAAACTCAAGTGTAACGACAACCTGGGAAGGCCTCTTAAAAGGCCTTCTTTTTTTCAGAGTAAAAAAGTATATACGCTTCTACTCATTAACTATCCAGACTCCAGTACTTTTCGGGCACTCTCTTGAAAAAGTACCTACATCCATTAACTTTTAAGATGATCGTTTACTATTTTTTTGTATGCAATTGATTATAGTGAAAGACGGCGACTCCAGCGGGAATAGCAGATGTTTTCTGCACCGAAAGCGAAGCGGCAGGTGCATGAGCTGAAGGCCCCGCAGAAGCGAACAAAGGAACGAAGGCTAAGAACGCCACCTCGTGTGGCAACGCCTTCGTGACCAACATCCTGTTGGCCTGAGGAGACTGAAGCCATGCCCGCGGAAAGCGTCCGTCTGGAACGGAAATCAATACATTGGAAAAGGGACCAACTATCAGTCTCTAAATAACTTTAGGACAGCCTCCCACTCAGAAATCACGATCCTGGTATGTTGAATAAAAAGTATACAAAAAACAGGTGTAGAAAAAGACTCGTTTTTCTACACCTGCTTCAATTTATGGACTTATACGGCTGTGCGCAGGAGCATGATCCACGCCGTGTGGACCTAAGATGCAATTTTGGCTACGCAGTCCTTATATATCTTGTTGCGACCATTCTTTTATTAGGAAATGGGGGGGGAGTTTTGAAGAGTAAAGCAACAAAAAGACCTTTTGTATTAGTAGCGGTGATGCTTGCGATGTTTATGGGAGCCGTCGAAGCGACTATCATTGCAACAGCTATGCCCAGTATAACATCTGACTTAGGTGGCTTTTCTCGATATAGTTGGGTATTTTCAGCTTATTTATTAATGAGCACAATAACCGTTTTAATTTATGGGAAGCTAGCTGATTTATTTGGAAGGAAAATAATATTTTTTATTGGCGTTACATTATTTTTAATCGGTTCATTCCTATGTGGTTTCGCTACCTCGATGGAGCAATTAATTGTTTACCGCTTAATACAAGGGTTAGGTGCTGGAGCAGTACAACCAATTGCGACCATTATTATAGGAGACATTTATCAAGGAGATGAACGCGCAAAAATACAGGGTTATTTAGCAAGTGTTTGGGGGATATCCGCTGTTTCTGGACCTGCTATAGGTGGGATATTAGTAGAAACAGTCGGGTGGGAGTTTGTATTTTGGGTGAATATTCCACTAGGTCTTATTGCGATGCTTGGAATAGTTCTATTTTTGCATGAGCCTGTTTCAAGCAAGAAGCCAGTAGTTGATTATAAAGGGGCTTTGCTAATGACGGTTATCCTGTCTTCTTTACTATTTTGGTTAGTAGAAGGAGGACAATCTTTTCCTTGGATATCTTTAGTAAGTTTTAGTTTACTGGGTGTAGTGATGATTGGATGTATCATTTTTCTTAAAGTCGAAAGAAAAGCAATGGAACCATTTATGCCAATGGTAATATGGAAAAATAAAATAATCTTGTTCGCCAATCTAATTTCATTTTCTACCGGTGTAATTTTAATAGGCTTATCCAGTTATTTACCAATGTATGTAACTGGTGTAATGGAGCAAAAAGCAATTGTTGCTGGATTTACATTAACTGCTGTATCTATTGGCTGGCCTCTTGCGTCAACGGCAGCAGGCCGTTTACTTCCCAAATATGGAGCATCCAAACTTTCGTTTATAGGGACAATATTTTTAATGATTGGAACTTTTTCTTTTATTTTCATTTATCCTTTACTTCATCCGATTATAATTGCAGTATGTAGTTTTTGCATTGGTATTGGTATGGGACTTACAAGTACATCCTTCATTGTAACGATTCAAGAAGCAGTCACGCATGAATGGAGGGGCGTTGCAACAGCCAGTAATTTATTTATGCGTAATTTCGGGAATATGTTTGGAGCGGCTTTGCTTGGAGTCATAGTAAATAAAACAATTAGCAGATATTTAAGTATTCATTCATCCACATTTGAATTAAGTAACGTAAATCAGTTGCTTGATGCAGATGAACGAAAACTATTCTCTATGGAGCAGCTATCATTTTTGCAAAAAGGACTAGAGTATGCTCTCCATGGAGTATTTATTGCATCTTTTATCTTCGCAATAATTAGTTTTGTATTAGTATTTGGACTACCTAAAAAGAAAGAGGTTTAAAAATGACATCAGATTTTCTCATTATTAAAGTATTAGCAGAAGAACAAAATATGCGAAAAGCAGCAGAGAGATTATTCCTTTCTCAACCAGCTCTCTCTCTACGTCTTCAAACCATTGAGAAAGAATGGCAGACAAAACTATTTTTACGATCTCAGAAAGGGTTAACCCCAACACCAGAAGGAGAACTTGTAATCGAGTATGCTGTAAATATGCTTCAGCAGAAAGAAGAAGTATATGAGGCGATTCAGTCGTTAACCTCTAAAGTACATGGAACGTTAAAAATTGCTTGTGCTTCCATCGTTGGTCATAATTGGCTGCCGAAAGTTTTGAAAGATTTCGTACAAACGTATCCGGAAGCAAAGATTTCCCTTCTTACAGGCTGGAGTTCAGAAATTGTAAAATCCATATACGATGGAGAGGCACAGATTGGAATTGTACGTGGACAAACAGATTGGAAAGGAAATAAAATTCATTTATTCAGAGATACACTTTACCTTGTGGATAAAGAGATGACCTCGGTTAGCGATGTTTTAACAACAGAGAAACCATTTATTCAATTTAAAAGTGATTCTAACTATTATCAAGAAATTCAGCAATGGTGGCAAAAACATTTTTCGATTAATCCAAAGAGACAAATAATCGTAGATCAAATTGAGACATGTAAACAAATGGCTTTAAATGGTATTGGATACGCGATACTTCCTTCCATTACATTGACTGGTCATGAGGACGTGCAGAAGATACCTTTGACGAACGATGAAGAGCAGTTTGAGTTAACGAGAGACACTTGGCTTATTGGTTATGATGCTGCATTTGACCTTCCACAAGTAGAAGCTTTTG
Source organism: Psychrobacillus sp. FSL H8-0483 (assembly GCF_038637725.1). Lineage (NCBI taxonomy): Bacteria > Bacillati > Bacillota > Bacilli > Caryophanales > Bacillaceae > Psychrobacillus > Psychrobacillus sp. FSL H8-0483. The sequence goes on from NZ_CP152052.1 coordinate 1,146,274, forward strand.
TCACAATTGTAAAAGAACATGCAAAAAAGTTTCAATAAGGAACTTCCATCTGCGATAAACGTACTAATAGATATACATAAAAAGGGGGAAATTAAATGCGTATCCAAAAAATTACATTGGTTATTTCTGCACTCTTTATCTATTTTTTGCTATTACCAACAATTGAAGCCTCGGCTGCACCTAACCTACAAGTAAAAGCAAATGCTGGATTTAATGGTAAAGCGAAATATGGGAAAGGGCTGCCAATTACCATTACCGTTGAGAATAAAGGGGACGCCTTTTCAGGAGACATCGTATTAGATATTTTGGAATCCTACAATCTTGGAAATGCACAAGCGATCCCATTTGAAATTGGTGCGGGAGAGACAAAGACAATTCAGGTTGCAGCGTCTGGAATGTCCGAAGACTATATGTATCAAGGGTCTACATTTCAAATGATTCACTTTTACGAAGGTGGTTGGGAAAAAGGAAAGTCCATTGATTTTAAAGGCACTAAAAATTTAAGAGTAAGCTTTAATGATCCATCATCTATATTTTATTTATCTTTCACCAATAGTGCTGACAGGTTAAAAGTATTAAGCCAAATAAAACAACAAAATCAAATAGGTAACCAAGTGATTCATGTAGCTCAACTGAGTAACTTTCCGCTCCCAACAGAGGCTGAAGCTTGGCAAATGGCAGACTATATTGTCATTGATGAATTTGTCCTTGCAGATTTAGAAGAGCAACAACAACAAGCGCTTGTTGACTATGTTAGTGCAGGAGGCTTTATTGTAGTTGGGGCCTCTGACAATACAAAAGTGGAATTAGGCAAGTTAGGAGAATACTTACCACTAACTCTTCAAACAAGTACCCAATCTTTATCTCCTGAAAAAGTACTTGGTTTGACTGCAAATAACCCATTGTCCAATGCTTTAACAGTGTATGATGCATCTTTAAATGAGGGAGCAACACCGTCATTTAATATAGATGGAACAATAATAGCCGCAAAGAAACAATTAGGTAAAGGTGCTATTATTCAAACAACCTTTTCTCTTGGTGATGAACCCTTATCAAAAGACCCTGTCTATAGTGACTTGATGACTACAATTGTACAGTCCGTAAAAGCACAAAATACATCTAATAATATGATGTATGGCTACAATGGAAAGGATCAACTAGTGTATGAAGTAGGAAACACAAACTCATTATTTAGCTCATTCAAAGTATCAACTCCTTTAATGATTAGTATTGTGTTAATTTATATGATACTAGTAGGACCGCTCTTATACCTTTTATTGAAAAGAAAAGACAAACGAGAGTACGCGTGGGGTATTATTCCACTTACCGCTATTATTGCATCCGCTGCTATTTTCGGGTACGGAGCGAAGGATCGTATTGCACGTCCACAAGTACAACAATCCTCCTTCTTATATGTTAATGAGGATAATAGTTTAAGTGGTTATTATGCTGAATCTTTATTAAGTAATAAAAGCGGGGAATTCTCATTTGTTGCACCAACATCCACTACAATGGTTGCCCAAAGAAATAACAATTCATTTAATGGTCAGAATATGAATGTACATGAAAAAACTATTATTGAAAAACATGCTTCCAATAGTGAATTAACGTTCAGAGATGTAGGTTACTGGTCTGTCTCGAATTTCTTTGGTGATACACATCTGAAAGACGTGGGGAATTTTGAAGTAGACCTTCGAGTAGATGCGAGTAAATTAATTGGAACAGTAAAGAATAACTTTCCATTTGCTCTGAAAGAAGTTTCTGTTTGGTCTGGAAGCAAACTCATCAAGTTAGGTGATCTTCAGCCTGGTGAACAGCTAGAAGTGAATAAAGACTTAGGAACTGTTATGTTAACACCAGCCTCCAATCCATATATTAATAGAAACTACGGCATGAACATTGGAAATCAAATTGATTTGACTGAACAAAGAAAGCAATCCTTATATTCTTCTAGTCAAATGTTCAATCAATTAGGTAGTAGTCCAGCAATTACGGCCTTTGCAGAGGACAATCTAATTCCAATCGAATTAAAGGACAAAAAAGTGGAGATGTCTGCTCTCCATTTAATTATTCAGCCGTTCAAAGCTGAAACGATTTTTGCAGGTGATTTTGTGCTACCAGCTACAACGTTTACGGTAAATGTTAATACAAATGAATTTGGAAAGTATATGGAACCAGTGCAAAATAGCAATTTAGAATGGTATTTAGATGATGGTGAATATAACATCTATTGGAAAATACCTGATACCATTCCTACTAATAAAGTAATGTGGACACAATTACAAATAGCGAATACCGATCGAAATTCTCAAACAATTGAAATTTGGAATATGGAAACCGAAGCTTTTGAACCAATAGAAGAAAGTAGATTTACAATTTCCGAAAACATTCAAAATTATATTAATGATTCCGGGGAAGTATATTACAAATTAATCAAAAAATCAGCTCAAGGTGATCCGTATACAAGACTTCCAGAGGTTCGCTTAAAAGGGGAGGTTCAGAAATGATAGAGATTAAAGGGTTAACAAAAAAATACGGTTCTTTTTATGCTTTAAATGATTTAAACCTTAGCCTACAAGAAGGAACTGTATTTGGATTTGTGGGGGCAAATGGAGCAGGGAAATCGACAACTTTTTCTATATTAGCTACACTGCTACAACCAACTTCTGGAGAGGCATATGTGAATGGGAAAAGTGTCAAAACCGAACCGCATGAAGTACGGAAACAAATAGGTTATATGCCTGACTTTTTCGGGGTCTATGATCAACTAAAAGCAAATGAGTATTTAGATTTTTACGGCGCAAGCTATGGAATTCCAGAGGCTGAGAGACAAATTCTGATTCCCCAACTACTAGAGTTGGTTAACCTAACGCATAAACGTTATGACTACGTAGATCTATTATCAAGGGGGATGAAACAACGTTTATGTTTAGCGCGTGCACTTATTCATGATCCTAAAGTGTTGATACTGGATGAACCTGCTTCGGGACTTGATCCGCGTGCTCGTGTGGAAATGAGAGATATCCTAAGACAACTAAAAAATATGGGGAAAACAATTTTAATTTCTTCGCATATATTGCCAGAGCTTGCTGAAATGTGTGATGAAATTGGAGTAATTGATGGGGGTAAATTGATTGCGCACGGCTCGGTTGCTGAAATTCAAGCACAACTTGCAGGGGAAAAACAAATTACGGTGAGGGTTAAAGGATTGTTGGAGAATGCTGCAACGTTTTTTGAAGAAGATCCCTTTGCTTCAAAAGTGGAAATACATGAAGAGAAAAGTTCCATTATATTTAATTATCGAGGTTCCGAAGAAGATCAAATTAATTTGTTGAAAAAAGCTTTAGACCAACAACTAAGAATTATTTCCTTCTCGGAGACAGAAACGAACCTTGAAGATGTCTTTATGGAAATTACAAAGGGGGCGAAATAAGATGAAGCAAGCATTTTCAAATCCAGTATTAGTAAAAGAAATTAAATTACGCTTTCGTTCCCTAAAAAGCTTTACTGGAATTCTCTTTTATTTACTTGCAATGTCTATCTTTGTTTTCGGCTTTATTATGTTGACCACTTCCTTCACAGGTACAGGTTATTTTCGACCAGAAGAAAGCTTTTTCATGTTCTCTATGCTGACATATATTCAGTTAGGTCTTATTGTCTTTATTACTCCTGGGCTAACAGCAGGTGCCATTAGTTCCGAGAGAGAAAAGCAAACGTTAAATATATTATTAACTACATCTCAGACTTCCTTTCAAATCATTATTGGGAAGTTAACATCGTCTATTGCTTTTCTTCTCTTGTTATTAGTCGCAGGATTACCAATCTACAGTTTAGTTTTTCTTTTTGGAGGAGTATCTCCAGGACAGCTAGGCATCATTTTCTTATTCTTCTTTTTAACTATGCTTGCCATTGGTGGAATAGGAATTATGTATTCAACAATTATTCGTAAAACGATCGTTTCGATGATTGCAACGTATGGAACAATGATATTTCTAACTGCGGTTACTGGTTTTATTTATCTTGTCATTACTGGAATGAATTCTATGGCAACAGGTACACTAACTTCCTCACCAATTGGTCACTTTTTTGCAAGTATTAATCCGATTGTTTTAATGCTTACGCTTATCACTCCAGGGTCGGATGATTTTATTACACAATCTACAAAGGTGGAATTTCCAATTTGGGCTGGATATACAATTTTTTATGTTTGTATAACTATTCTATCTGTATTTATTGCTGTAAAAAAATTACGTGTGAATATGAAACGTAAAAAATGAGGAGGAATTATAGATGAATAGCCAACATAAGCTAATTCGTTTCGTCCATAAAGCTAGACGTAGACTTACAGTAGAGCACTACAGTAGAATGCTCCAAGCTGCTTTGTTTTACGGATTCACTTCTGCTGCGTCTATTCTATTTGTTTCTCGCTTATTTGTATTTCCATACTATATCCGAACCGCAGTTATTGTTGGAGGTATTGTTTTTGTAGCAGTTTTTGTATACGCATTTTGGAGACGACCTTCCAAAGAAGCGGCACTTCATAAACTAGATTCCTTTTTCCATGATAATTTATTAATTTCTGCAGTATCATTTCTTAACGAAAAATCTATGCTTATTAAAGGTTTATTAGCAAAGGCAGAACTGGGCTGTGAGAAAGCATTTGAGAAATTTAAACAACGAGAAAAACACTATTTCCAGCCTAAATGGCTTCTAGGATTTGTTCTTGCACTAGCGGCAGTTTTAGTACTGTATGCTTTTCCAGCAGCAACACAATTAGAAGCAAAGGATATGGAAAAAGAAGATCGAGTTGTAAAAGAAATGAAAAAAGAAATAGAAAAACTTGAGAAAAAAGAATTAGCGAAGTCCGTAAAAAAAGACTTGAAGGATTTAAAAGAAAAGCTAAAAGAAGTAGATACTGCAGAGGAAGCGTTACGTGAAGTAGTGAAAAAACAAAAAGAATTGGCTTTAAAAGAACAA